>JBKECJ010000005.1:0-366871 GCA_047974525.1 Saccharimonadales bacterium (SeqCode)
GCGACACCAGCAAGAGCAGTCCATTGTCATATTCTTCCTGACCTATCCCCATCGAGTTCGCCACTTTTATCGAAAAATCCTCAATCGACGCGCCATCCAACCCATCCACAGTCACCACAAAAATCTCCGCGCTCGTGTCTTCTTCCAAACTTCGCAGCTTCGAGTTAAGCTCAACTTCCACCGAATCACTTATCACGTTCGCGCCGTCATACACGTAAGTATCGTTTTTTACCGCCGGCACTTCTGCTGCCCCAGCAGTTCCAGAAAAAACCACCAGCCC
Organism: Saccharimonadales bacterium (SeqCode); assembly: GCA_047974525.1. Classification (GTDB taxonomy): domain Bacteria; phylum Patescibacteriota; class Saccharimonadia; order Saccharimonadales; family Saccharimonadaceae; genus UBA2834. Next base: position 281 of record JBKECJ010000005.1, read on the forward strand.
CAAGATCCCCATAATCAAGCAAAACTTCTTAATCATTACATCTATTATAATACTTCAGTCTTCCCTCAGTTTCAATAATTCCCATCCCTAATTTAAGCTTTGCCTATAAATAAAAATCCCTCAATCGCTATAGCGATGAGAGTAATATGCTAAATGGTAGCACCGACTGGTTTCGAACCAGTGACCTTGGGCTTATGAGTCCCACGCTCTAACCAACTGAGCTACGGTGCCACGTAAAAAGTATTATATCACAAATACTCGGTTGCACCAGCCAAAGTGTTTTTCGTTCTTCGCAGTTTGTGCTAATATATTACTATATGAATCGCAAAAAAGGCTTCACAGTTCTCGAACTCGTCATCTGCATTGTCTTCGTTGGCATTTTTGTCGTCCTCTTCTTTCTTCAAAAGATCAACGTTGATGCCATGGATCGCGACGAGCAGCGCAAAATCGCCATCAACGCCATATTCTACTCTCTCGAAGAAGGCTACTACGCCGAGCACGGCTACTATCCAGAAACCATCGAAAACGCCGATACTCTTCCCTGGATGGATCCAAATCTCTTCACCGATCCTTACGGCGCCAACCTCTGGGCCGAAGGCAGTACTTATTCCTACGAAGCGTCCAACTGTAACGACGGCGAATGCCAGCAATATCGTCTCCGCGCTACCATGGAAAAAGAAGAAGATTACCTCAAAACTAGCCGAAATTAGTAATTTAAGGTATAATATAGCCAATGAAAAGCGATTTAGCCAAAATCCACCACGCTAGGAGCGCCAAAGATTTCCCAGAAATCGATCTTGAAGACAACGAATGGGTCGTCCTTCACATCGTTCGCTCAAAAATCGGGCTTATTCTCATCTGGGCAGGCGAAATCGCCGGCTTCATTCTCCTCACTATCGCCCTTGTACTTCTCTTAACGGGCGACACTAGCAAGCTCGGCCTTAATTCCGCCGCCATTGGCTATCTCTACATCGTTATTTTTGCCCTCTATGCCCTCCTCTTGGTATCGGGCGTCCTCGGCACCATCATCTACAAAGCCAACCACCTCTACATCACCAACCATCGCGCTATCCAAAAATCCCGTCCAAGCCTCTTCGTCAACTCCACCAATATCATCGACCTTCAGGGCATCGAAGACGTTTCCTTCCGCCAAGCCGGCCTACTCGACCAAATCTTCAAGCTCGGCACCATTCGCATGTCCACAGTTGGCGACGAAACTACCTACACCTTCAAGTACGTAGATACACCACGCGACGAAATCAAAACCATCACCAGCCTCATCCACAAAATCAAAAACAAAACCACCAAAGACGCCGTCGAAGTCGACACCATAACCTCTTAGCTTGACATTTGAGACCCCTTATGCTATAATGGACAGATGGACAAACCCATTATTGGCATCAACGAAAAAATCACTCTGGTCGGACTAAGGCGCACAAATGTGCCCGCAAAAATCGACACCGGAGCTGATGGTTCTGCCATCTGGGTTTCCGACCTTAAGGTCACCAAAGATAACGTCCTAAAATTCAAACTTTTCGGCCCAAAATCTCCATTTTATACCGGAAAAGTTATTCGTCGCACCAATTTTAGTGTGGCGATTATTCGTGGCGGAAACGGCATCCAGCAGATTCGCTACCGCACACATTTTAGTATTCGTATCGGAGAAAAACGCCTCAAACTTCTGTTTTCGTTATCCGATCGTTCTGAGCACAAGTTTCCCGTCATTATTGGCCGCCGCGCTATTTCCGGCAAATTCCTAGTCGACGTCAGCAAGCGCGCTATTCCCTTGCAAATGCCCAAACAATCCCCCCGTCTCAATCAAGAAAACACCAAAAGTCCCTACCATTTTTACAAAAAATATGTTAAAAAATAGACATAGAAAGGTCTTACAGTTATGAAAATCGCAATTTTAAGTAATGGCAATGCCAACTATTCTACCAAGCGCCTCGTCGAAGAAGCCGAAAAACGCGGTCACAAGGCAAAAGTAATTAAATATAAAAACTGCTATGCCTCAATTACCCGTCACGATCCAACCGTCATGTATAAGGGCAGGCCAGTCGTTGGCTATGACGCCATTATTCCTCGTATTTCCAACAACATGACTCGCTATGGCACCGCTATCGTTCGTCAGCTCGAAGCCAGCGGCGTATATTCTACGTCTAGCTCTATCGCTATCGTGCGTGCTCGCGACAAGCTTCGCTCTGCGCAAATCCTTTCCCGTGCCGGCGTTGACGCTCCAAAGACCGTCTTCTCACGCAATACCGCCGATATCGATGATCTTATCGAACAAATCGGCCTACCCGTCATTATCAAGCTCGCTAGCGGCACTCACGGCAACGGCGTAGTTCTCGCTGAGAGCAAAAAGACCGCCAAGTCCGCGTTGCAGGCATTTTATCTTACCAACGACGACGGCACCAACATTCTTCTCCAAGAATACATCGCTGAAAGCGCTGGTACCGATATTCGTGCTTTTGTGGTCGGCCGCAAAGTCGTTGCAAGCATGAAGCGCCAATCACTCGATGACGATTTTCGCTCCAACCTTCACAAAGGCGGCGAAGGTACGCCAATCAAACTCACCGACGTAGAAACCAAGCTCGCCGTCAAAGCCGCTCGTGCAATGGGTCTCCATATCGCAGGTGTCGACATGATGCGCAGCTCTCGTGGACCACTCGTACTCGAAGTTAACGCAAGCCCAGGTTTTGGTATCGAACGCATTACCGGCCGCAATGTTGCTGCGCAAATCATCGAATACGTCGAACAAAACGCAAAACGAACTATCAAAAAGGATAAAGTCGGCGCTTAAATATAAGCTACGCACTGGTTACATTATGTCTACAACAAATAAAAATTCGGCTATCATTTCCATCATCGTCCCTTTTTATAATCAAAAGCAATATCTCGCAGAATGCGTAGATTCGCTTATCAACCAAAAGTTCAAGGACATTGAAATTATTTTGGTCGATGACGGATCAAATGATGGCTCCGAAAAAATCGCTAAACAATACGCAAAAGACGAACCGCGCGTTCGCTATGTCCGACAGACTCATAAAGGCGTTGGTGCTGCTCGCAATACCGGCATCAATAGCGTCAAAACTGAATTTCTTATGTTCTGTGACTCTGATGATTGGATGGATCCTGAAGCCATCCAATTTTTGTATGACAAGCTCACCAAAAACAACGCCGACATTGCAATCACAACGCATCGCCTCCGCGCAAAACTCAATAAAGTTATCGATACTAAAACCGCAATTCGCGAAGTTTTATTAGAATATAATTTTACTTTCCATCTTTGGGGCAAACTTTATCATACGAAACTCTGGGAAGGAATCCGTTTTCCCGAAGGACATTATTACGAAGATGTTGCCGTCGGCATAGACGTACTCGCAAAAGCCGAACGAGTCTATGTTTCTAGCAAGCATTTTTATCACTATCGCAATAATCCAAAGTCAATTATCAGCGACATCAACCCAGTCCATCGCTATCGCGACTTCCTGCATTTCGCAAACAACATCGTCGAAAAAATCGAAACTGATTTTGCCGAATTGCCGCCATTTGCTCAAAGGTACTATTGGGTAGCAGCCGTTAAGGCCATTATGTATACTGGTAAACCCAAACCAGAATATCGTAAAATATTAAAAGAAAATGCGCCTGCACTTCTAGAAATCGGCGAGCACTCATCAAAACACGAAAAATTCTGTGCCCGTTTTTCTAGCACGTTCCCATACCTCGCAAGCGTTGGACTCATCATTCGTAAAAAATTTAAAGGCAACAATAGCCGCGCGAAATATCGCCATTAGGAAAAAACATGACAGACCTACAACATAGAATTTTCAAAATTTACGAAGCATTCAAAAAGGTTTGCGACGACAATAATTTGCGCTACTATGCAGAGGGCGGTACCAAAATCGGCGCAACCTACTGGAGCGGCTTTATTCCATGGGACGACGATATGGACATTGTCATGCCACTTCCCGATTACGAAAAATTTCTGAGTCTGTGCGCCGATCAACTACCAGCGCCACTTGAACTTTTTAACGGCATCGAGCAACCTCACACCGACCTTCTATTTTCCAAAGTTCACGACCGCACAACAATGTTTACTATGGACAACAACTTACCATTTCCAGAAAGCTATATTGGAGTTTTCCTAGACATCAACCCACTTATCGGCATGCCCGAAGACGAAGCTGAGCGCCAAGCATTTTCTCAAGAATTTATTTCTGTTGCTCGCAAAATTTGCTACGCAAAATTATACGATGCCCCTGGCGACATCCCAGAACTCACCAGAACAATCATGCAGCTCATGCATAAGTATGACTACGAAACTTCCAAATTTGTTCAACCGCTCAACTCACTAAAGAACCGCCAACTCTTCCTCCGTGAAGACATGGAAAATTCCACCCCAGTCGCATTTGAAACGTCTACTATCTACAATCCAAACAACGCTGCAAAACAAATCGACATCCAATATGATAACTTCAAAAAAGATCTTGAGCCTAGCGAACGTACTGGCCACAATGGCTTTGTCGACTTGGAAAATTCTTGCAAATATTACGCAGAAAAATTTGCAGCCGAGCCACTTACACTCGCTGCCTTCAATCGCTACAATCACCACATCCACCAACTCCGTACTCAAGCGCGACGCTAGACGCTAGAGGTGGTATACTATATATAATATGGCAATCGAAAGAGTTATCGATACTAGTTTTCACGAAGACGATCACGAAGAAGAGATCGTCGAGATCACTTTACGTCCAAATAATTTTACCGAATATATCGGTCAAGAACGACTCAAAAATAATCTCAAACTAGCCATCAAAGCCGCTAAGAAACGTAGCGAGCCCATGGATCATATTTTGCTCTACGGGCCTCCAGGTCTTGGCAAGACAACTCTCGCTGGAATCATCGCACATGAGATGAACGCCAACCTTCGCGTCACTTCCGGTCCAGCAATCGAAAAAGCTGGTGACCTTGCATCCATCCTTACAAATCTAACCGACGGCGACGTTTTATTCATTGACGAAATTCACCGCCTTCGCCGCGCAGTAGAAGAAATTCTCTATTCCGCAATGGAAGATTTCAAACTTGATATCGTTATCGGCAAAGGCCCTGCCGCTCGCTCCGTTCGTCTTGACCTGCCTCGCTTTACCGTCATTGGTGCCACCACGCGCACCGGCTCACTTACTGCTCCACTCCGCGATCGCTTCGGCCATCAATATCGTCTTGAATATTACCAAGACGATGAGATCCGCCAAATTATCGAGCGCGCCGCCAAAATTCTTGGTAGCAATATTTCTGGCGACGCCGCCAATCTACTTGCTGGCCGAGCTCGCCTCACACCACGTATTGCCAACCGACTTCTAAAGCGCGTGCGCGACTACGCGGACGTAAATGGCGACGGCATCATCGATCGCCCTACCGCAACTTCTGCTCTTCATATGCTCGAAATTGATGAGCTTGGGCTAGACCCAGCCGATCGCAACATGCTTCAACTCATGCTCGATAATTACGATGATCGCCCCGTTGGCCTCACAACTATTGCCGCCCTTACTGGCGACGAAGCAAGCACCATTGAGGATTTTTACGAACCATATTTAATGCAACTTGGCCTAATCGAACGCACCCCTCGTGGTCGTCGCATCACTCAAAAAGCCAGACTACATTTGAACAAAAAATCTTAAGCGCTTAGTAGTGTAAAATCAGGTTTCAATCGAAGCGTGCTGCCGTCAGGAAGCGGTATCAAGCTATCCACACCATTTGCTGCCTTCTGTAATCGCGTAGTTTTATCCCCCCAGTCAAAAACAATATACCCGCCGGTATATTTAATTTCAAAGTTTTGACTACCCACTCGTCCTATCAAAATATTGCGTAGCAATGCTTCTTTTATTTCCATACTTGGCTTTCATTTTAACCCGCCAAATGCCAAGAGTCAAACACGAGCGTAATTACCTATCGCCAAAAGCGCTTTTTGGTGTTTCGAAATTCTTCCATCAATTCTTTTTGTTTCTTGTTTAAGTTTCGTGGAATCTCAACACTAACGCTCACGAGGTGTGGGCCGCGCTGCTCTGTGCCAATCCTTGGTGCGCCATGACCAGACAGTTTAAAGTTCGTGCCAGGCTGCGTACCTGCCGGAATCTTCATGGTTATTACGCCGTCTACCGTCTCAACATCAATCTCCGTACCAAGCACCGCATCTACCATCGAAATCTCAACTTCACTCAAAATCAGCTCACCTTCACGCGTCAAATGCTTGTGTGCTCGTACCCGAACTTCCACATACAAATCACCACGCTGTCCACCGTGTGGCGCCTCACCACCTTTTCCAGCCAGCCTAATCGCCTGTCCATCAAAAATCCCTGCTGGAACTTTTAGCTTTATGCTTTCGCCCTGCACGCTCACAGTCGTCGTCACGCCAAAAATTGCATCTTCAAAATCTATCGTAATGCTCGTCTGCAAATCTTGTCCGCGCACGGGTCGTCGTGCCCTACCGGTACCAAATCCAAACAAGCTCCCCAGAATGTCGTCAAAGCCACCGCCACCAAAATCAAAGTTAAACGATTGACCATTATAATTATAGCTATTGCCACCCTGCCCGCCAAATGGGTTTCCGCCACTTGCCGCACCACCTACGCCCGCATGCCCAAACTGATCATAGCGCGTACGTTTTTGCTTGTCGCTCAAAACTTCATGTGCTTCACTAATCTCTTTGAACTTCTCTTCGGCCTCTTTATTGCCCTGATTTTTGTCTGGGTGATATTTTACCGCAAGCTTACGATAAGCCTTCTTAATTTCATCATCAGAAGCAGACTTTCCCACTCCCAAAATCTCATAATAGTCTCGTTTTGCCATATCGCCCCATTATACCACTTGGCAGTCATAGGGGCAAGAGTGCTAACTCTTTTCTCGCTTCGCAACCGCTAAAATATTCAGGTCTTTATTAAAGTCGTCGCGCACCTTTTTACCAATCATCGCCTCAGCAACCATCTCGTAAGTAATCTGACCCACAACTCTCTCCATTCTATCTATCACTACAAAAAAGTAACAATTCGTCCTCAAAAACGCCGCAAGCGCCATCTCGAGCGTATGGTCTTCTCGAATATAGTATACGTTTTCATCCATGTATTTTCGCGCTCGATCCGTTTCTTTTATTTCTAGCGCGTTTAGCTCGTCCGTATGCAGCAGCCCACTCACCTTCCCCGAACTGCCCACTACTGGAAAATGTTCAAACCCAGACTTGTACAACTTATCAAGCATCAGCGGTCCCAAAAAATCATTTTCATGTACAAAAGTCATCTCGTCTTTTGGTAGCATTACGCTGCGCACTGGCCGTTCACTAAAACTCATAGCCGTCGCAATCACAGTACGCTCCTCGTCAGAAAGCACGCTCTTTGGCGTTCGCCCAAGCAGCTGAATCAACTCCTTTTTGCTCTGCGGAGTATACTCCTCCTCTTTTTCTTTTGGAGGGCGATATTTTTCGAGACGCGGGTCCAACCTTCCCACTATCTTCTTCATAATCCTGAAAAACAGTGGCGACATAATTCTATTATAACACCGCATATGCCAACCTGTGGTACAATCAAAATATTATGAATAAAACAACCATTATTGTATTAGCAATTATCATTCTTGGCTTCGGCGGGCTCGTCACATGGTCAGTCTTACAGTCAAAACAATCAGCAGTTGATTACAACGAATATGATTCATCAAAGATCATTCCAGCCAACGACAACAACGGCAACATCCCCGAGCACGTCCGTGGCGATACTGACTCCCCAATTGTCGTGGTCGAATACGGCGACATGCAATGTGCCGGATGCGCAACCGCCCAGCCACGTATGACCACTCTACTCGAAGAATATGGCGACCGCGTTGCATTTGTTTTCCGCAACTTCCCAATCCAGGGCCACCCCAACGCTCGTGCTGCCGCTGCCGCACTTGAAAGCGCCGGCCTGCAAGGCTACTTCTGGGAAATGACCGATACGGTTTATGCAAACCAAGCTCTCTGGAGCGCCGAAAGCGGCTCCACTCGCACCAAAGCATTTGCCGACCTATTCCAGAACATCGCACCAAACGGCGACGTCGAGAAGTTCAAATCCGATCTTGGCGACTCCAATATCGACAAGAAAATTTCCTTCGATTACAATGTCGGCACCAAGCTCGACAACGTTCAGGGCACCCCAGCGTTTTACATTAACGGCAAGAATATTGATATTTCGAGTGCAGGTGGCGAAACTGCCTTCCTAGACCTCCTACGCGAAAAAATCGACGAACAGCTTAAAGAGGCTGGACTACCAACCGGCCCAGCTGCAACAGAAGAAGAATAAAAAGCACACTTCATCAAAAAACGGCCCCTATTTCTAGAGGCCGTTTTTCTACATCTCAATGTATTCATTCCACTGAGGTGTGTCCACACGCAGCGTCCCCTTGCGGTTCCGCTTTTTCATGGGTTTCTCCTTCTTAATAATGCGTCGTCTTCGCGACCTTTGCCCACCAAATATTGGTAATTATTTTAGAGACGACAACGAAAAGTATATCAAACCTCACACAATATTACAACCATAAGCTTGAAAAAGCCGCCCATCTAATCTGTAGGCGGCATTTTTTCGTTAGCTTACTTCTCCGTTTTTTCTGCTGATTTCAATGTCCTCAAGCCTTCTTTTTTCTCGAACATACAGACCGATGTCTCTCAGTTCAAAAATGAACGATTTATGGCTCGTAGGACATCCGTAACTCAGAACAAATACTTTTTCAGCTAGTGCCTTCATCTCGGACTCGCGTTCGTCGCAACTACAAATCATTCTCAGTAGTTCTTTCCACCTCGGCTTCATCGACTTCACACTATCGCCAACCAGCTTCGTGACATCAGCCACAGTTACATTTTCTCGCTTTGCAATTACTGGCCACAAATACGTCTTATACTCACGAGATATCTTCGGATTGTTTACTGCAAATCGCACAGCCTCGAATGCCCACTTTTGGCCATCGTCATACAAATCCCATGCAGAATAACCAAGCTCCTCAAGCGCCTCCAGAATCATCGCATCGTCGCGCTCAATGTCGGGCGACTCAGCAACTTCATCGCTCGTCTCGTAAATTTTCTCCTCTCGCAAATGCATCTTCATCTTGCCAAGAGCTACGGCAACCCTTCGCGCCTGCTCATCGGTCAATCCTCGTTTTAGACTGATCAATTCAGCGCGCGAGTATTCAACCAACTGCTCCAACGATCGTATTCCGCGATACTCAAGTTTGCAAAGTAATTTGTACGGGATGTCCAAATCTCGCCAAGGCGACAATTCTTCCTGTTCGCCCGCATCGCACGACTTCTCGCCATCCAAAATACCATACACTAGTCGTAAAATATCTGCCAAACTGGCGATATTCTCATTCAGGCTCTGAATCTCTGCAAGCAATTTTTCATCGTATTTACTCATATTCCCCTCCCTAACATAAAGTAATACCATAAGCTAACCTATTAAGGTTCTCCACCTATACGTGCTTAATAAGCACTCAATAACTACATTATACCAAATAAATCACATTTTGTCAATCGAACTCTATCAGGACTACTTATTTCTTAGCGCAAGTTTAATTCGCTCTTCCACTGGTAAGTTCACATCTACGCTCGCAAGAGCCTTTGTCGCATCTGCTAATTGGAAGCCAAGCGCCATCAGCGCCTCAAGCGCCTCATCCGACTGCGCCATTTCGGTCTGTATTTCAGTTTTTCGCCCATAATATGTTGGCAATCCAACTTTGTCCCGCAAATTAACAATCACGCGCTCCGCAGATTTCTTACCAACGCCACTAGCCTTCGCTACAAAATCCGCATCCGCATTGGCAATCGCATTTCTCACCTCTTCTGGCGCCGCCAGCGACAATACAGCCATTGCATTTTTCGGTCCAATTCCCTGCACAGTAATTAGGAGCTCAAAAATCTTCTTTCCCTCCAAGCTCAAAAATCCAAATAAATCTTCCGCCTGTTCTCGCACATGATGATACGTATATAGTTTCACCTGCTGCTCTAAAGTAAGGCCATCCGCATCGATCGAAGTCAGAAGCACCTCATACCCCACGCCGCCAACATCAATAATTACAAAATTTCCAAATTTCTCGGCAATAGTGCCTTTTAAGTGCGCAATCATAGCATCTATTATAGCATGACATAATGCTACATACCTCTGCGCATCAACGAATGCGTAATCGCTGCCGCCAACGCATCCGCCGCATCATCGGGCTTTGGCACTTCCTTCAATCCCAAATGCATTCGCACCATTTCCTGCATCTGCTTCTTATCAGCCCGTCCATATCCCGTCATCGTCTGCTTGATTTGCAGCGGCGTATATTCCGAAATCACGAGCTCATACTGTCGCGCCACCAGCATCGCCACGCCACGTGCTTCCGCGACCGTAATACCGGTTGTAATATTTTGGTTAAAGAATAACTTCTCAATCGAAACTTCATCGGGCTTACATTCATCAATAATTTCATGCAAGGAATTATAAATATCAAGTAATCTATCTGCGAGTGGTGTATGCGCTGGCGTCGTAATTACACCCGCCGTCACCATTCGCACTTTATTCCGTGCACCTATTTCAATTACGCCAAAACCACACCGCCCAGTTCCAGGATCAATCCCAAGTATCTTCATGGTTTTCGCTCTCTTTTCACTATCTTCATCATACCACGCCTTATTTCATCCCTGAACTGCCACCCAATATAGCTCACGCCCGCCAGCACAATCACCGCCATCGCGCCATATCCCACCCACCCAGCACCCGAAACCACCCCTCCGCCCTTCACGCCATAATCCGCCCCATTGTTCATTCGAACTTTCCTACACCGGTTTGTTTCTGGATTTCTTTCATACCCATCAGCACAAGGCACAAGCTCGGCAGTCGCACCTTCTATTTTTCTGCATCTATTCGTATCGGGATTCCTATATTCTCCATCGCCACAAGGTTTCAATATAGCGTCTATATCCTCATATGATCTGCACCGGTTTGTTTCTGGATTTCGATATTTTCCCGAAGGGCACGGCAACGGCTCTGCATCTTCATAGAAATTTATACAGTTCCCCGTTTACGGATTTATAATCTTACCCACAGCGCAACTGCGAAACTCCTGCCAGATATTTTCCACACCATAAGTCCGTGCATACGTCTGCTTCCATCCGTCTTCAAACCACGCGAATGAAGTTCCTCTTTTTTGACCATAGTAGTATTCCACGCTCGCGACTTCCGTTCCATCAACATCTATCAATAAAATCTCATTACTGCTGCTCGGGTTCTTCGTTAGCTTCATTTCCAAATTTTGATACACATAATATTCGCCCGAAAAGACCTCTCCCGACATTTCGTAATTTTTGCCTTTATACTCAATCATACAACCGGCCAACGTCACGATATCATCGGTCGGATTATGTATTTCTACAAATTGCTCGGCGGCCTCCGTCTCAAAATAACTATATACCTCCGAAAATATTAGTCCGGCGCATTGAGGCTCCGGCATCTCCGCCTCTTTATAATACAAAGCCGCATCGCTAATCATTGGATAATATTTCGTCATTTCAAGACCTCGTCCATCCTCGCATTTTTCAACCAGCCCATCCACGATACACCTCCGCAAACTTGTATTAGTTTCGTACGTCGTCCCAAATTTAGAATACCCATCAGAACATACCGCATTCCCCCAACAAATCTCATCCAGCAAGGCGTCCGAATCGTACAACCTCAGAACTCCTGCCGTACTCGCAAGCCCCGACGCACCGCCAAAACCATACAGATAATTTGCGTCACTCCCTACATATTGTGGCGACTTCGCAAAGCCAAGTACCAAATACTCCGCATTCAACTCCATACCCACGCCAAACGAAATCTCTCCACCAGCATTTCCTGCACTGTTTAAATACTCCAACCTCACACTATCAAGACTGACGGGCTCTCCTGTCGTATTATAAATCTCAACAAAATCATAATTCTGTTTCGTCTCTCCTTCGGTATAGCCAGCATTGACTGCCGAAATCATTAACTGCGGCGACATATTCATATCATCACTCGCATTTTCCGCCCAAACCACACCCGACAAAAGCACCTCTAGCAAAATCAAACATACGGCAAAATATTTTTTCATGCTTCCAATATACCTACTCTATAAATCTCAAAACAAGCACAAGTACAATACAAATAATTATGCTACAATATAATCATGAGCGAATTGTTGAGCGTCGCGACTATTATCTTGGCGGGGTTGGTACACGCATCCCTGCAGCTTGGTTTAGGTTGCCTCCTGCTTCTCTATCACGAAAGCATGGGCAAACACATTCGTGCCCGCACGCGCGGTCTTGTCAGTAGCTTCATATCTGGAGTCGGCATTATCGTCTTCCTGCTGCTCTCTACCGCCTGCTTCTTAGTCATTAATCTTTTCGAGAGCGCCTTTTCTACCGAAATTCTCGCCGTCGTCATCGGCATTCTTACCGCACTTGCCATAGTTATGTGGTTTCTCTATTACAAATCTGGCAAAACTACCGAACTATGGCTACCAAAATCCGTTGCGCACTTCGTCGATAACCGCGCAAAAGTCACCAATAGCAACACCGAAGCATTCTCTCTTGGCGTTCTCACCTGCTTCGCAGAAATGCCCTTCATCATGATCCTTCTCTTGGTTGCCGGCAACAGCATCCTTGAGCTACCAGTAGAATATCGCGCACTCGCCGTCGCCGGATACACCATCGTCACGATAATTCCGCTCATCATCCTTAGACTCGCTATTCGTTCTGGCAAAACCGTCGTCGACATTCAAAAATGGCGCATGAAAAATAAAACCTTCCTTCGCGTTATTTCTGGCGCCGGCTTCTTCATTCTAGGTCTCTTTATCTTCGCGTTTAAATTCCTGAGTCCAAACCTATGAAAAAGCCCTATACATATTCACGAGACAAGCTAAAAAAAGAGATCCTTCTACATGCTCGCAGTCTTCGCCTCGCGCCAAAATGGGCCGAAACCATCGCCGAAAAAACCGCTGCCGACGTTGACAAATGGCTCAAAAATCGCACTACTGTTACAGAGGATGACATCCGTCGCATCGCACACAAATCTCTCGAAAAACTCTCACCCGATATAGCCTTCGTTTTTAAAAACTATGATAAGATAATATAGAGATGAAGCTTAAGTTTAATTTCGATTTAATTGTCATCGGAAGCGGCGCTGCAGGAAGTGCTGGCGCTTTGATGACAGCAGGTGCAGGCCTTCGCGTCGCCATTGTCGAAGCAGACAAATGGGGCGGCAGTGCCATCAACTACACGGATGTACCTTTTTCTGCACTATTCCAAGCTACACACCTTCTAGACCAGTCCATTATTGGTGCAAAATTCGGCATATCCAGCACGAACTTACGCTATAACTACCCAACCTTGAACAACTGGAAAAATATCGCCATGCGTCGCGCTGGCGCCAATAGCAAAAAGATTTTTGAAGAAGCGGGCATTACTTGCTATAAAGGGTTCGCACATTTCCTCAGCCCATACGAAATAAGCGTCGGTTCGCAGCGTATTTCTGCAAAAAAATTCCTCATCGCTACTGGCTCCGAAATGATCGATACTGGCATTAAAATCCCCGAAGGATTAAACTACCTTACGCCAGACACAGTTCTTGACCTCGTTCGCCCACCAAAGACTCTATTTATCGTCGGTGCTGGCTCAACCGGATGCGAACTCGCTCAGTACTTCGCAGAGCTTGGCACGAAGGTCTTAATCGCCGATATCGCTGGGCGTCTACTCCCCCGCGAAGACGAAGAAGTTGGCCAAGTTTTCGACGACATCTTCAATCGCCTTAACATCAAAGTGCTCACTCAGTCTCGCGTTGTTGAACTATCAAAAGATTCCATCAGCAAAAAAGTCACCTTCATGCGTGGCGGACAAGAGAAAACCATCCGTATTGATGAAGTTCTGCTCTGCACCGGCACAACACCAGCAACAGATTTCGGTCTGCAAAATGCAGGCGTAAAGTTCGGTAACAACGGCATCAAAGTTGAAAAAACTTTCCAGACTTCTCTTAAGCACATCTACGCAGCCGGAGATGTCACCGGTAGTCACGACAGCTCAACCGAGCGCGCTGTCCTCGAAGCAGGCGTAGCAATGTCCCACATGATCAATCGCAGCAAAGAAGTCGCAAATTACTCAGGCCTCATTCGCACTACACGCACTTGGCCAGCAATCGCAACTGTCGGCATTACCGAAGACGACTGCCTCCGACACGACCGCAAAGTACGCAAAGTCATCGTACCGCTTGCCGTAGCGCAAGCCAGCAATACATCCGACTTCCGTGACGGGTTCGTCAAGATAATCACAGATCGCAACAACAAAATCATCGGCGCTACAATCGTAGCTCCACAAGCCCCACTCATGGCACAGGAGCTCGCTATTGCCATACGCTATGAAATGACTCCACGCGCCGTCGCCGACATTCCACATGTCGCTAGCGATTGGGGTGAAGTAATCCGCATCGCCTGCCGTCGCCTATCTTAGCTGTTGTAAAAAATACAACGACTATACTCCGCTCCTCTCGAGCGGCAATTTATTGTAATCAAAAAAGCGACTTACCTTAGCAAGTCGCTTTATATATCAATTTTGGTTGCGGGGGTTGGATTTGAACCAACGACCTTTTGGTTATGAGCATCAAAATGACGTTTTGTCAATGCTATCTAACTGGGGTCGCATACACGTACAAACACGTACGAATATTTCATAATTCAAACCGGTTGCTGTCATTTCTGCTGTCGTTATATAACATAATTCTCGCTTTTCTGACAGAGTCCGCATCCTAGAAATTTACTGGGTGGCGCCAGTGGCACTCCCCTGTGCTTGGATTATAGCAAACTAGCCAGCGAATATATACCCACGGATGCTCAGACGTACAGATCGGCGCGATTAAGGCGCTAGACGGCCTGTTAAGCGGCAACGTGGGCGAGATTGCAGAGCATGACGATGTGCAGACGGAATCCGTAAGTCCTTATCAAATTGCCCTAGATTTGACTTATTAAAGTCTGGCTGTTTAATCACTAATATTGAGCTGTTTTTGGTTCGGTGAATTTAGTGGGCATTTTGGTTCATCTGTTGATGACCGCAGCGGTTGCTGTCACTTTTGCTGTCACTTTGGGGTTTTGAGGGTAATATGGTATAAAAAAATGACCCAATTTGGGGCATTTTACAGGGGTGGAATTTTGGTTGCGGGGACTGGATTTGAACCAGTGACCTTTTGGTTATGAGCCAAACGAGCTACCAGACTGCTCTACCCCGCGCCGTACATATTATTTTACATCTGATCCGTAAAAACGTCAACCACTAACCAAAAAGAAATTCCATCCATTGATCGAAGTTCGATTTTTCCTCCGCACCACTAGTACCGCTCCCCTCATATTTCTTGATTGCCTCTTCCGAATTCGCCGGTAAAATCACCATTGTTTCCCCCTCCAGCATCTTCCCCTGCTTCGCTCTCGCTATCAGCTCTTGATATTCGGTCGTTTCGTAGTATTCCTGTTCCAAAATCAAACTATCCACCTCCAACTGCAGCTTTGCCCTCTCCAATCTCCGCTCTACAATCTTCTGTTCCAATTCCCAGTTGCGTGACATTGCCGTAATCGACCCCCACGCCCAACTCGCACAAAACACCAACGCCACTACAAGCAACACGTTGCTTAGCGTCAAATAATCTTTCTTTGCTTTATAGCCAAATTGTCGAAATTTGGTTTTCAATCTGTTCACGCTTATAATTATACACTAATTCGTGGTATAATGAATCAACCCTGGGGGCATAGCTCAGTGGTTAGAGCAGTCGGCTCATAACCGATTGGTCCCTGGTTCAAGTCCAGGTGCCCCCACCACATCACACATCAAACCCCTCGATGGGTTTATTTTTATGTCAATAAAACCGAAATCATCACAGGCAAAGTCACAATCGACATCAACGTAGATACAGTAACTAGTTCAGACGCACTAGCCTCGTCCCCACCATATTTTGCCGCAAACAGCCCCAGACTCGTAGCCGTTGGCAACGCTTGAATTAGCGTGCATACAACCACGACCTCCTGTGGGAAATTTAGCCACGACAGCAGGAAAAACGTTACTGTCGGCCCAAGCGTCAATTGTAGTGCCGCCGTAATCAGTAATCTCCATTTGCGAATCAGTTTCTTGAAGTTCGCCGAAGACAACATAAACCCAATACATATTAGCGATAGTGGTACTGTTGCCGAACCAACAAAATCCACCGCCTCGCCAATTGCACTTGGCATCGAAAAGTTCAAAAGAAATAGCACCATCCCTAGAAAGGCTGCGATGATGTTGGGGTTAAGCAAAGTGCCGCGTACAAGTTTCCAGCTCAATTTTCGCTCAAACAACCACACGCCATACGAAAACAGCGCTACGTTAAACGCTACAATAAAGCCACAGTATGGGATAATTCCTGCATCTCCAAAAGTATGCGCTACGATTGGATATCCCAAAAAAGTTGCATTATTAAATATAAACGCAAACTGCGACTGGTACCCCACTTCCCCCTTATACCACCACTTATTAAATATAATTTTCGCCACAATCAGCAGCGCAAACATCACTACCGTTCCGCCCAATAGTCCTGAAAAAAACATCTGCAATGATTCGTCGCTATATTCTGACGGAAACGCCGAAAACAAAGCCGCCGGCATAAATACCATCAACAACAAATTTACCAACTGCTTGTTCGTAGCGACACTAATCCATTTGAGTTTCCCTAAAAAGAACCCGAGCGCCAAAATCAAAGCAATCGTACCCAATCGCGAATAGAAATCCGACAAGTTTATATCCATAAGCCTATTGTATCACACCTATCAATCCGTTCGCTTGCGTATCAGCCAATTATCCAAGAACTTGAGCTTGCCGTATTTCACATAGAAATATCCAAATATGCAAAATACCGCCGCACCTACTGCGTTAACCAAAAGATCCTTCATCGTGTCGTGAATACCGAGGTCGAGATATCCCTCCGTAAATTCTCCAATAATTTCTCCTTCGGCATTGTACAATACGGTTCGGTCAATACCATCGATCGTAATGACTGTATTTGTCTTAGTTTCATCTAGCGTCGAAGATCTTATCACGTTAGCGTATGTATCTCGCTGCGAGTCTTTACCAAAATAACTATCTGCCGCGTATTCACCAAATTCCCACACCACACCCACAGTCATCGAAAAACAAAACGCCATCAAGGCAGTAAAGCCCGCTGTCATTCGGATCCTCTGACTCCCGGCGTCCACCATTATCATCAGCGATAATCCCACACCTGCCGCCGCAAAACCATTTAGTGTATGCAAAATCGTATCCCACCCAGGAATTCTCATATAGTAGTTATTTATCTCCCCCAAAATCTCCGCACTAAATATAAAACACAAAACCAGAATTTCTAACGTCGCTGGGATCTTAACTTTAAACGTCGTCTTCACCAAAACTGGCGCTAAGAAAAGCGCCAGCGTCAGCAAGCACACAAACGCACTATGTAAATCCCCCAGCATCAAATGGCGCACGAGCGTTCCAACTACCAATATCTGCAAGATCAGCCACACCACATAAGAAGCTTTGTTCTCTCTATATCGCTCAGTCAATTTTTTAAATACGCCCATATGTACTCCATTGCTACATCGTTACGTTATTACTTTTTACTCTTTCCATGTGCTTTTTTCTCTAGTCTGTCTATTTTACGATTCAGTTCTGTATCGAGCGCCACGATCTCATTCAGCTTGCGCTGAATATGCTCCACCGCTTTCTCGTCCTGTACCATTTCTTCGTCCAGCACGCTCATACCATGCACTAACTTAGAAATCTTTTGTCGATCTTTATATGCCGAAACCTGCGACATCACCGCTATTGCCACGCTTGTTGCCGAAATCGAAAAAGCGATAATATTGAATGCAGTTTCAAAAGCCGAGTCCGGAGAAATGATTAACACTACCGCACCAGCCGCAACCGCAACCGCCAGAATAATCGTTATCGCCCAAATGACAATTCGGAATTTTCTCATATTACTCTACCGTCACCGACTTCGCCAAGTTGCGAGGCTGATCCACATCGTTCCCCCTAGCAACCGCGACATGATATGCAAATAGCTGCTGCAGAGTATTCAAAAGGATTGGCGTTAGGTGCTTCAAAGGCGTATCAATTCGCACAATGTCGTCCGCCTCGATTTGCTTATCCTCCCCAGCGTCAGTCAACACGATCGCCTTGCCACCGCGCGCCCGCACTTCGTGCAAGCCACCCAGCGATTTGTCGTACAGCCAGTTATCGAGAATGTTAAACACCTCAAAGGTATTCTCATCAACGAGCGCAATTGGGCCGTGCTTTAGTTCGCCACTTGCGTAGCCTTCTGCATGAATATACGAAATCTCCTTTAGCTTCAGCGCACCCTCAAGCGAAATTGGATAAGCCGTGCCTCGCCCCAAATATAGCGCGTCATCATACTCTGCATATTTCTTCGCCAATGCCTCAATCTTTTCCGCATGCCCATCTAGCGTCTTCTTAATTTCTTCTGGGAGCTTTGAAAGTTCTTGTACGAACTCATTTATAAATTGTGGGTTGCCACCTTGATGCCCCGCGAGCATACCGCCAAACAGCAACATAGTAACTACTTGTGCCGTAAATGCCTTCGTCGACGCAACTGAGATCTCTGGTCCAGCGTGCACATAAGTACCGCCATCAACTTCACGTGCGATTGTCGATCCCACGACGTTCACGATACCAAGCGTCTTCACTCCACGCTTCTTAATTTCACGCAAACACGCAAGCGTATCCGCCGTCTCACCAGACTGCGACACGATCAACGCAACAGAGTTTTCTGGCAAATGGAATGAACGATAACGATATTCCGACGCAATCACCACTTCCGTCGTCAAGTTCGGCACTAATTGCTCCAAGTAATATGATGCAAGAAGTCCAGCATAGTATGCTGTACCGCACCCAACAATTACAACGTGTCGGATATTGCGCATTTCTTCCGTAGTCAAATTCGGACCGCCAAGATGCATTGTCCCGTTTTTCACGTCAATCCTACCGCTCAGCGTATTATTCAAAGTACTCGATTGCTCCATAATTTCTTTTAGCAAGAAATGTGGATAGCCGCCTTTTTGAATTTGCTCCACGTCACCCTCAATCTTCTCGGGTGCATGATTTTGTGGAGTCAAGTTTAGATTAAATACATCGACGCTGTCTTTCGTACAAACCGCAATCTCGCCATCATTCAGATATATCGCTTCACGCGTATACCCAAGTAGCGCTGAAGCGTCCGACGCGATAATCGTCTCGTCTTTACCGACACCGATAATTAGTGGGCTACCCAACCTTGCCACCACAATAGTATCTGGCTCTCGTGGAGAAACCACCGCAATCCCATATGTTCCCCGGACTTGTTTAAGTGATTTCGCTACCGCGTCTTTCAAAGACACACCTTGCTTATAATTATGATCAACCAAAGCCGCCAAAACCTCAGTATCCGTATCCGAGCTAAACTCGTGATCCTTCAGCTGAGCCTTAAGCTCTTTGTAGTTTTCGATGATGCCATTATGCACCAAATAAATGTCACCAGCCTTATGCGGGTGCGCATTACTCACAGTTACCCCACCATGCGTTGCCCATCGCGTATGCCCAATTCCCACATTTCCATCTACTGGGGTTTTCTCAAGCACCTTCTCGAGTTCTACGATCTTTCCGACCGACCTCGCCAAATGCGCTTCGCCCTTTTTGTCCAAGGTTGCCACCCCCGCCGAATCATATCCCCGATATTCCAGTCTCTTAAGACCACTAACGAGCACATCCTGTGCACTTCTCTTGTCGCCCACATATCCTACAATTCCACACATAGTATTCCTCCTATTTGTACTTCCCTAGTATATCATGTACCAAGTAGGCGCTTGACGTATATCTCTAAAAATAGTAATATCATTAACATAATCCCCGGTAGCTCAATGGTGGAGCAAGAAGCTGTTAACTTCGAGGTTACTGGTTCGAGTCCAGTCCGGGGAGCCAATTATGACTTTCCATTGCGGAAAGCAAGCCATCAAAGGGCTTCAACAGATTGAATTGAAGTCTTTTTTGATTGATTTGGCAGTTCGCAAGTAGCATTCTCAAAATCTTGTTCTTTTTCTCTGGTTGCGAACTTTCAAACACATCTTTTGCCCTAGAAGCGAGCCGTAACAGATACGAAGATGTTACAACGAAGCTTTTATCGTTGTTGGTATACTCTACTAACTTGCGTTCCAGCTCAACCTTTCCATCGTTATATTTTTTAGCATATTTGTCATAGTCAATGGCAGTAATACGACCATCAAGCCTGTCTTCATACAAAGTAGCCATCTTTGCTTCAATTCTTTGAGCTTCTTTTCGAGTTTCGGCGATAGCGTTTTTGTAGAATAACTGTATATTATCGTGTTCAGACTTTAGTGTATCTACGACTTGGTCCACTATGTTTTCGCTGATACTGAGCTTTTGTAATACTTCTTCAACTTGCGGAAGTAAAATCGCTTCTGAGACTGGCGGTTGGTCGCACGGAACTTCTGGCTTTGCTTTCGTACAGCGAAGATAAACAAAACCTTTCTTTTCGTAAGGCGAATATGAACAACCACAAGTAGCACAACGTATGATACCGCTAAAAGCAAACATCTGTCTTGTGCAGGTTTTTGTCGTATCTTTAGTGCGGTTTTCGTTGACAAGCTGGACCTTGTCAAAAGTACGACGGGTAATGATTGGTTCGTACTTATGCGGGTACAGCTTGCCGTCATATTTCATAACGCCGTAGTAGAATGGGTTTTTGAGCATTGTTTCAATCTGGCTTTGCCCAACGTTACCTTGCTTTTTTGTATTGCTACAAAAGCCATCTTCACGTAATATTTTGGCGATGGTCCGAAATGATTTTCCATCTAATCGTAGCTCAAACGCCCTTTCAATGTAATGACGACGAGCTTGGTCAGGCACGATGCTCTTTTCTTCTTTGCCTTCAACTTCATATTTTACATTCTTGTAGCCAACAGGTGCTTTGCCTGGAAACTCGCCAACGCTCAACTTGTGTTCAATCTTTCGCTTTACATTATCGCTGATAGCAGATGAGTAGTATTCGCCAAAAACCATACCCATACCAAGCCTTGTCTTGTCGCTGGCTGGCGAATTCTTATGATATACCAAGTTGTCAGACGGGAAGTGCAGCTCAACTTCCCCCTGCTTGACAAGATACTTCAACACTTGCACGACTTCTGACGAAGCGTCCCTCGTGAAGCGGTCAATCTTATCAAATATCACGATGCAAAAATCAGAGTTTTCAGAGATAACTTGCACAATTTTCTGAAACTTTTGGCGGTCTTCTTTGAAAGCCGTTTCATCAAACTTGTAGAGGCTTGACGTTTCTTTTACTTTTAGCCGCTCAGCATATGTGTTGAGCCGTAACTCTTGGGCGGGTAGTGCGTCGGTCTGACGAGGGTCAGATACGCGAGCGATTAGAAATGCTTTTACGCCTTCGTAGTTCTTTTGTTCAAAATTACTCATTTTAATAGTTTCCTTTCATGATAGTAGCAAATCATATCATTTGCTAACATTATATAACAATTTGTTACAAATTATAACTTATAGTCAACAATACTCACAGGTTTCATTGCCGTCAGTGTATCTGTTACATATAAGAGAGTTTTGAGTTGTGTTGCGTTTGGCGGTTCACGACCTTTTTGTTTGAACCGCCTGTATTGTGACGGGGAGAACATACTTTCAATAAGGTTGCGAATATAGCGTTCATCGTGATACTTGAGCATTGTTTGGTATTGGGCAACTGCCAACGCTTGCGTCAACGTCAAGTTAGGATTGGCCTTCGCCACATTGATAAGTAGGCTTTCGGGCCCATCGCTATCTAGTGGTATTTTTGGTATTTTGTCAAAAACCTTGCCCCAGTGTCTTAGCAGCACTTTTCTTGCTATGTTGGTGCTGAACAGGCCTCTAAAGGTTGTATCAACCTCGATGTTAACAGCTTTCAATTCCTGGCGTAGTTTTACTAGACCATTGATACGAACTTCAATACGAGCGACAGATACTTTCTTGTGTTTTTCGAGCTCATCTAGCAAGCCCATCTGAACATAGCCGCCTTTTTCATAGCTCCGTTTTGGCGATATTTTTTCTTGGTGTAAATCGGCAACTTTATCGTAGAAAGCAATGTCAAAATTGTTGGTGTGTATGTGATATATGTGACCGCCGTTTCTGAAGTCGGTGTTTTGCACATCGTAAGTTTTGGAAATGTCAGCCGTTCTAATATTGCCGATAATGACTGATACGGGCGTTCGGTCGGCAAAAACAATGTTTTTTGAATAATCAATCTTGCGAACACTAGCTTTTGCGAGAGTATACGGAAACTCCCAGATGTTATAGGTTTTACGCATAGTTTCTGACAGCTTTTTTACGATTGTTTCAAAATCAACGTCGGTTAGTTCGGTAAAGTTATTGCCGTGAATTAGCTTTGGCAACGACAGCTCAATAGCTAGCTCGTGGGCAAGGCTTCCGTATTTTCCGCTTGGGCGTTCGGTGTAGGTTAGTCTGGGTTGATACACTCCCATTTTCTTGTACATTGCACTTGGGTTCATTGTTGCTTTGAATGTACCTTTATTAGCGTCAATAGATTGATACAAACGAGCTTTTTGAACCCAGTGTGGGCGGCTATTATATGGCACGACTATCTTGATGGTGTCTATCATCGCTACAGCCTTCAAATATTTCTTCACATCTTTTGAACACCGCTTTCTCTATCGTCTTACTTGCTTCACGGTTGATTGGGTAGAACAAACCTAGCGGCCTATTGCCGACAGTTTTTGTCGGATATAGCAAACGGTACGAGCCATCTAACTTGGCGTATATTGCAATAGAGCTGAGATAGATATTATCGTCAATCACAATACTGGCGAAGGCTAACAAGCCCTTATCTGGCTTTACTGGCATGATATTCACTTTACTAACACGCATTAGCGACAAGCCTTTCATCTAACGACAGCTCCGCTTCCATAAGGGCGTCAAGAAACTTAGCGAGTTTCTTCAACTCGTCAGTGTCAAATGCAGGCACGATTGACGTATCGGGGTTTTCTTGTGCTGGCTCTAGTTGGCTATTCATACTACCTACTATGCCAGCATCTAATACTATTTACCCTGTTTGGGTTTTATGTCGTAATAAAGTCGTTCAGTCTGTTATTCTTATGAAACCGATTGGTTCAAACCACGTTCGTTTCGGTTCAGGTGTGGTTCAATTCGGTACTAATTCGGTTCAAAGCTATCAAAAGGGTATTTCACTTAGGTCAGTTGGCTTTTCAGCTGTCCTTGCACCAAGTTTTTGTAGCTGAGTATCTAGTTTATATGTGTCAATTCGCTCAGACGAAACATCTGAGCTATTAACGACCTGCCGAAAAATAACGCCTTTGCTCTGGCTTACTGTCGGGAAGAACAACGCCCTCAGCGTCTTATCAAAGCCCATACTGCTAATAATGGTGCTGATGTTGCGTGTCGTCTGGCCTAAATTAGGTTTGAAAAGTGTGTTCTGCTGTTTAACGACTTGTTCCATTAGACGCTCTGGTGCAGAACCTGCTTGTGTCTTTTTTAGTTTTAACACGCCATTAACCAGTATTGTGCCGTCTGGTTTATGTTCAAGGCTGTACTGCTCAATAAACCAATTTCTGCTAGTGTCAGGAGCTGGCTCATCATATTCAAGTTCGGCGACAAAGGCATCAACGTTTTTACCTGCTTCATCAAGTATTTTCTTAACGTCAGGTGCAATGTCTGGCTTTTCTTTGCCGTTTACAATACAAAGCCTTTTTACTTCGGCGTTATGACTTTGACCATAATCGCCTCTAGCATCGTTTGCGTATTCCCAAACATCATCCAAATACCCAATTTGGTCAAAGCTTTGCCAACAAATGTGACGTCGTATCGCACCAAGTTCCTTATTGCGAGAATAAATCTTCTTTACTAGGTCGGTGATAAGAATATAACTACGGTTTACGTCGTCAGTTTCTGGGGCGTTTCGACTGTCAACAACAAGTGAGAATAGGGCAATAGCACGTTCGTTAAGATAGTGGACAAGAGCAAAGTCGTTAGCTCTATCACGTTGTTCAGACAAACTGTATGCGTACTCAAGAACGTTAGTAATCTGAATATCATTCAACTTGTAGCGTTCCTTTAGGAGCTTGGCAATATCTTCACGGTTTGGCTTAGTCATTACTCTTTTCGTCTTTCACATTCTTGTAAAGTATTATAAGATATTGTTATATGGATGAAAAGATAAACGAGCTTCCAGACCTGTTGACGCTTGAGCAAGCAAGCGAATTATTACAGGTACACCCGAATACGCTTCGTAATTGGGACAGGGACGGGATGCTCAAAGCTGTTCGTCTCGGCGTAAGAAAACTGTACCGTTACAAAAAAGAAGATTTAGCGAAGTTTATTGAGAAGAGCAACAAATAGTGTCAAAGAAAAAAGTAACATTTATAGATTTATTTGCTGGTATTGGCGGTTTTCATTTAGCATTTCATAACAATGGTGCTAAGTGCGTATTTGTAAGTGAGTGGGATGAGCCAGCACGCAAAACCTATCAGGCTAACTTTGAGAAGATTGAACCAAAGTTGTTTGACCTTAAAAATATCGATAAAACATTCGTTGGTGACATTACAAAGATTGACCCAAAGCATATACCAGACTTTGACGTCATCACCGGCGGCTTTCCTTGCCAGCCATTTTCGCAGGCTGGTCTGAAAAAAGGCTTCACTGAAACCCGCGGCACACTGTTTTTTGATATAGCACGCATTATCAAGAAAAAACAGCCAAAGGCATTTTTTCTAGAGAACGTAAGGGGCTTACTAACACACGATGATGGTAAAACGTTTGAGACTATCAAACATGTGCTGACGAAGGAACTTGGCTACAGTTTCTATTATAAAGTCGTAAAGGCTTCTGACTACGGCGTGCCACAACACCGACCACGTTTATTTATGGTTGGCTTCAAAGACAAATCTATCAAGTTTGAGTTTCCAGAGCCAAAAGAATTAAAAATGACCATGGCTGATGTTTTTGACGCAAAAGAAGTAAATAAAAAGATTGGCTTTACCTTGCGAGTTGGCGGTAGACACTCTGGACTAGATGACCGCCGAAACTGGGACACATATTTGGTTGATGGCGAAGTAAAAAGGCTTACGCCGAAGGAAGGCTTACGCCTACAAGGCTTTCCAGATGACTTCAATTTTCCAGTATCAGAAACGCAGGCCATGAAACAACTTGGTAATTCTGTCGCCGTTCCAGCAATTCAGGCTACCGCTAAACAAATAATGAAAGCGTTGAATAAATGAGAAATTATAATAAAGGCGAGTGGTCTGAATTATATGCAATCTATCTGATAATGAACGATAAAACAATAAGCGTGGCAGATGATAACCTTGCCCCAACAGCACAGTGCGTAAGAGTGTTGAAATTACTAATGAAAAGTACCCAGGGTGAAGCCGAGTATGATATTACTGGCACAAACGTAGAAATCAAGGTAGGCGGTCAAATGCTGAACCGTTTAGTAGTCAATAGGGCAAACGCCACAAGACTTCTTAATGCCATAAGGAGTGGAACAGGTGCTTTTAGAATTCCGCTCGGCAATACAATTATGAATAATTTGTTACTTGATACCTTTAAGGCTAACTCTTGGCAAAAGACAGATTTGAATACTGTATCCATATTGCCGACTGAAACCGCAGGACGAGAAGTTGGCTATTCTGTGAAATCGCAAATTGGCAGTCCATCTACCTTACTAAACGCAAGTCAATCAACCAACTTTACCTACGAAATACAAGGTTTCACAGGCAACATAAATGCTATAAACGGTATAAACAGCGGGTCAAAGGTTATGGACAGGATACAAGCCATAAAGAACGCTGGTGGTAGATTTATCTATGCAGACACCCATAACCAAGCGTTCAAGCAGAACCTACGCCTTACAGACACCTTGCTTCCAGACACTTTAGCTTATATGGTTTTAGATTATTTCTCAACGTCTGGAACGGCGATACTTGCCAATGTCGCCAATAGGGTTGTGACACAACTACCTTTTCAACCAACGCCGTTAGAAGTAACAAGAAATGTAAAAGAGTTTTTGAGCAATATAGCACTTGGCATGGTCCCAACGGAACCTTGGGACGGAACTGCTCTTGGCGGCGGTTGTATCTTCGTGAAGAATAGTGGTGATTTAGTAGTGTTTACTCTTTATGATATGGACAGGTTCAGAGAATATCTAATACACAACGTAAAATTTGAAACTGCTTCAACAAGTCGTCATCGGTTTGGCTCAATTTATGTAGAAAATGGTAGGCAATACTTTGCCCTAAACACGCAAATCAGGTTCTTGAACTAGGAAATAAATTTAGTTCTTTGTCTGCCGTGAACGGGGCGAGTTTTGTTTTGAAGGAGTTGGCGAATATGGCATCGTATCTTCGTCTTGTGTCGGCGGATAGGTTTTGCCAGTATTCAGGGTTTGCTACGAGGTTTTCAGTGTAAGACGCTATCAAGTTTGAGATGACTATTTTTTCCGTTTTTCATCAGCGTTGATGATGCTGTCGAGAAATACGAAATCGCGTCTATGCCTCCTAAGGTAGGAAATTACACAAAACGTCTTTCCATTTTGCGGGAACACAGTCAGGAACCAAGTTTTCATTTTTGTGCCCCAACCAGTAGACGAAACGTCATTCAACAAAGTCCCATCAGGGGCTAGCTCTGGATGAAAACACGAACTAACCGCCATTGGCAGTTCTTCATCGGCCACAATAACTTTCGTCTGTAGGACATTGTATTTTGAGCCGTTGAAGCAATCTACGAATATACCTCTATCTTCTCTCAAATCCTTGACACATTGACGAAGGCCTAATGTGAATATTTTTAAATCTGAAAGCTCATCACGGCCTAGTCTAATGCCTGCAAACTCTTGGCGTTCAATCAGTTTGTCTGCCGTAGCATAATCGGACTGCTTGGCATTAAACTCTTTTGCTGATGCCCGCATAGCGAACAGAAACTCTTGCTCAGTATTTCCAACTTCATAATCGGCATTGTCTATCGGGTGGAATACCTTGTCGTGTTCTTCGCAGAAACCGCTAAAAGTAGTTGCTTGACCACGACCAGTTTCATCCAGTTCAGCATATTCAAGGCTTTCAATCTTTTTTATAAAACCGACCTTGCCATCTTTTGATAGCTTTAGCGGTAGTCGTTTATTTGATATAGAGTGAGCGTGAATTGTCCGCATATCACAGCCAATAAAATAACATTGTTTAGTTTCAGAGGCAGATTTGTTCATAAGTTGTCTTATGCCTCTGGTGACTTCTGCTTGTTTAACTTTGTCCATACGGAAACTTTACAACATTTACCAACAAATTAAAAACACTACCTCTGTTATAACATATAGCGATTTTTTGATAGCGACAAAAATGTAGGTAGGTAGTGCGTTTACAGGCTTTAGAAAATATCGGGGCTTGGGCAAGGGGGGGTAGGGTCTGGCGTAGCTTTGTTTGTTATTCTACAAGTAACATACTTTTGATATTGCGGACTTCGCTTTCATCATAGTTCATACTAGCCGTTCGCAGTTCGTTTGCCAGTGGGAGCCACAAAAAACCTTCGACACTCAGTCGAAGATTTTTTATTCCGCCCACATCTCCACATTCTCCTTCATCCAGACCAATCTTCCCTCCGCCGAAAAACCCCGCACGTCATCATACCCATCAAACAGCCAATCTGTTAAATGGTCCACATGCTCTTTAAGCGATTTATACGAAAGCACATTTGGATCCGGTATGTCGTACGTCGCCCCCATATAATCATTATGCCTATTCAAACTCCTGCCCCAAGTATTATACTTAGCTTCCGCCCTCGACACCGCAGATTTCAGAACCTCGTTCTCGCCAAGCGCCGTAATCGACTTTTTGATCAGCGGGAATAACCTCTCCTCAAGTTCCTCAAATCTCCCTACCAGCGCCTCGCGAAAAGCCCTGTACTTATACAAGTGGTTATATAGAGTATTCCTTTCCAAATCCACCGACCCATCCGTTCCGCCAAACATCGCCGTATCAAAATCCCATAACGGTCCCATTTTTATCTGATCAGAATTTGGCCCTCTATACATAAATACACTCGGCCCCACAAAAGTCGTACTAGAAAAAACCTCCATAAACAAGTAATAATTCACAAAACTATCCATATCCAACCCCAGCTGACCAATCGACAAGCCCAGCTCCGCCGACTCGAACAAATCATACATCGTATGCCGCAAGTTCTTTTCCTGCGCCTCATTCATATCGGCAAAACTTTTTGGGTATTGCAGGCTATAGGGCGTATGCGTGCAGTCATCATTACTAGCATCATCATCCAACAGCCACGTCGGCATAGTTTCCCAACTATCCGCAAAAAACCTTACCGACGCAAAATCCTGCTCAATAAGCCCCCTATATCCCTCATCACACACAAACTCTTTCTCTTCCATCTCGAGCAAAAACGGCACATTCTCGGCGTAGCCCGCCAAGTCCACCTCAAGCCCCAATCGCCCCTCATCCTACTCAATACTCTCCGTCAACAAATATAGCCCCATATATTCCCCATTCATATACACTTCCACGTATTTCGCCTTTGGCTGAAAATACTCTTCACCCATCATCAATTGCGCAGTCTGATACATAATAAACTGCTTAATGTAAGATCTATCAATAAAGTTCGCGATCAAGCACCACTTTTTACTCTTCCCCATGCCAAACAAATCAATCTTCTCATCCAACTTAATCTTGTACGGCATCGCACCATATTCTTTTCCAATTCTATACGTCGAATTTCCCCGCGTGCGTATGCCGCCCGTCAAGTTTTTATAATTATTCTCTTCAACCGCGCCATCGACTATCGACATAGACAGATTCTTATACTCATTACCATCCATAATCTCAACCTCAGTCGACAAATTCACTACCGGTATTGAGTCTACATTAAACAGCTCTTCCACTTGCGCTGCGAGCGTTTCGTCGTCTGGCAAATTTTTCAAATCCATCGCGACCTCTTCATCCCACATGCCGTACTCAAGCAAATTATCCGACTCCGCCTTCCCGTCAAACAGTTTTCCGCTGATTACCATATAGGCGCCAACACCAAGCAAAATCACAGCCAACAAAATCAACACTAGCGAAATTCTACTTGTATTCTTCCTTGCTCTCTCCACCATATAAGCTAATGATAACATAAACAGACCGGCTTCTTTCTAGCCACGCCCCAACGAACGTGTTATCCTAGGGTCACTCATGAAGTTTCTCGAAAAACTATTCAAATCACCTCTCAAAATTCTCCTCTTTCTGATAGTTCTCTGGGTAATTTTTGCCAACTTCTATTTCGGCGTCAACCTCAAGCACACCGCCGTCGCATTATTCGTTATTACTACTCTAATTTTCGCCATTGCTATCGCTATCAAGAAACTACGCCTAAAACCAAAACTCAAAAAAATCACTACCAAAAAATGGTTTTACATAGCAGCAATCATCGCCATATTCCTCACGGGCACCATCGCCAGACTCTCATTTCTCCAGTACGAATACAGCCCAACATGGGATCCCGGCACCTTCTACTGGAACGCCGAGCCATTATCTCAAACCGGCGAACTCGTGCAAGAAGTCGACGAGAATACCACCATCACGCGCGAAGCGTATTTCGCCATGTATCCCTACGAGATGAATTACACGGGGCTACTTGCCATTGCGAATATAATCTTCGGTGGAGGTCTCTTCAGCGTCATAATTCTAAATATCCTCCTTGATATTCTTGGCGCCGCGCTAACATTCCTCATCATGAAAAACTTACTACCAAAACAAAAATGGCCACCGCTCATCGCAGCAGCCATCTATTTCCTCAACCCATTCAACATCGTCTTCTCCGCCCTATCTTTACCCATCATCGCAGTCAATACAATAATAATTCTCGTCATCTACGTCGTAATAAAATTCCTACAAAAAACTCCTTCAGGATACAAGACATGGCAACTATTAGCAGTTTTTGCTGGGCTAGGGATCATACTCGCTATCGGCAACGGCTTTTGTCCTATGTTTGCCATCATTCTAATTGCAATCCTTCTCCTCGTACTATATTTGTTCACTTCAAAAATTATTAAAGGCAAAAACCTCACAATCAAAACCGCCTGCGCCTGTCTTCTTATGCTCGTTGCATACTTCGTTACTGCCCAGTTAAATTTTTCCATCGTCGACCATTACGCAAAAATCCCTGCCGCTCGAAACGCGTCTGGCTGGGCACTATACTTAGGCAGCAACATCGACTATTCAGGTAAGTGGGCATACGATTCGCCCGATCAAGACGTCCGTACCGAGCTCTGGCAAAAATACCCATCCGACATGCAATCCGTGCACAATGAACTATCTCGCCTCGCTATCGAGCGCTACCAAGCCAACGGAGTAGCGGGTAATGTCCAACTCTACGTCAACAAAGCCCTTATCGCAAACGGCGATCAAGCAAACAGTATGTATAACGCCTCAAGCCTAATCGGATACGAACAAACCCAAGAAGAGATCGTTTCCGAAATCGCCAAAATATTCACACTTGCATTGTCCGTCGCTCTACTAATCAACATCTATAAAAATTGGGGCAAAGGCAACACGGCAGTCTGGATATTCTTAAGCCTTATCATCATCGGATTCTTTGCCGGCAGTCTACTCGTCGAAGTCAAAAACCGCTATTTCACAATTCTTCTGCCGGCGATGATCTTGTTGTCGGTTTATATGCCCTCACTCAGCAAGAAAAAACGAAAACCCTAAAACTCTATTCGCACTTCGCCACTAGTCGTTGCTGCGCGAATTTCTCCATCCATAGACCCATTATCATCTAACCGTGCAGGGCTACCCATTCTTTGTCCATTCACGTTTATATCCCCCGAAACAGAAGTCGCTACATATGCATATTTCTTTTCGCCGCCAAGCTTCAAACGCACGTCGCCCGATACGGCTTTCACTACGGTCTCAGTTCCAGCTTCACCAGTCACATCGATCCCGCCGCTCACAGACTCAGCTAGCATCGTCTCCCATCGCACATTATTCACACGAATATCGCCCGACACCACCTTAAGTTGAACTCTTTTTACCTTTTCATTACTTGCATCAAATCGCACACTCCCCGAAGTAGACTCAAGCAAAACATCTTCAAATTCTGTACCCTCTTTGTAGTAAATCTTCACAAAAGAGTCCGTCCCAAAAAAACCAAGATTAAACAAATTCAATTGCCTCGGCCAATCCCTCTGCACATCAATCGTCAACTTTCCATCTTCATTCTTCCACTCCACACCGTCTGTTTCGGATGGCAACTGTACTTCAAATCCAAAATGGTCAGAAGCAATCAGCTCAACATCCACCGAAACAGCAATAGCCTCAACACTCGAAAATTCTTCTAATGAATCCTCGCTAATTGTCTTGCGTTCACCCTCTCCATGCTTCTCTACATGAATCCCGTCACGATCAATATACACATAACTACCCCCAGCTCCCAAGCCCCAGCTAGTTACCAACAATAAAATTCCAGCAGTAACAAACACTAATACAAATACCCACCACTTCGATAACAAAGTCTTCATTTCTGCTCCTTTCTAGGCATAAGTTTTTCTACGAGTCGCGTCATCCCTCCAAAGCTCACCTTCGCAAGTGACGTCGCCCCTTTAATCATCAGTATCCCAATTCCAATCGCAAGCAACCCAGAGCCAAGCACGCCAACCCCAACCGGCATATTCTGGAAAAATGTTATTACCGAAAGCGGCAAGTAGATAATTCCTGCCAATATCACAGCCGCGCCGCCAATTCCAAAGCCTACCACAATAGCAAAAACCGAAATCAAAAGCGCCAGCACTACGGCCGCCAACGCGATCACCAACGGCAACCAAATCGGCGCCAGCACTACGATCAAAACTACGTTCATCGAAGACTTCTGAGCGCTCTTGCTACTCGGCTTCTTCTTCGCCGGTTCTTTTTTTGTTTCCGTCTTAACCATTACCTGCACCTCCCTGATTATCGTTTCAATAACCACATTGTACCATATGCTTAAAATTCATTAAGAATACGCAAAGGCACTTATCCCATTGAGGCAAGTAAACGATAATACCACCGAAATCTGATTGATTCCTGACAATGCTTATGCTATTATCTACTTGAGTCTGGAAGGCAAAAAGCAGCTCATTTGTGGGGAGTTGTTATTGCTCTGGGGGATAAACACATCTTATAGGGGGATAAAATTATATGGGTCTGTCGTACAACGGTAGTATGCTCAACTGAAACTTGGGAGATACGAGTTCGAATCTCGTTGGATCCACCACAAATAATAAAATTCGGTAGCTCAAAAAGCCGCCTTTACGCGGCGGCTCATGAGCTCAACTGAAACTGTTCTAATTTTAGCACAGGCTTATTAACTTTGTCCATAGTGGATTTGCAAATTATGCGAAAAAATGTTATACTGTACACCAGATTTATGTCTAGATCTACAAAATACACCTTGAGCCAACTGGTGTCAGAGTTTCCAACGGAAGAAGCTTGCCTCAAATGGCTTGTAGAATACCATCATCCAAAAGGTATTGTTTGCCCTGTCTGCAAAAAGAAAACTAAACACTACAAAGTATCTGGCCGTAGAGCATATGCGTGTGCGAATTGCGGCCATCATTTTTATCCAACCGCTGGCACTATTTTCCACGGATCAAGAACACCGCTAACGGACTGGTTCAAAGCAATATATTTAATGAGTTCAAACAAGGCTGGCACCAGCGCAAAGACCATAGAGCGTACATTAGGCGTAACGTACAAGACTGCCTGGCGTATGCTCCACCAGATCCGTCTAATGATGGGCAACGACGACACTAAGTTGTCTGGCGAAGTAGAGCTGGATGAACTAATCATGGCGCTGGCGAGTATTACAGAGAAGACAGCTACACGCAGAACATCGAAAATGTTTGGTCACACATAAAAAGAGGCATTAAAGGCGTGTATAGAAAAGTAAGTCGAAGCTACCTCCAGCTTTATGCTAACGAATACGCCTGGCGGTATAATAATAGATCCCAGAAGGTTTTATTCTGGGATCTATTAGTTGATGCTACTTCTTCACAGTCTTTTTCTTTGGCCGAACAACGGGCTTTTTTCTCGCAACCTTTTTGAGTGCTTTTAGAAATTGCTTCTTAGTGGGTTCAGGCGTCATATAGATATATTGTAGCATAAATAAAAAAGCACCCCGTCTAGTTAGATAGGGTGCATAGTCTGCTTAGATGCTTTTTATTGAGGTTCCAGGCATAGTCATTTTTATCCTCCTAGCTTTAGTAGTATTATTAGTATAACTCCCGCAAAGAATAAATACAATGCAGAGTTTAGAAATTTTGCCTTTTTTGCAAGTAATGTCTCTCTGTCGTTCTGCGTTAACAAGTAATCATCATGGATTATAACGAGCACATCTTTATGATCTTTAGCATGATTGAGCTCAGATATTTCTTTGTCACCAATTGGGACAGGCCACGTTTTTGTCGATCTATAATTTACACATATGAATCCTGCTGCAACTCCGAAAGATACTAATGCAGCAATTAAAATTATCCATTCTAGCAGCGTGTCTGGGTCATTGATTTTGAACACATCGTAAGCGAACAGTCCGCCAATCGCTAATATCAGACTAATTATTGCAAAGCATTTATCGTGCATTCTGTCGAAAGTGCCAGATTGCTCGGCGATTTTCTCGCGGATAATGTCAATTCTTAATTCGATAGATTTTTCTGTTCCTGCTGTTGCACTCATATCACTATGATATTAAAAATGTAGACTAACGCAAGCATAATCTTATTGCCTATACTCTTCAGCTTGACCCCAATATAACCATAAAAAGCTGAAGTTTTCTCAACCGTTCTAAAGAAGTTATTTCGACCGAAATATTGTTTGGCTCGCTATGAACCCAATTACGATCCATATGAGAGTTATCGCGACAATTGCAATGGTGTTTGAAACCTTCGTATCATGGATAACTTCAAGTTGCTTTTCTGTATGGTCTTCAAACCTGATCATGCCAGCGGTTGAACTTGCGAGTATGGCAAACACAAAAGCACAGGGGTAAAACAATAGGCCTAGCCACACTAAATTTTCGTACATCCTTACTTTATGAATTATGCGTTCTGTATTCTTGCTCATGTTATCTCCTTTTAGAGTGGCCCAAATAAAAATGGACAACCATTGCTGATTGTCTAGATCTACTCGTATAGCGTTTTGCCAAAACGATGCAATGATTGCCCATTTCACAGCAAAATGTAACCTATACGATAATTTAATCTAGACAGTTTTAGTATAGCATAAACATGAATTTTGATTTACTTGCTTCGGTGGTATAAGTGCCTACGCAAATCATTGACTCAAACAGATAAATATTATATAATCAACAAATCGTACGCCAAGAGCGTTCGTGTATCTTATCAGGTTGAAAGGAAGGTAATCAAACTATGTCCAATTTACTTTACTCAGGCAAAACCAAAGACGTCTTCGATCTCGGCACCGGAGAGCTTCAGCTCATCTTCAAAAACACCGTCACCGGACACAATGACGGCACAGTCGACCCGGGCGGCAACCAAGTCGTCGGCGAACAGCTCGGCATCGCCGAAGCCACCATCGCCATGTCAACGCATTTCTACCAACTGCTCCAAGAGGCCGGCATCCCGACGCATTATATTTCTTCGGACATTGCGTCCAAAGAAATGATTGTCAAGGAAGCTCACCTCATCGGCGATGGGGTAGAGTTCATCAAGCGCTATCGTGCCACCGGCAGCCTAATCCGCCGCCACCCCGATCGCTATCGCGACGGCGAGCTGGTCAACATCACCGAGTTCACCCTCAAAGACGACGCAAACGACGATCCGCTCGTGACAGCCGACGAGCTCATCTCAGATGATCTGGTCACAGCCGAAGATCTCGAGCAAATCACCGACATCTTCGAGAAGTCCTGCACCATCATCCACGACGAACTGCAACGCATCGGTCTCGAGCTCTGGGACATCAAACTCGAAATCGGGCTCTGCGAAAACACCGACGGCGAATATGAATGGTCAATTATTGACGAAGTTGGCCCAGGCATTATGCGCGTTTACAAAGACGGCGCAAAGCTCGATAAGCTTGAGCTCGCCAAAATCGTCACCGGCATCACCATCTAAACCCCTATCAACCTCAAACCCTCGGATCATCTACATCCGAGGGTTTTTATGGTAAAATAGTAGCATGAAAATCTCATTTGTTATCCCAGTGTACAATGAAGAAAAAGGCTTTCTGAAGTTCTATGATAATATGCTCAAGCCCGAGCTCGAAAAACTAGATCAAAGCTATGAACTAATTCTCATCAACGACGGCAGCAAAGATAAGACCCTCAACATTCTCCAAGATCTTGCCGCTAACGACAAAAAAATCCGCGTCATCTGCTTCTCACGCAATTTCGGCAAAGAAGTTGCACTAACTGCCGGCATCCGCGAGGCCAAAGGCGATGCCGTAATTACCATGGACGCCGACGGTCAACAGCCGCCAAAACTAATTCACGACTTCCTCCAAAAATGGCATGATGGCTACGAAGTCGTAACTGGCGTGAGGGGTAAGTTTGAAAAACATGGCCTCGTCGCAAAAATCGGCTCAAAATTTTTCTACAAAATCCTCAATGCCCTCGGCTCAAAAGACACTCTACCTGGCAGCACAGATTACCGTCTCATGGATCGCGTAGTCGTAGATGAATTCAACAAGCTCACCGAACATGGTCGCATCACTCGAGGATTAGTCGACTGGATGGGCTTCAACAAAACCTACATTCACTATACATACGGCAATCGCCTTGCTGGCAAACCTAGCTACAATTTCAAAAAACTATTTAGTCTTGCCATCGACAGCTTCGTCTCCATGAGCACCACCCCACTCGTTATCTTCGGCTGGTTCGGCGCATTCATCACCGCCCTATCGGCGGTTCTCGGCCTGTTCGTTATCATCCAACAATTCATCATGGGCGATCCTCTAGGACTAAATTGGACTGGGCCAACTATGCTTGCTATCTTCATCACATTCCTAGTCGGGCTCGTACTTATTTCTCAAGCCATCACCGCCCTCTACATATCCCACATCCATGCCGAAACCCAAGGAAGGCCACTATATATAATAGATCGTAAAAATTCAAGGAACTTGGGCAATGGGAAAGAAACTTCATAATATTACTGAGCACCCGCTCTACAAAAAACACGGCGAAAAAGTAAAGTTCTTATTCGTCGGCGGACTCAATACCGTCTTAGATTTTCTAATTTACGGCCTTCTTGCAAATATTTTGGGCGTCTACGTCATCATCGCAAACATGATCTCGACCCTCATTTGTATGACGGCTAGTTTTTTCCTAAACTACAATTTCGTCTGGAAATCCAAAAAGAGCAAGCGCCAAACCGCACCACGCTTTCTCGCAGTTTCACTAATCAGCGCTTGGGTCATCCAGAGCGGCATCATTTGGATAGCGACATCCATTTTTGGCACAGCCGACCTCACAAACCTCATAGCAAAAATCATCGGTATTGGCTGCGGCATGATCTTCAACTTCTTCGGATATAAATATATCTTCAAATAATATGGCAGATTTCATAAGTAGCTTTAGTCAACCATTCGTAATCGCTCTGGCGATTTGGCCATTCCTTGCACTCTTTCTAACCTTCCCTATTTTACTTATCGAGTACATCCGGTTCCACCGCCTCCCAAAAGGCAGAGTTGTCGTCATATATTTTCTCATGCTCTATGCTCTTGGCCTCGTAGCCTTCACACTCTACCCACTTCCGTCCGACCCAGCAGCTTTCTGCAACAGCAATAGCCTCCAGCCACAACTCAACCCATTTCAATTCATTTCCGATATGCAACACTCCGGTCTCCAAGCCCTCATGCAAATCGGCGCAAACATTATTTTCTTTGTTCCGCTTGGCATAGCACTCCGAAACATCTTCGGACTCAAACTCATTCCAACAATTCTAATTTCCTTTGCCGTATCCCTCACAATTGAAACCGCTCAGCTAACTGGCATATTCGGAGTCTACCCCTGCGCCTATCGCTTATTCGACGTAGACGATTTAATCTTCAATACTCTCGGCGCACTCATTGGCTTTGCCCTTGCCCGCATTTTACCAAATTGGTCTAGAGCTGCAAAACGCGAAAAAGTTAATACCGAACCAGGCGCCGTCCACCGCTTTGTTGCATTCGTTGGCGATCATTTGCTCGCAAATTTCGCCGCTCTAATCCTTTCGCTTCCCTTCTACTTCTTCACAGACAACTGGCAAAATTGGCAAACCGTCATGATCATCCTCTGTTTCAACATTTTCCATTTCTTCATACCTTTCGTAAATCACGGCCAAACAGTATTTGGCAAACTCACCGGCATATCACTCGACAATCAAAAACGAAAACCATTCCATCGTCTAGTATATTATCTAGCTCGCCTCGCCCTTCTTGGCGGCATCATCTTCGCCGAGGGACTTCCCCTCCTCCTAATTCTCCTCGTCACAATCACTTGGTGGTTGATGCGAAAAAAGCTCCCCTACGAAATCGTAGATTTGATATTTTCTATTTCGCGCCCTGGCCCTTCAAAACGCACAAAACAGTCTTAAACAAAATCTGTATATCCATCCATGGCGACCAGTTCTGAATATAATATATATCCAGCGCACGTCGCTCATCAAAAGAAATATCACGTCGTCCAGAAACTTGTGCAAGTCCCGTCAGACCCGATTTTACCGACAACAACAATCCTCTATTACCATAAGACTTCAACTCACCTGCCTGCAAAGCTCGTGGCCCTACAAACGAAATGTCGCCCTTAATAATATTAAAAATCTGCGGCAGCTCATCCAGCGAAGTCTTTCTCAAAATCAAACCCAGCTTCGTATAGCGCGGATCATTTTTCAAATAATCGCCACCCTCACGATACTTCACCGAAAGCTCCGGCTTCCCCATCTTCTCAAACGCCTCTTCTGGAGTCATTCCATTATATTCCACTCGAATCGTTCGGAACTTAAGCAACGGAAACTTCTTATTAAATCTCGACAACCGCATGTCTTTATATAGCGCCGGCGCCTTTATGTCGTACATTTTCTGTACTATCAAAATCACCAACATAAATGGCGACGCAATAATCAAAGCAACAGTGCCGAGCAACAAATCACAAATCCTCTTAAATACTTTCGCCCCGCCCATCAAAGGTGTTTGCCGTACGAGAATTACCGGCGTCGCCGCAATCAGTTCCACGTTACCCATATGCGACACCAACGATTGCTCATTTGGTGCATAATAATACAACGCATGATGGTCAATCGCCAACTGGTTCACCCCCTCGATGTCCTCCCCGTCAGTATGGATAACCGCATCCGGCTTCAGCTTAGTTAGCGCTTCTTTCAAATTTCGATATTTATGCTTACGCCATTCCTCCGATACGAATTCGTTTCGCGCCACCACCCCAACAACCTTATGGCCACTCTCTGGAGTAATCGCTTCCAAAAATTGCGTCGTGTTCTGGTTATTCCCAACAACAACTGTTCGTAGCAGCCCATGGTTATGTCTAAGTACAAACTTTCGCGCCAAGCCAACCGCCGTCCTAAACACAACGAGCGAGATAAAACAAAACAGCGCCGCATAGATAGCAATCGTCTTTACCGGAAAGAGCGAGCCTTCCGCAATCGTGCCATCAGCAAAGAAATCATACGTCAAAATCGCCATAATTCCCAATACCGACGCAAAGAACAATCTACCATACTCTCGAAGTCTCGAACGCAAAATTGTCTTCGAGTACAGCCCCAGAATCATCAGGATAATCAGCCAAACCGGCACCAAAAGCAAACTCACGCCAATAAAGTCTCGAATCTGCGAAGTAAAGTAATATGGACGAGCATCGATATGAGTTCGGAAATAATATGCAAAAGCAAAAGAAAACACAATCGCCATTGCGTCGCCTAACATCAGAAACACACGATAAACTACGCTAGGATCTTTTTTCATTGCGTATATAATACCACAAATTTGTCAAAAAGCACAGGGCAACTTATTTTTTCGGCCTCAGTAAACTCCATACTACCAGCGCGATCAAGCCAAAGCCCAACATAATCAGCCAAATAAACGCCATATCCCTCACAAACCACATAATAGCCAGCGCCACCCCGCAAGCGCCCCATACCCACATCCACTTCTTCTTCCACAGCCCACCAACCACAACATATATAACATGCAGCACCAAGAACCATACCGGATACAATATCGTATCGCCAATCCCAGTTGCGCTTAGCGCCCGCGTCCCCACCATCATCGTCAGTAGTCCCATCGCAAAACCCAGT
Source organism: Saccharimonadales bacterium (SeqCode) (assembly GCA_047974525.1). GTDB lineage: Bacteria > Patescibacteriota > Saccharimonadia > Saccharimonadales > Saccharimonadaceae > UBA2834. Next base: position 39,688 of record JBKECJ010000005.1, read on the forward strand.
CTTATCTTGCCCGTATCTGCCTTCTCCCTCCATATACTTGTTCCGATCAGCGCCGCCGCAATAATATAAGTAAGGATCATCGTATACGTCCAAACGTCCGCACCAATTCCACTCAAAATCTCTATCGCAATCCTACACAAAGTTCCCGTGCCAAAATACACCGCCATTTCGTACAAACTAATCCGTTTTATTGTCCACCCATATGCCCCCACCGCTAATGTCCATAGCACCATTCCAATAATTTGATAACCACTCTCAAGCGTAACTGAGAACATTAATGCCATAAATCCATACACCATCAATGCACACAACCCAAGCGCATCGCAACCAACTCGTTTCTTCGAAGCCATAAATCTCAACAACACCGCCGCTAGCATCTCAAAAAGATAAATCACAAAATACACACTTGCACTCCAACGCGAGCCGATCGGCATAACCCAAGAGCCAATCACCAAAGGCAGAGCCACCATTATCCCCATCACACCATATAGCCAGCCGATCTTCTTGTGCACCGCCGTCATCACTCCACTCATCGCCCCGACGAAGATCATCGACAACATACAAACCACCGCCGCAGCGCGTTCGTCTCCGCCAAACAATATAAATACAAAAGAAAATAGCACAGCCACCAGCATTACCCCTATCACAGAGCTCTCCGACGCCATACGGCCATCTTTCTTCACAAACACACTCAGCGCAAAGCTAATTAGCGTATGCACAACAGCCAAAGCCAAGAATATTACGCCAAATGTCACCACGTCATCAGAGAATATCTGCGCACAGGTCACCAATATAGAAATATGAGCCAACAGCCTAAACAGCAATTCCTCCGGCAGTTTTTTCGTGTCCGCCCACATCAGCGCCGACTGAGCAGTCGCTAGCCAAAACAGCCAAGTGTACATTTGTCCGTCTGCCATCCCGACAAACAATAAACTCACAACCAGCGTCAATATAGTCAACCATTTGCCCGTCACCTCCACGACAGAGCTAAACAATTCCGGCACCTTCTTCCCCGCCGCCATTCGCACCACGCCCGCAACAACGCCAATCAGCATCACGAACATAAAGTAATACATCATCGGCAAAGCCAACGTCGCCGTCATCGATAGACAGAGCGAAATCAAGAACGCCATCGACAAATAAGCAATTACTTTACTCTTAAGCACAATCGTCGTCGCGACGTAAGCAATCAATCCGATCACGCTCGTTATCAGCCATGCAATTTCGCCAGGAACACTCAAAAACTCCGCAAACCCAAATCCCAAAAATGGAATCGTCGCAAGCGCTGTTCCAATCAATGCCTTGCTTGCGCCCACCAGCCTCTTGTCGCGGCGCATAAACATTCCCCCCAAATAAAATATCGCGATAATCAGTATCATAATCATCATTTTTATCGAATCATCCATAATCGACGCCACCAGCGCCCCAACTCCAGCTACAACAAGCAAGCTACCAATATATAATATGGCGTTCAATCCAGCATGATTCTCCGTCTTTAACGCCGGCGTAGTAGAGGCCACATTTGCCCGCCTAACCACATTCTGTCCAGCACTCGGCGGCATGCCATTATAGCTATAATCCGCCATCCCAGGTTGCTGCGGCTGCGGTTGCGGCTCCGCCGACAAATCCTCAATCTCCTTCATGTACAACTTCACCATATCCATATTCGGATTCGGCTCTTTTAGCTCTGCATAAATCTTCTGATTCAGTTCTTCTTTCTTTGCGTCGTTCAAGCTTGAAAATTTTTGCACCGGCGGCCGACTCTGCTGTTGCGCAGCCTGCATCTGCTGCTCTCTCAATGCATTTTTCTTATTTGACTTCCTCACCGGCACGATAATCAATATCGGCAACCAAATCCAAATCGTTGATAACGCTAACGCAAATAACCAGATTATAATCATAAGCTCATTATATCATGCTGAAAATTACTTTAAAGCACTTGCAAAAATTACCATTTTATGCTACAATAGGAAGGTTATTCACTAACGCAGCTTAACAATTCAAAAGGAGGTCGATTTTTTAATGCGAAAATTCTCTGCCCTACTCCTGACGCTCGTTGTAGCGGTTTTTTGTGTCTTGCCCATCACGGCATACGCTGAGTGGCCCTCGCCATCTCAAAAGGCGAGGAAAAAAGCGTCGAAATGGCACGCAACCTCAAACGAGTTCAGCTCACAGCAAAGACCACCAGCGCAAAAAACAAAGCCGCCGATGCTATCAGCAGCGCCTGCGAGGCGTTCAACGAGACCGGCAGTATCGACCCCATCGCTGGCAAAATCAATGCCGAAGCCCGCACCGCTGATGCAAAATTTCAGCGCGTAGTCGGCGAGCTCGGCACCGAATCCCCCGAACAGGCCGCGGCCATAGCGCGCGCCAAAAAAGACCTTGCCGACCGCAAGGCTGCCCTCTTGGGCAAAACCGAATAACCGCACCTTATGTACCTTAATGATCACCCCCAGACATCGTCTGGGGGTTTTCTTTTGCTAAAGTTCTATTTCCAAAATCTCCGCCGCCCTCTTCAGCGTCTCCGCATCCGCCGTCCGCGACTCATCTCCCTCAAATTCAACAAGCTTCCCCTTAATCAATCTCATCGTTTCGTCATAGGTTTTCTGCTTTACCACCTCAAGCGACCGTGCCGCCTTTGGCAACCTCTTTATAAACCCCGCTTCCACGCAATTATCAATATGCTCCGCTACCGCCGACACCGACCTCAACCCCATCGCATCCATTATCTCCCGATATGACGGCGAAAAATCGTTCTTCAGCGTAAACTCTTCAATAAACTCCAGTAAAACTAATTGTTTCTTAGTCGGCTTCTTCTTCATAACACTTTAATTTTATCACAAAAAAACAACCCCTGTTTTCAAGGGGTTGTTTCATAATCTCGGTATTGATTATTTTTTCTTCGAAACAGTCAAGAAACCATTGCGTGGGTTCTCATTGACTTCGCGATCTTCTGGCAAGTCTGTTGGAACACCCTTAGCATTCTTCTCTACCTTTGCAAAGAAATAGATTGTTTGAGGTTTGCCACCGCGAAGAGTTACCTCTGTTTTGTGTAGGTAAAAGGTAACGCCTTTTGAGTTAGTGTGTTTGTAAGCCATTGAAGCTCTCCTCCGTTAGTTTGTAGTTCCATCTTATGACCCCTTATCGCCTCTGTCAAGGACTTTTTCATTTTTTTATCACTAAAAGCGCAATTTTAAGCACAACCCAGATGAAGAACCTAATAATAATTACAACAGTTATTATCAGACCGAGTAAAATCAATATCCCCGCCCGCGTTGGATACCATATCGGCGACACAAACTCCTGTCGATAAAGCGCCGTCGGCGGTATCATCGCCTTCGTATAGTCCTCAATCTCATCCATCGCTGGATACTTCGCCAATTCCGACGTCATACAGTCAATATATGGCTTGCTATACCCCCATCCGTTTTGCTTTCCCTTCGCATCGCAAACTTCCGCCGCCGCCTTAAACACATTTCCGTTCGGATTCTCCCCCGCCCCCTCAAGAGACGCCTCAGCCTTCGCCAGCTCTTCCATCGCCACCCTCACATACTGATTCTCAAGATAAAATGGCCCCGTACCAAATATCAGCATATTCACCCCATTTTGCTCCACAACATTCACCACGATATGCGTTAGCGTGTATCTCTGCAGCTCATCAAGGGTCTCCACAATCTCCGCCTCGTCGCCATTCTTATCCGCCTCGAGCACGGCGTCCCTTCTCTCTACCATCCCCAAATGATCAAACCTAAGCAACGTCGCCACCAAAAATAGCAATGGTATCAAAACCAAAATCAACTTCCAAGTTCGCACACGAAATACAGATTTGAGCGCTTGTTTAACTTTGTTCTTCGTAATACCACCCATAGCAGTGGTATAATTATAACATATGAATATCTATTTTTCTGGCATCAGCGGCACCGCATTAGCGCCTCTCGCCCAACTTGCCGCCGACGCAGGCTATCACGTTGCCGGTTCCGACCTCGCATCTGGAGCCGCCGCCGCCGAACTAGCCGCAAAAGGCATCGAAATTCACTATGGCACCCAAGATGGCAAATTCATGCAAGAGCAATTCGATAAAAACCACATCGACTGGTTCGTTTACACCTCTGCCCTCCCTGCAAACCATCCTGAACTCGAGCTCGCAAAAAAACTCGGACTAAAAACCAGTAAACGCGACGAACTTCTATCAAAAATTATTTCCGACCAAAACCTCAAGCTCATCGCCGTCGCCGGCACACACGGCAAAACCACTACCACCTCCATGCTAATTTGGGCCTGCCATCAGCTCCAAATCCCAATCAGCTACTCCGTCGGATCCACCCTCAGCTGGGCAAAAAGTGGCGAATTCAATCCTAGTGCCAAATACTTCATCTACGAAGCCGACGAATACGATCGTAACTTTCTCAATTTTCACCCCGACATCTCCATTATCACCACCGAAGATTACGACCACGCCGACACCTATCCCACCCGCGAAGATTACCATGCCGCATTCGAGCAGTTTCGCGCCCAAAGCAAAGTCGTCATCGCCGATACATCTATTCTCCCCGACATCACCCTTGTCGGCGAACTCCGCCGCTACGACGCCAGCCTAGCATTTCACGCCATCAAGCACATATATAGTGACGATGACGCTCAAATCATCAATGCACTCAATACTTTCCCAGGCGCTGGTCGCCGCTTCGAGCGACTAACCAATAACATCTACACAGATTACGCACACCACCCCAAAGAAATCTCCGCCACCGTCAAAATGGCGCGCGAACTCGCCGACAAATCTGGCTTCAAGGGCCTAGCCGTAATCTACCAACCCCATCAAAACATCCGCCAACACGAAGTCAAAGCCGACTACAAAGACGCCTTCAAAGACGCCGACAAAATCTTCTGGCTCCCCACCTACCTCACCCGCGAAGACCCAAATCTCCCCATCATAAAATCCCAAGAACTCATTGCAACTTTATCAAATGCCGAAAAAGCCCAAGCCGCCGACCTCGACGACGCACTCGCAACCACCATCAAAAACCTCAGCTCAGACAACTGGCTCATTCTCCTCATGACAGCCGGCACAGCCGACGCCTGGATTAGGCAACAAATTACTCGCTAATACCCAAAGCTTCGTCGCTCAACGGCGTTGGCGAAAACGCATCAGCGGCATCAACAATCTCTTTTTCTATCTTCTCAAGTTCTTCCAAATACTCATCAACCACGTCTTCCGTCACCGATCCGTCTGGCGAGAACACATACGTCTTCTCTTTGTCCTTGTTCGTAGTGTCGGTCTCCCCTTCCGAAATAAATCCAGGTCGCGACCTATCCAAATAAATATCTCCCGTCGCATGGTAAATCGACAAACTAATCGCCGACGCCACCACCGCTACAACCACCGCAAACAATCCCAAAAGCGCCAAATTTCTACCGCCGTTTATCGTCTTTGTTTTCTCGGTTTTCTCCACCACTTCCTCCCCAGCGGTTTTTGTTATTTTTTCATCATTATCGCTCATAGTTCTTCCTTCAACCCCATTACTTCCTGCTTATGCCAGCCCAGCACGTCGTTCAAACGGTTATAGCTCGCCTGCACGTCCGATCGCTTCTCTCTCACTTCCACCAACTGATCATAAAATCTCTGCGGCTCGCTCTGACAATCAATCGCAATCAGCGATTCGAGCGACTGTGAGTAGCCCGTAAAGTCCGACTTAAATCTCTCGCGTTCGCTCGAAAAAGTCGTCTGCAATCCTGCCAATTCTTCCGATGCCAGATTATTCTTTATCAAACGCAAGTTCAAATTCGTCATAAAATTACTCAACACAATCTCGTATTTGCTACCCAAATACACCCGCATCCGCGAGTCCTGCTTCTGCAAAGCCTTCAAAGTCACCTTAATACTCGAGCATCCCACGGAAATCGCCCCCTCTTTTTCCTCAGAAATACCCTCAGCATAAGCCATCGGCACCACAATAACATTGACAATAAGCACAAGTTGTGCTATAATTAGTGCAATGCCCTGCGAAGGTAACCTTTTTCTCATACTCTTATTCTACACCGAATCAAAAGCGAAACCAAATCCTATTCCAAGTCCGGCTTCAATTGTAAGCCAAGCTCGCTAATCTGTTTCAAATCTACCGCCGACGGCGAATTCATCATCAAATCAACTCCCGATCCGTTCTTTGGAAACGCGATAATATCACGGATATTTTCTGTATTCATCAGCACCATAAAAATTCGATCAATTCCAAATGCGCATCCCGCATGTGGCGGTGCCCCAAACTTAAACGCCGAAAGCATCCCGCCAAACTTCGCTTCAACATATTTCGCATCGTAGCCCAATACACCAAACGCCTTATACGTGATTTCTGGATTATGGTTGCGCACCGCCCCCGAGCAAATCTCATAACCATTCATTACCATATCGTACTGATCTGCGAGAATACTCAATTTGTCTTCCGCATCCAACCCCTCTAGTCCGCCTTTCGGCATCGAAAATGGGTTATGCCCAAAGTCCAATTTTTCTTCACCATCATTCCATTCATAAAACGGAAAATCTACAATCCAACATAGTGCCACCTCATCAGGGTTCTTTAGCCCAAAATGATCGGCAAATGCAATTCTCAGACCGCCCAAAACTTTATTCACTTTCTCGCGCGCATCCGCCCCAAAGAACACCGCGTCGCCGTCTTCAGCACCAGTCTTTTTCTTAATCGACTCCAATTCATCGGCACTCAAGAATTTCGCAATCGGCGACTTCGCCTCGCCATTTGCATACATAATATACGCAAGTCCACCTGCGCCAAAACGCTTCGCCGCATCCGTAAACCCATCAATCTGCGAACGCGACAATTCCGCGCCACCCTTCACGCAAATCGCCTTCACGGCCTCCGCCTTCGCAAACACCGCAAACTCAGTACTCTTCAGCTCCTCCGTAAGATCAATCAGCTCCATCCCATAGCGCAAGTCTGGTTTATCAATTCCATATTTCTCCATAGCTTCCGCATATGGAATTCGTGGAATATTTTTTGGGTCAGTCAAAAGCTTCTTCCCGGCAAATTTCGTCACAAGATCCGCAATCAGCGGCTCCATCGTCTGTCGCACAGTCTCGCCGTCTTCTACAAATGACATCTCAAGGTCAAGCTGATAAAAATCCCCATACAAGCGATCCGCCCTCGGATCTTCATCACGAAAACATGCTGCAATTTGATAATATCGCGGCACGCCACCCACCATCAGCAACTGCTTAAATTGCTGCGGCGCTTGTGGCAACGCATAGAATTTCCCCTGATGAATTCGCGATGGCACCAAGAAATCTCGCGCACCTTCTGGCGACGAGTTTGCCAAAATCGGCGTCGTCACTTCAATAAATTCCTTCTCTTCCATATAATCACGCAAAAACTTATAATACTTCGCGCGCGACGCCAAAATCTCCTGCATACTAGGTCGTCGCAAATCCAAAAACCTATATTTCAATCTTAGTTCCTCGCCCGCAAGTGGCGCATCATCATGCGTTGCAACCGGCAAAGCCTCAGACTTATTCAAAAGTCGCAAACTTTCTACCACGATCTCAATATCACCCGTCGCTATATTTGGGTTCTTCAGTCCATCTTCGCGCTCACGCACCACGCCCACAGCCTCAAGCACATACTCATCGCGCACACTTTCCGCCAACTTGAACGCCTCGCCCACCTCCGGATTTATCACTAGCTGCACAATTCCTGTATGATCGCGCAAGTCCACAAAAATCAGCCCGCCATGATCACGTCGTGAATTTACCCATCCTGCTACCGTTATGCTTGTCTTCTCTGGTTTTAAATCTTTAGCTAGTATTCTCATAATAGAGATAATTATAACATAATCTGGTATAATATGCGGGCGGAGGTGAAAAAATGACAAATTCAGAAAACGTCAACTATGTCCCTGGAGTAGCCTGCATCGTCGTCCAAGATGGCAATATCGTTTTTGAAAAACGCGCCGCTGGTCGTGATGGCGCCGGATTACTCGACTTTTGTTCGGGCCATATCGAAATCGGCGAAACGCCCGACTTCACTATGCGACGCGAGCTCTTCGAAGAACTCGCCATCCCCTACGAATATTCTGCAAAGCTCATCGAAGTCAGTCGCTGCAAAATGCACCTTGAAAAACGGCAAAAGGAAAAAGATTGGGACATGGTATTTTATTACCTAGAGATCCCCAAAAGCGTCACCCTCATACCCCAAAACGAGGAAGTCGCAGTTATCAAGACCGCTCCTTTCGCCGATGGCATCAAAGCAATCAAAAACGACGCGACCCAGTTCACGTATATTCAAATGATTCCTTTCATCAGCCAAGTAGAACAACTCTACGCCCGCCGGCACGCTTGAAAAAGCGTGCCTTTTTTATCTACCTTCGCGATCCAAATCTCGATGTTTTATCGTCTGTCGCTTATCGTATTCTTTTTTACCCTTACCCACGGCAATAATCAACTTGATATGGCGCTTTAGTGGCAGCATTTTTGTTGGCACGATCGTCAGTCCATCTTTTTTCTGTCTCTGCAAAAAATCAATTTGCTTGCGCGTCGCAAGCAGCTTAATATTCTCCGTCATTTCAGACCCCAAAGTCAAACCCAATAGCCATAATTCCCCATTACGAATGGTTACATAAGTACCCCTCAACTGCGCATGATGATCTCGTATCAACCTCACTTGCGGCCCCGTCAGCACCATCCCCACTTCCAAATTATCCGACAGCGCATAGTCATAGCCCGCTCGTCGATTCACCACCACTGCTGCATTATTCTTCTTTTTCTTCATGGCAGTTCCTTCCGAATTTTCTTCTCAAGTGACTTATTGAACTGTTTCTCAAACTGCGCGTAATTCTTCGGCCCAATCAATTTATACCCCATCAGCGCCCCCTCCTCCTTTAGCCTCTCTACCGAAGTATGCCACGATCCACCATAATGATGAAACGCCATCGTATTCTCCGTCAGCTTCTCTATGCCAGACATATAATGCTTTGGGCTAAAATATTCCGACGCAAATACCGCAAACTTATCGCCGCCGTACACCCGCGTTTTTCCATCCAATTCCAATCCAAAAATATCCTTAGCATAAACCGACGGGCTGTGCACAGTCTTCAAAAATGTATTTGTGCTAATCTTTTTCTTCACGTCCGCCACTTCGTACCTCTTCAAAATCTTGCCAATCCACGGCGAATATTTCTTCGCACCAAATATCGCAGTAGTAAACCAATAATTCGATTCCCAGCCCGCAAACGCGTCGTACTTCAACAGCGGGTCCAGTGGCTTCAGCAGCTCCACGTCCGTATCTAGATAAATTCCACCCTCACGATACACAATCGCCATCCGAATAATATCCGACGCCAGCGCCCAACGCTTTTCCGCCAATGCCAGCTTCAAAAGTGGATACTTCTCCACGTCTACGTCTTTTTCCGACCACCTAAAAATCTCAAAATCTGGATTCAGTTTTTGCCAACCCTCAACATACCCCGCATCCTTCTTCGGAAGTGGTTTTGGCCCCAGCCACACATAATGAATCTTTTTGGGTATCGACATACCATATATTATACCACGTCCTGCCGTCTGTTACCTTGATTTTTTACTCAATCTATGCTATAATAGGAGAACACACCGCACATTTACAATTAGCCGTTTAAGGAGGGATAATGTAAGTATGATAAAAGTAGCAGTCACCGGCAATATAGCTTCTGGAAAATCCACAGTCTGCGAAATAATTGCAGATCTTGGCTTTCCATTCGTCAGCTGCGATCATCTTGCGCATCAAGTTCTAGAATTACCAAAAGTAATTCAGGCCTTATCGCAATATGACGTCGTTGATAGTTCTGGACAAATTAGCCGTTCAAAACTCGGCAAGCTTGTCTTCGGCAATCCGAAAATCAAGACCCAACTCGAAAACATCACCCATCCGCTTATTTTCGCGGAGGTTGATAAATTCTCCGAGACTAATAAAAACGAAGACCTCGTCTTCGTTGAAGTTCCTTTGCTTTTCGAGGTCAGCGCTGAGGCTCGATTCGACGTCATAATTTTGGTATATACCAATGACGACATTCGACTCGTACGCCTCATGCAGCGAAACAAACTCACGAAAGACGCAGCCCTCGCACGCATTAAGGCCCAGCAAAGCCAAGACGACAAAGTTTCAAAATCCACTCATGTCATCTATAATAATGACAATCCAAGTGATCTTGTGACACAAATCCGTGTCATTTTGGAAAAATACAACAAAGGAGCGTGAAGAAATGTCCACAGCCATCTACGCCGGAAGCTTTGATCCCATCACAATTGGGCATCTCAGTATTATCGAGCAAGCATCCGTCGGCTTCGATAAAGTTATTATACTTATCGCCGACAACCCCGAAAAACCCGACGCCATGTTCACCTTTGCCGAGCGCAAAGACATGATCGAGCGCGCAGTCGCGCACCTACCTAATGTTAAAGTTGAAGTCCTCAAGGGCGGATACACAGTACATTATGCCGAACGCGTCGGCGCCACAACTATCGTCCGCGGCCTACGCGACGAAGACGAATTCAAGAAGGAGCGGGATGAGTTTTTCACATTTAATAACTATGAAAATCCTCAAATCTCCACAGTCTTCCTGATGTCTCCGCCGTCCATCGCGCATATTTCATCGAGCTTCGTCAAACAGAATTGCTACGGCATTTCTGGCTGGCTAGAAGTTGTCGACAAATATGTACCGCCCGCCACAAAAGATTACCTTATGCTGCACTATTTCCGCAAAATCTACAAAAGACACCTCGGCGATCTCGGCCCGAGCCACCTGTTATACCAAGCTTACGACAACTCGTATCGACACTATCACGGCATCGCACATATCGTCAATATGTACGACGAGCTGAGAGATTTCTACCGCTACGAGCCAGACCTCGACATCAATAGTCAACAATTCAAAATCATTGCACTCGCAACGCTTTTCCATGACTATTGTATCGAGTCTGACCCCATGCCCTCCATAAGTAGCCCGTCCGACAAAAAGACAAATCCCGTCGAGCACTTCGGCCACGAAGCGCAACAAGCAAGTGTCGACGAGTTCATGCATAATTTTGCAGAATTCTGTGGCTTCGGCGCTATCTCTGGAAAAGTCAAAGAGCTCATTCTTGCCACTACCCACACTAGCGACAAAGGCCACCCAGAGGAAGCCAAGCCTCTCATCGATGCTGATATTGCAATTCTCGGGCAATCGCCTGCAGTTTACGGCACGTACGCTCTAGGAGTTCGCAAAGAGTACTCGCATGTTTCCGATGCAGATTTTGTCGCTGGCCGCATCAAGTTTCTGAAGAAATTCCTCGCACGCAAGCACATCTTCTGCACAGAATTCTTCCGCAGCAAATACGAAGCCCGCGCCAGAGAGAATCTCACCCGCGAGCTAAGCACGCTCCAAAACGGCTAACACCAAAGGGACGACCACTTGGCCGTCCCTTTTTCACGAGCTATACATTATTGTCGATTCCATGAGATAATATCTATATGAAAATAGTTATTTCTACTGATTTATATTATCCAATGATTAATGGTGTCGCAGTCTTCTCTCGCAATCTCGCTTCTGGACTACAAAAGCGCGGCCACGAAGTCATCGTTCTTGCGCCCAGCATTTCTGGCGAATTTGAAATCGAAAAAGATCCCGAGGGTGGATTCACCATCATTCGACTCTCTTCTGTTCGTATGCCTTTCTACCCCGACCAAATCAACGAGGTTCCAGAAGCAAAAGAAATCTTTGGCAAGAAAATTCCTCGCATTGCCTATCGAAATGGCCTCCACGTCAGCTTTTACCCATACTACGAAATCAAACGCGAGCTCGACGCTTTCCAGCCAGATCTCATCCACGACCAAACCCCAGGGCCAGTTGCTCTCGCCGTTTTCCGTTACGCCAAGAGGCGCAACATTCCGCTGGTTGCTACTGGTCACGCCTATCCAGATAACTTCACCAGCCAGATCAAACTTCCTGTCATGGCAAAAAAACCTATTGATTCTGTCGTGCGCGCATATTTTGCTAGCTTTCTCAAAAAGAGCGAATACGCCACCATGCCAACCGAGCTCGCCATCGCCGACCTCATCCCCCAAAATCGCAAAGATTTTCGCGTTCCCGTCGAAGCCCTTAGCAATGGCATAGACTTCTCGCGCTTCTCCCCAAGCAAAGCAAAGCCAGAAATCTACGCCAAATACGGCATTCCAAAAAACAAACCCACAGTATTATATATAGGCCGCGTTGACCCCGAAAAAAGTCTATCCGTTCTCGTCCTCGCATTCAGTCAAGTTCTCAAAAAAATCCCCGAAGCTCAGTTGGTTATTGTTGGCGACGGCTCCGATAAGCAAAAACTCGAAAAACTCAGTCGCGAATTATGTATCGACGATCACGTTATTTTTACCGGCCGCGTTGTTGGTGACGACCTCCCGCAACTTTACAAAATCGGCACAGTATTCGGTATTTCTTCTACAACCGAAACTCAAAGTATCGTCCTAATGGAAGCCATGGCATCTGGCCTACCTGCCGTAGCCGTAAAGGCAGGCGCAATTGGTGAGCTAGTCAAGAATAACAAAAATGGCTTCCTCTGCGATCCGGGCGATTCCGACGCTATCGCAAAAGGCATCGCGAAAATCCTAAAAAACCCCGATCTTCGCAAAGCCATGTCAAAAGAAAGTCTCAGCCTCATCAAAAAACACGACATCAACTATACTCTTACCCGCATGGAAGAAATCTATCAGACTGTCTTGTTGGATAGGAAAAATTCTTCAAGCACCGAAGCTACTTCTTCTGGTCGCTCATAATTCAATAGGTGCCCCACGTCTGCTATTTCTTTATACCTCGACTGATTTTTCTCGGCAACCACTTTCACAATTTCCGCATCTACTAATTTGTCGTGCGTCCCCACGCACAAAAGCACCTGCTTCCCTTCTGGCACAATAGCAGTTTCTGTCATCGAAATTTTCGCATCCGCCAATAATGATTTCGCCGACGCAAATCTTCCAGAATACTTATAATGCAGCTCGTCAATCTCTTTTTGCTTGCTCTTATCATGCGTCAAGAAATGCGAAATCACATACGACACTTGGCGACTAGCCATCACTTTGTGTTTAGTCTTCGGCGGAAACGGCGCCAAAACCGCTTTCAGCGCTCCGTACAAAAACTTACTAGACTTCTCTCCTGATTTATTTCGGAAAATTGGCGACAGTAGCGCCATCTTCTTTTGCGTATCTTCTGGATATTTCCCCACATAATGCGAAACCACAATTGACCCCATCGAGTGCCCAACGATATATGGCTTTTCTGGTAAATCCGTACAGTATTTATGTAGCCACTTTGCGTATCCATCAAGCGTTTTATCATCGAGTTCTGGATTCTCACCAGAACCAGGCAAGTCTGGAGTTAGCACCTCAAAAGACTCTTTCAGCCCCTCTGCTACGCTCAAAAGACCATGATGCGTTCCTCTCAATCCATGCACCAAAACCAAAAAAGGCTTTTGCGTCTTACTCTTTTGCATCATTTTCTGCCGCTTCAGCCTTCGCCAAAGCTTTTTTCATCGCAGGCCGATTAAAGCCCACAATAATCTCGTCACCCACCAACGTCGTCGGCACCGTGCTGATCTTATATCCAAGGATACGACTAATCTCATCCTCGATCGCTGGCTCGGTGATGTCCCTATCCTCATAGTCAATGTTTTTACTATCTAGCCAGTCCATCAGCGCGTGACAATACACACAATCTGGCGTTGAATAAATAATAGCTTTTACCATAATAGTTACAGTATATCAGAGTTTAATATTTCGCGTACTTCGTCCGTATTCTTGCAATTCATCAATTTCTCGCGAATCTCTGACGCTCCATAAAATCCACTTATGTATATCTTAAAAAATCTCTTCAATGGATCAAAAGTCATTAGCTTGTATTCATCGTACAAGTCCAGATGATACTTCAAAAGCTCCGCCAGCTCTTCCTTGCTGTGCTCCTTCGGCTCTCTTTCAAAACAAAATGGGTTTGCAAAAACTCCACGCCCAATCATAATTCCGTCCGCACCCATCGCCACAAACTTCTCGCCCTCTGCTGGGGTTTTAATATCGCCGTTTATAATCAATTTAGTTTTAGGAGCAAGCTCATTTCGCAGCGCCACAATTTCCAGCACCAACTCATAATGCGCATCCACCTTTGACATTTCTTTTTTTGTCCTAAGATGCACAGTCAACGCTGCCAAATCCTGATCCAAAAGCGTCGTCAGCCACTCCTTCCACTCCTCCACCTTGCTGTAGCCCAATCGTGTTTTCGCCGAAACCGGCAGACCCGCCGTCTTCGTTTCGCGAATAATTTCTACCGCAAGTTCTGGAGTCCGAATTAGCGCCGACCCACCGCCATTCGCCACGACGTGCTTATCAGGACATCCCATGTTTATATCTACTGCCGCATATCCCAATTCACGCAGGCCCTTCGCCGTCGCAGCAAAATACTCAGGTTTAGTTCCCCAAATTTGCGCCACGATCGGTCGTTCAATATCCAAGTACCTAAATCTCTCAAGCGCATTAGGTCTTCCCGCCTCGCTCACAAAACTATTTACATTGGTAAATTCCGTAAAATAAACATCTGGTCGCCCCGCCCGCAAAACTACTTGGCGAAATACAATATCCGTCACGCCTTCCATCGGCGCCAAACAGCTAAATCCTTTTTCTAGCTTTTCCCAAAAATCCATCTGATAATTATACCACATCTCCCTTGCATTTTAAGCTTATCCATGATACAGTAAAAAGGTAACGGAGGAAAAACCTCGATGAAAAAACAAAAAACCAGAAAAAAATTCAACGTACTAAAAATTATCATTCCAGTAGTGCTTGCTGGATTAATTATATGGGGTATTTTTGTACTCATGGGAGAGCTATCAAAAAACTCAAATAGCTCAACCAATAACACCGGCAACGGTGTAGTCGAAGAAGAGGAAGATCCGATAAAATCTGAAGATCCAGGCGACACCGATACCGTCACAGACGAAAAAGACACCTCGGGTGGCTCAGACAAGACCGACACGCCAACCAAAAATCCCGACACCGGCCTCAACAACGCCACAGTTGAACTCACAAACGCCAGCGTCGAAAATGGGCAAGTTTTCACAAGCGGTCAAGTCACTAACGTAACCGAACCTTCCGGCACCTGCACCTACACATTCACCAACACCACAGACGGCAAAACAATCACCGAAACAACCGGCGTTCTGCCAAGCGCAAGCTACACAGTCTGTACAGCCATCAGCATCGACAAAGCCAATTTCTCAGCCGGAACATGGAAAGTCGTGCTAAAATACGAATCAACTTATTCAAAAGGAGAAAGCGCCAGTGAGTCGTTCAAAATCAATTAAAACCGGACTTTTCGCAATCATCGCAGTTGCAGCGGTCATCTTCGGTTGCCAAACCCAAAATGCCAGCGCCGTCAAAGCCACAGACTTTAATGCCGGCAATATCATCAGCGACGCCGTCTTCTATAACAAAGACGCCATGACGCTTGCCGAAATCGAAACCTTCATCAAAAACAATACAGTCGCCTGCGATACCTGGGGCACCAAAGCCGTCGGCAGCGGACGCACCATCAATGGTGTCGCCGTACCCGCCAGCACAACTCGCGCCAAATACGCCGACATGATGATCGCGGCCGGCAACACTCGCTATCACAAGCCTCCATATATATGTCTTACAAATTATTACGAAAATCCAACCACCAAAAAGACGTCTTTCGATAGCGGTGCCGTAAAAGAAAGCGGCATGCTCTCCGCAGCAGAAATCATCTACAAAGCCGCCCAAACTTACAACATCAACCCGCAAGTTCTTCTCGTCACTCTCAAAAAAGAATATAGCTATGTATATACCGACGATTGGCCACTTCGCGACCAATACAACACAGTAATGGGCTACGCCTGCCCTGACTCTGGCGTCAACAATACTGCAAACTGTAATTCAAAATACTATGGTTTCTACAACCAAGTCATGAATGCCGCTTGGCAATTCAACTACTACAAAGAAAACATTAAAAGCTACAACTACCAACCAGGTCGCACTAATACCATTCAATATACTACCACTACATCTTGTGGTTCAAAACAAGTTTATATCGAGAACGTCGCAACCGCATCGCTCTATATATATACTCCATACACCCCAAACGCCGCCGCCCTTGCGGCATATCCAGGCACCGCAACCTGCGGCTCCTACGGCAACCGCAACTTCTTCATGTTCTTCAACGAATGGTTCGGCAGTACCTCATTCACGCCAACAACCGCCTCACTCCCATCCGGCGATTACTATATCGTAACCAAATCCGACTACGACAAAACTCTTCAGCCACAGTCAAATACTGGCGCCGACGGCCTAACCATTACAACTGGCGCCCGAGCAGAAAGCACCCTCGACACATATCGCATCACAAAAAACTCCGATGGCACTTACACAATAGCCAACGCTTCAACTGGAAAAGTAATTGACGTGCCATCCGCATCCGCCGTAAGTGGCGCAGCCCTCCAGCAATGGACATCAAATAGTACATCCGCTCAAAAATGGTACCTATACGAAAACGACAATGGATCTTACGGAATTGCCTCTGCGCTAAATAACACGCTAGCCATTACTTCAGACGCCACCACGACGGCACTCGGCTCATACATAAAGAGCGAAGCTCAATCATTCCGATTCATCCCAACAGAGCAAGTCGTTGAAGATGGCACATACAATATCTCATCCAAACTAACATCCAACTTCCTAGCAGACATCGACGCTGGCGGCACCGCAAACGGAACCGCAATTCAAATGTACGTCAAAAACCACACAGCCGCCCAAATCATGCAACTCTCTTACGACAGCAAAACTGGCTATTATACAATCACAAACCCACAGTCAAACAAAGTGTTTGATGTGACTGGCGGCGGCACAGCCAGCGGCACGAGAGTTCAAATCTGGAAAAGCAACAATACCTGTTCGCAAAAATGGATCATCCAAAAACAGAGCGACGGTGAATACGAATTCCTATCAGCCTGCTCAGGAAAGCTGCTAGACATCGACAGCGCAAGCACAGCCAGCGGCACGAGAGTTCAAATCTACATCCGAAATAATTCCAACGCACAAAAATGGAATCTAGAAAAAATCGGTCGCACCATACCAGATGGTCTTTACAATATTTCTAGTTCACTTCAAAAAGATTTCGTTCTCGACGCACAATCTGGCGGGCTAACCGACAGCACAAACATCTGGGCATACGTCAAAAATAATACCGGCGCTCAAACCTTCAAAGTCGAGCATAGTGAAGCAACAGACACCTATACCTTCACGAACGTGCAATCAAATAAAGTTCTCGACGTCAAAAGCGGCGGCACAGTCAGCGGCACGAACGTTCAACTTTACACTAGAAACAATACTTGCGCACAGCGCTGGCGCGTCACCGAATCTACAAATGGCCTGTATGAGATCGTCTCTACATGCTCAAACCTCGTCCTAGATGTTTCGGGGGCAGGAACAGCAAGCGGCACCAATGTTCACATCTATCTCAAAAACAACACTTCAGCTCAAAAGTGGAGCTTCGAGCCAGTACAATAATCAGTTAATACCCTCTTCTCTCAGCTCAATCTAACACCAATCAAAACAGTTATGCTATAGTCTCTATATGGGTCAGGTAGTCAAAGAGAGGTTTATCAATATCGACATCGCAAAAGCGCTCGCAGTATTTGGCGTTATCGCTACACATTCGATCAACTACATCGGCACAATCCACGCAAACGTTGCGCAGGGTAAGTCTGTCTGGCTACTGCTATTTCTAGCCAATGCCGTAACGTTCTGCGTACCAATCTTCCTACTTGCAACCGGATACTTAATGCGCAAAAAGCAGCTATCCAAAAAATATTATCAAAAAATCATCGGCGTACTATTCGTCTATCTCGTCACCAGCGTTGTCTATCAGATCTTCATCAATCTTTCCTCCGGCACACCCAACACCATAATGGACATCGCCCGATCCATCATAAACATCGAAGGGTCACCATACAGCTGGTACGTACGTATGTATATTGGGCTGTTCCTCCTAATCCCATTCCTAAATATACTTTGGGCGGGATTAAAAACAAAAAAGGCCAAAAGCATACTATGCATCACATTAATTATCCTAACTGTCCTTCCCCACTTTGAGTTCAAAGGCTTCCACGTCATTGAATACTGGAAAGAGCTTTGGCCTCTCACCTTTTATTTCCTAGGCGCCTATATCAAAGAATTCAATTTTAAAATGATCTTGCAGAAAAAAATAATCTTGCTAATTCTCGGCTTCGGCTGGTCTTGCGCCGCTACAATTTACAGCATCAGTATCAACCAAGGAAACGTACTCGGCGGGTATGCTGTCTGGTGGAGCAACCCATGGACGATACTGTATTCCACCATGCTCTTCTCCATCATCGTCGGTTGCAAAATTAAATTGCCAAAAGCCATCGCAAGCGCCATCAGCAAAATCGCCGCATTAACCTTAGGTACATATCTAATATCTGCTGTATTCGACGAACTCATATACGTTAATATTCTGGGATTTGGCAACTACCCTACGCGAGATTTTTATTACCTCATCGCGACCACGCCAATCATCTTCCTATTATCGCTACTCTCAGCGCACATCATTGACCTATCATGGCGCGGCATTGTCCACCTCAGTAGCCGAAAAAAACTATCCCCATCAAAATCTGACTGACTTTTATTTAGTCATTCTTTAAGTTATAATTAACCTCAATGAAGCTTCGCATAAAATCGTTCACAAAAAAGAATTTTCTTGAATTCTATTTACCCATATTTATCTACGCATCAATTATCGGCATAATCTTCTATCTTTACCTCACTCTGCCGTTATCCGGAGAAGATCTCTACCAACGCTCGCAGTCCATATCCCAGCGTAGTGCCGGAGGGATCATGGGCGTCATCGACTACGTATATCACTACATTGCTCGACTTGGCGAATTCTGGCAACGTCTCGCCGCGCTGAAAATCGACTACGCTACCGGCTTTCTACCCGCCCTACTACTCCGCGGTTTCATAGCAACTATCGTTGTCGCCATACCGGCTCTCGGCACCGCGGCAATTCTCCGTCGTCGTCCAAAAATCACACTCCATGACGCAAGCATATTCGGGCTGATTTTCGTTGCGCTATTTGGCACCATGTTCCGCGACCCACTAGTTTTTGGCTTCTCCCACGTTCATAACTACGCCATCGCAATGTTCTTCGCCCTCATCTTCCTACTACTCATGCAAAAACAAAAATACAGCAAACCATGGCTAGTCTTCTTATTCTTTGCCAGTATCGCCTTTGCGCTATCTACTGAGCTTCTACCCTTCGTTTACCTAATTTCGCTAGTCGCAGTATTGATCTACAAGAAAATTAAAAAGCAAAAAATCCATCCTACCGCCAAAATTATCATTGCAACAATTGGCGTACTGATCGGCATGGCAATATATTATTCCGGAAGCAATATCTCTCATCGTATCGATGGTGGCTATGGCGAAGTATACGGCTATCTTTCGCCATTCGCAATCTTCACGTCGCCGCTCACGGCAATCCCAAGCTTTGCATGGCATATCATTTACAATATGCGCTTCTTGGCGTTCCCACTTATACTAGCCATCATCACCGCTATCAAAATATACTTTGTTCGCCCAACGCGCAAAAGCGACCTACCAGACAAATCCACCAATCTTATGCTAGTTGGCACAGCGCTACTTTACGTTCTTGGCAACACCCCTATCATGGTTCACGATGACCTATACGCCCGCATGATGATGGCGCCATTCCTCGCACTCGTTCTATATTTCCTCAACATCTCAAAACACATCACGAAGAAACATTCACTCGCCATCTGTATTTCACTTGCACTATATATCATAGTCCTTGCACTCTATCTCGCAAACGCCAACGCCCTCACGTATGGTGGCGGCATCAAATACTGGTAATAATTACTACTGAAGAAATATAAATTGGTACGGGAAGATTCCGTGACTATTATTAAGTAGTGAAGAATATAAGAAGTATACCACTCCATACGCGATCAATATCAGCATATAAATCTGCTTTCGATTAGCAGGCTTGGCATTTGCAACTATACTGATCAGCAACGGAATTTGGAATACAAAGAAGTAATCTGACAATCGATAGCCGTAAGGAATAATAAACCCAAGCAATGAAGTAGCAAACGCAATACACGTCATCGTATAATAGAACACACTCTTCTTATCTCTCTTCTTCAGACCCCCGATAAACACAGTTGCAATTAGCACCGGCACGATCTTCGGGATAAGGTTCGGCGTATTTATATCCATACCCTCTTCAGCCCAGCCAAGATAATGCGAATAGCGATTCAGAAAAGGAATACTATCAATGTTCTTCACCGCAAGGTATGCCATTGTAAAAATTACAACAATCAACAATCCGTGGTATATAATCAACTTCGACGTCGTTTTGTTTGCTAGTTTTTGCGAAATCCAATACACCACAGGTATCGCAAGTGCGCATATTGCCGATGAATGAATAGACGTCGCGATTAGCACCGCCGCCACAAACTTCACCAAACGATATCTCGATTTTTGAACTTTCGGATAATACAAGAAAATCGTTGCGCAGAACGTAATCGATATCGCAGCGTACTGCCTTATTCCATTCAACGATGGCGCAAAGAAAATCAACAAATACAACAACACCGCAATCCATGTCGCTTCAGGCTTTATTCTCTTTATCGCAAAGTAAAACGGCAACATCACGATAGCGGCATATATTCCAAAGAACAGCACGTCGCCCCCTCCCAAGAGATATGCGATTTGCGTTATAAAGTATGTAGTTGGCTCATAGATACTGCTATATGGCGAACTGAAAAAATCGTTTGGTGACATTTTCGACAGCAGGTTCGTGATATTCGTATAATTCGAGTAGTCTATTCCCGTCTTATAACGCAGTGCAGCAACCACGATCGGAATTGCTAAACCAGCAAAGGTCAAAAACTTATTCTTTGTTTTCCCGCCGGCATACACCAACGCGACCGCCAAAGAGAACATCGCCAAATAAAACACCAAGCTAACCATACTATCCATTCTTACGCCCTCCCCTTACTTTCGCCTTCAACACA
Organism: Saccharimonadales bacterium (SeqCode); assembly: GCA_047974525.1. Classification (GTDB taxonomy): domain Bacteria; phylum Patescibacteriota; class Saccharimonadia; order Saccharimonadales; family Saccharimonadaceae; genus UBA2834. The sequence goes on from JBKECJ010000005.1 coordinate 60,815, forward strand.
GACAATCTCCATCGCAAGCGAATCAATGCTAGTTGTATCTTATTACCTTCGCCCCCCACGTACCCTACTAATGCTTTGTACATAGCTTTCCTGTAAGCACCCGACGCCGCAGTAGTCGCCGACGATCCATTCTTAGAATACTCATATATATATAGTGGCTCTTTAATATAATAAATAGATTTCATCTGTGCAAAATAAGCCAAGTTAAATATCAAGTCTTCGCCGTATTTAATTTTCTCATCAAACACAATTTGATTTTTTTTCACCACATCATTCCGATATATTTTATTGCACGGCGAATAAAGCAAGCCATCCTTCAGTATAGAACCTACCACATGTTTCTTAATCGACTCTCGCACAATTCCACCTTTCTCAGGCGCAAGCACTCGCTTCTCGCCGAACTTCGTTGCGCATACTACTAGGCACTCACCATTCTTCTCCGCTGCATCAAACATCTTTTCTATCATCGTCGACACAACATCATCATCTGCATCAAAAAACATAATGTATTTACCGGTCGCCATTCGGATTCCTGCATTTCTCGCCGCAGACGCACCACGATTCGCCTGGCTAATCGCGATCAGTCGCTTATCGCCCATATACCCGCCAACAACTTCTTCCGTGCGATCTTTCGACCCATCATTTACAACTATCAACTCTATGTTTCGATATGGTTGATTTAGGGTCTTCTCAATAATTCTCCCGATCGTCTTCTCGGCATTATATGCTGGTATGATAATCGAAATAGCTACATTTTTCATTTACGTAGTCTCCTGTACAGCCACTTCGCAAAAAATGCCGGCGTAATAAAAACTACAATTTGTCCCAGCGACGTCGAAATAAGGTCGAGATAATTTGATACGCCCAGTTTCCGAATTTCATTTCGCGCATTTATAATTTCTTTCGTATGCTTCCAAGTTCGCCTTCGCCCAATCGCATCGTCATCCAGTCTAAAATACATCAACACTTTTGAAAGGTTTTTTACCTTGTATCCTTCGGCAATTATTTTTGAAAATAGGTAATAGTCTTCAGCACGATTCAGTTTTGGATACCCACCCACTGCAAGCACGACTGACTTCTTATACATTACTGTCTGGTTATTGAACGGTGATCGCTTTTTAGCGAATCGCTTAATTTCATTTGCTCCTGTCGGAACTTTTCTATGCGAAACCACATTACTAATATCTCCAGAAAATTCCGCGAGCTGGCCACCCAGCAATGCCAATTTTGGGTCCTTTGCAAATTCTGCAAGTTGTAATTCAAATCGTTCGCGTACCGCCACATCATCTGCGTCCATTTTTGCAATTAACTCATTCTTGCAATGCTTAATTCCCTCATTACTTGCCATTCCAACTCCAACATTCCTCGGCAATCGAATGACTTTTATTTTCTTGTATTTCTTAGTTACCATCGTTAACGCCTCGTCAAGCTTATTGCATATTGCGCCATCCACTACGATAATCAACTCATCCGGTTGGACACTCTGCTCAAATACACTATCTACCGCTTCACGAAAATAGCGGTCAGTATCCCCCTTGTACAAACACATTAATACGGAGCATTTAGAATACTCGTGGCTCATTTTTTACTACGTTTACTCGTTTTATAGTCAAAGCGTACAAATGCGACAACCGCCGAAATAACAAAGCCAGCAATTACGGGTACAGCAATATTAGTAATACGATCTTTCTGAGTCAACTGCGCAACAGCCGTCACGTCCCCCGACAACTGCACTACGGAAGCCTCTTCGTCCAGTCCATATATATCAGCTACCTCACGCGAAAACACATCTACTACGCCAAGCACCAGCGCCTTGCTGTCATCTCCGCTAGCAGAACATTCTACTGTTATGCCTAAAATATTTCCAGTATTCACAGCAACCGATGTGCACACGCCACTCGGAATGCCCGTTTCCTCCAAAGCCTGCGAAACAACTAAATTACTATTTGCAATCCCAGCATAATCCGTCGCCATAACACTTTCATTAGTGCCAGCAACCAAAATACTCGTTGAGCTTTTATAGCTCTGCTTTAAGTTACTCGCGGACACCGCACCAATACCAGCACCAACAACCATCAAAATTACTATTACTGGCCATGTTTTTATCCAATATATGAAAAGATTCTTAATCGTAAATTTATCTGTCATGTCGTATATTATACCACGAACGAGCCCACAGATATATATTACAGCCTATTTATTTGTTATCGTCCAGAAGTTCCCACCACAGGGGCATGATTTTTGCAGCGCTATACGCCTCTGCGCTCGCCCGCGCTCGCGCGCCCATTTCACTCCTCAATCGCTTATTCTTTAGTAGCTTCACTATATCTTTCGCCATCTGTTCATGATTTCGGTTCTTTACCTCTATTCCGTTTTTACCGTCTTCGAGATAGTCTAAAATCCCTCGCGCCGAGTCAAAAGTCACAACTGGCAAGCCGTATGCCATCGCCTCTAGCGCAGCCAGTCCAAAAGACTCCATATGCGAAGTGGATACGAATACAGATGCGCCCAGCATACACTTCTTCACGTCATCGCCCCCCATATGCCCTGGCATCATCACTTTTTCCTTCACGTCGTACCTAGCCGCAAGCGTACTAAGGCGCTCTCTTTCTTCACCTTCGCCTAATATGTGCAGCGTCGCATCTGGACACTCAATCGTCACCCTACCAAATACCTCAATTAAATCATCATAGCCTTTCTCTGGGGCCAATCTTCCCAAACTCACAACACTCATCCCATCCAGCTTCGCCTGAGTCTTCGGCAAGCTCATTAGAAAATGCGGAATCCTAACGCACTTCGCACCCTCAATTCTCTTCACGTAATAATTGAACGTTTCTTTAGCAGGCAAAACTACAAAATCCATATTTCGACAGCTATCAATTACAGACTTCGTATAATTTTCATCATCAAGCAAATAGTTATGCTCAGTCGCAATCTTCGTCACTCCCCGTGCTGCACATTTACCAACAATCGCATTATGCGCATATCGCGTCGTAATTATCGTTCCGTTTTTTATTCTTTTTATTTCTCTACCTATTTTCCAATTTCTCGTCAAATAATGCCAAGGCAGCCATACTAGATACTTCAGCTGTCTTCGCCTAGCCCCAATATCAAAATCAAAAACATATCGCACCTTTATCTTGTCATCCAATTCCGGCACCGGTCGTTTTGTCTTCTTGTATACCGCCACAATCTCTACGTCGGTTTTCTTCACCAGCTCGTTTGTCAAATTTGCCGCAAACTGCTCTATGCCGCCCTGTCCTAGGTGTAACAGCAAGCAGGTAATCTTTTGATCTTGTTTCATCAGCCCTTCTTTCTTAAGAAGAAGTAATACATTTTAATTCTTCGCGGCGACGTCAAAATAAAGCCACGCAACACCTCGCGCCATATGTTTTTCATATTACGTCCACTATTCTTCCAGCCACCATAAAACAAATGCACGGTATACGAATCTAGCGATGGGCTGCACAGCACGCCATCAGAATACACACGTATCCCCGTCTTTAGCAACTGCTCCTTGTTATTCGCCTTGCACCCATATTTCTTTATCAAAATCTCTGACGCCGAAATAGTATTGTTATCCTTAAAGTCATATTCCATTTTCTTATCGTCGTACCCAGACAGCATATCCCTGACAAACGGGTGATGTTTCGTAGCGCCAAAAACCGCCGTAAATGGATATTTCTTACTCTCAAATCCCACAAACGCATCGTTCTTCAGCAAATCATCTATCGGTCGAATCACCATTATGTCAGTATCAAAATACACGCCTCCGTGATTATATATCACCCACGAACGCACATAATCACTCACGAAAGCCCATTGCTTAGCCTCATACGCTCGCTTCGCAAAAGGATGCTCATCAATCGGAAAGTTCTTCTCATTCCACTCAATAATCTTGTATCCCTTAAGTCTCTTATGCCACATTTTTATACATCGCCTCAAAACATACGGCTTCTTCTTACCGCCCATCCATATATAATGTATAGTTTTAGGAATTTCCATAGCCTACGACTTTACTTCAATTTTTATATACTTATCCACACAGAAAAACCTAGCCATAGTGGCAACCTTCTTTTTGTCGCTATCATTCTTAACTACAACCTTGCTAAACCCATGTGACATTTCGCGCAAGAAAATCTTATACGGCTCATCCAGCGTGCCCAACAAATTATTCTTATTGAACGTATTATTGTCTTTGCCACTATACGGCACAAAGTCTTTCGGAAACTCCATATTGATCGTGCGCCTCTTTCTGTTCTCAAAAAAGCATACCAGAGCATTTAGATAAATATCATATACGTACTTATCGCCAAATCTCCGCATAATAATATACTTAATCACTCCGCTAATATTCCGCTGCGGCTGCCGACGAAAAATCGGTCGAAACATTTTTTCAATATGCAGCTTTCTAAATATTCGATAGACGAAAAACTGCAAGCGATAAAATAATATATCATACTCGGCCATAATCGTCGTTGCCGTTCTCAGCTCGCCATTTATAATATTTAATTGACCTTTATAATTCGTATGATAATTATTCTCGTGCTGACGATACTTCAATATCTCAAATGGCATCTTCTTAACTTTCAAAACCCCCACCCCGCCAGTCGACTTCAGCCAGAACGGCATATTCCAAGTCAGGTATGATTCTTTCATTGATCCCAAAATGACTTCACGCTTAAAAAACCCAAAATCCACATATAAGTTCCTACCCAAAAACAATGCCGTCTTCGAAAGAATCAAGTCTGGCGACTCCTTTGATTGGTCGCGAACCATTTGTATGCCAATCTTTTTACTCGAGTCATTTATCAAGCAAAGATCCCCGGTATATGCGTCATACCCAGAGTTATTACTAATATATTCCGTTGCCCTCTTCAAGAAATCATCATCGGGAAACAAGTCATCACTATGCAAAATAAACGCATAGTCGCCTGTTATATATTGCAGCCCATTAAGTATCGCATTCAACTGATCAGCATTCTCCTGCCTAATATACCGCCAGTTTCTTGCTACTCCGTTCTTCTCAATAAAGCCCTTTACGATCTCTCCCGTATTGTCGCTCGAGCCGTCATCAATAATTATCACCTCATAATCAAGGTAGGTCTGTGCCAAGATTGAATTTAGCGTCTCGCCAATACTATCAGCGTCATTGTACGAAGGCATAAGAATTGATATTTTCATGCTTATATTGTAGCACAAACCACAAAACCCTACCTCGAGGAGCCGCGTATCGCTTTTTTCATTTTCGCCCCCGTTTTTATCAGCCCCTGAAGCTGCATATAATATATATTGGCAAACATGCGTCTCTTCGATTCCATTTCATGAAAATACCGGTTTTTTCTCCACTTCGGAAAACGCTCTTTCATAATCTTCCGTGTCTTTCGGAAATTCCCCTTCGTTTCATCAAATCGCAAAAAGACATTCCCAGCCGCCCACAACAAATACATAATATATAGCATTTCAAGCTCATCATGATATTTCTTTTCCTTGCCCTCACTGCGAAATCGCCCATACAAATCATCTAACGCAATATATATATCGTTCACACTTGGATCATATTTCTCCTTACGTGTTATCGAGTTCGCGCGCCGCACAACGTTATATAGCGGCTCCTCCACAAACCCCACATTCTCGCCATAAAGCACATAGGAAGGCACAATCGCAATATCCTCATACACCACATCCTCATTGAAAAACAATCCATTATCGACTATCAATTTGCGCTTCGTAATCATAAAGGCCGGGCCAGACGCAGAAACAATATAATCTTTCACCGCATTCTTACTATAATTCACCCTTGCTGGATCATAGTACCTCACCCTGCCATCTTCAATAATATTCGCGCCACACAAGACAATATCGTACTTCCCCCTCTTCGCTTCCGCATATAGCTTCGCGTACATATCAACCTCAACATAATCATCACTATCTACAAACGCCAAAAATTCACCGCTCGCGGCCCTAATCCCCACATTCCGAGCTGCCGACACCCCTTGTTTCTTACATGTTAGCGTTTTTATCAAATTCGGATACTCTCGTGCATATTTCTTGATTATCTTAGCCGACCCATCAGTACTGTTATTGTCTACCACTAAAATTTCAAGTGAACTCTCGCCCATCGTCTGACCAACCAATGAGTCCAAGCAACGCGAAAGATACTGCTCTGTATTATATACCGGCACAACTATTGAAACTTTAATCGCCATAATGCTACTGTACCACGGAAACACCACCGTCCACAACTCTGCATGGTATAATATACCAAGATATGAAATCCTTATTTAAAACCAAAGCACGCATATATATTCGTCGACATTGGCTCAAAAAAAACTCGCGCGGGCTACTTCGCGCCGGCTACTATAAACTCAGCAAAAACACATACACCTATTCACGCCTCCAAGCCAAGCCGACCTTTGCTGCCTTCAAATCATCATTCGGCAATTATCTTCATATTACTCGCCGCCACTCAGAGCGCGGCACCGGCACAAAAGTATTATTCTCTACCTATGGTCACGAGTTCAGGGTTTTTAGCCCCAACAAAAAAACCATCACCACAATAACTCGCACTCCCACCAGGACCACTAATCTTCTCGAAAACAGAAACAATCCATACGCCTTTGAGGCGCCCAAAATTATTAAATCCGAAAGCTCCACAATCGTCGAAGAGCTCATAGACAACGCGCCTGTCGATTTCGTTTCAAAAGAAATGTTCGCAAGTATTCTCAGCGCCTACGAAAAAATGTATTCCAAGCCAAACAACGCCCCATCCTCAAAAGAGCCCATTCAGCACGGCGATTTCAAAAGAAACAACATTCTCTGGATCAATCAAAAACCCTGCTTCTTAATCGACTTTGAAAAAGCCCAGCCAAACTGGTATCTATATGACATTTTCTACTTTCTAGTCGCGGAGTCAATCAGCTACCAAAACAATTATCTACTCGACGCATATTTTCTTGGGTCGTTCGACAGCCAAATCGCCAGCATCTGCAAACTCTTCAATGAAAAGTTTGATAGCTCTCGTCGCGAAATCTTTTTCCACAAAGCACTCGATTTAATTTATAAAACAGATCCAAAATACGACTCCGCAAGCTCCGCAAAACTGAAGACCGACTTCAATAAACTCAGACATCACTTCGACGCTTCAACTTGGCATAAAAAATGCGCATTCTCTACCGCCGACGACAAATACGCAACAAAGTCCGCAGCGGCACTTCTATCCATCCGCAACCACAACCCAGATCTAGATCTTTACCTAATCGGACGCAGCTTCTCAGACGCTACCAAACAAATGCTAAACGAAAACAATATATACTTCATCGAAAAAACCCTCCGCAATATTCCACTAAACGATAATATCTATAACGAAGAAAGCTACTATTGGTTCGCAATGCCAGAAGAGTTCGCAAAACTCGGCTACGACCATTCTCTATACGTAGACGGCGACACAGTAACGATCGCAAACATCATGTCGGGCTTCCCGACTACCAAACCAATCGCCGGCGTATCAATGGTCGCCGCAACCTATCAAGACATATTGCGGGACGAACTCGAAACTATAAAAAACAATTGGGACATCAAAGTCGACCTATCAAAAAATCGCATACACTCCGGAGTATTATTTTTCGACAATCACAAATGCGCCGAAATAAACTTCTTCGAGTCCATAGTAGATCTATTAAAAACCGCGAATAAGCACGGTATCATCATCAAGCGCGACAACTATCTTTTCACACTCTTCCAAGCCATCAACGGCAGCGCGCTCTTCAAAAACCTCCCCATCTCATACAACTTCATGGAAATCTGCCTACTCTCAGAATACCTATTCCCCAAAGAAATCAAAGTCTACCACTTCGCCTACAAAATGCCAAAACCATGGGACAAAATGAGTCTCAAAAAATGGCTATCCGGCGACGTCACCAGACTTCCTGTCGTATTTAGATGGAAAAAATACGCCCAAATCTACATGCAATATCTAGACAAACTATCTTCAGAAACCAAAAAACATATTTAGCGTATAATAGGTACACATATGAATCGAAAAGTCGCATCAGCAAAAACCGCCCTAAGTGGCATTCTTCTAAACGCAGTTACCGCGGTTCTTGGTTTTATTGCCCAAAAAATCTTCATCTCAACATTAGGCGTAGAATACGCTGGTGTTAACGGCGTCTTTGCAAGCGTCGTTTCTATTCTGACCCTTACCGATCTCGGCATCAGTACCGCCGTCACCTTCCATCTTTACAAACCTCTTGCCGAAAAAAATCACGCCAAAATCGCCGCCCTCATGCACTACTACCACAAAGCCTGCCGCATCATATCACTCATCATTATCGTCGGCGGCCTCATCCTAATTCCATTCGCTCCAGCATTCGTTGGTGAAACCACAGTCCCAGACAATCTATATATCATCTTTGGACTCTTCATTGCCAACGCCGTTTTCTCATATACCCTCAACTATCGCCGACCACTACTCGGCGCCGACCAAAAAGGGTTCATCACAAATATCGTCATTACAATTTGCAGCATTATTCTATACGTTTCAAAAATCATCGTTCTCGTTACCACAAAAAACTTCTATCTCTACACACTCTGTACAGTTCTCGCAAAAATCATCGAAGATACCATAATAAATATCGTCGTCAAAAAACGCTACCCCTACATCGCAAAACCATCCAAACTCAACGCAAACACAAAAACCGATCTCAAGAAAAAAATGTACGGATCAATCTACCACAACGCCGCGTCATACGTTGTTTTCTCCACCGACAACATCATCATCTCACAAATATTTGGCGTAATCAGCGTCGGCCTCTACTCCAACTATCACATGGTGCTAAATTCCCTCAACCTTCTGTTTAGTCAGCTCTTCGGAGCAATGACCGCCAGCCTCGGCAATATTCTCGCAGGCGAAGGCCCCAAAAGACTATACCTCATGGCAAAACGCATCATGTTACTAAATTTCTGGGTCTACGTTGTAGTAAGCATTGCCGCCTATTTCTGTATTACCCCCTTCATAAAATTATGGCTCGGCGAAGATTACCTATTTATTGACGCCGCCGTAATCGCCCTAATTCTAAACTTTTACCTCCAAGCGGTTCGTCTTCCTATCAACAGTATTCTCTCCTCCGCGGGCGTAATCTACGAAAACCGCTACGTTCCAGTCGCCGAAGCAATCATCAACCTTGTCGCGTCCGTCGTACTTGCCCTCTGGCTCGGTCTCCCAGGTGTTTTCATCGGTACCGCTCTAAGCAACCTATTCCTCCATATATATAGCTATCCAAAATACGCCTTTCAAATGGTATTAAAACGAAAAAAATCCGAATACATTCTTCTCTTCCTCAAATATTTCGGACTCTTCATAGCCACATGGATTGCCATGGGCGGCATTATGCAATTCATCAACATCAGCAATAGCTTCGTAGAATTCCTCGTAAAAGGCATTCTCTCTGTTGTCATCCCAAGCGTTGCCTATCTCATCATTTTCCACAGAACAGAAGAATTCAAATACTTTACCGACATCGTATCGGGTGGCATAAAGAAACTTCTAAAGCGACGCTAAAATAGCATCTACGATTTTTCGCGCAGCACTACCATCCCCATATGGATTCCTCGCCTCTGACATTTGCGCGTATAGTTCATCATCCACCAAGAGTCGTTTCGTCTCATCATAAATCACCTGCTCATCAGTACCCACGAGTTTCAGAGTGCCCGCATCAATACCCTCTGGCCGCTCCGTCGTGTCACGCAAAACAAGCACCGGCTTGCCCAAAGAAGGAGCCTCCTCTTGTACGCCACCGCTATCCGTCATAATAATATATGACTTCGCCATAAAATTATGAAAATCAATCACCTCGAGCGGGTCTATCAGCTTCACGCGATCAACCCCAGACAGCACCTCATCTGCAACTTCTCGTACTTTTGGGTTCAAATGCACAGGATAAATCACCTTAACATCTGGGAACTCATCAACAATTCGCCTAATTGCCCTAAAGATATTTCGCATTGGTTCGCCCAAATTCTCGCGCCTATGCGCCGTCACCAAAATCATCCGATCCTCTCCCACCCAGTCCAGCAACTCATTACTATATTCATCATCTACGGTAGTCGCCAGCGCATCAATCGCCGTATTACCGGTCACAAAAATCGTTTCCTTTGCCTTCCCTTCCCTAATCAAATTCTCCGCACTCTGTTCAGTCGGCGCAAAGTTAAAGTCAGACACCAAGCTCACGAACTCTCGGTTAATTTCCTCTGGAAAAGGAGAATATTTATTATACGTCCTCAGCCCCGCCTCAACATGCCCCACCTTAGCCTGCTGATAAAACGCCGCCAATGCAGCCGAAAACGTCGTTGTCGTATCACCATGCACCAGCACGACGTCTGGCTGGACCTCTTTTATCACCCCTTCAATACCAGTCAGCACATTACTCGTAATCGTCGACAAAGTCTGATTTGGCTGCATTACATTCAAATCATAATCTGGAGTAATCTTAAATATCTCAAGCACCTGATCCAGCATTTCGCGATGTTGCGCCGTCACACACACTACGCTAGATATTTCGTCTTTATGTTTTGCTAATTCCATTACAACCGGAGCCATCTTGATTGCCTCTGGTCGCGTACCAAAAACTGTTAATACCTTTATCATTTCTATATGATACAATACTTCTCGGTTTTCCACAAACTACCGGTTCAGCAAATAAAGCATCAGAATTATGATAAAATAGTACGATGAAGAATAAGTCAATTGATGGGCTACAGCGCCGCCCCAAGAGAGCTGTCGGCAAAGTTCCAACCAAGAAAACCGCCAAAAAGATAGCTCAAAAACCCAAAGCGGAAGCTATCATAGAACAAGAAACTACCGTCACCTCGGTAACCCCCGAGCACGAAGAAGCCGTTCGCGACTTCCTAAGTAGCGTCCAAGACTCCGACCCCACAGATCTCATTGGCTTACCACCAGAAAAAGAAGAAGCTGATCTTAGCAAAAAAGAGCGAAAAAAAGCCGCAAAGCGCGCCAAAAAAGAAGCCGAAAAGAAAAGTCCAAAGAAAAAACACAAGGCTCGTCGTACTGTTCTTACTATTCTCGGTATTTTACTTGTAATTATTATTGGTATTGGCGTCTGGGCATACATCCAAGGCAACGATTTCATCTCACGCGTCACCGGCGGCGGCAATCTCTGGGACACAGTTTTTGCTGATCCCGACACTCCGCTCAAAACCGACCCATCAAGCGGTCGCACCAATGTCCTCATCTTCGGCACCGAAGGCTACAGTATGGATGACCCCAACTACGATGGCGGCTGGCTCACAGACTCCATGATGGTCGCGTCCATCAACCAAGAAACCGGCGACATCAAGACAGTCAGCCTTCCTCGTGATCTCAAGAGCAAAACCTGTACCTCAACCAGCAAGCTCAACGAAGTATATTATTGTACCTACTCAAAAAATAACGGCTCAACCGAAAGCCGCCAAGAGTACGAAACCAAAGCGTCCGAAGCCCTCGCCACCGAAGTTGAAAAAATCCTCGGCGTACAAATCCAGTACTACGTTCACGTCAACTGGCAAGCCCTCACCCAAATCGTCGACACCATCGGTGGTATAGACGTCGTATTCACATACGGCGACCAAGAATGGGCTGGCGACGAAATCACCATCGAAACAACCAGCAAAAAAGGTCTCGCCGATTACAACCGCTACTGCAAATGCTACGTCATAAACTATCCAAACGGGGAAGTAATACATCTCGACGGCAAAAGCGCTCTAGCGGTCGCCCGCGCCCGCAACGAAGCAGGCGGCTGGGGTGCCAGCGGCGGCAACTTTAGCCGAGAAATCTTCCAACAAAAGATTATTCAGGCCGTCATTATGAAAGCCAAAGAAACCAACTTCGCAACCGATTTCTTCGCCGCCCTTGAAATAAAAGATGCAGTTGGCGACAACGTTCGCATGAACTTCCAAGATACCGAACTCAAAACCCTCCTCAAACTCGCTGGTAATATCGACATCAATAGCATGCAATCCATCTCCCTCGTCAACCCAACCGATCACGCCCCTCTCCTCACCACAAACTGCACCTCAACCAACGGCGTCTCCTACGTCTGCCCAACCGCTGGTCTCACCACATATACAAATATCCACACCTACATCGCCCGCAAATTCAGCAGCGACCCAGCAGTATCCGAAAACGCCGAGATCAGCATGATGAACGCCACAACAGTCACCGGCCTAGCCGCCAGCGAAGGCAAGAAGCTCGAAGAGAAGGGTTTCAACATCGTAGAGACCACAAACGCCCCAACCGCCCTGAAAAGCCTCACCGGCTACACGGTTTACCAACTCACATCCTCGATGACCAATACTGCAAAGACTCTCGCCGATTTCTATGATGTAGAAATTACAACAACTATCCCAGATAGTCTAAAAAACAGCTCATCAGATTTCATCGTCATCATCGGCAACGGCTACGATTCTTGACAAACATATAAACATGTGATACAATAAAAGCACCCCTTTAGAAGAGGTGTGCTTTTTTAGTTCCCCACTCTTTTATTTCTTAGCAATAAACAAGCGACGCTCGCGCCCTTCGCCCTCAGAGTACGTCGTAATATCCGAGAAATCCTCAGCAAGCTTATGTACTGTTCGGCGATCTGCCGCATTAAGATCCAAGGCCTTTGTTTTTCCAGTCTCGCGCACTTCGCGAATCCACCCCTCAGCTTGAGTCTCTATCTTATCTGCGCGCTGTCTCTTATAGTCGGCCACATCCACATTCACGCGTGTGACCTCAGCATTACGCGCCGCAAGCGTCATAGACACCACGTGCTGCAAAGCTCGCAAGTTATCCGCATTTCGCCCAATGAGCAACGAATTCATGCTAGTAGAAGGCACCGAGAGCTGTATTACATCATCTTCGATGGTCGAATAAACCGCCACGTTTATCCCAAAAAACGACAGCAAATCTTCCATATATTTTGCTGCGAATCTTATTGATTCGTCTATATTCATTATTTTCTCCTTCGTTTATTTGAAGCAGAAATCCTAGTTACATTTTCTTTTGATTTTTTTGTTTTCCCCTTGCTCCCCTTAGCAGGTTCCGATACAATCTCAGCTTCCTCTGCAGCGCGTAGCTCCTTCAGAATCTTCTTGTCCGCCGCAGCTTCCATCTCAGTATAGTTCTTGTTCAAAATAATCTTCTGTTGCACCACGGTAATTATATTCGTGAGCATATAATAAAACACCAACGCGCCAGGCAAGTTGATCATAATAAACAGCATCATTATCGGCATAAACTTCGTCATCTGCCCAGACACAACCGAGTTAAGCTCACTCTGGTCAGCTTCCTTACCCTGCGCCGCTTCCTTCATGATCTGCTTAAACCCACGCTTCTCGCTCTTCTTAGATGGGTTCTGCTGCTTCGCTGTAATAAACTGCATCAACGCCGCTACAAGCGCAAACAGCAATATAACAACCGAGCTCACCGAAGCAAAGCCCGCCGTTGCCGACAAGTCCACTACGCCAAACAAAGTTGGATGGAACGATTCGTGATCTACGATAATTTCCTGTACCCTTGGTAGCTGTTCCACAAAACCATATGCAGACTTCTCAACCGATAACTCCACAGTAGGCGGCGTCACCATCACCCGAATCGCCGTATAAAGAGCAATAAAGATTGGCAACTGAATCAACAGTGTCAACATCGAACGAAACGGCTTGATGTTCTTCTTCTTATAAAGATCCATCATCTGCATAGACTCGAGTTGTCTATTACCCTTACAGTTCTTCTTAATCTCCGCAAGCTCAGGTTGAATCTCCTTCATCACTCGCGTCTGATGTAGTTGTCTCTTCATTAGCGGCCACACCGCAAACTTCACAAGTACAGTAAATAAAATAATCGCGAGCCCAAAGTCGCCCACGAAAGAATATATTACCAGTAGTAAGTTGACTATCGGTCGAACAATAATCATATCAATTAGTTCAAACATATGCAGCTAATTATATCAGATAATACCAGATTCTGCCAATAAGCCTCTTACCAACTCTTTCAGCTCCAAAAAAGGCATATCCTGTGTTTCCTTACTATATACCACAAAAATACAATCCATCGGCTTGTTCATTTGTGGTAATTCCGCCCGAATCAATTCATACATGCGGCGCCTAATCCTATTTCGCCCCACCGCGCTCTTCAGCACCTTCTTACTCACCACAACAGCAAAACGTTTCTTGTTCTTACTATTCTGGTTATATACTAATGAAATTTTCGGATGTCTAATAGTTTTGCCATGCTGGTAAGTATAGCGGACACCGCCTCGCGAATGAAATCTATACTTAGCAGCTAGCATATCTTAGATGGCTAGCTTTGCTCGACCCTTAATTCGGCGACGTGCAAGTACTTTGCGACCAGAAGCGCTGGAGTTGCGACTACGGAAGCCGTGCTCTTTTGCGCGTTGACGTTTGTGTGGTTGATGTGTTCTTTTTGGCATAAAAATCCTGATTTAATAATTGCTTTATTGTTTTCTTCATACCATTATACGAAGTTTTTCCACTTTTTTCAATGCTTTTTCCACATATCGTATCCCTTTTCGACAACTATTTGTGGAAAAATCACATCTGTTACGGCGTTTTCATATTACAAAACATAATAATCAACCACAAAACTGTGGAAAAGTCGGGTATAATATAGATATACAAAAAACTAGTGAGGTCAAAAAGCCGTGCGTAACGAATGGCAGAGTGTATTAGATGAAATCAGACGAAACGTCACAGATATGGCATTCGCCACGTATTTCTCAAACCTTAAACTCGCTGATAATAGCGGCGGCGTTCTTCTTATCGAAGCTCCTAACGTCTTCATCAAGGCACAAATCGAGGGCAAATACAATTCCGTTGTCACCCGCGCCCTCAAAACAGTTGGCATAAAATACGATTCGATCAAACTCACCGAAAGCAAGGTGGAACGCAAAACCACTCGTCGCTCTATCGAAGTCCTACCGGAGACCCCAAAATCAATCCGGCGCGCCGAAACCCACACCATCACAAGTAACCGCCTAATTGCTCGCGACAACGGCCTAAACCCTAAATATCGCTTCGATAACTATGTTGTTGGTAGCAACAATGATCTCGCCGTCAGCGCCGCATACGCCATCGTCGAAAACCCCGGCGAACGCTACAATCCATACTTTATATACGGTGGCCCAGGCCTCGGCAAAACCCACCTTATTCAAGCCATCGGCAACGAACTCCTAAAAAACAACCCTGGAATGAAAGTCCTCTACGTTACTATTGAGCAGTTTTACCATGATTTCGTTGAAGCAATGCGCAAAAAACTCGACGGCTTTACTGATAAGTACCGCAAACTCGACGTCCTTATTATTGATGATTTCCAATTTATCATAGGTAAAGAAAAGTCCCAAGATGAATTCTTTCACACCTTCAACGAACTGCATCAAAAAAACAAACAAATCATCGTTAGCTCCGACCGTCTCCCTACTCAGATCGCCACAGTCGACGAACGTCTCTCTTCCCGCCTTATGATGGGCGTACCTATCGATATCCAGATGCCAGACTTTGAGGTTCGCTGTGCAATTCTCAAATCCAAAGCCGAACTTCTCGGTGCAGACATCGAAAATCGCGCCGTCGAATATCTAGCCGAAAATATCAAAAGCAATATTCGCGACCTCGAAGGCAAACTCAATCAGCTTCTCGCCCTCTCCGAACTTCGCGGCGTTAGCCCAAGTAACCTCATAGAAGACGGCTACATCGAAGAAGCTTCCTACACCAAGCGACGCGTAATTTCCCCAAAACAACTAATCGATAAGGTGGCAAAATACTACGACATCACATCAAAAGATCTCCTCGGTAAAAGCCGCGTCAAACACATCAAATGCGCCCGTCAGGTCGTCATGTACCTACTAAACGAAGAGTTAGACCTAAGCACCGTCCGCATTGGTAATGAGCTTGGAAAAGACCACAGTACAGTCATTCATGGTATTCGCAAAATAAAACAAGATCTCAAGCTAGATTTTGGCCTACGCGAACAAATCGCTGACTTAAGGGAGAAGATTTATGCTTCGTAGTGGAAAACCCGTGCAAAACCACGTGAATATCCGGACGAAATCCTCTGCAAAAAAATCCGCTTCTGTGCAAATCTCCATACATAAAATCATCAGCCTCGTGTATATCTCCACTTTCCCACAACTTATCCAAAAACAATTCCCCAAGCTTCCCCACACCATTTTCTCCGCCCTACAACCTGTAAATTCCCCACTTTCCCACAATTCCACAGACAACTATTATTACTACTATTACACTAAATAAGGTAAAATTAAATAAAGGATTTGAGCATATTTAAAAGGGTCGGGATAAAGGAGATATTATGGAAATAGAAGTTGTACAAGAAAGACTATCAAAAGCTCTAAATATAGTAAGTCGAGTAGCCGCAAATACCCGTACCGGACTACCAATTCTAAATAACGTATTATTAAGAGCAGATGGCAATCAATTATCCCTTACGGCAACCAACCTCGAACTCGCCACAGTAGATTATCTCGCAGCCAAAGTAACAAAATCAGGCACCATCACAGTGCCAGCAAAACTAGTCGCCGAATTCGTTTCTAACCTTCAGCGCGGAACTGACGTTAAGTTACTCGCAAAAGACAATAAACTAACTATTACTGCAGGTAAATACAAATCCACAGTAAACGGCATAGCAGCCGACGATTTCCCAGAACTCCCTCAGATCGACGAAAAGAAAGCAGTCACTTTTAAAGTAGATATCAATACTTTCCGAGATTCCGTAGCTGAAGTTGTAGTTACTAGTAGCAGTGATACTACGCGCCCTGCCCTCACCGGCGTATATTTTAACACTTTTGAAAAATCCCTCTTTATCGCAGCAACCGACGGCTATCGTTTATCCGAAAAGAAATTCATTAGCGATGTATCGAGTGATGTCTTTGCTATTGTGCCAACTAGTTCTCTCCAAGAGGTTCTACGCTCGATTTCTGATGATGTAGAGGAAATTAAAATACTCTTCGATGAAACTCAGGTACGCTTCCGTATGGGTGAAATAGAAATTACATCAAAGCTCATTGACGGTAGTTTTCCCGATTATCGCCAACTTATTCCAAAGAAAACCGATATAAATGTCGATCTCAATAAATCCGAATTTACCCGCATGACAAAAGTCGCTGCCCTGTTCGCACGTGAATCCGGTGGCTCTGTGGTATGTGAGACTCATTCCGCCGACAAAACCTTCTCTATTAGCGCCGTAGCGAGCGAATTTGGCGAGAATAGCTCTGATATGGAAGCCGATGTTGATACTGACGGGAAAGTCGTTCTAAACTCTCGATTCTTGATGGATGCTATAAATGCAATTACCGACGACAAATTGAGCTTTGGTTTTTCCGGAAAACTCTCCCCAGTAGTAATTAAGGGTGCCAAGGAAAAAGACTACACGCATATTATTATGCCGCTCAAATCCTAATGAATATCATTGATAATATAAAGATCAAAAACTTTCGCAGTCATCAGGATTTTGTTTTCTCATGTAAAAAACCCACAACCCTAATCATTGGTGATAACGGAAGTGGAAAAACCTCGATACTTGAAGCGATATATCTTGCCCTGCGCGGTAAATCATTCAAAGGCACGGATTCTGAAATAATCCGACACGGTGCTGATTTTTATCGTATAGAGTTGGATTTTTCCGATGCCGAAAAAATCATCGTGCGCTACGATGGCGAGAATAAGGAGTTCGACATCGCCGGCAAAAAAACCCGACGATTACCTCGCAAATATCAGTACCCAGTAATTCTCTTTGAACCAGACGACCTTCATCTGGTTGGTTCTTCCCCATCGCGTCGCCGCGATTATTTCGATCGCCTTTTTTCTCAGATGGACGAAAGTTATGCTGCAGCACTCCGTAAGTATAATCGCGCCATCAAGCAGCGCAACGACTTATTGAAAAACGAGTTGGCCACTTCGGATAACATATTTTCATGGGATATAATTCTCGCAAGATATGGCTCAGAAATTTCCAAAAAGCGCCTCGAAGCCATCAGTAAAATCAATCAAAACCTCACCGCCGTTTACCGCGAGATAGCTAGAAACCAAGACGAATGCCTTATAGAATATACCGGTACCGATGGCGACGAAAATAAATATCTACACATATTAAATAGTAACTTCACTAAAGATTCCGCACTTGGCCATACCACCTTCGGTATTCATCGCGATGATTACGAGTTTAATTTTAACCACACCCAAGCTAGCGGCTCCGCATCGCGAGGTGAGATCCGCAGTATTATCCTCGCACTAAAATTCATCGAAGCCGCCATTATCAATGAGGCGACCGGAAAAAACCCACTAGTTCTACTAGATGATACTTTCTCCGAACTCGACGAAACTCGCCAGACCCACCTCATAAATAACTTCAAAAATCACCAAATTATTATTACAAGTACAACCACCCCCAAAAATCTCCCCATCGATATAGAGCTATAAATTATTCGCCGCGTCTAATATTTCTTTTGGAACATCGTCGCTGGTATTTTCTTTTGTGAGTAGTGGTTGGGGTTGAGATACTAATTCCCACTTCGATCCATTTTTCTTTATTAGTATTCTAAAGTGCCCATAAACATCATCCGTATCGTAATTTACTGTATATATTGTTGTGTAGTAATAATCTCCACTCGATCCACCCTGCCCAATAACCTTATCGCCAATCACCGACGCAAATCCCGTGCGTATAAAATTCTCCCCATTCGTTTCGTCGTTATCTATAAAATCCGTGAAGAAATTACCAGTATTAAAAATTATTTCATATTCCGTCAGATCTACACCGCTAAACGATTTCATCTTTTGCACCGCAATATCAATGTATTTTACATCTGCCTTCACGGTAATTATTGGCTCATTCTCGCTATCGTACGCATAGCTAATTGAGTAGAAATTATTATTTATAGGTAGGTATTTCAAGATCGGCCACTTCTCTTTTATTGCCGCTCCCTCTTCGTTCGCAATCTTCCCCATCACTCCCTCCACAGCCAAATAATCATCCGCGCGCTCTTCCATAATCTTCTCCCCCTCCTCGTCACTCGCAATTAGTTTCCCAACAATATAGCTATTACTTTCAGAAATTATGATAGTCTCGGTCTTTGTTTCAAAATGCTCTCTTTCGGCAACTAGTTCGTATGTGCCGGGCGCAATATAGCTACTACTATCGTTTTTTATTTCGGTACCATTTAGTGTAATCGTAGTATCAAATGGCGCAATCTTCACTTCGACTTCTATTTTGCCAATCCTCGAGACCATCGTAATTATCGCCGCCATAATCACTATAATAAATATTCCAATAATCATACCAATCGCAGCGCGCTGCTGTTTTGGTAAATTTTTCATACTCATATTTGCGTCTGCCATTAGTTTTTCCTATACCACCTTACAGCGGTGCCGCCGCTATATATTAAATCTTCTCGCCCAGCCATTGGCGCCCGCCCACTAGTTCCATTTGTACTGTACGACGCCGAAGCGATCACGCTGTCAAATCCAGCAATCTCACCAACATATATAAATGTGTGTCCGTTTCCAGCAGGCCCCGTGCCGCCCGAGAACGCAATATCTCCCGCCTGTAGCGCGCTAGTGTCAACCGGAGTCGTATTTGATCCATTCACGAGTGTCCACCCATTATTGATCACCCAATTCTCCTGTCCTGTTGTGGCGCCCGCAATTCCCTTGCCGCCTGGGCCAGTATTATATAGCGGCTCCAAACCACTATTCTGCGTTAATATCGTTACGAACCCACCACAGTCGATTCCAGGCACCCCAGCCACCGAACCACCCACATATCGCCCTTCACTCTGCGAAATCGTCACCGCCTCTGCATATGCCGGCATACGCTCCACGTATTGTGGCGCGTGGTATTCTGGCCATGCGTATCCAAGCACGAGTGTACTAAACTCACCCGTCACGCTACATCCATTGTCGTTCGTATTGCTATTTATTGCTTTAAAAATCGTCTCAACAAACAACTTATTGCCGGCAGAATTTAGATGTAGCCCATCCGGCGCCAAATACATCTCGGGAGATTGATCTACTGTTGTCGCCCAGTCAGCAATAATCACATTAGGGTTATTCGCCGCCGCCTGTTTCATTAGCTTATTGTTACTATCGTATCCAACTGGTCCATAATTCGTCACAAATACAATTTTTCTATCATTTCCCACAGCCGCAATTGCCGCATCGATATCCGCCTGTGTGAGGTTCGGACTATTTGATCCAAGCGCAAACACCACAATATCCTGAAGGTTCATGTTTTGCGCCTCGCTAATTCCCTCGGCCCACTTTCTTCCGCTTAATGCATTTAGGTTGCTGGAGCTAAGTTCTGGAAACTTCGTATAGAACGTCTGGGTCGCACCTACGCTTAGCGAATCTCCTATAACTGTAACATCTGAACCTTTTGTAGCTGTTGGGCTGCTCGAGCTTGTCGTTCCGTTACCGGAATATTGTTTATATAAATCCGCCGCATAACTTCTTCGTTTTTCTGTGCCCTGATACATCAACCCAACAAACGGCGCATAATACATGATTTCCGTTTCGCCATTTACCGCCCGTTCAAACAAAACCAAAAATATCTCAGCCGCCTCTTCTGGCGTATTCGATTTCTTCAATTCATTTTTCCAGTCGTAATCTTCCTCGCTCATTGTATGTTCGAGCTCGATTTGCAGTAATTTATCGATATCGGCATCTGGAATTTTCTTATCAGCACCCGAAGGCCAATATTCCGAAGACAAATACTTCCCGAGCCCAGCCTCTTCAATCTTTGCAAAAAGTTTATCTTTGCGTCCGCCGCCCCATTGAAATACACCCCAGTAGCTTCCCGTACTCGATCGCGTCACGCCAAAGTTCGATTCCGCCTGTGCGTTGCCAAGTATTCCTGCTACCTGTGCGTCATTAAATCCCTGCTCGATAAAGAAGTTCCACATCTTCTCTGTAACGTTGTCCCCTCTTAGAGTTGTCGATGTCGAGACGCAGCCGTTATCTCCGTCTGGATTATAATAATAGATTCCGTTCGTATCAAACATATCCAAAATTTCATCACTCGGCAAAGCCGCATGCGCCGGCACCACCATAAAGAGTGCCAAAAACACACAAATCCCCGACTTGACAAAGCGCTTAAGGTATGATATACTCAAAACATGTCCCTGCGAAGGTAATCTTTTTCTCATATTGCAAAGCTCCGGTTGCGCGTGTCGTTATAAATAATATTCTGTACTGCGATAAACTCATCTTTTACCTCTTGCTCAAATACAATCTCGGACTTTTCGAAATTAGTCTCCTCGCGAAACGCCGTGCGTTCGCTTGGATCATAATCGGCAAGCATCTGTGAGTAATCGATAAACTCCAACATAAATGACACATCATCTTTTGTGTATCCCATCAATCGCGCAAGTGTTCCTTCGTAGCTAGTATCCAGCGGGTGTTCTTCATAATACTTAGTTTGATATGCAAGTACTGGGTTGTCGCCCTCTTCTTCAAACGCACCCATTCCGCCCAAGATTCGCATGTCTTCAATATATCGCTGGTAGTACCTAAATTCACTATCCCACCTTGGGTTATCTGCCGAGTTCACGCAGTTATCACCAGTTGCCCAACCAAGATTCGCAGTATCTTCCGCCGCATTTACAATATCAATTACGTCGTTCAAGAACGGCAAGTTATTCAAAATAACTCCATAATCAGTCTGTAGTGAATTCAGAATATTCGCATCCGTCACACCCCATGGCGACTCGCGGTTCGCGCAGTATGTAATAAATTTCGCCAACTCCGAATCATCAATGATCGTTTCGCCGTCATCTTCAAGATTGGCGCTCACCACTCTGTCGTAAGTTGGGTCGTCTGGCTCAATATCGACAGTCGCGTAATCCGAAGCTGGGATTGGGTAGCCATACGCGTCGCACATAGCGCCGCTCAAATTAGTACATTCTTTGTAATATGTCGTGTAACTCACGCCCTCATCCGCCGCGCTCGCCGTCGGCAGTAATTTGCTCACCGAGCTACCAATCACTCCTGCAACATTATATAGTGCAGATGTCGTCGAAGATGACGATGCAACCGGCAAAAAGCTCGCCACAATTGACCCTAAGAATGTATTTTTGCTAGACACATCAAAAGGACTTCGATTGTTTCGGTCAACTTCTGCCTCCTGAGCCAATGCGACCGCGGTATTGCGATTTTGATTAGTTAATCTTTCTTCCGAAGAAGGCATATACCCGCTAGCTGTTTGTGCTACTTGGAAGTTTGCCGTTGCTGCGCCTTGTGTAAATAATTCACCTGCCGACACACCGGTATATGTCTCAAAAATATCCGTAAATAGTGCTTTTGCGACCATTGGCACGACCGCACTCACTACTGCCGCCACTACGCCCGTAATCACAATCCCGCCAACAGTTTCCGCCAACATTCCCACCACAAACTTCGCCAAGGTTCCTCCGGGCACGCTCATCGCAGCCAGAGATATTATTGCGCTTGCCGCCTGCACGCCCGAGCAAGTTACTGACGTTGCCCCACCCACTATTACTGCCGTCGTAGCCGCATTTGTAATGTTGTCCAAAGAGTACGCGCCGACTTCGTATTCAACCGGAATAATTCCACCAAGCACTAGCTTAGCACCCGAAGATTCCAACGCCGATCCCGTTACTGTCTTAGTTTCATTTCCGTTTGCTGTCGAATATTGCACTTCACTTGTTGTAGTTTCCGACAAGAAATTCAAAGTCTCATTTATCGCCGACGCGTCTCCCTCGCCCGCCATCATTTTACTCACGTTCTCCATCATGCCCATAAAATAGTTTGCCGATTGGAATATCTGGTTTGCCGCCACCGCCACCGATACCATATTTGCCACCCTGAGAGCCGCACAGACTGGCGCACCTACACTAGTAACTTTATTCGCGAGACTATTTACCATCGACCGAGCTTTCGTTTGTGGTGTATCTCCCGTCACATTGCCCGTGTCGATATCTTCGCCATTTTTCACAAGCGAAGTTGTATCGTCGCTAGTATCATCCGGTGTTCCATTGTCGTCCGTCTGCCCGCTCGCCGTATTTAATTCTCCATCCGTCCCCTGAACCCTATCCGAAATCGTATCCTTAAACGCCGTATCGTCCGCCTCCGCATTTCCCGTCGATTTGTAATCATCAAAAATATTTCTACTTATACCAAGCTTCTTATAAAACCAATCCGAAGCGTCGTCAAAAAATCCCGCCACTCTACCGCGCTTGGCCTTATAGTAAGAGTCCCTAAAATTCGCATCACCAGCGTACTTCGTCTGAAAAGCGTCCGCTGTAATTATTTCCCCGTTATATCGAAGTACCCGGGATTTTCCAGCTAATAGGTCGCCGGTCTCAAAAACGCCACTCGCATTCAAATGCCCAACCTCAATTCCGTTTGTGGCAAGTCGCGATTTCATATAAGGCGTGAACGTCGTAAACTTCTTCGAGAAAGTCGTAATTGCAATCTGATCTCCCCCATCCATCATAAACTTAAACAAACGCTGGTTGCGCATCGAATACGAAGTATACTGCACGTCCGTCGCCTCAGTAAATAAAGAAGAAAGGTGAGGCCCAAGCAAAGATGTTCCCCCAAAAAACAACGCTAGCCCACCAAGCAACATCGCAGAAATCGCCGCAACGGGGCCACCGCGCTTTAGCCAGCTCCCCTTCTTCTGCTTCCCCGCTTGTTTCGCATTTAATCCCCGCACAGAGTTTTTGTATCCAAAAGCCGTCGGTTGTGACATTTCCAAGTTTCGAGCTGAGCCACCCTTAATTGGACTAGCTGCAGATTTCTCTGCTGCCGCAAGCTGATTTTTTGCCGCACCACCTTCGATTACGTGCAAGTTGGGTCGGGTCTTAGCCTTCTCCATTTTTCGGTAAGGGTCATTGGGCGCCAAAGCGCTTTTATCCTCTGTTTCGTCACCTGCCATATAGTGGCAATTATAACATTTTTACCAAACTGCGTAAATAATATATCCTCTCAGAGTTACTTACGATCGGCAGGGTTGGTTGTAATTAGGCCTTCCTCTGTTTCGCTCGCAATAATCTGGATATGCACGTGATTCTGCCCCGCAAAGAATAGTCCTTGTCCCACTGGGAAGTTAGATAGACGCTTTCGCTCTTCCTCTGTCAACTTAAACACGTCAGAAAGCACATCCACCGCAGATGAAGACTGTTTCAGCAGTAGCTGCATCGAGGAGTTCGCTACAATCGCGCGCCCCATTTTGCTACTCATAAAGTCTTCCACGTCCTGCGTAATGGTCGTAAGTCCCAAGAAATATTTACGTGCGCGCTTTGCTAACGAAAACAAGAAGTTTGCGCTATCCTCGTACTTCATCAACTGCCAAGCCTCATCCACGATCAACATACGCTTTTTCTGTTGCGCCCTAACAATATTCCAAACGTGTGAAAGCACAATATACATCGCCACCGGCCTTAACTCGTCCTCAAGGTCGCGAATATTAAACACCACCATCTGGTTATTTATGTCTACGTTAGACTGTTGTGAGAAAATTCCCGCAAAAGTACCCGTAGTATATTTTCGTAGTCGCTGTGCGAGTTCTGGGCCAGAGCCGCCCATATGTAGCAAAGTATCGTATAGGTTCATAATCGTTGGCGGTGTCGAGTTGTGTGTCAATGGATCACTAGTAATTCCGGCACGCGCATAAGTATCAATCAGCGCCTGATCAAGATCCGCCTCTTCATTTGGTCCCAAAGCCGTAATCGGTTGGCCGTTTGGCCCAAGCTGTGTTCCGCCGAGCATCAGCCTAAACAATCCATGAAGTGTCACTAAGTTTGCGCGTAGCGCGTCTTCTGCATCTTCGCTATCAACCACTTTCGGCAAATCAAACGGGTTAATTCGTACGTCCGAGTTCAGACTCAAACGAATATATGATCCACCCACCGCGTCGCTCAATTTCTGATACTCATTCTCTGGGTCAATAATCAAAACTTCCGTCCCCACCATCATCGAGCGCAAGGCCTCAAGTTTCACAGTAAACGATTTACCAGCACCAGACTTAGCGAACACCACCATGTTGGCGTTCTCAAGGCTAAACCGGTCAAAAATCACCAAACCATTATTATGCATATTGATGCCATAAAGGATCCCCTTCTCCTGCGTCAAGTCCGCCGAAGTAAATGGAAAGCTCGTACTAATAGCACCCGTATTCATATTGCGTCGAATTTGTAGCTGATCCGTACATTGTGGCATCGTACTGTTCATTCCCTGCTCTTGCTGGCTCGAAGCTACCTTCGAGAAAATCATCTGCTGTCCAAAGATCGTCTCAATCTTGTGCTGCACGAATTGCAGTTCGTCTAAAGAATCCGCATAAATCGTCACATATAGCCCATAGCGGAAAAACTTCTCTGCCCCAAGCTGCAACTGATCGCGAAGCTCCTCAGCATCCGAAATCGCCGCTTCAAGCTCTGGATCGCGAATCTTCCCCTTTTCGCTGTTGATCGACATATTCGCCTCAAGCTGCGTCACCTTTTTGCTCAAGTTTTTCATAATGACTGTGGTGTCGACAGGATATATGTACATCGAAATATCAATCACTTCATCAATATTGATAATCGGACTTAGCCAACCCGTATAAAGCGAGCGCGGATAGCCATATACATATATAGTGCGTCCATACTTAGTGCCCAAACGGAAATAGCTCGAATGAATTTCAATTGAAGACGGCGAAATCAAATCGCGCAAAGTCGTAATACCGGTCTCAAACGCCTTCTGGACCTCAATATCTTCTTGTAGCTGAGCCTGCGCTGCTATATCTGCCGCCGTCAGTTTTTGTTTCGCTGTCATTGTTTTGCCTCCTCAGATTTGTCGCCCTTCTTCACGTACATTTGCGCCACCTTATTAAAGTCGCCCAAAGGTTCGCGCACCGCAGTATCTGGGTTGTTGAAGTTATAGTAGAGCTCGCCTAGTTCTTTCGTATTTAGCCTTACGGAGTGAATACCAATCTGGAACAACCCCGAAATTACCGAGTCTATTCGGTTGTTTACTTCGGCCACCGCCTTATCATACGTCGCACGATCAATGCGGGTGATCTGTGGGCCCTTTTGCTTTCCGAACGATTTAAAGAAATTTTTCGTCTGTTGCACTACTTTCTCCGCGTCGGCCGAAGTGTAATATGGGATCACAATAAAGAATGACTTATCCATAATGTTCGCCTCTTGGCTTAAAATATCAATAAAGTTAATGTAGTCATCCATCAATACACCAAGAAGCATGTTGTCGTTATTGCGGCGAATATCAGACAGCCTCTCAATATATGGCCCAATATCAACACGCTGCGATCGAATCAAAATTTGCGTCGTAAATCCAAGTGAGTTCAAAAAGTTCTGGTAAGAATATTCCACACCCTCGCGCTCGCTCTCCGACATCAAGTCAAAGTTGATCGACTTACAGGCCACCACCGCTCGGAAAGACCCATCCTTCATGATCACCATCGAATCGCGTAGCTCAGAAATCAGTAATGTCGCCTGCGTTGAGGCTGGGTTATCGGATTTCGTCGGCGCAGTCGCCTGTGGTTGAGCAGCCTGCGCTTGAGGCGCGGCAGAACCAATTGGCGCAGCAGCTTGTTGTGCTGGCGCAGGCGCACCCGGAGCGGCCATATTTGGCGCTGGAGTATTAGAAATTGGTTGCCCAGGTTGGTTTGGGTTCACGAGTCCTCCTTAATGCAGTGATACATATACTTCCCCATCTTGTTTCTTTTTGCTCAGTCGCTGAGCTTCTTTTGCGATGGTCTCGACAGAAAGTTCTTTATTGTTTGCAAGGTTAATTATATCAGCAGACGGCTCCTCCACGCTAGTGCTTTCCGCTGGCGCAACTGGTTCGGCAGGTGCTGGTGTTGGTGCTGCTGGCATTGGTATCGGCATAGGCATTGGCTGCACAATTACGCTATCCGCTGGATTTGGCTCTGGCAGCGGCGCAATATCAGGGGCTTTCGTATTCGCCTCCGATTCGTTAATCACCGCCGCGACGCTCGCTGGTGTCACGACTGGCTTCTCTGCCTTCTCATCAAACTTCTGAATAGATGGCGCTGTGTCTCCAGCCAAATTATGGTTTTCTGCCTTCTCAATCGCCTGACGCATCTGGCTAACCAAGTCTGCATGTCGTTCCGCAGTTTCATTTTCGAGCGCGCGCTCAATTCTGTCGCCACTTGGCACGTCGAACATATCTGGCACGGTTTCTGCCTCGGCCTTAATTTCTTCACGAATTGGGCTAGTAGTTGCCCCCTTAATCGCATAACCCTCAGAATCCACAATCTCCGCCAAGAACGACAACCTATGCGTCGCCTCCTCTTGGCTAATATCTTTCGTTCGGCTCCTCTCAATCTTTTTCGGCGCCGTAATCAAAATTGTTGACTCTGGTTGTCCTGCATCCCACATCCTTTTTCGTGGCTTCAAATAAAACGAAACAATCGCCGACAAATAAGTTTCCATCGGTTGATCCTTCTTTATCGGTAATGCCAACGCCCCAAAAAACAAAATCACCGGCACCGGAATAATCACGAGTAGCGGAAATACCTGAAACAAAGCAACAGCCAAGCCAATAAAGCCCGCCACTATCAGCAAGTAAACAAACTGCCGAAAAGTAAACGGCCCAAGTAGCTTATCATCCGCTTCAACATCTTGCGGAACCTTATACTGCGCCATACATATATAATACCACAAGCTTGAAGAAAAACCCGCCCTATAAAAGGGCGGGTTTGGGGGTGTGAATACAGATAATGATCGTTTTAATTTAGCAAAGCATCTTATCAATAACGTCATTTTTACCCGTAGCAACTTTTGGCTTCTGCTTCGCCGCATCCTTGGGCGCCACATACCATGCCGTATTGTTCGTACCAATATCCTTCTCGCAAAAATACGCCACATGGTTGCTTGGAATCTCCATCTTGTTGAGCAGCTTCACCATGTCAACGAAGTACGGCGCAAGATTCGGCAGGCAATGTACCATCGGGTACCTCCTTTGAATATCA
Organism: Saccharimonadales bacterium (SeqCode); assembly: GCA_047974525.1. Lineage (GTDB taxonomy): Bacteria > Patescibacteriota > Saccharimonadia > Saccharimonadales > Saccharimonadaceae > UBA2834. The sequence goes on from JBKECJ010000005.1 coordinate 88,836, forward strand.
GCCCGCCTAAACGCGTCCCACAGCATATCGCGCATATGATAGGCGACCTCGTCCCGCGGGCACGTTGTGTTCCCCGTCTTTGCAACATACATCACATAGATCTCGGCGCACTCCGCCGCAACGGTCTGGGTATACGGCAACATAAGTCGCCAAATGTCCGTCCAGACTTTGTCCGGAATTGCCTCTTCCGGCTCCACTTTCGGGCCGCCTGTTTTCGATGTCTGAAGCGCCTCCGAAAAACTCATTGTAACTTCCGGTGGCGTCACCTTCTTAAACTTGTCGAAAAACCCCACTTAGCATCACATCCTTTCCAAAATATTTAACGTACAAAAACCCACGCTTATACTATTCATTATATCACAAAACATGATATTTGTAAAGATTACGGAGTTGGTGGCGTTGGCGGAATAGCCAACCCCAAGGCCTCGCGCACCGAGCGCTTCATGCCCGACACGATCTGTGGGCTGTTGCGTAGCACCGCAAGGTTGCCCTTAGATTCTTGTAGATTTCTAAAGTCCGTATATGCTTGGTCGATAGTAGCATAGCCGTTCGCAACCTGAATTGCCTTCATCGTGCCGTTGAATGCATCAGTCTTCATGTTCGCAAGGTCATTCGGCGTAAACGCGCCAAGGTAGTCCATCACGATGTCTAGGCGAGGCTGGCGATGACTGCCGGCTTTCGGCAGGCCAGTAATCTTATCTCGGTCAAAGTTCTCCCATACGCCGTTATTGTTCGACATACCAGTAAGGTGCGCCACAGTATTTACAATCTGTTCGCCGCCAGACTCGAAGGTCGGGATAGCCGTAATGAGCTGTGGCATAATCTGCCTTGTCAGCTGATCTTCGTAGGCCTGCTTGTCCGCAGCCGAGGTAAAGTGCGTATTGTCGATCAATGTCTGGATGTTACCAAATGCCGTTCGCTCAACACCTTTCATCGACGTACCCTTAAGGAGTTCCATCATACCGCCGGTCTTCGTTTGCCTACCAAGCGCGTCTTTACCCGTAATATACTCTTCCATCGTCACATAGCTTGCGCGTGAAGTATTATCATTCGAGTATCGCCAAGTTTCCATATTGATATGCTTACCAAGGCGTGCCAATGCTGGATCCTTATCCTTCATGCCGAGCAAGCTCGAGGCAAGCGTGTTTGCAAAGTCTGAGCCCAGCTCCACGTAGCCTGGCACATCGTCCATCTTCTTCTGGAGCATTTCGCCAATCTTGTCAAAGTCGCCACGGAAGGCCAGCACATCATGTGCCGCCGTAATTGCGTCAATATTCTGCGTATCAAGGTTCGACTGGTAGAGCGACAGCACATCCTTAGTCTTCTGCTTCGCATAGTAAGTCGAGTACTTATCGCGCAAGCCCTTACGCTCTGCTTCAAACATACTGTAAGCGTCTGCTACCACACCCGTCAGCGCATCGCTGCGGATCTTTGCGTCGCTGCTCAAGCCGTCTGCGCCCGCGCCCTTCACCACCAGCCTGCGGTATGCTTCGCTGTTCTTATCCTGCTCGGCGTCAAGCACCTGCTCGTAATAGTAGCGTTTGTCCGCGAGGTCGTTTCGAGCGGCCGCCTTAGCAATAGTTACGGAGTCCGTGAAGTTCTGCGCCTGTTGATTGGTCATCGCTTGGATTTGCTTGGCAATACCCTTAGACGAGTCAATCCTATTATTCGCCATATGGTCGCCCATGGTTCCCATCGCGTTCTCAAGATCGCCTGCAGAGTTTGTCGCACGTAGTTTATGCGTCCTGTGCTCGTACTCGTTCTTCATAGACTTGTTTGCCTTGTATGGCTTGCTCGAATAGATCGCCGAGCCGTCGTCCCTGTATCCAATAATGCGCGTACCCATCTTGCGAGCGTTTAGTTGCTCGTTCGTGAGTAGCTTTACGTCCTCTTCAGCCTGCGACTTGCGATCAGCAGTTCTTGCGCTCAAGTTCGTACCAAATGCGCGCCATGACGAAGCCATCAGCGGGTTAAATCGTCCGCGCTGCAAAGCTTTGCGCGTATATTCCGCCTTGCTTACCGAAGAGCGGTTGCTCGAGAAGTTTCTGAGCGCACTCTGTGCCGGAGCGAATGGCCTTCGCACCATGTCGTTCACCTTGCCGAGTATCGTACCCGACATCTTCATCAGCGGAATTGCAAAGAATAGCGGCAAGATTTGTACCGCAATTCCAAGAATCACGCCAAACCAGTTTGTCGCCGCCGTAATAATTACCCAGCCCGCAAGTTGTGAAGCGCCAAATAGTACGCTAAACATCGGATAGAATATCAACATCCGCATAAATAGGTCTTTCCACTTCTTAAACCAGCCCTCAGTATTCGGTAGTAGATATGCCACAAACGCCATCGGCGCAATCATAATCAGAAGTAGTACCAAGGCTTGCCGCGCGGCCAGCGTAATTAGTGCCGCCACCACAGCTACGACCCCAGCTAGAATCACCGGTAGCAGCATCCATAATGCCGCCCCAATACCGCCCGCAATTGCAATTCCTGCAACCACCGCGCCAGTACCAACCGCCGCTGTTCCCAGCGCCGCCGTCACAACCTCGGAAATCGAGAAGTTAGCGATCTCATTGATTGACCCGTTCGCGATCGCACTCTCTTGGATGCTCGTAAATATTCCCCTCAAGCTACCGCCCAACACGTTGCTTAAGTCTACTGCTAGCGCGCAGATAATAAAGCTCAGGTTTACCAGTACCGCTGTAATAATAATTCGCGGTAAAACTTTCTTTATGCCATAGTTATTAAGCCCAAAGCCTGTCAGCTGCGAATAAATCACTACAAGTAGGAAGATAATAAATATAATATTAGTCAGATTTCTTACGTATTCCCACACCACATAGATTGGCGAGTCCTGATCTGTTGAGACCGGATTCACTTGCAATAAATTCTGAATAATGCCATAAACACCATCAATTAGCTTCGATAAGAACCCCGTAGTTGGACATACCAACCACCCAATTGCCCCCACCTGATCATAACAAGTTTTCGACTCTTCCCCGTCAGTAGTCTCTTCGCCTGTCGTCTCTGCGTCGTCTGTATTGGTATCTGTATCTGTATTTTCGTCGGGCGCGTCAATAGAGCTGTCCGGATTATCCGTCGGGACAGCGTAAGTATTCTGGGTCGTCAGAAATAGCCCACCTAGGGCAATCATTCCAGACAGTAGTAAACACAACAGCCTCTTCTTCATGGCTCCGTTAATTATAGCACACATAAGCTTTTTAGTCAAGAGTCTTATAATCTTTTTCACAAAATTGCACATTCTTTCTGCCACACGTTCTTCTCAAGTAATAACCGAATATGTTACAATATACTACATAAATGGATGATTTTCAGCAGGACTTTATGCGTAAATTGAAAAACCCTACTGTTGAAGGTGAGGTTGTAGGCGCTTCTGGCTCCCCAAAAAAGCCTATCGACAAGCGCTGGTTCATCATTGGCGGCCTTATTTTGGTACTAGTAATTACCTTTGTCGTGCTCCTTATCGTAAGTAATTCGGGCGGCACTAGCGAGCAAAAGGCTGATCCTATCGATACCGAAGAGCTCTCTGTTGTCGGCTGGACTTGCGATGATGGCTCAGTAATAACATTTGATGGCAAGAACAATGTTACGTGGGCCGACGACGTCGCCATTATCACTAATATATATACTGTAAAGAACGCCATTATCTCGTTTGGAAACACCACGGGTACGATAAAAAACGACGTGCTCACCCTAAAATTCGCTGATGAAAAAATTACCTGCCAAAGGAGCGGACAATGAAAATCAATAAAAACATCTTTGCTGGCTTCGCCGTAGCCGCCATTGCTTGTTTTGGTATTGTGGGAAATACTTATGCGGCAACAACGATAGGCTCAACTGGTTCCGGAACCGTGACCATCAACGAGGAGGTTAGCTCGGTGAAATGTCGTGTTCTTGATGAAACCGAAACCACCGGCACCGACACTAGTATGGGCATGAAATGCGAAATCACCCTAAAGAGTAGCGGCAAAGTAGAGACTGTATACTACACTACTGCCTATATGAACTCTGGTCATACTCCCGCAGCACAACAAACCGCAATTATCAATAAACTCGTCGCTGACGGCCTCATGACCGAAAGTACGGCTGAGTCTAGCACTCCATCGGGCAGTACTTCGGGCGGCTCTTCTGATTTTGGCAGCGTCGATAGCGACTGTACGTCAATCCTGCCCGACAGTTGGTGTAATTCCGAGAACGGCGACGGCGTCATAGAAATTCTCAACCTTATCTTAAATATCATGACAATGGGTATGGGTATTCTTGCCACCATCGGGATTGTTATCTCTGGCGTCCAATGGCTCACCGCTCGCGACAAAGAAGATCAAATCGTCAAGGCGAAAAGTCGCATATTCAATATTGTAATAGGTATTATGGTCTGGGGTATAATGTGGCTAGTGCTGCAATGGCTCCTGCCTGGCGGTATTAATCTGGAGATAACAACGACATGAAAAAAATCCTAACAACAATACTAATTGCCGTAATGGCTTGGATGGGCTCAAGTATGCTGATGCCGACAAGCGTTAGTGCAGCGGACAATAACTGTGAGGCGATGTTTCTTACTTTTCGTCCGTGGTATTCGGGACTTGTTCACGACGACGAAACCTGTTCGTTTCTAAAAGTTGGCGTTGAAGGTAGCGACGAGGACTACGAAATAGAACTCTCGACTTTCATCTGGGCGATAATCTTAAATGCGCTCAGTATCTTGTTTGGTATCGTTGGCTATCTCGCGATTGGCTTCCTCATCTATGGTGGATACCTTTACGTGATGGCGCGAGGCGATCCTGGGCGTATCGCCAAGGGCAAGAATACTGTCATTCGAGCAATTATTGGTCTGATTATCTGTATTCTGGCGTCACTCATCAGTAGTTTAATAGTTAATATCATCACGGAGGCAACGGGCGCATGAAAGATCGATTAATACAATTTGCAGCTGACGTAGTCGTAGATAATATTCCCTGCTCCGACGGCACCTGCGATGATGCGAATATCGTATCGAATATTATCATATGGGCATACATACTCATAGGTATTGTCGCAGTAATTATTCTCATATTTGCTGGCGTGCAATACATCACCAGCGAAGGCGAGCCAGAAAAAACCAAGCGTGCTCAGGCAACCATAACGTATACGATTATCGGGCTTATCATCGCGACCGCCGCCGCCGCCATTATCAGCTTTGTAACCGGAGCATTCTCATCATGAAAAAAATACTAATAGCATTTTTTACCATTTTTGCAGTTGCGACCGCATGTTTTTATCCGGTTGCCGTATCGGCCGCAGACGCCATTTGCGACAATACTGACGGGCTTACTCCTGAACAGATCGCCGCCGCTGGTTGCGGTCAGCACGACGATCCAACGAACGAAACCTTTTCTACGCTCCGCACGGTTCTAAACTCTGTTTATTTTGCCGTTGGTATTACGGCGGTAGGCGTTGTCATTTTCGGGGGCTTCCGCTTTTCGCTTAGCCAAGGCGATCCTGGCAAGGTCAAGCGCGCCAAGGATACCATCATGTACGCCATTATCGGTCTCATTATCGTACTTTCCGCCTTCGCAATTACAAACTTTATTCTAGGAATAATCTAATATGGATATTTTCAAGTACTTTGGTGCCAGTAACCCGGTTATTGATGGCGCCGAAAATGTAGTAGATAGCACCGGCCTAAATGACGACCTAATCAGTCCCGTTCAAGCTCTCATCAATGCCTTTATCGGTCTTATTGGTCTTGTTGCGGTAATCATGATTATACTGGGCGCCGTCCAAATGCAGACTAGCCAGGGCGACAGCGGCAAAGTCAAAAAAGCAAGAGATACTATGATGTATGGCATTATCGGTCTCGTTATCGCTATCCTCGCGTTCTCTATTGTAAACTTTGTTTTAGCGTCGGTATTCTAGTATACTAATATGGTAGATTACTGAAGAAATATATGGTACAATAAACTCAACTATAAGGAGAATCAATAAATGAGTAAAATCAAAACTATTCTAAAAGGCGGAGCTATGGCAGTATTGATGACTGTCCTCGTAGCTGTTCCAACTTTTGCTGCTGCATGTGATAATGGCGAATTTGAAGGCCTAAGCATCGGCGCCGACACTAATTACCCTATTAAGTGTTCTGGCATCACCATCACTACGGATAGTGGCAACGAGAGTATTTATGGTAAAACTTCTGCTGACTGTGCAAAAGCTGCATCTTTGGCGGCAAACCCAGATGGCTGTGAAGTTCGTAGCCTCAACTCCACCATCCAGCTCATTATCAACATGATCATCTTCGCTATCGGTCTTATCGCAGTTGTCATGGTTATCCTCGGTGGTATCCAGTACTCGACAAGCCAAGGCGACAGCGGCAAAGTCAAGAAAGCAAAAGATACTATCATGTACGGCATTATCGGCCTCGTGGTAGCGATCCTAGCCTTCGCGATTGTCAACTTCGTCCTATCTAGCATCATCTAATAGAGATAAGTTATTAAAAGCGCTCCGTAAGGGGCGCTTTTTGTTTGTTCTCAAATTAGTGGCAAGTATATGCCTGTCTATCTTGGTAAGCGTATTGCTCCCTGCTCTGGCCGTTACGGCATGTCTTGTAATGGCATATTGGTATCTCGGCCGTGTCCGTCCAGGTGCGCCTGCTGGCGGAGCGCCGTTCTCGGCGCACACTCTTCTTCCCCATCAACAAAAACGACCCCGAGAGGGGTCGTTTTCATTCGCAAAGTAACTATTAATTAATAGTAATCTTCTTAGGAGCTTCAACCTTCTCTTTTTCAAAAGATACAGTTAGAACGCCATCCTTGAGCACAGCGTCAACGCCGTCTTCCTTGATTTGTACTGGAAGAGCAATTGTCCTGCTAAATTCGCCCCAATAGCACTCTTGAATATGCCATTGCGTTGCACGATCGTCTTCGCCGCCGTTAAGTACGCCAGAAATCGACAAGATGTTATCAGAAATAGATACATCAAGATCCTTGCGCTCAATGCCAGCCGTTCGGGCTTTCACGATTAGCTTGTCTGCTGTTTCGTACATATCAACCGCGAGTTGACCTGGGAATTCATCGGTATCATCCGTCCATTCCTCTTCGGTAGTCTCTTCGATTTCCTGTTCAACCGGAACACTGATAGAAGTTTCCACCACTTCCTCCTCTACAGTCAGACCGGCATCATCGCCATCCAAAAAGGCGGCTGCGAGCTCATCGTCTAAGCTCATTTCGTCTGCTTGTTTACGAGCCATATATAAGTTTCCTCCACTTTTTTACACTCTTACGCTTTATTATATGAAGCAATCTCGATAAAATCAAGCATATTATGCTTTTTGATGTGAAAAACACAACAGTAAGATTTTTTTCAGATTTAATATGCCCCCATTACTGTTCGCTGTGCGGGAAAATAGGCAGCATATTATGCGACTGTTGTAAAAATGACATAAATGCCGATTATGCTAATCGATGCCTAGCGTGTAGGCGCCCAATTCATAGCCATTGTGCTTCGTGCCCCCTGCCCTTTGCTAGCCAATGGACGTTTGGCGATCGAGACGATGTTCTTGCCGTCATGATTAGCGCGTACAAGTACGACTCAATTCGAGCCTACGGAAAGATCTTTGCCGAGCTGCTAGACGCATGCTTGCCAAAATTACCCGATAACACCATCGTCGTCCCCATGCCCACAATCAAAAAACACGTCCGTGAGCGCGGCATCGACCACACGCTCCTTATAGCCAAAAAATTGTGCCACCTACGGCATTTACCTTATAGGTATCTTATTGGTCGTGCAAGCAATGCCGTACAGGTGGGCGCAAGTCGAGAAGACCGCTTGGCGCAGGCGCAGGTTGCATATAGACTAAATGCTCCACCGGGCCGAGACGTCAGCTACCTGATTCTTGATGACGTCTGGACTACTGGTGCAAGTCTGCGCGCTGCATGCCAGCTACTCAAAGAAAACGGCGCCCACCACTTGATGGTCGCCGTTTTAGCGCGAAGCACTAAATAGATATTATTCTGCGACTTCCGATCCGCCAATAGCGTTGATTACGAAATTCACAATAGCAAAAGCCAAAATCGCAATAATCAAACCGATAATTGCGTACATGATTGTGTTCTTGGCGTCTGTTACCTTTTTATTATCGCCACCCGAAATAACGTAGCGTAGTCCACCCCAGATCAGCATAATCACAGAAATAATACCAACTACGTAAAGAACCGTATTGGTAATCTGTGTAAATACACCATCAACGCCAACTAGCTCAGAAGGCATTCCGTCTCCCTGTGCAGCCTCAGCGCCCTCTTGTGCTGGACTCGAAGCAGCCATGACTCTTCCGGCCCACAGCGTAGCGGCAGCGCCTGCCCCAGTCAGTACTTGCCCAATTTTTTTGATAACTTTTTTCATAAATCTTTTATTCTCGCAGTTAAAAGCTACCGCTATTATATATGAAAAACACATGTTCAGCAAGTCTTTGGGATTCCCTAGCGACAAATCATCAAATATGTTAATATGTAAAACACGGAGGGTTACCCAAGTGGCTGAAGGGGACGGTTTGCTAAATCGTTAGACTGGAGAAATCTGGTGCGAGAGTTCGAATCTCTCACCCTCCGCCAGTAATAAGATTGGTCACAAAAAGCGCTTTTACTTAAGCGCTTTTTTCTGTATAATATATATATGGCAAAAGATGGCATCGTAAATTGGGAAGCCTATGAGTACGTAACGCGCGACAAACATGCTGGCTGGTATATTGGTCTAGCTATTATTGGCATCGGACTCTCGGCGCTCGCTATCTATCTTGGTCAGTGGACCTTTTTAGCTCTCATAGTGGTAAGCGTTTTTGCATTAGTTGTTTATACGTTACGTCCACCACGCATGCTTCACTATTCCCTTTCCAATAAGGGTCTTTCGGAAGGCAACAAATTATATAGTTTTAAAGAATTCAAATCTTTTGGCGTTCTAAACGAAGGTAAGCACTTTTCAATCGTGCTCACTCCTAAGAAGCGCTTCTCCGCAAAGGTGACAGTATATTTCCCTGAGGCTCAGGGTGAACAAATTGTCGATATGTTTGGCGAGCGGCTCCCCATGGAGCAGGTCAAGCCAGATCTATTGGATAAGCTAGTTAAATTCTTGAGAATTTAACATTAGCGTGTTAGAATAAGTATAATAAAATAATTGCGAGAAAAAACGGAAAGGTGGGCAAAATGGATCCTATCAATAAGGCAGACGAGAACGAGCTGCAAAAAGCTATCAACAATATTACTGGCGACGCAACAACCGACACAACGGACGCTGCTAATGTAGCCCTCTCTCCAGAGAGCACCGAAGAGCCTGCGGCTACTTTTGAAGCCCCAGCTCCAGCCCCAATTCTTGGCGGTAGTAGCGATTCTGACCTTGGCAAAGTTAAAAGCATGGCGCTTTCCGACCTACGCCCAGTTCTCGAAAACATTGATATGCCTGCAGAAAGCAAATTCAAGATCTACAAAGATATTATCGAAGTTACTCAGGACAAAGCTTCGATTGAGCCAGCCTACACGGCAGCAAAAGCAATCGGCGACGACAAAGAGCGCGCTGAAGCTCTGCTCTACATCATCGAGACTATCGACAAATTCGGAATGTAATACAAAGAAACACATAAAAAAGAGACGCCCCCAGCGTCTCTTTTTTGAACTCTAGTACATTCCCCCCATACCAGCGCCAGGGTTTGCCGCGGCTTCCTTCTCCGGAAGATCGACGATCAGCGCCCCCATTGTTATTGCTGTTGCTGCAATCGAGATCGCATTCTGTACGGCCTCTCTTGTTACTCGAGCTGGGTCTACGACGCCCGCCTTCTTCAAATTAATAATCCCCTCCTCGGCCTTCATTACGTTTACGCCCATACCATCCTTGGCCGACTCGACCTTATCAAGCAGAGCCAAGCTATTTAGGCCAGCATTCTCGGTAATCTGGATAAATGGTGCTTTTAGCGCGTTCTTTACAATCGTGCTTCCAGCGTTATCGTTCTTCAAATTCTTCGCAAGATTCACCAAAGTAACGCCGCCTCCCGTCACAATTCCCTCGTCGAGTGCCGCCTTTGTTGCTGCGACCGCATCGTCAACGCGGTATTTCTTCTCGTCGATTTCTGTCTCGGTTGCGCCACCTACCTTGATAACTGCAACCTTACCTTCAAGCGCCGCTGCACGTTTGCCGAATTGCTCGGTTTCGTAGTCTGACGTCGCAATTTCCGCCTGCGACTTAATCTGTGAAATTCGCGTCTTCACGGCCGAAGCTTTGCCTTCGCCCTTGATAATCGTCGTCTCGTCTTTTGTCGCGATAATCTTATGTGCATGCCCCAACACATCAAGGTCTGCGTTCTCTAGGCTCATGCCCTTGTCGCCCGATACGGCTGTCGCCCCAGTCAAGATCGCAATATCCTCCATGATTTCTTTGCGACGTTCGCCAAACGCTGGCGCCTTCAGCACCAAAGTATTAAATACGCCTTTGAGCTTATTAAGCACGAGCACAGATAGCGCTTCGCCCTCAACTTCTTCGGCAATAATCACCAAGTCTTTTTGCCCCGTAGCAGCCATCTTTTCCAAAAACGGTAATAAATCATTTACGGCCGAGATTTTCTTATCGGTAATCAAGATCGCTGGTTTCTCGAAAATCGCCTCTTGGCGCTGCGTGTCCGTCACGAAAAACGGCGAGCTAAAGCCCTTATCATACGTGAAGCCTTCGGTGATTTCCGCTTCCATCTCAAGACCTTGTCCGGCCTCAACCGTCACCACGCCATCCTTACCAATCTTCTCAATCACATCAGCAATCAACTTGCCAATCTGTTCGTCGCCAGCGCTAATCGTTGCAACTTCTGCAACCTTCTCGCTATCTCCGGCGATCTTCTCGGCAGTTTTGTTGATACCCTTTACAATCTCGGCACCTGCCGCCTCAATTCCCTTGCGTAGCTCCATTGGGTTGTGTCCAGCCGCAATTAGTTTATTCGCCTCGGCAATAATGTTGTAAGTTAACACAGTAACAGTAGTTGTGCCGTCGCCCGCCACCTTATTTAGCTTCTGAGCAGCCGTCTTTATCAACTTAGCACCAACTTGGTAACCAAGAGTTTCCTCATCTTCGTTACCAAGATCCACGCCCTCTGCCACCGTCACGCCGTCATGCGTAATCGTCGGCGCGCCGTAGCTCTTCTCTATCACGACGTTGCGACCTTTAGGCCCAAAGGTTACCTTCACCGCGTCATAGAGTGCTTTTGCGCCACCGAGTACTTTCTCGCGAGCTTCTGCATCATAATAAATTTTCTTCGCCATATAATTATTCCTTTCCCTACAATGTAGCTAAAATATCTTCTTCTTTTACAATCAAATAATCTGTGCTGTCGACCTTCACTTCTGTCGCCGAATATTCCCTAAACAATACTCGATCGCCTTTTTTTACTGCCTTCACGTCCGGCCCAACCGACTCAACTGTGGCATAATTTGGTTTTTCTTTTGCTTCGCCGAGCAGAATCCCAGAGGCAGTCTTCTCTGGTGCCGCCTCTTTTTTGGCAACAACTCTATCGGCAAGAGGTTTAATTGACATATCGTACTCCTCGCTTATTATCTTTGTATCTCGAGTTTAACGCAGGTTTTTAGCACTGTCAAGCTTCGAGTGCTAAATCTGACTATATTTTAAGAAACGTTTTGGTTTTCTTACTTCATATAGTATTCATCCGCGCGCTAAGCCACAAGCATAGCCACTATTCTTGCGCGAGTTGTTAATTCCTTGGCAAATCAACTATAATATAAGATATGAAAGAAAAGATTCCATTTTATGATTCACTAGTATTGCCCTACCACTTCGGTAAGTCAATTTTTTGGGGCGCTCGTTATGGTCTACCCGGCCGCCGCCTTCGCGTCATTGGCGTCACCGGCACCAACGGCAAAACTACTACAAGTTTCATGATCTGGAAAATGCTAAATTCTGCCGGCCGCAAGACCGGTCTTATGACTACTGTTGCTTGGGGCGTCGAGAAGCTCAATGAGCAGGTTGAGCATATGACTACTGTCGACTCCGACCTTCTCAATCAACGTATCAAGAAAATTGCCGACCAAGGCGCAGAGTTTCTCGTCCTCGAAATCACTAGCCACGCCCTCGCGCAGTTCCGTGCCACTGGCGTTCCTATCGAAATCGCCGTCATGACCAATGTCACCCATGAGCACCTCGATTATCACAAGACTTTCGAGCGCTATCGTGACGCCAAGCGCAAACTCTTCAAAAAGGCCCAGTACGGCATCGTTAACGCCGATGATCCTTCTGCTCAAGAATTTTCTACTGACGTTAAAAAACATATCACATATGGTATAAAAAATGGCAAACTTCGCGCCGAGAATATCAAACTAAATGCTGAAGGCGTGAAATATATCATAAAAGGTAATAAAGGCGTTGAAGATCTCAAAATCACTACCCACCTCGGTGGCAAATTCAACGTATATAATTCTCTCGCTGCCGTGGCTGTTGGTCGCAAAATCGGCCTCGCTGACTCCGAAATCGCTACTGGAATCGCCGCCCTAAAAGAAGTCGAAGGTCGCATGGTCCGTATCGATGAGGGTCAAAATTTCTCCGCCGTTATGGATTATGCCCATACGCCAGACGCATTTGAGAAGCTTCTCCCAGATATGAAAAAAGCCACCAAGGGCAAACTAATCGTACTCTTTGGTAGCGCCGGTGGTCGCCGCGACCCCAGCAAGCGCGAGCCGCAAGGTCGCATTGCCGGCAAATACGCCGATGTGGTAATTCTCACCGAAGAAGACGACCGCGACACCCCAGGCATGGAAATCATTGAGCAAATTTCTGTTGGCGCCCGCAAATCTGGCAAAAAAGACGGCAAAGACCTACTCGTAGAGCTCGACCGTCCCAAAGCCATCCTCCTAGCCTGCCAACTCGCCAAAAAAGACGACACAGTACTATTCCTAGGCAAAGGCAACGAAAAAACCATCGAGCGCGCCGACGGCGAGCACCCCTACTACGAAGAAACCGAAATTCGTAAAGCCCTCAAAAAACTCAAGAAAACTAAATAGGTTAGTCAGAGCGTATTGCGAACCGGAAAAATGCCCGTGAAGAGGGCAATTTTTCCGCGCGAGCATTCTACGCCTCGGCTAACCTATTTAATTTTTCGCCAGCTCTAAAAACTTAGCGAGATACACCGAATATAACCCCCACCCTTCTTCAGCTCCTCAACCTCAGGCGTAATGCATCGCATACCTCGCCCCTCCAGCACAGCCTGCAGCTTTGGCGCATGCGCCGACATGACCGCCGTCTCGCCAGTACTCACCATATTACAAGCAAAGCCCTTCACCGCTTCCTCAAAATCCACAATGATCTTCTCAATCGGCAACTCCGCCAATTTCCTCTGCGACTCTTCATCAAAAGCCTCTGGGCAATACGCAATACAATTCTCATCAATCACCGCCAAAGCCAAGTCTAAGTCATAAAAGAAAGAATCCGCATGGTTCGTCGCTGGGTTAGTGTATCCTTTGCCCTCGCTATCGAGCTGAGGAATCGTATGTAGTTGCACCAACTCCAGCCCCAAAGTTTCCGCCGCAAACTGCTGCGCCGGTGGATCCGAGCGATACCCGCTCCCGCCAAACAAATATTTCCCGCAAGCCAGAGAATCGCCCTGCCCGCTATATAGATAAGGACTTGGTGGCATCACGACCTCAACATTCAGCTCCGCTAGTATTTTAGCTGCATAAGGCTCTTCGTCCCCGCGCGCCGCTGGCAGCTTCGACATTATCGCCTTGCCATCTTTCACTAGCGCCCAGTTCGCCGTATACACGCCGTCCTGACACCCTACAGGCGGCTCCACCTTCACCACTTCAATCCCCGCCTCACGAAAACATTCCACGATCGTCGCGTGTTCGCGCATAGCGCGTGCAACGTCAATTTTCTTATCTCCATAATACGGATTGATCTTGAACTCATCCGCAAAATAATCTGCCCCCGACACTAATACTCGTCTGTTTATCATCCCCCTAGTATACCATGTTCAAATTTAAGCCCCCGCCCCGCCAATATTACGGCTCGTAACTTGCGATGCCATCAACAATCGCGTCGATGTCCGCCCCAAGCAGTAGTCCTGCCGTAGCCGCCGCCGCCATATATGGCACAGCTTCCTCGCCCGTCATATAAGTAGCAACGTCAAACCCACTATTATTCTGCGTCAAAGTCGCCTCAGCACCCTTCTTGTATAGTTTCGTTCGGCTCACCCAAGTATCGGCATTTTTATCATTTCCATAAGACACCGCACCCTTCTTCGTAGGGTATTTCTCAACGTACTCAAAGTAAGGATCGTCATAATTCAGAACTGCATATTCTGGCTGCCCCTCAAATAATCCAGATTTTACCAAGTCGTAATCCCCGCCGGTCTCCTGCGCACCCTCAGCACCTAGCGAATCCGCCATCACCACCATATGTAGCGGCACTCCGTCGAATGCCTGATTGCGCAAATCTTCCGTCGAGACCGCCACCACAACGTGGTTCGCCCCTGCTCTCCAGCTTTTCGACATCTGTTTTTGCAGACTTGCTGGCGTCAGCGCTCGTTCTGTCCCCTCAATCAGTCCGGCCTTCGGATCAGTTGCTTTTAGAATTTCTTGAACAAAGCGTGCCACCGTTGCCTTGCCGTTCGCCCCCGTCACAGCGATAACTTTCATATCTTTTGATGGATTACCATAATATGCCGCAGCAAATTTAGCTTTCACTTTTTGCACTTTTGATTTTAGGCTAGGTTGTTTTAGTGCTTTTTCCATAGCGTAATTATACCACATTTGCTAATCTGGCAAATAAGATATGGAAATATCGTGAAATTGTGCTACAATAAAAGTGTTGTGGATTCCACAATGGTCTTTTAATCTTCAAATGGTGGATTATACGCTGCTCTGGTTTTCCTAAGCAGCATATATTTCCACGTATGCACCCGTAGCTCAGCTGGATAGAGCGTTGGCTTGCGGAGCCAAAGGTCGTACGTTCAAATCGTATCGGGTGTACCAAATGATTATTCAAGGTCTTAGGGGAGACCTTTTTTGTTGGCAAAAGTGTTCAGCTTTCATTCAAAATAACAGAGGTACCCTGCCCCCAAACTTGTACAAGTTTTCAGGATTCAGCCGGCTATTATATAATTGAACTATCATGAAAAATATGGAACGGGCGCAACAATCCGACGCAGAATTATCGGGGTCTCCAGCACCAAGCCTCGAGCGTATGAAGATGAATCGCGCAGAAGTCCCCGATACAAAAGTCGAGTCCGAAAAGATCGAAGCCGAAAAGCCCGCCGAAGTTGAAAAAGCCCGGCAAGCCGTCATGGATCAGTTCGCTCCGCCAGACCTAGAGCTATCCGAAGCACCAGAAGAGCCAGCAGCAGAAATGTTCAATCTCGAAACCATCGCCAAACACGACAAATCCGTCCGCCGAGAAATCGCCAAGCGCAGAGCCGCCGATATCGGCAGAGGTGTAGGCCTAACGGCGGGTGCACTAGTATTGATGGGCGCTGGAGCCGTAGTTGGTGGCGCCGTCGCTACTGGCGTCGGCCTAGCGGCCGGCACGGTGGCCATGGCCACAGCGTTCAAGAAGTTCGCCTTCAATACTTGGGGGTTCAAGCCTCCACATACCCATTCTTGGGTGATGGGCCCAAAACACGTCGTAGAGCAAGGCGTCACAGAATCTCTCAGCATCATAAATAAAGTTCCAAAACGACTGCTTCCGATAGCCGTCCTAGGCGAAACTTTCAATCTCGTGCAAAACCTACCAGCCACACGCCGTGGCAAAAAAATGGAATACCAAATGCACACCCACGACGCAATCGTCAAAAATTTCCAACGCCTCGAGCAAACTGGACTCGCCGACATCACCAGCAACGAACCCATGATGCGTTTCGGCAAGCCACGCGAGTCGAGGCTCATGATAGAAAAATTGACCATCGGCGGCGCCAAGCCCGCAGATATTTTTAAGCCAAAATCGTATCGCGAAGGTGGCGTATTCGACAAAACACCCATGCGCACAGTCAAATTTAATGTATCCCCGCGCAAAATGACCCTCGAGGATATCAAAAAGTCACCCCAAATCAAAACCCTAGCCGCGCTTCCCGAAGGGCTCGTAGATATAAAACCCAGCCAAGCCTAGCGCCCACCCCTTTAATATGTTAAAATCATACACGGAAGCGTGGCCGAGTGGTTGAAGGCGCACGACTCGAAATCGTGTAAGCAGCAATGTTTCGGAGGTTCGAATCCTCTCGCTTCCGCCACAATATTTAGAGCAAAAAAGAAACCGCCTCATTCATTGAGGCGGTTTTTTAAACCAATAACTTACCGATTTTTACCAAACAATATCTCAGCAAGAGCTCGCGCTGCCTGCTCGTTCGAAAAAATCTTCATCAGAAGCACCGCGGCCTCGGCCTGTGTTTTCGGCGCCGGTGCCTGCGCATCCGGGCTATTCATCACCGCAACCAGCGAGCTGCCCAAGATAGGCGTTTGCACCGACATATTGCGCATCGATTCCGCAAAGTCAAAAATCCGATTCGCATACAGCAGTGCAAATTTATCCGCGAACGACAGTCTGCCTTCAGGGTCAATCCCCTCAAAACACCCTGCCGCCGCAACAATCCTATCTGTCGCCTGCTTGATGGTCTCCATCTCGCGGTTCGCCAGCTCCACGAATTCCGTCGCCTGTTGCTTTTTCGTTGCGTCCATTACTCATCATCCTTCCCATAATATCCCATCTCGGTTAGCTTGGCCTTCACCTCGCGATCCGCCGCCGGGTCAACAAACACTTCGTCAAATCTCTGCTCCTCTTCCGCACATATAATGTCGTCCAGCAGCAGGATATTTGCACTTTTCAGCCAGGCAGTCGTTTCTTCCGAAAAACCATACTGCTCGATCGGCTGCATCCGCATTTTGGCGTTTACCAAAAACGTAAAGGTGTCGGTATAGTACATCTCGGGCTTGGTGCTCAAAATGCCCGAAAGGCGGATTATTCCAGCAAATTCGCCGTCAATACTTCCGTCAACTTCGGTATTCGCCGCCGGCCATTCGCCATTTCCCTCATCAACGTAGGTCACTTCAGTTATTTTTGAATCCTTCGTCTCGGTTATCGTACCGATAAAGAAACCGTCCAAAAATCCCCGAAATTTCTTGCGCTTTAGCTTGCCGACATACACAAAATTCGCGTAGTTCGCATCTTCGTCGATTACTGCTGGGTAGCAGATAAAGTCTTTTTCCATGGGTTCCCCTCCAATTCCATAAGTATTCAGTAAGTTATCCTGTAAAAATACAACCCGCAAAATTAACGCGAGTAATATCTTAATTTTACCACACTTTACCAAAAATGTCAATGTAGCCGGCTGCTTCCCTGCCCATAGAAACTTCGTCAAGAACACCATGCGGTCGTCGAAAAAAACGACACCGCAAGGTGTCTAATCCATTCGCAAGTAAGGCGTTGCCCTTATGCTTCGCGGTGCCGTTTTTCAGCAACGCAAATCAGACTCACGATGGTTGGACTAGACAGCTTAATTTTACCTTAAATTATTCTTTAGGTAAAGAAGCTCTCGACCGCCACCATAAACAATGACATAATAGACGTAATATCTACTAACAAAAGAAGGATATATATGGCTCAATTTGGACTATTTATCAATTTTAACGGGAACTGTCGCGAGGCCGTCGACTTTTACGCCGGTGTTTTTAACTCTAAAGTAGAAAATCTTATGACTTTTGGTGAGGCGCCCGTAGACCCATCTATGCCAATCAAAGAATCTGAAAAAGATCGCATTATGTATGCCGAGGTCAAAATCGGTCAGCTCAATATTATGTTCATGGACAACTCAGACGACTGGCCACTTACAATTGGCAACAATATCCAGCCAACCATCAACGTTGATTCTGAAGAAGAGCTCCGTCGTATCTCCGACGCTCTAGGTGTCGACGGCAAGACATTAATGCCTCCAACCAAGACCTTCTTCGCACCGCTCTACGCCATGGTAGAAGACAAATTCGGCGTCAACTGGCACGTACTTCTCAACGAAAAATAATTGACTTTATTACTGGTCGCTATGCCGGGCTTGGAATGTCCGAGGGCTGTTACGACGATGACTACAAGGAAAGATCGGGCCGGGGCGACTTCTCTTCCCTCGGGCGGACGCACACGCCAATTGTCACAGATGGCGAAATCAGCGAAGTCAAAGTTTACAACACTTCAAACCAGCTGATAAGGATAGAGACCTATATCTATCAGGCCAGTAAAACTGGCAAATCCGGCAAATGGGAGCTACACTCAAAAGTCCCAGTCCCCTGCTAACGCTTACAAAACGACCCTTCGGGGTCGTTTTCTCTACCTACGACGCTTTTTTATATACCGCATAAGCAGCGCCATCAGCGCAAAAGTCATACCCATATTCAAGAATGATAACGCTATTTCGACGGGTGTCTTGTCTCCCATAATTACCTCCATTTCCACCCATACCTTTAGCGTATTGCTAAATCTATTATAGCTAATGCTAGGCACCCCTAGCAACCTTGACATTTTCCGCCTAGTCCGATGAAATAAAGATATGAGCAGTATATTTTCAAAAATCATCGCAGGGGAAATCCCTAGTTACAAAATCTACGAAGACGAGCACACCTACGCTTTTCTAGATATCCATCCAGAAACCGCTGGGCACGTTTTAGTCGTTCCAAAAGTCGAAGTCGACAAAGTCTACGATCTCCAAGATTCAGACTGGCTTGCACTCTGGGCGGCAGTCAAAAAAATCGCCCTCCATATGGAGACCGCTCTTGATGCTCGCATCCTAATGAAGGTCATCGGCACCGATGTACCTCATGCCCATGTCCACCTCATGCCATTTGATGCCACTTGGAAGCATGGCCGCGTGCTCGAGCTTAGTGACGACGAATTCAAATCCATCGCCGCCAAACTATCTATCGATTAAGCTGCCTCTCCTTGTGGAGCTGCGTTTTCTCCCTCGGCAGGGATAATGTCATTTTTGCGTAGCCAAGCCACGAAGTCTTGGTTGTTTAATATCGCCTTACCTTCGCGGATGTCGTTTTGCTGCTGCTCGCTCATGTCATTCCATGTGCCTTCATAAAAATCGTCATCGTAAATTTCGTTCGCGCCTGCCATCTTGCCGGTCTCTTGTAGCCAGTCAAACAAAGTATCGCTCTCTGGGGATAGCCTATCGCTACTCCTCTGCGCGAATCGATTTTTCGTCTCTTCGCTCAAATCATCCCACCAAGCTTGATACTCGGTATTGCGCCAATCTTCTGGTGCCGTATCTAGCCCACCATTTACGATCCAAACGCCGCGACTGCCACCGATTTTATCAGCGAGGTTCTCCCAAATAGGTTCACCCTCTTCGTCATATTCGCCCTGTTGTTCTGGTGCAGGTTCCTCGGTTTCAGTTGTTTCTTCCGTCTGCTCCCCAGCAGGTGTTGGAATTTCACCAGTCGGCGCTCCGCTGCCCTCTCCCTCGGTTGTAGCCTCAGGTGTTGGTACTTCTCCCGTTGGTGTCTCACCACCTTCAGTCTCGGTTGTAGTTTCTGGATTTGGAATTTCGCCTGTTGGTTCCGTCGGAGCCGTGTCGCCCGTAGGGGTCTCGGCCGTACTTCCTGGATTTGGTATCTCACCAGTCGGCGTTCCGCCGCCGTTATCTGGCGTCTGTTCTGTCGGCGCTGGTGCTGGCGTGCCTGTCTCCGCTCGTCGGCGTGCATTCTTCAAATTATCCCGTCGCACAAATGGCAACATAGCAGCAGGGTTCGGCACCCTGTCGCCTACGGTTTGTACCGCCTCGACAGTTCGCTCAAAGCCAATCACGTTATATAGAGTCTCCGTTACCGGCACATCTACTGTCGAGCTTATCGTCCCCTCAACACCTTGCCCAACTACTGTAGCAAGTGGAATTATGTGCTGCGTTCCATCTTCTGCGAGGCCATTGTCAAATACAACCTCAAAGTACTTACCAACAAACTTACCATCTTGGAAACATTCTGCCGCCGCGGATCCAGCCTCAGGTATAAACTCAAGCTGCGATCCGTTATTCACGAGCTGCCCAGTCACCTCAATAGGTGTCGACTGGCTGTCTCCGGTCATCGAAATGAACGCACGAATCTTTCCATCGTCCACGGCATCTTGGAAGTTAATCGATTCTCCGCCCCAAGTTGTCGAGCTTCCGCCCATTTGCGTTACGATACCATCGCCATTTGTAGTGTAATGTGCGCTAAGCTCATTGCCGTCAAACGCCGTCGTGCCATTGCTTCCCCAGTCGTCGCGATTTACTGGCGTTCCGTACTCACGGGCGTACTCGCTTGCGGACATATTAACTTCTTGTGATTGTAGCGTTGTCGACTCAATCTCGTTCACTGTGTAGCCTTGCTGTTCAAGTTGTGCAATTTCCTCATCAGTTAGCTTCACGCCAGCCGCTTCTTGAGCGTCAACTTTCTCGGTGCCCGCAATAATAAGTCCGTCAGGACCCTTAAGTCCCAACATTCCAGCAAGCATCGTGTTGCTCGCGTCGGCGTTATTCTCGAGTCCAAATACCTCATCAGCAATACCATAAGAGTTTGGACTAAATGCCGCCACAACCTCTTGCGTTACGATCATCGTACCCGCCGCTACCGCTGCGGTCTTCAAGCCCTGTTTTACCATCTGCTTGCGACGTAACTTCTTAAACGCATCGTCTTTCGCCTTAATACCCGGCGCGTTCTCTGTGCCGTCATCCAATACCGTCTCGACACCCGAGATAATCTGGTTCAATGCATCTCCGGTATTCGGATCAATCGCCTTAAGCGCTGCTCGAGCCTCGGCTCGCGCCAAGTCTAGTGCAAACCTTTCATCCTCAATCTTTGTTGGGTCAGAGTAGCAAATCAAGTCGATATTTCGCGTGTCGCTCATCTTCGTTCGCGCATCAGCCAATGCCAATACCTGAAGAATCGCATCTCTATCGCCAGACTGTGCCGCTGCGCTAAGTTCGCTCGCCATCTGCGTTGCTGGTGTCATACTATATACGGTCTCATTTACCGCCTTGTCGTACTTGCCGCTAGCGTCAAACACCAAGCCGCTCGCCATTTCGCGCGATGCTTGTGCTCGATCTGTTGATACTCGCGCGCCCTCTTTCATACCAGCAACTACGCCTGTAACCGCCGCCCCACCTAGGCCAAACGTTACTGCTTTCAGCGCGCTCTTCGTTCCGGCCTGCGCCAACCAAATACCGATGCTAGCCGCACCAGCTACGAGCTCTGGCGGCACGAACTTGCTAAATCGTCCGTGGTCGTACTTATCCATAATCTTATCGAGGCTATTCATGTGCGCCTCAGTACGTACATTCGCACGTGCCTCACCATTTATCAGCTTAAAGCCTTCCATGATGCTCTCAATACCCTCTTCGTGGTCAAAGCGCCCCTTAGCCGTACGCGCAATCTCTAGGTAGTTGTCCAAGACGATTTCGCCCTTCGGATCACCATTCTTATCTTTGAGCATTGCCTTTACGCGTGCCATCTCTTGCATGAAGTTAGATTCATCAAGATTGCCTTGAGCAAATTCACTAATCGCTTTCTTCGCAGCCTCTGCAGCCGGATGGTTTTCTGGCAATGCATCGCGCCACTCGCCAGCATCGTTATGAATCATCTCGTCGTATTCAGAGATAAATCGATCAATCGTCGCTTCGCTGCGGCTCTGCCAAGTTTCATCGCCCAGTCCGCTTTCTTCGCCGCCCTGCTTCTTCAAAATTCTGTCGTAGGCTTGTTTCTTGTTCTTCTCAATATAGTACCCCCTAAACATATTGCCCTTCCAGATCCCCTTGAGGAACTTCTTCACTTTGCCGCCGCTCGCCAAATCTTCCTTCAGCATTTTCTCGGCAATGTCTCGTGCCGCCGCCTCTGCGTCGCGCGTTCGGTCGATGTCTACCGCTATGAGCGGCTTCTTCTCGCTCGTTCCCTCTTCCTCGGCCTCTTCGCCTTCTGCGGTTTCTTCCTCCGTCTCCTTCGCTAGCGCCTCTTTATGCGCAGTCCATTCGTCATGTAGCGCCATGAGTTCTTCAGTCGGAAGAGCGTTAACGTCGCCAAGTTTCTCAAAGCCCTTAGCTTCGTTCAGCCACTTTTGCCCCTCGATGCTCAGTAGCCCCTTCAGCGCATCTTCGCGATTTTTCTCTTTTTCCGCATTCTCAGCTTCTTTGCTCGAAGTCCACTCAGCATGAAGACCGTCTACCTCGTCAAATGACATATTCTTAACATCACTAATACTATTTATGCCTTTTACCTGACTTAGCCATATCATACCCTCCATAGTCAATAGCTGGGCAATCCACTCTTCTCTCATCTCCTCTGGAGACCCCTCATCTTCGCCATCGTAAGCATGGTCTGCTTCGTCGTTTTCTCTTGACGCTTCATCCATGTCGCTAAAATACTCTTGTTTCAAAATAGCCATCGCCAGCGCAATTAAATCATCATACTTAGCATGTGTTTCGCTAAGCTTGCGTCCGTCCTGCTCGATTTTTATCTGGTCGCCCTTAAATGGAACGCTATCTACGCCCGCAAGCGCATTGATAATTTTAGTAAAATCACCAGACTCCAAGCTATCGCGCACTAGTTTCTCATCAATAGAGTTCTCAATTTTGCTCGCAAGCTTAATAGCTTCCGCGCGCATATCGCTCTCTGCCGCATCAAGTGCCTTCTCGCCAAAATACTCATTGCGTAGTATCTCTAGCGCCTCAGCCATCACCGCATCATATTTGTCATGAGTTTCGGCAAGTTTCCTGCTGTCTTGGTCGATCTTAATTTGATCCCCCTTCATCGGAATACTATCTACGCCAGCAAGCGCACCAAAAATCTTACTATAATCTTTTGTCGTTATCGCGTGTTTCACAACCTTTTCATCAATAGAGTTCTCAATTTTGCTCGCAAGCTTAATCGCCTCAGCACGAGTATCAATGTCTTCGCCTTGCTCTTGAGCCTCCTGTTCTTGAGGGGCATCTTCTGAAGTATTGCCGCCCTCGCCATTTTCGCGCGCCCGCGCCTCTTGCTCCGCCACAAACTCTTTGTATTCGTAAAGGTCATTCACCCCCTCTGGCGCCTCCACCTCAGAGCCGTCCTCTAGCTTGATGAACTTCTTTCCCCTGTATGGATTTTCGCCTCCAGAAAAGTTTTCCATCTATTTCCTCCTAGTTTCCAGCGCCAAGATAAAGTTCACGAAACCTAAGCATCGTCTCGAGCGAAATTTTCTGCACATCCACGCCGCTGTCTCGGATAAAATCATTTACCTGATCGTCACCAAAATTATCGTCATCTAGCTTTTCAGATAGCTCAATAGCCTTATCTTCTGGCAGCGCATTTATTACTGCCCTGTCAATCTGGTCAACCAGTCGCTGCGTCAAGTCCGCCCTCAACTCCGTGCGCACTTCGTCTGTCAACCCAGACACGCCCTTATCCGTTATTAGTTGATCGATGAACTGCTCAACATTTCCCATCTTTTTTACCTCTCAAAGCTTTAATTATCTACATTATAACATAAGGACTATCGCAAAAATACAACAAAAACCGATCAGGCGACCACGCAAATAGCGCTCCCCAGTTTTTATCATGAATTATGGTATAGTATACAAATGATAATCTTAGGAATCGAGACCAGCTGTGATGAAACCGCTGCCGCCATTATAAAAGACGGCAAGGAGATTCTTAGCAACATCGTCGTTTCCCAGATCGACATCCACGCCGTTTACGGAGGTGTTGTCCCTGAAATTGCCGCCCGCAGCCATATCGAGGCTATCCTGCCCGTCATCCACCAAGCCCTCGAAAAAGCCAACCTCACGTGGAAAGACGTCGACGCCATCGCCGTCACTCACACCCCCGGTCTCCTTGGCTCTCTTCTCATCGGCACCCTCGCCGCCCGCACCCTCAGCGTTCTCCACAATATTCCCCTCTACCCTACACACCATCTCAAATCCCACATCTACGCCAATTGGCTAGCTGGCGACGAAAAACCCGAATTCCCTCTCATCGCCCTCGTCGTATCTGGCGGTCACACCCAGCTCATCCATATGACCCGCCACAACCATTTCGACATCATCGGCACCACCCGAGACGACGCCGTTGGCGAGGTCTTCGACAAAGTCGCCAAGATTCTCGGCCTCCCCTACCCGGGCGGCCCCTCTATCGCCAAAGCCGCTCTCGCAGGCGACCCTAATGCCTACAAGCTCCCTATTCCAAAGGTCGACGGCTACGATTTCTCCTTCAGCGGCCTCAAAACCGCCGTCCTCCGCGCCATCCAAAAAGAACTCAACGTCCCTATAAGCGCCCCATCGCACTCCCTGGCAGCCCAATTAACAGATCGGCAAAAAAATGATTTCGCCGCCTCCTTCCAAAAAACCGCCATCGCCACCCTCCTCCAAAAAACCGAAAAAGCCATCCAGGAATTCCAGCCAAAATCTCTCGTCCTCGCCGGCGGCGTCTCCGCCAACCAATATCTCCGCGAGGCATTAGAAAACAAAATAAGCCAAGAAAACTCCCTGCAATTATTTTGTCCGCCAATCTCCCTCTGCACCGACAACGCCGCCATGGTCGCCTCCGCCGCCTTCTTCAGCATCAACGATGGTCAAACTCCCACCGACCCCTACGAGCTCGACATTAGTCCCCGCTCCGCCATCAACTAAAGAGAAAAACCCCGATTACTCGGGGTTTTCAAAATGTGTATAATTGAGAACTATGCTTATCTCGGAGCTGGCATATAGCCACTAGCGACTCCACCGTCAAGCCCCGCCTCCACAGGCGGCGGATTTTCTCTAGCCACCTCGCGCAGCGATTGCTCGAACTGTTCGCCCACCACTACTATTCCGGAAAATTCCGAATCAGCAATGCCGTCGCCGTCGGTATCCACCATAATAGTGTCAGTCCATCCTCGGATGACATCCGAGCTTTGCTCAATTGTTTCGCGGAGCACTTGCTCTTCGTTGCCGGTAGCAGTTTCCTGAAGATTACTAGCCAACCACAGATTTATAAGTGCACATGAAAACATCACGAGTAAAAACGCCGCAAATATCACGACCATTCTTTGTGGCTGCTCATTTTTCCGCATTGCCCTTTCGGCCTCTCGATTACGCTTAGATACTTCGCGCTCATATTCGGTCATTTCATTTTTGTTAAACATAGCGGTACCCCCAACCTTTCTCAACTACAAATGTGCATAAGCGTAAAAGCACGCTTATCTTTATATTGTATCACACAATCGCAAAAAAGTCAAGCACTAGCGCTTCAGCACCTTTCGGGCCAGTCCCCGAGCAGACTTATTCGCATTATTCATCCGATACTTCATCGGCTTCAACACGCACCTAAACCCACCAATATACTCCTCCACCTTCACCCCAAAACCACTCTTAAATTCCAATAGCGGGTTATGTCCCTCAAAATCCCCGTCAATTCCATAAAAATTCACCCGCGTCACCCCTTGCTTCAAGCTATCTTCCATCAGCCAATCCTGCAAAAGCGTCATTCCGTTGTATTGCTTAAATTCCTGTACCGTACCAGATATAAAACTCACCACCTCGTTTGGATGATAAAACAAAATTCGCCCCGCCACTACTTCGCCGCCCTCGCGTCGTTTCGCCACTACCCACCTTGCGTCCTTCCCCCACTCATCCCAAATCCCCTCAAAATACGCCATATTTCGACTCACTACCCCGTTCTTATCATTACTCTGGTCTACGGCCGCCGTGAGGAGCGGTATCTCTTTTTTATCTGTCAATTCATAAACTTCTAGCTCAGGCGCAATCTTTCGCAGCTTGTTCCGGACATTTTTCTTATACGTCGCCCGCACCGCGTCCATGTCCTTAAGCCCTGCTAAATCTTTTATCACCATCCATCGGTTCGCCTTATTCTCCAGCTCGATTGTCTCGCCCAGATATTTGAAGCCCGCCTCAGCAAAAGTCTTCAACACCCCTTTTCGATCAAACTTCTCAAGTGCCTCACCCTTCGCGTCGCGCACCGATAGCAACGCCGGCGGAAAAACCTCAATTACTACCAGTCCCGCATCATATGCAAATTTTTTCACCCCCTCCACCCAAACTTGTACAAGTTTTGTATTATCCCAATCTAATATCGGTCCTAGCTGCACCAACCCTTCCCCATTTTTTGCCATCAGCATGCCCCCGCCCAGCACTTTTTTTCCATCTTTCACCCCCAAAAGCCACACTTTCCACCCCATGCCACGTCGTAGTTTCGCCCGCTCTACCCCCTGAAAAAAATTCCCGTAAGGACTTTTTTGTTCAAACTTTTGAAATTCCGCTTCGGTTAGTTCTTCAAACTTCATATAATAAGTATACACCAAGAAAAAGCCGCCCGAGTTAACGGGCGGCGCACGTAGATGATTTTATCGTCTCGCAAAGAGATCTACTTTCCTGTCAGCATTCTTCATGATCACCGACGCCGTAAAGTATCCTCCCAGAGCTGCCAGCACTACAATGATAAGCGCGACCACTACCAGTTTCCCTTTAATGTCGTCGTCATCACTATCAAATATAGCATCGCCAATTCGGCCAATTGCCGACGGCATCTCTCGGGAAGCATTGATCACATTGCGTACATTCGCGTAGGTATTCCACCCCGCGACCATCCCGTTTCCGAGCGTCTTGTTCTTCCAGAAATACACTACTGAGTTTAGCCAGATCACAAGTCCCGAAGGAATTATCGTCATGGCAAGCAGCACGTACAGCATATCGCTAGTCAAACCTATCAAGGTATCCAGCGGTATGCTCTCCAAAAATGGCACCACAGGGTGAAGCCAGATCACAATCAGCATCAGCACAAAGCCATACACCATCGTAAATCCAGCAATCGCCATGATATAGCCGCAGATCGCGAGTACCCTCATCGAGCCGCCGATCTCCTTACTCTCGGACCATACCGAACCTACCGAATAGGCATTCCACCAAGAAATGCCGAAGTTCGCCATTAACAGTATCAAAAACCACATGTTGACCATCATTTTACCCCCTTCATCTACAAAAATTAATGAGCAGCTAACAGATTAGCAATCCCTCAATTATAGCACACTTTAGCAAAAAAGTCAATCATGCTCCGCCCTACACTACAAAATGATACAATAGGATTATGAAAAGTGTTCAATCTACCGAAAAAATTTGCCAAAAACTTGCCAGCCTCACCAGCACCAAGCCAGAAGATTGGCACTTGTGTTTGAAAGCTCGCTACGGCATGGCAGTCGTATTCAACGCCATCGCAAAAGTCGAAGGCAAAGGCGAAATCATCACTACTCCCTACACTTGCGCCACCGCGGTCAACCCAATCCTTGTTAGCCGCCTTACCCCTATTTACGCTGATCTCGACACCTCGAATCTCTCCATCGTTGATCCCAAAAAACTCATCAACAAAAACACCCGCGGCATTGTCATGCAGCACACTCTTGGCATTATCGGCAAGAAAACCCCTCTCAAGACTCTCACAGAGCTGCGCAAGCTCGTTCTCATAGAGGATAGCGCTCATTGCCTTGGCCGCCTCGCTCTCGATTCAAAGGGTAAGCCCATTGCCGACATTTCTATCCACTCTTTTGGCGTGGAGAAAGTCCTAAACAACACCAAGTTTGGTGCTGCTATCTATATAAACCCAGAGCTCGCCAAAACCAAGCCCAAGCTTTATGAAAAAATCACCACCGATTTCAAAAATCTCAAGAAGCCCAACGTCTTCACCGGTGGCCGTCTTCGCATTTATCGCCTCACGAATGGCATCTTGCAGCGCTTGCCAGGTGGCGTCAAGCGTGGCGTCCGCAAGTTTACGGTTAGCGCAAAAATCCTCGAGCCGCCAATTTCCCCTGAAGAGCAGACTGGCAAGCAGCATACTCCGCTTGGCACAAACGATTTCGTCAATCAAAAAATCCTTGCCGCACTTCCCTCTCTGCCAAAAAATTATCTCCGCCGACTCGAAACCACCAATCATTACAAGGCAAAGCTAAAAGGCGCCAAAAATCTCAAATCCCTTACCTCTGTGAGCGAGCCTCTCCTCGCCTATCCTATCCTTCTCCCTACCCCAGAAAAAGCCGATCAGCTCTACTCCGCCCTCACCGCCTCCGGCTTCTTTATCCGCCGCTGGTATTCTCCGCTCTTCTTCCCAGGCGCCAAGACCAACCGCGCCTACAAATACGATCCCGATACCTGTCCTATCGCCGAGGCTACGCATCCCCAAGTTCTCTGCCTCCCAACCGACATCTCCAAGAAAAAAGCCAACCAAATCATCGCCATCATCAACCCTCGGGCAGGCGCATGACACCGCATTTCTTGCAAACTGGCACTTGGAAGTCCTTCAAGGAGACCGGTGGCAGCACTACCTTTCTTGACTCTTCCGAACATTGGTCTTACGTCGCATATCTAGAAAAAACACCTCTCGGCAGCTATTTGTATGTGCCCTACGGCCCAACGCTCGACAAAAAAGCTGCCCTTCAGCCGGCTCTAAAAAGCCTCAAAAAGCTCGCAAAATCCCAAGGTTCCCTGTTTGTGCGCATTGAGCCTACGCTTAAAATTGCACAGAGTGATATGAAGAAGCTTGGGCTTATCAAGACCAAAAATCAAAACCCCGAGCATACGTTAATCTTAAATTTAACCCCGACAGCTGATGAGCTTCTGAATAATATGAAGCAAAACAACCGCAATTTGTACCGAAATTATATCAAAAAAGGTATAAAAATCGTAAAAACCCAAGATCCCAGCAAGATTAGCATACTTACGCGCCTAATTGCTGGCGTCACGGCGCACAATCATTTTCACGCCCACGACGAAGAATACCTCAAAAATCAGTTGGCATCCGGCTTCGCGACGCTCTATATTGCCGAGCTCGACAAAAAACCGATTGCCGCTTCCCTAGTCTACGATACGCCAACCACACGCATCTATTCTCAGGCTGCCGCCGATTATGAGCATCGCAAGCTCTCCGCCGGCACTATACTAGTGGTCCAGATGATTCTCGACGCGCGCGCCGACGGCAAAAAATACTTCGATTTCTGGGGTATTACCCCTTCCGAGGATCCCAAGCACCCATGGTATGGTTTTACCAAGTTCAAAAAATCCTTTGGCGGCGAAGTCGTCACCTACTCAGGCACCTACGATCTTCCCGTGCAAAAAGTCAAATATCGCCTATATGGGCTGATCCGCGCCATCAATCTTGGCATCCGCCGCCTCAAACGTCCCTAGATCAAACATCGGGCTCTGCCCTTCCCCAAGTTTTATTCGCTCCGCCTCGCGGAGCAGTTTTTTTAGCGCCACATCAGAATTTGCCGACCCCACGTGCACAGTCTTTACCACTTCCCCACCCTGCTTCCAGCAAACCTGCACTCCAGTCGCGCCGCTCCCCGTTCTAAATTTTCGAATAAAAGGCATAACCACATATTAACATTTCGCTTATAGTTTTGCACACAAGTGTAAAATTTTTTGGAACCCTCAACCTCAAATTAGCAACCACTTGACTTAGCATCCCGCTTTCGGTTAAAATAGAACCAACAAACATTAGCAACCGGTTGCAATAGTTTGGGAAGACAAAAAGTGTGTTATCAAGAAACAAATATTATATTTTGTCAAGTTTCACATGAAATACCTCATGCTTATTTCACGTGAATTGTTTTTGCATAGAAAAAACGACCAAATTGGTCGCTTTTTGTCTGTAACAGGGAAGAGCGGCTAATTTAAATCGTGAATTGCAAGGCATTCATAGTCAGTATCGTCGACTTCACGCCTAAACTCTACATCTGTCATCTCAAGCAATACTATTTCGGCGGTAACTCCCACGATGCATCCCGTCTTCATATGCCCGCCATAAGTCCGCAAATTCTCATCAGCAACAGAGATATGGATGTGGCTCTCATCTTGCGAAAGAGTACCAGTTATCGAAACGATCTCGAAATGTTCCTCCAAGGTTATCACCTTAGTAGCTCCGGCATTGCGCAGTTCAACCTTCGTAAGCGCCCCAACACCAGACAGCACTACGCCAGCCTTTATTCCGTTTTTAATTGTGTAATCTTCGATAGATTTTCTTAAATCCGCCCCTTGTTTGAGCCGAAAAGCATGTGTTTTCATAGCTTACCTCGCGCCTCACGAATTTGTTCTTTTTGCTCTGGTGTTATCTGATACGATTCGATCATTTTGGTGTATGCCTTGCGCTTCACCCAAGGATCAATCGGGTTATCTGCAAGCTCGCTCATTACCCGCTCAAAGTCATAAACCGCAGCTGTCGCATATAGCCAAGCCAGCCCCATTTTTACGTAATACCCGTCGTGTTTCACGGCGCGCACCTCTATTAGTGTGCGGTCTAGGTACTCATCATCAAGATAATTCGACATCAAGTTTATCACTCCATATCGCACTACAAATTCCGCATCCGATTTCAAGCACAGCAGGGAATAGTCCCACCAAAGCTCGCGGTCATACTTTCGCCTCTGTTTCTCAGCAAACATATCAATATGCGCCCAGTTATCGGCCAGCTTCAGGAATTTTTTCGTCAGCTCAAGCTTTTCGCCATCAGACAACTTCGCATAGTTGATGACTAGCCCCGCAAGCAAAATCTCCTCATAAATCTCCGTATTTACTCCGTCAAGTAGCAGGGAAATCTCCGCAGAATCAACCGCCTTTGCCGTATCTTTCGCGAGCTTTCTTAGCGCTGGCGTACGCACCCCCAGCACAGATTTCTCGGTTTTTACGATTTTCTTATTAAACTCAGCGTACTCCTCATTGCCAGCGGCAAGCAACGCAAGCTCTTTCCTTAATTCTTCCAAATCAATCTTCATGTCTAAAATTATACATCATTACACCAGAGTATCGGGTAGCAGGGCATAGAACTCGCGCCAAATTCCATGGTATAATAAAAACTATGAAATTTAGCAAAGCATACGAACCCAACCAATACGAACCCGACATCTACGCCCTCTGGGAAAGTTCTGATGCCTTTGTCCCAAGCGACGATTCCAGCAAAGATCCATACACCATCGTCATGCCACCGCCAAACGCCAATGGTAATCTCCATATCGGTCACGGCCTCACGGTCGCTCTCGAGGACATCCTTATTCGCTATCATCGTCTTCGCGGCGAAAACACTTGGTATATCCCAGGCGCCGATCACGCCGGATTCGAAACATGGGTCGTCTACGAAAAGAAGCTAAGCGCAGAAGGGAGGTCCCGCTTCGACTATACCCGCGACGAGCTATACTCTCAGGTTTGGGATTTCGTGAGCGAGCAGCGTGGCAATATGGAACTCCAGCTTCGTGCACTTGGTGCATCTTGCGATTGGAGCAGCCTTACATTCACTCTCGATCCAAAAGTCATTGATACTGTTTACTCAACGTTTCAAAAACTCTTGAGCGACGGATTAGTCTACCGCGGTGAAAAACTCGTAAACTTCTGCGTCAATCATCAGACCGCTTTCGCCGACATCGAAGTGGTGCACAAAGAGGATGCCGGCAAATTGTGGGACATCGCTTATCCACTTGTAACCCCCGAAGGCGATCAGACAGAAATCGTCGTTTCCACCACCCGCCCAGAGACCATGCTCGGTGATACCGCCATAGCAGTTAATCCCGAAGATTCTCGATACAAAGACATAATTGGCAAAAAAGTCAAGCTACCACTCACCAATAGGGATATCCCAATCGTGGCCGACGAGCATGCCGACCTCACCTTCGGTACCGGCGCCGTCAAAATCACCCCAGCGCACGATCCGAACGATTACGATGTTGCTGGCAGGCATAACCTCCCGCTCATCACAGTTATTGGCTTTGATGGCAAAATGACCGCTGCTGCAGGTGCCAACTATGAAGGTCTTTCTACCACGGACGCACGCAAAAAAGTCCTCGACTCCCTCGAAAAACAAGATCTTATTAGGCGGGTAAGAGACATTACTCACTCAGTAGGGCATTGCTACAAATGTGATTCAGTCATTGAGCCGCTCCTAAAAGAGCAATGGTTCATAAAAGTCCGCCCGCTTGCCGATCGCGCCATCGAAGTCATCGAATCTGGCAAAATCAAATTCTACCCATCCAGCAAAAAATCTGCCCTCATCCATTACCTCAAAAACCTCAAAGACTGGAACATCTCCCGCCAAATACCATGGGGCATTCCTATCCCGGCCTTTCAAAACGCCGCCGATCCAGAAGATTGGATTTTCGACACCCGCATCAATCTCACCGAGTTTGAAAAAGACGGCAAAACCTATATCCGCGACAACGACACTTTCGACACGTGGTTCTCATCTGGCCAATGGCCAATCATTACCACCTCAGAGCGTCCAGCGCACTACCCAACATCCGTCATGGAAACCGGCGCCGACATTCTATTCCCATGGGTAAGCCGCATGATTATGCTTGGCCTCTACGCCGCCAACGATATCCCGTTCAAAGATGTTTATTTACATGGCATGGTTCTCGACGAGCACGGCCAGAAGATGTCAAAGAGCAAGGGCAACGTTATCAGCCCAATGGAAATCATCTCAACCTACGGCTCCGATGCACTTCGCATGGGTCTAGTCGCCTCGCGTTCAGCCGGCGTCAGTCAAGCTTTCTCCTCGAGCAAAGTCATCGCTAGCCGCAACCTCTGCAATAAACTCTGGAATATCTCCCGCTTTATTCAGCAAATGGTCGACGACGACTCCGACGAGGCCATCGCCGAAATCACCACCGATCACATGGGTGAAGACTGGATTTGCCGCGAGCTAAACGAAACCAACGAAAAAGTCCAAAAACTCATCAGCAAGTATCGCTTTGCCGAAGCCAGCGAACTTCTCTACGACACCATCTGGAACAAATACGCCGATTGGTTCCTCGAATCCCAAAAACTCTACAAGAATCTCCCGCTACTTCGCCGCACTCTCGAAAACATCCTTATCATGCTTCATCCGTTCGCTCCATTCGTCACCGAAACCATTTGGCAGAACCTCAGCTGGACTAGCGGGCTACTCATCACGCAAAAGTGGCCGTCTGAGCTCACTAGCGACGCTATGAGCGCTTCGCAGTTTGAAAGCATAATCGAGATAGTCTCCGCACTCAGAACCCACTTCCAGACGCTCCCAGGGGCTAAGAAGTACCCAGTTCTGTTCGGACAAGACTCTCTCGTCGACGATCATCAGCTACTTATCCAGTTCCTGAGCAAAGCACCAAGTGTTACCCCAATGGACGCGCCAAAAGGCCTTCGCCTTGCTATCCCAAACCGCGAAATTTATCTCGTCATCCCCGACAAAATCCTCATCGAGCACCAGAAAAACCTCGAAGAGCGCATTATGAGTCTAGGTCGCGAAATCGACACTCTTACCCTTCGCCTCAGTAATCCAAACTATCTTGCCAAAGCGCCCGAAAAGCTCGTCGAAGAGTCCAAAAAGCAGCAAGCCGAAAAAGAATCTCTCATCGAAAAGATGAAACAAGAGCTTGAACTCATCAAATAACCCTTTAGAATATTGACACAAATCAAAATTCGTGATATAATGAAAAGATATTTGCACCTTCAAAATCTATGCATATGAAGTCTTTTTGAAAGTCGCCACCTAGTTTCTCGGCGAAGCTAGCTGGCGACTTTCCAAAAAAGGAAAAATCTTGTCGCGACGAAAGGGAAATATTCTATGGAAAACGGAAAAATTCTCACTAAATTTATCCGGCCTCAGGGCCCCTTTACCGCCGAACAGTTTTACAATGGTATGCGCCGCTACGCGCAGGTCGCTTATATTATGGGCATGGACACATCTTTCAGAGATTGCCACAGCCTCTTTATGGCCGACTACAGCCCCGACTGCAAGTACTATGAACTTGCCGGCGAATTTGTTTTCAACGAGGAGGGCGCCAACTGCGCCGCCGCGAAGATCAATCACCTAATCGACAATCCCGACATGAAATGCACTGTCACGCCTCAGATGGGCGACATTCGCTATATGTGGCCTGGCGCCATTCGCATTCCGCATATCGGTATGGGCGGCGAGCTCATCATCGCAAACTCCGGTGTTCCGGACGACATGGACGTCACGCTTATCGCGGCGTTCGCCATTGGCCTCAATGAGCTCGACATCGAGTGGAGTCTGGAGCATTTTTCCGATAACAACCAGTACGCCTGGGCACTCCGCAAAGCGGCGCGTTTCATCGTTATCTTTGAGGCGATCGACACAGTCTGCCTTGGCATCGAAGACCCAGGTTACGACAAGTGGATCGGGGAAGGATATGAGATAGAAGAATACAGTGATATTCTCAAGGCCGCCTACGCAGACTTCTTAGCATAGCAAAAACCGCCGGATGCATTTTATCCGGCGGCTTTTATTTTCTATTGATAATGTTTCAAAGATTGAATCGGATTTTTTCGCGCTGCTTTTAGCGCAGGATAAATTCCGAACAACACTCCTACCACCAGCGAAGTTACGCCTGTAATTCCCAAGATTTCCCAACTCACAAATGGTGCGAACGGCGTGATTAGCGACACCAAGAATGCCACCGCATAACCTAGCGCAAAGCCCATAATTCCGCCCATAATGCTCAAAATCAATGATTCAAACAAGAATTGTAGCAGAATATTGCCCGAGCTTGCCCCCACCGCTTTACGAATTCCAATTTCGCGTGTCCTCTCGCTCACTGATACCAACATGATATTCATTACGCCAACTCCACCAACGACCAGCGAAATTGAAGCCACCAAAGTCAGCATACCCGAGACGATTGTGAATAGCGACCCTGCAGGGTGCGAAATCTGGCTACCCGATAGCACTGAAAAGTTCTGTCCGCCACCCCTTAAATCGGTCATTGTCATACTGATATTTTCCGCAACTCCGCTCACCCCATCGGTCGTTGCCGATCTTGCGTTAATCTGCTGAATTTGTAGCGCCGTCAGCGTATCCAAATAACTCGCGTTTGTCAAAATAGCGTTATCGAAATCCACATTATTGAAGTTTATCGGATCACTAATCTCTTCAAGCACGCCCACCACCATGAACTTCTCGCCATTATATTCAATCGTCTTTGTAATGGCCTCTGTCCCGCCAAACAACTGCATAGCCATCCCGTATCCAAGCACCATCGTATTGTCCTTCAGCTGCTCGTTCAAGAACTGCCCAGTCTTTAAAGGCAAGCTGAGAATTTTCGCAAGGTCTGGGCTTGTCGCAACTATGGTCGCAGTTGTCGATTTATTATTCGTCGAAACTGTGCCTTCGCTCACGGCAATCGGCGCAACCGCAGATACCCCCTCAAGTCTCTTAATCTCCGTTACATCCTCTAGCGATAATGTCGATTTCAGATACTGATTGCTCGCCGTCAATTCGTCTACGATGCTATCCATAGTATCTTTAGCCGTACTCGGTCGCACTACAATCAAATCACTTCCAACCTCCTCAATCTGTCCCTCAATCAAGCGATTTATTCCGCCAGCCAGCGACAAAATCAGTACAATCGAAGCCACGCCAATCGCGATTCCAAGCGCCGTCAAGAACGTTCGCCCGCGATTCAGTCTCAAGCTAGAAGTCGCCAATCGTATATGTGTTCTCAGCAAAAATCCCATTATTTCACCCCAATCTTCTTTCCATTATTCTTCTTAGCGGTTTTGGACTTCGTAGCCTTCTTGCCAGACTTCTTTTTCTGAGTGCTCTTTGGAGTTTCTTTGGATGTATCCTGAGTAGACTTCGTCTTCTGTGAAGACAGAGGCGACGAAGATGAACTGGCCCCAGCTTCACTCTCCTTAGATGTGTCTGATGAAGTCTCAGTCTTATCAGCTTCAACGGCAGCACCACGTTTCTTAGACAAAATCCTCACCGAAATCTTCTCCGGATCCCCAGGCTTAGGCAAATCACGATCCGCCACAGTCTTAATATCGGTATCAATCTCGCCATCAAGCATATTTATCACGCGCGTCGCATAGGTCGTTAGCGCTGGATTATGCGTCACCATAATAATCGTATTACCCATCGAATGAATATCTCTCAATTCTTCCATCACGATATGCGAACTGCGCGAATCAAGGTTTCCGGTTGGCTCATCCGCCAAAATAATCGACGGGTTCGCAACCAAACTTCGCGCAATCGCTACTCGCTGCTGCTGGCCGCCCGAAAGTTGCCATGGCATATAATATTCGCGTTCTTGCAGGTGGAAATGATCCAAAATATTACTCGCCATCCTAAGGCGTCGCGTCTTGTGAAAACCAGCATACGCCAGAGGTAGCGCCACATTTTCAATCACCGGCAGAGTTGGAATCAAGTTAAAATTCTGAAAAATAAATCCAATTTGTCGTGCTCGAAACTTCGCCTGCTTTCGCGCCGAAATTCGCTCCACGTTTTTGCCCCCAAGTACATATTCGCCCGCAGTCGCTTTATCAAGCAGGCCAATAATATTGAGCAGAGTTGTCTTGCCGCACCCCGACGGCCCCATCACCATAATAAACTCCCCACGTTTTACTGTCAGGTCAAAATCACGCAGCGCAAAATACTCGGAGTCACCAAAACCATAACGTTTCGTGACGCCACTAAGCCGGATTATCGTTTCTCCACTCTGTTCAGACATATCACAATTGTAGCACATGAGCTCTCTAATACCAGCGTAGAAATCTATGATATAATTCACTAAGCTGGAGAGGTGTCCGAGTGGCTTAAGGAGCACGCTTGGAAAGCGTGTGTGCGGGCAACCGTACCGTGGGTTCGAATCCCATCCTCTCCGCCAGCAAAAGATCATATGGAGGCTCAAAAAATGCAAGAACAACTTCCGACCCCAAGTCACGAAAGCGACCAAGAGCCAAACCGCGATCTCAAAGAAATCGAAAACCGAATTGATATATTTTTAGACTATTGGCAAAATGAAAGCGGCGAAAATGTCGCCATGCTCGAAAAACTCGAACACATTCACTCTACGATTGACCTCGTAGATCTTTTAGAAGTTAGCGATGAGCAAAAAGACATCTTACGCGTTGGCGCAAAATACCACGACGTCGGCAGATTCTGGCAATACAAAATGATCGGCTCTTTTGACGACCGCATTATTTCTCATCTCGACATTGGCCACTACTATGCCTCACAGCTCGTCGAAAGCGGCGAACTCCCAGATAGCGAGTCCACCAACCAAGTCCTCGACATGATCAAATATCACGGTATCGACACTACAGAATTAGATTTAAGTGACGCCAGCAAGCAAAATGTCGAGCTCATGACCGCAGTAGACCGCATCCAAAACTCCTGCATAGGCGCCCTCAGTTACCTAGAAAGAGAGAAGTCCGAAGACGCCAAACATTACGCCTGCGAGTACCAAATGATGAATCCTAGCGCTAGCCCAGATTCCGTCGACACCGCCATGAAATCCGTTTCTAGCGAAGTATGGGAGCGCTACCAAAAGGGCGAAGCTTTCAACAAAAACGAACTTTGCGCCTCCTACGCCGACTATTTTCTTTTCGCCGTAACTCTCGGCATCAAATGTCTCAAGAGCGACAGTCCCGCCGTCCGCGACCTTGCCCAAAAATGCTATTCGCTAAAGGGCGAAGACGATAAAAGCGTCGCCGAATCCTATCAGGATATTCTCATGGCAAACGTCGAAGAGCCCTATGCTACGCAGGCCGTCGAAATCCTAAACAACTACATCGCAGGGCAAACACAAGAGGAGGCAATATAGTATGTCAGTAAAAGCTGATGCCGAAAAACTCTACAAAAAAGTAAACACTTTTATCATTACCTGCGTCGACCAAAACGGCTATCCACACACCAAAGCCGTCGTCCCTGGCAAACACCGCGAATCGCTAAACGAAGTATATTTCTGCACCAATACTTCCTCCGAATTTACCGCCATCGTCGCCAAAAACCCCAAAACCAGCGTTTATTTCTACACCCGCAACCTCATCTGGAAAGGCTGTCTGCTAACAGGGAACATGGAGATTGTCTCCGATATGAAAGTCAAAGAAAAATACTGGCAAACCGCCTTCAAAAACGCCTACCCACAACAATCCTTTACCGATCCAGACTTCTGCGTCCTCAAATTCACCCCCCATAGCCGGCCGCTTCTACTCAAATTACAAACCCCAAACCTTCAAAATCTAACAGCAAAGAAAAGCCGGCGATTAAACTCTCGCCGGCATTTTTTGTAACAATTAACTGGAAAACATTTCCTCAAAGTACCCGCAATAAATATGTGCCTCTCTTAGATACTCACAATGTGTTTTCAGAGGAAGGCTCACGACTTCAAAGTTCGTACTGATTTTTTTCTCGAACTTCGCAGCCGCCTTATCAGTATTCGTCAGCCAATCACCCTCGCTCGCTATTATGACGCTATAAATCTCCGAGCTGATTTTCGAATCTACACTCGAGAGCGACTCGAGTAACTGGCTGACATGCATCAGAGTGTGCTCCTTCACGTCTTTGTCCACTAACGTCTGCGACAGTATGTCCATCTCCGGATCTAGCTCTACCTTTCGGTTGCTGCCAAACCCGCTCCTAAACATCTCAACCCAACGTACATCGTAGGGTCCAAAGCTTGGCGATATTAAATAATTCGTAATCTTACAGTCGGTAGTAATTTCCATTTGTGCTTCCGCACCGACTGCTATCTTTGCCCCTAGCGACCCAGCGATAATCCGAATTTCTTCGTATACCGTAGAGTAGTGTTCGATTATTTCTGCCATTCTTATAGTGGATTTTCTAAAAGAAAACCACTTTTCTGGGTACTTCACATACAGAACATCTCCTGTCGAGAGCAGCACGCGGTCGCGTATCGCATTGAACGGGTATGCATTGCATGGTGCGGTTCCCGGAATACAGACGTATAGTATCTCCCCCTGGTTGTCGTCTCCGTAATCGATAGACTGAAGTTCTATCGGTCTTCCCACAAACTGGTGCAGAGTTACTGCCACCACTATGGCCATAAAAACAATTGCCATGGTCATCATTCGTTTTACCCCCTTAGTCAAATCAAACTTACTCCAAGGTCTTGCTATCGCCGCGATCCCATAAAATACGTAGACGTACGTTGGCCATTCGTCAAGTATGGTCAAAGCCAAAATAATCGTTGCAACTTGCGCAGTATAAAAATGCATATACGCAGTTTCCAGAGCTACCTTTATGTTCTTCGATCTAATTTGGTTAATACATAGGCAGCATACTCCAATTAGTAGAGATGCAAGTGTCGCCCATCGGCATTCCGGAATCCTCGTTATCAGCACGAACACCGCATAAAGTAGCGTGCCGTTCGCCATAACATCCAGCGATTTCAGTTTTTTCCACCAGAACAGAGTCCGCTCATCTTCTTCAGGGCATTCCCACATCCGCGTGAACAGTCCGCTCAGCGCATCGGCGACCAGCCCTAGCAGAAACATGCAGAGAACTGGCGAGTATAGATCCGATGGCGTCTGTACGATAAGCCCCGAATACGCAATCAGGGCTGCAATCAGTAGTCGACCGACCATCAGGACGGCCGCAAAATAGCAAAAATACTTCCTCATTTTTCACCCCCTAGGATTTTCCAGATTTTAATGTGCTAGATGCACATTGCAACATCTCTTTATTCTAACACATATCATCAAAAAAGTCAATGACTAAAGCTTATCTAAACCAGGCCGCGTCCATCTGCGGATACAGCCAGAAAAACGCCACAAAATACGCCACCGCCCCCAAGCCCAGCATTACATACACGGGTATTTTCGCCTTCGGATGTCGCTCGATAAACTTCTGCGCCCCCAGCACCAGCAGCACCACATAAAACGGCGCCGCCGCATTCGCCCGCAAAGAATGTGGCTGCGCGTCTGGGTGTGTCAGGGCAGAGCAGAACGTCGCCGCCCCAATCCCAACCAATGCAATTACAAACAGCAGCTTCTCGTTCTTCGTAAAATACCCCCGCACCCGATAATAAATTGCCCAAACCATCGGCAAAATTGCTTGCACCCCAAGCATTCCAAACATCCCAATCGAGTGCTGTCTGCTCGGGTCCCCAGCCACAAACAAAAATACCGGATTTATCAGCAGAATTATATTCTGGAAAAGACGCATAATTCCAGTAAAAATATCCGTCTCATAAAATACGTTTAGCTGTCCCGATCTAGTATTCGCATCTGGGAAAGTCAAGAAAAACACCACGAACGGCACAATCATCACAAGAGACATCACGATATTCCAGATCACGTGCTTCCACTTCAGTAGATCCTTGCGCTTCAGATAAATAATCGCCGCAAAATACAGCACCGCTGCTGGAATTGTCGAAGGCAAATACAAATAAACTGCACTAATCAGCGAGAGCGGCAGCAATATCTGATGAAATATCTTCGGCTTTTTCTCGGCAAACTCCAACTTCGTAAACGCATAAAATGCCAAGATAAACGCCACCGGCGCAAACGACGTGTCCCAAAACAGTATCCCCTGCAAAAACAGCCACGGCATGGTCAGCCCAATAATAGCCGCCAGCAAAAACACCTTACGAGATTTTTTATACCACAGCGCGATTGTATGCGCGAGCAGGATCAACGCCAGCGTCACAATAATAGCTACGAAAATTCTTAGCGATGTCACCGACGTTCCAAAGAAAAACGCCCACACAGTCGCTGGCGCCAAAAACGGCAGGGAAGAGAACCCCGCATCTGTTCGTACGAAGAAAGTTATGCCCCCCAAACTATACGCCGATCTCTTGAATTCTCCGCCATTCAGCACATCCGCTACTGTATCTGCTCTCCGTGCCTCGTCGTAGTTAAACTTCGGAATCACAGTTGTCGAGATTATTCGTACTGCGACCAATAAAACCACCACCCCCACAATCGCCCAAATTCCCCATTTCTGTTTCTTCTTCATAAGTTACTCTCATTATAGTATACGCCGCCCACTTTCTCAGCTTTGCCTAAGAACCTTGCGTCAAATACCCGATCCTATCGCCCCACCGCCACCGCAAACGACACGAACTCCACTACGCCTAGCACAAACAGCACCGCGCTGATTGCCGCCGCAGCCTTAGCGCCCCCACTACCAAGCGTGGATATATCTCGCGCCGCAAATATCATCCCAAATAGCGCAAAAGATGCCCTGAGCGCCCCTGCAAAGCCAGTTCCAGCAAGCGTCAGAAACCCCGACAAAAACGCCATGCCTGTCATTATCCACGCCAAAAAACCGCATAAGAATTAGGCATTTTGCCGCCCTGCTTCTTTGGTGTCTCCACGAATTTCGCCCGTTCTTTTGGTGCGTCCTTCTTGCGCTGCTCATTTTCCATATTTTAAGTTTACCATAAGCTTTTTCGATGAATAACGCTTATGCTTGCATTTTTTACCTCTTATCGTTAAGATATGATCCAGCACCTTAAAATTGAAAGGAGAAGGTTGGCTTCGAAAGCAAGTCTTTACCCCTATTCTTGGGCGAATTGCCCATATTATCCGAAAGGAGCAGAATGCTTATGAGCGAAAATGTTATTAAAGAGGACGGCCTTACAAAAACCAAGATTGATGTCCTCGTGGACGTCGCGTCCGAAGGTTTTATACCCGACAGTCACAACCAGAGCATTATGGTAAGTGGAGCAACCGAAATCTTCATGATCGTCGGCAAGCCGTACGACATTGGCGGGTCAGAATACGCTCTCGTCCGCGGTGGCGAGTATGATAACGTCGATCTCTGCAATATGATGGGATGGCTTCAGGAAATTAATCCCGAGTTGTTTGTCGAATTGCTTTACGCCGTGATGATGGCGGCCGAAGACGAGGAGCTCGACGAAGCTCTCGACGACATTGGCTGGTTTGATCCCGGCGTCGACATTGGCGTCTATATTAGCCGATCCTGGCTTCTCGAGAAATTCGATGAGGACGGCGTCGACTCGTTTGAGTCTGAACTCGAAAAAGCCCTCGGCGAGTACCTCGAAATCGGCGGTCATGACGAAGTGTCATTTGCAGTTCTTATTATCGACGATCGCTGCCTCGAATGCGACGACGAGTGCACCTGCGGCCGCGGGCTTTCCGAAGACGACACCGAGCCCGAAATTCCGTGGTCGATTGTATTTGCCGAGGACTATGTTGCGGCGATTGGCGCAGAAATGACAGTCGACTTTGCTACTATCATCGACAAAGAAGTCGTCATCCCGATGTTGGAAAAATACGGCTTTGTCGAAGACGACCCCGCGGATACACCGGAAGCAGGCGAATAGCCGCCGAAACTTCGCATAGATACATCCCTTTCAATACAACACCCCGCCGCCGGTTTCTTTATGAGCCGGCGGTATTTTATTGCCAAAAATGCTACAATAGGTAATATGATTTCTGGACTAATTAGCTTAAGCTTATCACTTAGCGTGGCGCAGGCGGATCTATCTATCCAAAAAACCGCCGATGCCGTCACAAACCCATCAGTAACGAGTTCGTCAACGGGCAAGCACATCGTCACTTACGACATTACCTCAAGAGGCACCATCTATGGCGACCTCGTTGAGTTTCGCAAAATTGTAACTGAGACTCTCAATGATTCTCGCGGTTGGAATCGTGCCAACGTTTCCTTTCAGCCCGTCAGCACCGGCGCGCAAATGCACATTATCTTGGCAAGTCCTGCGTCCGTCAAAGCCGCCAGCCCCACTGGTTGTTCCGAAAAACTCAGTTGTCGCGTTGGCTCTCTTGTGCTCATCAACGACGACCGCTGGCGTCTAGGCAGCGACAGCTACAACGAACTCGGCGTCTCTCTTTTGAACTATCGTCAAATGGTCGTTAACCACGAAGTCGGGCATTTCTTAGGTCATGGACGCATCGAAACTTGTACAACTTCTACCGGCCTCGCTCCAATCATGCTTCAGCAGTCTACCGGCCTCCGTGGCTGTTCGCCTAACACTTGGCCGCTCCCAAGCGAATTGTGGGTAAGTCTATGAAAAACAAAAAGCTCCTCTTCATAATTATTCCTGTCGCCATAGTTTTCATGGCGGGAATCGTTTTTCTTGCTCTTTGGCTCTCCCGCGGCAAGCTCGATTATAACGGCGCCGCAAATTACGTTGGCGAAATTATCCAGCACGAAGACATCATTACGAGCTACGTAAGTCTTGATTCGAGTTTCAATTATGACGAAATTGACCGCGACGCACTTAGCGCTTTCCAAAATTCTGTCTCCTCGGTCAGCTCTTACTACGAGAGCCTGCGCGCCAGCACCGCGATGAACGACGAGGAGGTTCAAAATCGCTACAACGAGATCATGCCGCTCATCAACAAGCTCACCGAAATATCCACGGCCAGCGATCTGCTCATGGCATACGTAGACGAAGTTAGCTCAAATGGCTACGCAGCCGCCACCGATGAGCTCGATGCGCTTATCGCCTCTTCCAACGCCTTCCTCATTACGCTCGGCACAGACCTCTCCGACTATTACACCTCACTGGCAGAATTTGAAGAAAAGTACCAAACCGGCAAAGCCGAAAATTACAACACTATGATCGAAGAATACGGCAACTTTGTCTTGAACGGCGAAAAACTCACCGCCAAATATTCCAGCGTCACCTTTGAAGAGGTCTTCAAAATCAACTCTACCGACATTTCAGACTACTTCGCAAAACTAAAAGAACTTGAATCCTACCTGAGAGACAAAATATGAAGCGCCTAATGCTCGTGTATAACCCACGCAGTTCACGTTTCCAGGACGTCGAAAGGGAAGTCATCGAAAAAGCCCGCCACCTAAAAGGCTGGAT
Source organism: Saccharimonadales bacterium (SeqCode) (assembly GCA_047974525.1). Classification (GTDB taxonomy): domain Bacteria; phylum Patescibacteriota; class Saccharimonadia; order Saccharimonadales; family Saccharimonadaceae; genus UBA2834. Next base: position 132,420 of record JBKECJ010000005.1, read on the forward strand.
GCTCGGCAAATTCGAGGTTACAAATACTGACGTAGACGACAACGCCGCTCGTCTCGCCCGCGTCCTCAAAGATGGCGACCTCGTCATCGCCGCCGGCGGCGATGCTACCGCCACTATCGCCCTCAACGGAATCATGAAGTCCGGTTATCCAGAAATCCGCTTTGGAGTGGTCGGCTTCGGTAATTTTAATGATATGTACCGCAGTTTCGGCAAGCTTAAGTTCGAACAAATTCTTGAACAAAAAACCGCCAAGAAAGCCTATCCTCTCGAATGCATTATCGACGATTCGCATTTTCGCTATGGCATGTGTTACTTCACAATCGGTATGTTCGCCGAGGCTTGCGCCGTTTTTGACGACCCCAAAGTTCGCAAAAAACTCCGCAGCAAACGCAAAAAAAGTGTCGTATTCTCTATTCTTGCTCTCGCCAAATGGTGGATGAAACACCATAAATCCGAGTTTCTGCCAGAGTTCACCATCGAAAACAAGCACTACAAAAACAAGTCTGATTACGTCGCCGTCAACGCCCCCAGCATGGCAAAAATCCTCCATGGTCGCCCCTTTTTCCTAAAGAAGCAGATCTTCCGCAGTGTCACCGGCAACCTCGCTAGCTTTTGTGGCCTCATGCGCATTATCGTTCCGAGCGTCCTTCACCAAGTTCCAGGGTCTCCATCTAAAGGTGACGTGTTTATGCTTGAAAAACCTGCCAAAGTCATGATACAAGCAGAAGGCGAATACAAAAAAGTTTCCGTAAACGAAAAAATTGAAGTCAAAAAATCCACCCGCCCAGTTTGGGTTATTACGAAATAGGAGGAATAATAATGGACGAGATCAACCAGCAAATTGCGGATTATATGCGCACCCATTGGCCCAGCGAAGTAAAACCAGAGTGGCGCGTAACCGACGCCATGTATCCAGCAATTCTTGAGAAAATCATCAAAGATTTTACTCAAAACGCCACCAAGAGCAGGCAATTCTTCCGCATTTGCGGACAGAGTGGCAGCGGCAAAACCTCTCAGCTCCTGCCCGCAGTCAACGCGTACTTTGAGAGTCGCTCCGAGCAGCCTATCCTCGTTGCCGCCCGCCTCTTTGTTTCTTATCACCCCTTCTCAGAGGAGATTAAGAGTACCTATGGCGCCGAACATCTTCGCACCAAAACCAACGAAGTCAGCACTATCCTCATGTTCCTAACCTTGCGTGCACTTATCGCCGAGGGCTACGATATCATCCTCGATGTCACTCTGCTTGATCCACTTGTCGAAGGCGCTCTTATGCAAATGCTAAAAGAGCAGAGCTACCAAACTCGCCTCACCATGGTTGCCGTTTCCAAAGAAATCTCCGACGAATTTATCGGCAAACGCAAGCGCAAAGTCGCCAAATCCACCGCCGACGAATTCTGGCGTGCCACTCGTCTCGCTCTCGAATTCTACGCCAAAAACCTCCCAGATATGCCTGCCATCATCTGGAATGCTTGGGACGCCGCGCCAGTCTACGACGGCCCCATCGGCAACCCAAAATCCATCGAAACCATCGAAAAATACTGGAACGTCACGGCGCTACCCGAAAATCCCGACATCCAATCTCTCCGCGCCGCCAAAGTATCCTATTTCACAAAGTAGTTGTCGCTGAGCCTCATTCACCACCAAAGCTTTACCTTTTTTACGCCACATACTAAAATGAACTTGTTAATACTAAACAGATTGCCACCATGAATAAAGATAAAAAAATGGTTATTTATATGGGGGATAAGGGCAAAGTCGCCTTCAATGTTGCCGATGACGGTGACACAATCTGGGCCACTTATGAGCAAATGGCGGAGGTTTTCGGCGTCGATCGTACTAGTATCGTTCGCCACGTCGGTAATATTTATCGCACCAATGAGCTCGATCAAAAACGAACCTGTGCAAAAACTGCACAGGTTCGCGTAGAGGGAAGTCGCAAGATTACTCGTCAGGTTGATACCTTCAATCTCGACATGATTATCTCTGTCGGCTATCGCGTTAATTCGCAAAAAGCCACCAACTTCCGCATCTGGGCAACCAAAATCTTGCATGAGTACACAGTCAACGGCGCCGCCATCAACCGCGACCGCCTCGCCGAGCTCGACGCTGTCAAACTCCGCAATATCGAAGGCATGCTAAACGTCGTTCATCGCCTCATCAAATCACAGGAGCTCTCAGCTGGCGAAGCGGGTGGCGTTCTCGAAATTATCACCGAATACTCCGATAGCTTCAAGCTCCTCGAAAAATACGACGACGGCACCATCACATTTTCTGGTTTCGGCAAAAAAGCCAAAAAACAGCTCACTACCGAAATGGCAGAAGACATGATCGACAACCTAAAAACTCAAGTAGCAGGCAGCGATCTCTTTGGCAAAAACCGTGCAAATCAAAATGGTCTCGACGCCTGCATCGGCGCTCTCTACCAAACCTACTCCGGCAGGGAACTATATCCTTCCATCGCCGAAAAAGCCGCTAACCTACTTTACCTCGTCATCAAAGATCACCCCTTCTACGACGGCAACAAGCGCATCGGCGCCCTCCTCTTCATTGTCTTTCTCACCATGAACGATTATCACCTCACAAAAAACGGCTCCACCAAGATCTCCGATCGCGCCCTCGTCGCCCTCGCCCTCCTCATCGCCGAATCCGCCCCAAGCGAAAAAGACCTGCTCATAGCTCTCATCTGTAAACTCCTCGAAAACTAGAGTATAATGTCTGCATGATTAGCAAGAACGATCAAACGCTCAAGGTCTACGCGCGCCACGCTCAATTTTATGAAGACGATACCCTAAATGACTTCAATCGCGACCCAAAAAAGACCGCAAAGCTCATGGAAAACCACCATGCGTTCCTCGACCTATCTCTAAAAACCATCCCAAAAAACGGCAATCTTTTTGAGGTCGGCTCGGGCTATGGTCGCGACGCGATTTATATTCGTTCAAAAGGCTACAATATTCAGGTTTCCGACGCTGTCGATAGTTTTATCACGCGCCTTCAACGCGACGATTTTGCGCCCGTAAAATTCAATCTCATCACCGACGAATTCACCGAGAAATGGCAATACATTCTCGTAAACGCCGTTCTCGTTCACTTCACAAAATCCGACGTAGTGCTAGCAATAAAGAAAATCTACGACGCCCTCGAACCCTCGGGCATATTCGCATTCTCGCTCAAGCAGCGCGCTGGTGGCGGCGAAGATTGGAAAACCGATATCGCAGGCGAAAAACGCTACTTCAGCTACTGGGACATCGGCGAAATCAATCAGGTCGTAGAAGACGCTGGCTTCGAGATCGTCCACATCAAGCAGGTTGGCGGAATTCGTGCCTGCTGGCTAGATGTTATTGTCCAAAAACCTTCCAAGGATGAATCATGAATCCTACCCGCGCCGAAAACAAGTTGTCATTAGCCCTAAAAAGCATTTCCCTAGATTTTCGTGAAAAAATCGTTCTCGACATCGGCAGCAGCACGGGCGGTTTTACCTATCAGGCCCTAAGGCATGGTGCAAAAAAAGTCATCGCCGTCGAAAAGGGCACTAGGCAAATGAAGCCTGCTTTTGCCATGAATCCCAAAGTCGAGCTCCACGAAAAAACCGACATCTTCACCTTTCGTCCAGACCAAAAACCCGACATCGTACTCGCAGACGTCAGCTTTACTTCGCTCACGAACGTCCTAAACTATGCCAAAATGCACTTAATCGGCCCCCAGACCGTATTACTCGTACTCCTAAAACCACAGTTTGAAGCCAAGCCCTACGAGCTCAAAGACGGCATCATCAAAAACCACAAAATCCGCCGCCAAATCATTCAAGACTTTGAAATCTGGCTGAGATCCAACCGCTTCGCGGTATTAGCAAAGCGCGATAGTGAAGTCGCCGGCAAGCACGGCAATCTCGAACGCTTCTACCTCCTCAAACTCTCCAAATAATGCTAAAATATTAGATATGACAACGGAGGCGCCACTACAACCCAAAGATTTTGTGCACCTGCACAATCATACCCACTACTCGCTTCTTGACGGCCTCACGAAGGTTAACGAACTTGTTGATTTTGTAAAAGAGCAGGGCATGGAGGCGGTCGCCGTCACCGATCACGGCACCATGAGCGGCCTCATCGATCTCTACAAAACCGCCAAAGCCGCCGGCATAAAACCCGTTCTTGGCTTTGAGGCTTACGTCGCCGCCCGCAATATGGAAGATCGCGACCCCGCAAAAGACAAAGAGCGTTTTCACGTCACTCTTCTTGCCATGAATAACCAAGGCTACGAAAACCTCTGCCACTTAATGACCGAAGCCGAAACTCATGGCAAGTACTACAAGCCACGTATCGACCACAAGATCATGGAAAAATACAGCGATGGCGTCATCTGTCTATCTGGCTGTGCTGGTGGCGAAATCAGCGAAGCGCTCCGCGCTCACGACCGAAAGCGCGCCATGAAGCTTGTCGACTGGTATTCCAAGACCTACGGCGATCGGTTCTATCTCGAAATGCAGGATCATGGCCATCCAGACTCACCAACTCATTGGGACGAACAGCATACCGTCAACACCGGTCTCATGGAGATTGCCAAAGAAACTGGATTGCCTCTTGTTGTCACTTGCGACGGCCACTACCTCCATCACGACGATCAAGAAGCCCACGAAGTTCTTCTCTGTATCGGTACCGGCAGCAACGTCTCCGACACCAATCGCATGTCTCTCAAAGATTTTGAGCTTCACGTCATTCCGCCAAAAGAAATTATCGCTCGCTGGGGCAAAACTTGCCCAGAAGCCGTGCGCAATACCAAAGTCATTGCCGATCGCTGCAATGTCGAGCTAGACTTGGGCAGAATTCTCATTCCAAAATTCCCAGTACCAGACGGCGAGACCGAAAAATCCTATCTCGAAAAACTCGTTTTCCGTGGCCTCGCCGAGCGCTACAAAGTTCTCGACAAAGACGCCGCCGAAAAGTCCGAGGTGAATGACATTCGCAAGCTTCTATCTCAAGAAGTCCTCGATCGTATTGATTACGAACTCTCCATTACCAACAAAATGGGCTACGACGGCTACTTCCTAATCGTTCAGGACTTCATCAACTGGGGCAAAGGCCAAGGCATCGTCTACGGCCCAGGGCGGGGTAGCGCTGCTGGTTCATTGCTCGCTTACGCCGTCCGCATTACCGACCTAAACCCACTCGAATATGGCCTCCTCTTCGAGCGTTTCTTGAACCCTGATCGTATCTCAATGCCCGATATTGATACCGACATCCAAGATACTCGTCGCGACGAAGTTATCGAATATTGTTCCGAAAAATATGGCGACGCCCGCGTTAGCAACATCGTCACCTTTGGCAAAATGATGGCAAAAAACGCCGTTCGTGATGTGGCGCGCGTATTGGAAGTTCCATATGCCGAAGCCGACCGCATCGCCAAGCTCGTGCCCGATCCTATCATGGGCCGTCACGTCAAACTCAAAGACGCCATCAAAGACGATCCAGATTTGAAGCGCGAATACGAGACCAACCCCACCGCCAAAGAAGTCATTGATTTTGCAATGCGCCTCGAGGGTACTATTCGTGGGCATGGCGTTCATGCCTGTGGCGTCGTGATTGCGCCAGACGATCTTGTTAAATTCTTGCCACTTGAGGTTTCCGCCAAAGGCCCAATCGCCACTCAGTTCCCAATGACCGAAGTCGAAGATCTCGGCCTCCTCAAAATGGACTTCCTCGGCCTTTCCAACCTTTCGGTGATTCAGGGCGCGCTCCGTATCATCAAAAAGGTCTACGGCGAAACAATTGATATGAGCTCATTGCCGCTCGACGACCCTGATACTTTCGCTCTCTTCCAGCGCGGCGATACTACTGGTGTGTTCCAGTTTGAGTCTGCCGGCATGAAGCGCTATCTCCGCGATCTAAAGCCCACCCATTTTGACGATCTCATCGCTATGAACGCATTATACCGCCCTGGCCCAATGCAGTTTATCGACAGCTTTATCAAGCGTAAGCACGGCGAAGAACCAATTACCTATCTGCACCCAGGCCTCGAGAGTTCACTCAAGAGCACATACGGTATTCTTATTTATCAAGAGCAGTTCATGCAGGCGAGCAAAGAGTGGTGTGGCTTTACTGGCGGACAGGCAGATACGCTTCGCAAGGCCGTAGGTAAGAAAAAGATCGACCTCATGAACAAGGTCAAACCAGAGTTTATCGAAGGCGCCGTTAAGCATGGCGGAGCAACAAAAGAAATTGCCGAAAAGTTCTGGGACCAGCTCCTAGAATTTGCTAACTACTGTTTCAACAAATCCCACGCCGCTTGCTATGCCATGGTCGCTTACTGGACCGCCTATCTCAAAGCGCACTATCCAGACGCTTTCATGGCGGCCCTCATGACGGCAGACATGCGCTGGACGGATCGTCTCGCAATCGAAATGACCGAGTGTAAGCGCATGGGCATAAAAGTCTTAGGTCCCGACATCAACGAAAGTTACGTAGACTTTGCTACCGTTGGCAGAACAAACACTATTCGTTTTGGTCTCGCCGCAGTCAAGAATATGGGCAAAGCGCTCGTTGAGGAAGTTATCGAAGAGCGCAATAAGAACGGCAAGTTCAAGACCATCTGTGATTTTGCAAAGCGCGCCAGCAGCACCAAGTTCAACAAGAAAAGTTGGGAAGCCGCCATCAAGACTGGCGCCTTCGATCAGTTTGGCGAGCGCAGCGACCTTCTCTTTAATCTCGAAAAAGTCCAAGCCTACGGCGCCAAAATTCAAAAAGATGCCGCATCTGGTCAGACCGATCTTTTCGGCGCGATGGGCGATGCCGCTGCCGTTCCCGAAGTCGAAATCACTCCGTCGCCTACCAAGCACGACGAAAAAGAAGCTTTGCTCTGGGAAAGGGAACTCCTCGGTCTTTATATTTCCGCCCACCCGCTCGACAAATACGATAAATACTTTGAAGAGCAAACCATGCCAATCATCGAAATTAAGCCCGATCTCGACGGCGCACCGGTTGTTATTGGCGGCATTATTTCGTCCGTCCGTAGCCTCGTAACAAAGAGCGGTTCAAAGATGGCATTCGTCAAAGTTGAAGATAAAGTCGAAGACATCGAAGTCATTGTTTTTCCGCGAGTCTACGAAACAGTCGCGGCAAAACTTGTACAAGATGCCGTCATCAAAGTCACCGGCAGAGTCAACTCCAAGGACTCTGGAGGCAACAAGACCGACGAAGCCAAGGTTAATGCCGATGAAGTTGTTATCGTTACTGACGACGAGCTCGATAACTACCAGTCAACTGGCGTAAAGCTCCGCACACCCACCAAAGGCGTGGCCGCACCTGTGTCTGGGCCAGGGAACTATCGCCGCGCTGCCAGCGCGCCTATTACCAAGTTCCGCACTACCGACGAATCTAGTGCTCCCGCTCCCGTCAAGCTCAAAAAACTCTACGTTCATATCAAAAATCCCACAGATACCAAAGCCCTCCAAGATCTCAAAGAATGCTGCAATCGCCATACCGGTCTCTCCGAAATCATCTTAGTACTTGGTGAAGACAAAAAAGCCATGCGTTTGCCGTTCCACATTGATACTGAATCCCCCCTAATAGCAGAACTCACCGAGCTTTTCGGCGAGGACTGCGTCAAGACAAAATAAATTTATCGTTTTCTAAACTGAGCTTTTGCCGCTAAAATTGTTGTACAAGTTTTCATGGATACTTGGGTGCCCAATCTTCTCGGCGGCCTTAACCACATCCATTATATCGTTCGTAATCTTATAAATTTTCTGATCAGCCGACTTAACCAATTTATTCTTTACCATTTTATTGGTAATAAATTTATCAAGTGGCGCCCAATATTCTTTGCCAATCAAAAACATTGGCATGCGTGGCATTTTGCCTTCTTGCATCAAAAGCAAAATTTCCGAAAACTCATCCAGAGTGCCAAATCCGCCAGGGAAGAACACAAATACCTTCGAGGAAAACGTCAGCATTACCTTGCGCGCAAAGAAGTATCGAAACTCTAGCTCGTCCGTGACATAAGGATTGATGTGCTGCTCGTGAGGCAGTTTAATGTTCAGCCCAATCGAGCGTCCACCAGCCTCATATGCTCCCTTATTCGCCGCCTCCATAATACCAGGCCCGCCACCAGTAATCACCGCGTGCCCCTCGCGCGCCAATGCGCCACCCAGCTTCTCGGCTGCCTTGCACCATTTATTATCCTCTTTCATTCGCGCCGATCCAAAAATCGTCACGCCCTGCGCATAAGTCCTAATCTTCGCCAAACCTTGTTCCAAATCTTGCGCGTACCGCAAAGATCGGTCTACGTCGTCTGGGTGTAGGCTTTCTTTTGCGATTTCTTCAAGCCAGTTTGATAATGCTTCGTTCATAATACGATCTCCTGTATTGGCATAGTATGTAATTTTTCATCGAGCGAGATAATTCCTTTTTTCGCCCCAATCTTTCGCACAACTGATGTCGAGTTGGCCGACGCAAAGATTAGTGAGTTTCGCAAAGATTTTCCAGCCGCATATGCTGTCAAAAACCCTGCGCCAAAAGCGTCACCAGCCCCAGTAGCGTCTTTCACCTTCACATCTTCATATAGTCCTACTCGGTAAGATTTTACGCCGTCCGTCGCAATTGCGCCTTGGTTCCCGTCAGTCACAATCACAGTCTTCACGTAATTTTTCAGTCGCCCCAGTAACTCCTCAAGCATTACCCCAGGCACAATCTTCTTAGCCTCCTCCTTGTTCACGAGCAGCACGTCCACGTCAGACAATAGTCCAATCGTTTTCTTCGCGTGCTCAAGCTCCAGCATCCCAGGGTTAAACATGATCTTTGCGTCCAGCTTTTTCGCTTTCGTAAAGAACTTGTCCAACATATCCATGTCGCCCCGCAGGGTAGAGACGTACAGCCAGTCTGGCTGCACCAAGTCTAAGTCTTTCGGATTTAGCATTTCAAATTTCGCCGAAGCGCCTCGGCACGTCAAAATTGTTCTCTCGCCCGACGGCGTGAGTAGTAGTACCGAATATCCCGTATGTACGCCGCGCGCATAGCAGATATAGCTTGTATCGATGCCTTCTTTATCTAGCGCCTCAAGCACGGCCGCTCCGGCTGGATCATTCGCTATGCATCCCATAAATATCGCCTCATGCCCACTTCGCGCAAAGCTCGTTGCAGCATTGGTCGCCCCACCGCCGGTGCTAAATCGCACCTTATCTATGTCGATCTTGCTGCCAAGTTGCAGTCCGTCAAAATAATCTTTACCGTCCAGCCCCATTTCGGTCGTAAAATCATCGCGATCAATCAGATACACATCCTGCAACGCCGCACCAATACTTACAATCCGCGCCATATTACATCACCCCCTGTTTTTCCGCTTCGGTCTGTAATGACGCAAAGGTTTTTGCTGGATCGTCCGAAGTCGCCAGCGCACCCCCGACATTTATTGTCGTTACGCCCGCCTGCGCAATTGTTCGCACGTTGCTAATGTTTGCGCCCCCATCCCACCCAATCTCAATGTCTTTATTTATACTGCGAATAATCCTCGCCTTTTCCAGAAGCAACAAGTCAGCCGTTCCACCGTTCTGTCCCAGCTCGCCCGAAAAAATCAGCGCATGATCAGCGGTCGTAAGATATTGCTTTATGGTGCCAGGGTAGGTCGGTTTCATAATCGCTACGCCCACCAAGACGTCATTTTGTTGCAAAACTTCAAAAGTTGGCGTCAAATCCTCCGAAATTTCCGAGTGAAAAATCACCAAATGCGGCTTCAGCTTAAGTAGCGTCTCCACATAAAGCGAAGGTTGCGCCACCATCATATGGATATCAACCATCCATCCCTTTGGCCACCAAGCGGTGTTTAGAGGAATCGTTTTTGTAGGACTAAATGTCCCATCAGAAATATCAATTTGCGCTCGTCGCGTAAATGGGTGATATAGTTCAACCAATTGCTTATAGCGATTTGGATCATCAGTTAGAATTGTCGGTGTTATTGTGATTAGTGCCATATATTATTCCTCATCTAGCTTTTTGTTTCGTCTAATATATTTGTCGAGTCCCAAGAACTCCGTGTCTAGAAATGCGTTTATTATCGCCGCATAGTCTACCAATTCATCAGACGAAATACACACTATATTTGCGTCATTATGGCTACGCGTTTCGGATGCCTCTACTGCGTCTCTGCAAAATGCTGCTCGTATACCCTTATATCGATTCGCCTGCATGCACATACCTTGCGCAGAGCCACAAATCAACACGCCGATTGAGCCGGCTGGATCCTCAAGTACCTTTTCGACAACTAAGCGCGCATAGTCGTTATAGTCATCTTCTGCCTCGAGTTCATACGCCCCCATATCCTCGTAGTCTTTATTCTGCGTACTCAGCCAGCCAGTAATCTCATTCTTGAGGTCTAACCCCCGATGATCCGCACCAAGATATATCCGCATCGCTTTCCTTCAGCCCTCCATCTTTGCAAAGTCTGCAGTCAGCTCCACCAAGCGATTTGAGTAGCCCCACTCATTGTCATACCATGCCACAACCTTTATCAGGTTGCCGCCAATTACGTCGGTTAGCTTCAGGTCCACTACTGCAGAGTGCGAGTTGCCCTTGAAATCTACTGATACAAGTTCCTCTTCCGTAGCGTCCAAGATACCCTCATAGTACGGCTCTCGTGCTGCGTCTTTAAAGAACTTATTGATTTCTTCAACCGATGTATCGCGTTTTACTACGGCAGTAATGTCTGCAAGCGATACTACTGGGGTCGGCACGCGTACCGAAAGGCCGTTAAACTTATCCTTAAGGGTTGGGATCGTCAAGGCTGCTGCCTTAGACGCTCCAGTAGTTGTTGGCACGATATTCTCAGCCGCCGCACGTGCTTCGCGCAAGTCTTTTGCAGGCGCGTCTTGTAGTCGCTGGCTTGCTGTGTATGAGTGAACAGTCGTCATCATAGCTTTGTCGATGCCTAGATTGTCTTCAAGCACTTTCATTACTGGGGCGATACAGTTCGTCGTACACGACGCATTAGAAATTACTGTATCTTCAGCCGTCAATTCGTCCTCGTTCACGCCAAGCACGATTGTCTTTGCTCCCTCACCCTTTGCTGGCGCTGAAATCACCACACGCTTGGCACCCGCATCGATGTGCGCTCGTGCCTTTGCTGGATCCGTAAAGAATCCGGTGCTCTCAATCACTACGTCAACACCCATTTCTTTCCAGGGAAGTGCCGCTGGATCTTTTTCCGACAACACCTTAATTGTTGTTCCGTCCACGATGATGTTTTCCGCATCAGCGCTCACCTCGTGATCGTACGTGCCGTAGCTCGAGTCGTATTTCAAGAGATGCGCCAAAGTCGCCGTATCTGTTAAGTCATTTACGGCTACAATTTCGAGATCTCCACGGTCAAATGCAATCTTGAAAGCATTTCGCCCAATTCGCCCAAAACCATTTATTGCCACCTTTACCATGTCTGTCTCCTTATATACTTCTTATGGTTTATTGTACCACAAAACATGCTAAGATATATAGGTATACAAAAAGGAGTAATCATGGCAGATTTTAATAAAATTTTGACCCCAGGGGACTACAAAAACAACGAAATTAACGTAGTTATCGAGATTCCAACCGGCAGCAACCACAAGATTGAGTGGGATCGCAAAAATGCTTGCTTCATGCTTGACCGCATCGAGCCAATCGCTTTCGCGAAGCCTTGCAACTATGGCTTCATTCCGCAAACGCTTGATGAAGACGGCGACGAACTAGACGTCCTCATGATTACCGACCAACCTCTTACCACCGGCATTTATACCGCTGCTCGCGTTCTTGGCGTCATGAAGTTTGAAGATGACGGCGAAATCGACGACAAGATCATTGCAGTAGCCGCAGACGATCGCAACAATGGCGACGCCTACCAGTCTCTCGAAGACTTGCCAAAGCGCCTCATTGAGCAAATCAATTTCCACTTTAGTCACTACAAAGACCTCAAGAAGCCAGGCACAACCATCGTCAAGGGCTTCTTTGGTGCAGACGAAGCTCAGACTATCATTGCTGAAGCTATCGACCGCTGGAACAAGCAATAGTTTGTTAGCAAAAAAGAGGCCGTCATGGCCTCTTTTTGTTGTCCGTAAATTACTTCACTAGGTTTTTCACGGCTCCGGTCAAATCGGTCGGCAGCAATACCACCGTCTTCTGAGATGGATCAGTCGAAATCTTTTCCAAAGTCTGCAAGGTTCGCACGCTAATACCACCAGGGGTTTTAGCTAGTAGAGCAGCAGCTTCCGACACCGCCGCAGCCGAGGCCTTTTCGCCCTCCGCAACAATGATAGCGACTCGGCGCTCTCGCTCCGCTTCTGCCTGCTTCGCCATAGCGCGCTTCATATCTGCTGGCAGCTCGATATTCTGCAACTTTACATTCTCAATATCGATACCCCACTTATCAGTTTCCTTGTCGACAATTTCTTTAATCTTCGTCGAAATCTCGTCACGCTTACTGAGCAGCTCGTCTAGCTCAAAGTTACCAGTAATATCGCGCAACGCCGCCTGAGCAAAATTTGTCGTCGCATAAACATAGTTAGTAGTCTCAAGCACAGCTTTGCTTGGGTCTATCACCCTAAAATACACAATCGCATCTACGCCCACAGTAACGTTATCTTTGGTAATAACTTCCTGCTTTGGCACATCAATTGGCGTACTTCGTACGTCAACTTTCTGTACCACCTGAATGTAGGGAATAATCAACCTTAGCCCTGGGTTGCGTGTTGACGTATAGCGCCCCAGCGTAAAGATAATTCCACGCTCGTATTGTTTGATGATTCGAATGCCCGGCAATATTATGAGTAATACAACTAATATTGCTACGGCGATAATGATCTCCATATCTGATACTCCTCTTTTCCCCTATCTTATCATAAAAAGGGGGCTACTCGTCTTCTTCTTCCAAAAACGCGCCACTCTGTCGCGACCACAACTTGGCATATTCGCCACCCTTGTTCACGAGTTGACGGTGCGTGCCTTGTTCTGCAATCTTTCCATCTTTCAAAACCACGATTCGATCTAGTGCCGCCACAGTACTCAGGCGGTGTGCAATCACCAAGCTCGTGCGGTCTTTCATCAGTTGCGTTAGTGCACCCTGAATCAACTCCTCGCTCTCCGAGTCAAGCGCCGATGTCGCTTCATCCAGTACCAATATTGGTGCATCTTTTAGTATCGCTCGCGCAATCGCGATACGCTGCCTCTGTCCGCCCGAAAGCTTCACGCCGCGCTCGCCCACCGCCGTTTCGTATTTCTCTGGCAAATCCTTGATAAACTCATGCGCGTTAGCGAGTTTCGCTGCCTTCTCAATCTCTTCCAGGCTCGCACCAGGGCTTCCGTAAGCAATATTCTCCGCAATCGAACGATGGAACAGAGAAGTTTCCTGCGGCACATAAGCGATCGCTTTTCGCAGAGAATCCTGCGTCGCCATCGAAATATCCTGTCCGTCCACCAAAATTTGCCCATCTTCCACGTCAGCAAACCTTAACAGCAGCTTCGTCAAAGTCGTCTTACCCGAGCCGCTAATCCCCACCAACCCAATTCGCTCTCCCGCCTTCATTTCAAGATTGAACTCATCGAAAATCGGCTTATTCTGCTCGGCATGCTGGAAAGTAATATTATGAAAATCAATCTCTGCGCTTCGTACTTTTAGCATCTTATCCGTCTTGTCTTCTACTGTCAGCGGCTCGTCCAAAATCTCCACCATCTCCTTCGCATCGCCAATCGCGCGGTTGAAATCCCTCAATACGTGATTCAGCGCCCACATTTCGCTCAGCACCTGATTTGTCAGGGTATAGAGCAGTACCACATTCGCCACAGTAAAACCAAAGATATTATGTCCGTTAATAATCAGCACCAATAGCACCACAAACGCCGCGGTATTCACAATATTCAGCGAGAAATTTCGCCACATACTAACCTTCGCTACCCCGTAAGTCGCCCGCTTAGTCCGTTCCGCAACTCGCGAAAACCTCTGTTTTTCGTGCTCCTCGCGTGCATAAGATTTTACGCTCAAAATATTCGTAATCGAATCCGCCAGCTGCCCAGTCTGTTTGTTCTCGGCCGTCGCCAGCTTCTCATCCACCTTTCGCGTCTTCACAAAAGTCACAGTCGCAATCGCCGCATAAATTATCGTCGCACCAAGCAGGATCAGCGCATAAACCGGCGAGATAAACCACACAGTTATCACAGTAAACAACACAGTCAGTACAAGCGGGTACAAGTTCCATATAAAAGTCGACTTCAGTCGGATAAACGCCGACGGCAGCTTGTTCGCCTGCGAAGTCAACGATCCGCTAAAGCGGTTATTATGAAAAGTCATCGAATGTTGAATAATCTTATCAAACGACAAATTCGCCAAATAAAATCCGCCCTTCGCATCCAACGACCAGTCCATCCAATCCACAACCCTAATCAAAAACAGATTCTGCAGCGCCGCCGACCCAATCGTAAACCACAGCAGGGGAATATACTCCGCAAAGTCAAAATTGCCCGCACTCAGCTTGCCAATCATCTCGCTCGTTCCCAGCGGAACAAATATCTGCGACAACAGCATATTTATCGGCATCAAAATCAACACCGCGATCGTTAGAAACTTATGCCGCATCAAAGCTTGCCAAAAATAATGAAAAATCCGTTTAACCATATCTATAATCATACAATATGAATAAAAAAAGTAAAGCCCCGTTCAGTAAATGAACGGGGCATTTGTTAGAAGGGGGAATTATTCAAAATTATTCGCAACATACGTTTTCAACGCTCTCACCACATCCCGTGGCGGTTTGATCGGCGAAAACGTCGTTTCCAAGAGCTGTCGGTAAATTTCCGCATACGTGAAGTACGCTTCTCTCCGCACCCTTGATGGCACTACTACATCATCGGTAGGCATGTCATGCTTTGCAGCCTGCTGCCTCACCCATGCGCTCAAATGCTCGCTGGATGTCTCCGCTTTTGGCGGGTTCTCATCCGAAAACGCCGCTTCTTGCGACTGCCAATAGCGCGAACAGTCCGGTGTCAGCAATTCGTCTATCAGCACCATGCCACCATGAACGTTCCAGCCGAATTCAAACTTCGTATCGGCGAGCGTCAGCCCGGCCTTAGATGCAAAAAACTCTCCGCGCGTATATAACTCAACGCATTTCTCTCGTGCATACCACAAATCCGCCGGCTTCATTACGCCCATAGATATTATCTCGTCCTCGGTAATCGGCTCATATTCGCCAGTAGTAATCCGCAGCATCGGCGTCAGCATCAGTTCTTTAAACTGATGGTATCGCGGCAGGCCGTCCTCCAGCTTGCCCCACGAAGTCACGCCATCGTTATTCGTATATTCCTCGTACAGGCTACCCGTCAGGTATCTCCGTGCGATAAATTTCACCGGTATCGGCTCGCAATATTCACCCAGCATTACATTGGGCGGCAGCTGGCCGTCATCATCGGTAGCTATCAGGAAATTCGGCATAATATCATCCGTGGCATTGAGGAAAAATTCCGCAATCGCCGTACATATCTGGCCCCTGTCTTTAACCTGTCCGCGCGGCACACCAAGTACCGTCACTTCGTCGGTCGTCAGAATAGCAATCATTTTGTCCCTTTTCGGTATGCTCAGCGTGTAAACTCTTCTGTCAACGGCGCCAAGACTCTCGCGAACTTCAATAACGTTTCTACTACTCATAGTAAATTCCTCCTTGATAATGAACCAGCGGGCGCGACTAAAAAACCGCACCCGTCTCTACGTGTGTAGTCCTCATATTATCATAAAATTACCAAAAAGTCAATTAGTGTGCAATTTCTAGCCGATAGTATAAGATATAAATTATGAATCAACTAGAGGCACTCGGAATTATGCTAGAAGGGCATAGCTGCTTCCTCACTGGCGCAGCCGGAGCAGGCAAGACCTATGTTCTCAATCAGTTCATTCGCATTTGTAAAACCCAAAAACGCAAAGTCGCCATCACCGCCAGCACCGGTATCGCCGCGACTCACCTAAACGGCAACACCATCCACTCTTGGAGCGGCGTCGGCGCCCGCGAAGAGCTCGGTCGCTGGTTCTTCGACAAGATCCCCAAGACTCGTCGCTCTACCATCGAAAACGCCGACGTTCTCGTCATCGACGAAATCTCAATGTTACACTCCTATTACCTAGACCTAGTAGACGAAGTTTGTCGCCGCGTCAGGGGCCAACTTCTCAAGCCTTTTGGCGGTCTTCAGGTCATCGTCTGTGGTGACTTCTTCCAGCTTCCACCGGTCAGTCGCGAGCGTGACGCCAAATTCGCCTATCACTCCAGCGTCTGGAAAGAGACCGACTTCAAAACTCTCTACCTGACAGAGCAGCACCGCCAAGACGACGCCGATTACCTAGAAATTCTCAACGCTATTCGTAGCGGCAGTCTCCGCCGCCATCACGCCGAGAGTCTCATGGAGCGTATCAACTCCGAGCTCGACGATGACGTCACCCAGCTCCACACCCACAATTTTGCCGTCGACAACGTCAACCACCAAAAGCTAAATTTAGTCGAAGGCGTTGAACAAACTTTTACCGCCGAGCATAGCGGCAACAAAACCTACTGGGAAAAATTATTGAACAATATCCTTGCACCCGAAGCCCTCAAGCTCAAAGTCGGCGCCCTAGTTATGTCCGTAAAAAACGTCCCCGACAAGGGTTATTGGAACGGTAGTGTTGGTGAAGTTGTCGACTTCGAATTCGATGGTTATCCAATCGTAAAATTTAAGAACGGCCGCACCACAAAAGTTGTTCCCGAAGAATGGTGCATGGTGGATGGCGAAACTCCACGCGCCACCATCACGCAAGTTCCGCTCCGCCTCGCATGGGCAATTACCGTGCACAAAAGTCAGGGCATGACCATGGACGCCGCCCGCATCGACCTTCGCCGCGCCTTCGAGCCAGGCATGGGCTACGTCGCTCTCTCTCGCGTCAAATCCCTCAGCGGCCTATCCCTCTTTGGTATCAACAAGCAGGCTATTCAGGTCAATCAAGACGTCCTCGCGCGCGACGCCATTTTTCGTCAGCATTCCGACGAATTAGCAAAGTCCATTTCAAAAGACTCACTCAAATTCGCCGAAGAAGCCCTCAAGTTCAAAAAACGTACCAAAAAATCCCCCGAAGTCATCACCACCGAAGACAATCCAGAAGGGAAGACCGAAGCTCAAATTCGCCATGCCGAAAGAGTAGCCAAAGAGCGCGAAAAATACCCCAACGCCCGCAAGCCATGGAGTCTTGCCGACTCGCTTCTCCTCGTAGAGCTCTACCTCAAAGGCAAAACTGTCCCCGAGCTCTCCGAAAAACTCGGTCGCAAACCCCGCAGCATTATGATGCGCGTCAACGAAAGTCTCGGCGCTGAAATCTTCACCCCCGAGGACGGAGTGTAAGCTTAAAGTCGTTATCCTTTGTATGTTATACTTTAGATAAAATAACGGAGGAATTTTTTTAACATGGCATTTCTAAAAGCATTTACAGGGGCCCTCGGCGGTTCTTTTGCCAACCAATGGCTCGAATACATGGCGCCACCATCCAGCATGCGCGACCATACTTTGTTAGCTAAGGCTGTACCCGTAAAGGGCGATCGCAGCGAAAATAACGATGGCGAAGAAAACCAAAACGTCATCACGAATGGTAGCAAATTCTTGGTCCCAGAAGGCACCTGTCTTGTAACTGTCGAAAACGGCGGAATTACCGGTATCATTGCCGAACCAGGTGGTTATACCTATACCAACGACGAATCTCCAGAAGCTCGCAGCATGTTCGCTGGTGACGGGTTCTTTGCGTCCACCTTTGGGCAGAGCTTCCAGCAATTCAAGTTTGGCGGTCAACCAGGCAACCAACAATTCGCTTTCTATATCAACCTCAAAGACATCGCCGGCCTCCGCTATGGCACGCAAAATCCTATCCGTTACAAAGATGCAAATTACGCAGACACCATGCTAGCGGTCACTTCCAACGGTACATATACTATCAAGGTTGTCGATCCAGTACTTTGTTTCAAAAACCTCATTCCAGTAGACATCGCTTCTGGTCAGGGCAGGGCGCAGTTTGATCTCGGTGATGGCGACGGCGGCGTCGAAGACAGCCTCTTTGCTGGCTTTGTCGGCTCGCTCGCATCTGCTCTCTCGGCATTTACCAAGGGTGGCAAATCTATCGACGACATTCAAGGCGGCACAACTGAGTTTGCAAAAGACGTAAACGCGGCCGTTGAAGCCAACTACCAATGGGGCACCCGCTATGGTCTCGCAATCGTAAATGTTCAGCCAATGGGTCTCGACTGGGATGAAACATCCGTCGATCTTATCAATAAGTTCAATACTGGCAACCTCATGCAAGGTGGCGTGGGCGCAGCTTACGCACAAACCCAAATCGCCGAAGGTGTCAACGCTGCTGGCAACAATGCCGGTACTGCTGGCATGATGGGCATGGGCATGGGCATTGGTATGATGGGTGGCGCTCAGGGCATGACCACTCCTGTCGGTACCAACCCGGTAGCTGCCGCTGGTGCCGCAGCTGTTCCTCAAGCTCAACCAGCTCCACAACCTGTGCAGCCTGAACAGGTTGCTCCGCAGCCACAGGCTCCAGAAACACCTGCAAATCCGGAAGTGGGTCAAGATGGCGAAGCCCAAGCAGCCTAAGAACGACCTAAATCGCTGCCCATTCTGTGGGGCAACAGACGTAACTCTAGATTCAAAGACCGGCAAGCTCAAGTGTAACTTCTGCCGCTCGGTCTTTGACCCAAAGCTTTCCAACACTACTGGCGATCTCCGCGACCTAAAAGGCGAGATCGTCGGTAGCGGGGCAGAGCAGATTATTCCTGACGCCAAAGATGTGCTTACTATCAAATGTACGTCATGTAATGCCGAGGTCGTTGTCGACACAAAGGAGTCCACGTCCGCGCGCTGCCACTGGTGCCGTCATCAGTTGTCAATCAATAAGACCGTGCCAAATGGCGCCGTTCCAGATATGGTTCTACCATTCAAGACGATTAAGGGCGACGCCGAATCTAGGATTCAAGAATTTGTGCACAAGCGTCAATTCTTTGCGCACCCCGAATTCAAAAAAGAGTTCACCACCGAAAACATCATGGGTGTCTATCTCCCATACATGGTGGTAGACCTAAATAGCCACGTTACGCTCGCCGGCCAGGCCGAGCACCTCGTGCGTACATATACTAGTGGCGGCAAAAACAAAACCCGCTACTATGACGCTGATTTATATAATATTTCTCGCGACTTCACGCTGCTTATCGACGACCTCACTATTGAGGCGTCAAAAGACAAGTTGCACCAAAATACTCTGGTCAACACCAACAACATCATCAACTCAATCATGCCGTTCGATACCGAAAACTGTGTCGAGTGGGACGCCAACTATCTTCGTGGCTTCGCTAGTGAAAAGCGCGATACCGATGTCAACGACCTCAAGAGTCAACTTTCTCTTCAGGCGCGCGACGTCGCTCGCTATAAGGCAAACGAAACCTTGAAGTTCTACGACCGTGGCGCCAAATGGCAGACCGAAAAGTTTGATGTTCATGGTGTCCATTGGAAATCCGCCTACCTACCTATCTGGCTATATAGCTATCTAGAAGAGAGTAATGGCAAAAAGTTCCTACACTACGTAGCGGTAAACGCTCGTACTGGCGAAACTATGGGCAGCGTGCCAATTCATAAGAGCAAGCTCCTAGCTGTTTCTTTCGTTATCGAAATTGTCGGCATTATCCTCGGCATTGCTTGGTTTGCTTTCTTCTTCGGTATTGATCTCGATGAGGATAACCCAGCATTTCTAGGTCTTGTAGGTCTAACCCCAGGCTTCATATATTACTGGTGGATGACCAACCGCTATCGCAATATGTCGGCGCGTCATTATCACGAAGCCGAGACCAAGGCGACCTCCGAAAACATCAAATCTACTGATGATTTTGTCGAGCACCGCAAGCGTCTTCGCAATTCGCAGATTGAAGGTATGAACAGCCAAATCGTCACGGGTACTCTTGCTGGCGGCACAACAAAAATGATGGGTGAAAAAATGGCATCCGCCCTTGGTGTTGGCAAAATGTTCGGTACGCCAAACATCGCTGGCGCCAATACCAATCCCGACAAGGTCGCCAAGAAGTCCAAGAACAGCATTGTTGTTGCCCTAATCGTTGTCTTCTTTGTCGTCTTTATTATCATTGCCGTCTTTAGTGTCATCATGGCAGAAGTCGATAGTTACAGCTATGATTATGGCTACGACTATGACTATGGTTACGACGCCGGCGCATATGATGACGACTACAATTATGACGATTACTGGAGAGTAGACCCCCAGAGTGGCTACGGCGACGTCTAGCCCGCCTCTCTAAGTCACCTCATCCCGTATGGTATAATTTCACTATGAAGCTATACAATACACTCACAAAATCCGTAGAAGAATTTGTACCAACCAATCCAAATCGAGTCAAAATCTACACCTGTGGGCCTACTGTGTATAGCAATGCGCATATCGGTAATTTCACCGCATATATATATTGGGATTTGCTAATTCGTACCATTCGTCAAAACGGCTGGCGAGAAGATCGTGTCCTCAATATCACCGACGTTGGGCATCTTACTTCTGATGGCGATGAAGGCGAAGATAAACTCGAGAAGGGAGCTCGTCGCGAAGGCAAAACTGTTTGGCAAGTTGCCGAATATTATATGGAAGATTTCCTCAAGAATTTTCGCGCCCTCAATCTCGTTGAGCCCACAAAGATAGCTCGTGCCACCGATTATATCGAGTCGGACATCAGTCTTATCAATACGCTTACCGAAAAGGGCTTCACATACGAAACTTCCGACGGCATTTATTATGATACTTCAAAATTTCCAGCATACGCAGATTTCGCCCATCTCGACCTCGAAAATTTGAAAGCTGGCGCACGCGTCGACTTCAACCCCGAGAAGAAAAACCCTAGTGATTTTGCTCTCTGGAAGTGGGTCAAAGACGGCGAAGATCATGCCATGCAATGGGATTATCTTGGTCGCGCTGGCTACCCAGGATGGCATATCGAATGTTCTGCAATTATTCACGAAACTCTCGGCGAGCCTATCGACATTCACGCCGGAGGCATTGATCACATCCCGATCCATCACACCAACGAAATTGCGCAAAGCGAAGCCGCCTATGACAAGCCGCTCGCGCGCTTTTGGCTGCACAACAATTTCATCACAATCAACGGCGACAAAATCTCCAAATCTCTTGGTAATGTTTATACCTTTGAGGACTTAGAAAACAAAGATTTTACTCACCTCGATTATCGCATGTGGGTTCTGCAAGGGCACTATCGCACCGAGCGCAATTTTTCTTTCGACGAACTATCTGCTGCTCATGAACGCCTCATGAACTACCGCAATTTCGCAGCACTTCGCCACCAGCGTCCTGCTACCGACATGGAAGACGCCAAAGCCGCCATTCTCACGGCACTCAATAACAACCTCAATTCCGCCGAGGCTCTCGCCGTCCTCGACAAGAGCATTGATGCTAATGTGCCATCGCAGGAATTTATCGAATTTCTCGACGAGATTTTTGGTCTTGAGCTAGCAGACAGTACTCCAGACATTACTTTGCAACAGAAGGCATTTATTGCCGCTCGCGTTGTAGCAAAAGACGAAAAAGACTACGCTCGCGCTGATGAGCTACGTAGTCAATTGCTAGAACAGGGCATAACCATCCGCGACACCGCAGATGGCGGTGCTATTTGGCAACTAGCTTAGCGTCTGGTTTCTCTACTTTTTCTGCAGAACCAGCGCCGTATTCTTCAACCAAAACTTTGATACATCCGGCAATCGGAATTGCGACAATCGCGCCGATCAGGCCAAACATATATACACCAATAGTCACAGCAGCAAGCACGATTAGGGCTGGAAGCTGCATCCCCTTGCTCTGTACCTTTGGCGAGATGAAGTTCGCCTCGATCTGCAAATAAACAATAATATATATGAAGAATGCTATGCCTGCGCCCCATGAATTAAATGCAAGCAGCACCGCAACCAAAGCTCCGCCGATGAACGATCCAAACATCGGAATCAAACTCATCACGCCAGTAATCAAACCAAACGGCAGCGCCAGTCCAGCAGAGAAATTAAATATCATCGACATTATGAACACAATTAGTGTTGTTGCGCATCCGTTGATCACCGCTACCGTTAGCGCGCCCGTCACGTATTTCGCGATAACGTCTGCCATCTTATCCATCACGCGCTGTATCTTTGGCGTGCGTTTATTTTGTTCAAAGTTTTTCCAAAAATGACTCAACATAGTTGGGCCTTCCATCAGCATCAAGAACGTCAGCACCAAGATCAAAATCGTTGCAGCAAAGAAACTGCCAATCGCACCAACCGAATTCAATAGGTTATTTCCAAAGTCCGCCACAAACGCAGTCGAGAACCCCTCTACTGCTTTCATGATCTGATCTTGGAAGTTCTCAATTCCAAATGCATTACCAAAATCATTTATGCCGCTAAGTCCATCAGTCACGTCGCCAATCGTATTCGGCAAGTTGCCCACAAACTTAACAGTCTCATTCACGACCGCTGGCACTACTACTCCTATTATCGCCATCAGTGCTCCAACTACCAGTACGTACGCAAGCGCCGTCGGCAATTTTCGTCCCTTACCAGGAATAATATTTGCTAGCTTATTTACTAACGGCGAAATTGCAATCGCGAGGAAAAGGGAAATGCCAAGAATCAAAAGCCCCATGCCTGCCTTCCATATAAACAGCGTGGCAAGCCCCAACCCCAAGATAACTAGCCAAAATCGCACAAAAGTTTTTGTATCAACTTGTATAGACCTACTCATAGCCCCATTTTAACACATAAGCAGATAATACTAGTAGTATCTCTTCAGAAATTCATCACGGAAAGTCTCAAACCTATCCTCGAGCATGTTTTCGCGAATTTGCTCCGTCAGCCTCACGATAAAACGCACATTATGCACGCTCGCCAGCTCAAAGTATCGCTCTTTTTCGCTCCTATCCTGCGATTTTAGAAGTGCCCGGATTTTTCCACGCGTCCACCCTTCTTTGCAGGTTGCACAATCACACCCTTCATCCAATGGCTCGTCCACATCTGCCCAAATTCCTTTTCGCAAGTTCACATCACCATCGAGTGTATAGACTCGCCCATGCCGTGCTTCGCGCGTTGGCGCCACGCAGTCAAAAGTATCGCACCCCAGTTCCGCCCCCACAAAAATATCATCTGGTCGCGAAAGTCCCAGCAAATGTCGTGGCTTATCAAACGGCAGCTCTTCCGCCACCCATTGCAAAATCCTACCAAGATCTTCCTTCGAGAAAGCGCCACCCAGCCCAAAGCCATCAAAATTCATCGCCCCCAAATGCCGCGCCGTTGTTCTCCTCAAATCCTCATAGTGTCCGCCCTGCAACACTCCATACAGCGCCTGTTCGCCACCCAGCCGCTCGTGCTCATCCAGACACCTCTGCGCCCATCGGTGTGTTCGCTCCATAGCCTCAATATTGTATTCGTACGAATCGCCAATCGAAGTTAGCTCATCAAACGCCATCATAATATCCGCACCAATCTTATGCTGCACTTGCATTGATTCTTCAGGGCCCATAAATTCTTCTTTTTCGTCCCACGGATCCGTAAAATGCACCCCCTCTTCCGTAATCGTCGCCAGACGTTTTTCGTGTGGAGTTTGTCGTCCCGCCGCCGCGTCCTTCTTGTCCATCGACACAACTTTGCCAAGTCCCGATCCTAGCGACATCACCTGAAACCCGCCGCTATCCGTAATTGTCGGCGCGTTCCAGCCGCTCCATTTTGCCAACCCGCCAGCGCTATCTATTTCGTCCGCTCGTCGTCGCAAGTGGTATCCGTTCGACAGCATAACTTGCGCGCCAAGTTCGTGCAGCTCACCCATTCCGATATTTCGCACCGCGCCATGCGTTCCTACCGCCGAAAATGTCGGCGTCTTTATGTCGCCATGCGGCGTATGTATTACCCCAGCTCGCCCCAAGCCATTTGATAGAGTTTTCTCGGCTTCAAAATA
The DNA here is from genome assembly GCA_047974525.1 of Saccharimonadales bacterium (SeqCode). Taxonomy (GTDB): domain Bacteria; phylum Patescibacteriota; class Saccharimonadia; order Saccharimonadales; family Saccharimonadaceae; genus UBA2834. The sequence goes on from JBKECJ010000005.1 coordinate 156,432, forward strand.
AAAACTACTACTCATCTTTCGCTTCCGGCACCAGCTTACGCATTTTTGCCACCACGAAATAATTCACCGGCTGTAGCACAACCTCAAACAAAATCATTAGTCCGCAAGACGTCGCCACCATACCCCACCAAGCACCCGCGTCAATTACGCCCCCAAATACAATCCCACAGAACGCCAGCGAGTTCGCAATATTCGCAACCACGCTCGACCCCAAGCTCCGCGCCCACAGCCATTTTTTGCCAGTAATATTGCGAATCTTCACAAATACCGCCACATTCAAAAGTTGCGCCACGATATACGAAACCATACTACCCAGCACCACGCGCGGCAAGAACCCCAATATCACTTCGTACGCCGCTTGGTTTTCCCAGCCTTCACCAGCCGGCAAAACTTGTACAAGTCCCAGAAAGCCCATCGCCAGCAAATTCAAAATAAACCCGCACCAAATTATGTATTTAGCCTTCTTTTTTCCCCAGATTTCCAAGATCATATCAGACAGTACAAAAGCAAAAGGGAAGGACAAAATGCCGCCATCAAGTACTGCAATTCCAAAAAAATCCCACAGCTTTGTCGCCGCGATATTACTTACAATCAGCAATACCACCGACAAACAAGCCGAGAAAATAAACGCAAAATCTCTCAAATCTTTTCTATCAAACATCTTATCTGCTAAAACTGAAACGTCTCAGTCTCTCCGCTCTGGTTCATCATCTTCGCATTTGCGTTCTGCAAGCAAAACACCGCCAAAGCTGGGTTGTTCAAATACTTTCCAACCTCGCGCTCCACGCCCGCAATAATATCCGCGTCAGTAATCTCGTACGCTTCGCCCGTCACCCTCACAGTTCCGCCCTCATCATGCGCCACGATCTCAACTTTCGGATTTTCCTTGAGCTGCCTATAAACGTCCTTCGTGTTTGCTGTCTCAAAGTAAAACTTTCCGTCCAGCTCAATGCACGAATCAAAGGGGCGCACCCTTGGCTGATCGCCGTCCATTGTTGAAATATAAAATACTCCCTTGAGTAGCTTTTTCATTTCTTCCATCTTGTATTCCTTTTTTAAGGTTTGCTTCACCCCTGTTACATATAATGATAACATGTTAAACTAATAGTTGGAGCATGTGTTATGAGAATTTTATACGTAGAAGATGAGAAGTTTTTGGCAGAAGCTGTCAAACACAACCTAGAAAAACAAAAAATTTCGGTGGACGTCGCGCGAGATGGTGAGACAGGGCTAAACGCCTCCACCAAAGATATTTACGACTGTGTCGTACTAGATATTATGTTGCCAAACGTTTCTGGCACCGAAATTCTCCAACATATGCGCAGCAAAGGCATCAACACTCCCGTGATTATGCTTTCTGCCCTTTCTGAGGTCGACGACAAAGTTCGCGGCCTAAACCTCGGCGCCGACGATTATCTCGCAAAGCCGTTCAAGACCGCCGAGCTTATCGCTCGCATCCACGCCGTAGTTCGTCGTCCAGCCGAAATCCAAGACCAAGAAGTCCACTTCGGCGATCTCTGCTACAACATTACAAACAAAGAACTCAACGGCACCCGCCTCACCGCAAAAGAATCCGGCATTATGGCAGAGCTCATGAAGACACCAGACAAAGTCGTTAAAAAAGATTTCCTTCTGAACAAAATTTGGGGCAACACCCTCATCGCAGAAGACAACTACATCGAAGTTTACATTTCTCACCTCCGCAAAAAACTCAAAGAGCTCGGCAGCGAAGCCAAAATCGCAACCGTTCGTGGCTTCGGCTACAAGCTAACGAAAGACTAATGCTGCAAAATGTTTGACAAGCTACGTAATAAATTTATTCTCAGCAATATTGTTATTTCGTCAGCTATTATTCTCACCGCGTTCGTCATGGTTTTCGCCATCACGGCAAACACCCTCCCATCTCCACGCGTAATCGCCGCCGCCGTCACATGGCTCGACGAAAACTCCACCGCCGAAATTCGCGCCCTCCTCGAAGAGCGTATGCGTATTAGTAACGCCGAACAGCTCGCCGATCTCGCACTCGTCCTCATCTTCGTCGGTCTCGCCGTTGAGGCACTAGTCTTTGCCGCCAGTTACTACATGGCAGAAAAATCCATTCGGCCCATTCGCGAAGCCTACGCCAAGCAAAAAGAATTTATCGCCAATGCCAGCCACGAGCTCAAAACTCCGATCGCCATTGTGCAGGCTAATTTTGAAGCGCTCGGTGCCGATGAGCAGCCCTGGACAGGGAACATCGAAAGCAATCTCACTCGCGCCAACAACCTCATAAATGATTTACTCGCACTCGCCCGCGCCGACAACGCTGTCAAAAAACCTATCCAAAAAACCCAAACAAATGTCCACAACCTCATCGAAAAACAAGCCCGTTGTTTCGAGCCAAAACTCGAAGGCAAAACTTTCGAGTTCAAGACCAAAGAGCAGCTGGTCGTCAATACCAACGCTGCCGACCTCACGCAAATCGTCAACATCCTCATCGACAACGCAGTCAAATATTCCGAAAAATCCATCGAAGTCAGCCTCAACAAAAAGACCAAGACCATCGCCATCACCAACGACGGCAAAACTGTGCCAAAAGCTCGTCTCGACAAAATCTTCGATCGCTTCTATCAGCTCGACAAAACCTCCGAAGGCTCCGGCCTCGGCCTCGCCATCGCCAAAGGCCTCGCCAACAAAAACGGCTGGGCGCTTTCAGCCACCTCTACAAAAGGGCGCACCACGTTTATCATCGGCCTCAAATCCTAGCCTTTTATTGATTTTTAAGCCAAAATATGCTATAATGAAGTATTGTGGTCTTTTTGACCGCCCGAACATTAAGTTTCTTTTGAACAAGGAGGTGAACTCGCGATTCTCGTACTAGATATCTGGTCTTTCTGGAAGAAGGAGGAATGAAAAATGTCCCTCGTCAGGATCACGAAGCCAAGCGACATGTATCTTATCGATTCCGTCGGCTTAGACTTCATCGCCTATCTCATGGATGAATTTGCCAAAAAGTACGACTGCTCCAACCTCGTCTACAATGTCTACCGGTGGTCTAGCGGCATGGTTCCGTCTTTGGTCGCCAAGTTCGACAGTTCTAGCCGTTGTCATTTCGCCATGGGCGACTATTCCTACCCCTACACGTATCTCGAAAAATTCGCTGACGATGCTATCAAGCCCTACTATCAAGACGGTAGGTTCCCAGGGCACAGCCCCGTGATCTATCACGATGGAGAAATCTCTTACGGCATGGCGCTCGGCGCCAAAGACTGCCAACTCGTCGTTGGTCTCACAGTAAGCGGTTCCGACCATCACGGCTTTCTGGCGTGTGGTTGCTTGGCAAAGCTGTTGCTCTTCACGATCGACGCAACAAATCGCAAGCGCCGCAAATCCATCGCGCCCGAAAAAGACCAAGAAGCTCACAATCGGCTGAAGACTTCCGTATCAGAAATTTGGGAGTATATTATTCAGACCCAAGGTCTTGTTGCTGTCGAAGCTTCTGGCTTCATCAGCGACATGATGCGCGGAGATGCTTTTACCGATTTTAGTATTCGCTGCATGCTCGATTGTTTGCAGTCCAAGTAGTTCATTAGGAAACAACTAAAGCCCCCAAGCTGATTGGGGGCTTTTCCTCGGTGAAATTATTTATAAATATGTTAAAATAGACAAATGTTAAAGATAGGAATTGTCGGTCTAGCCAACGTAGGGAAGAGCACGCTTTTTAATGCTCTCACCAATGCTGGTGCGCTGGCAGCAAATTACCCGTTCGCTACTATTGAACCTAACACCGGTATCGTGCCCGTGCCAGACGATCGTCTCGACGTCCTCGCCGAAATGTACGAAACCGAAAAAGTCGTACCCGCGACTGTCGAATTTGTCGACATCGCAGGGTTAATTGCTGGCGCCTCTCAGGGCGAAGGTCTCGGCAACAAGTTTTTGGCGAATATCAGAAACTGCAAAATTATTTGCCACGTCGTTCGTGCCTTTCATGATGGGAATATAACACATATTGCTGATTCTGTCAATCCTAAGCGAGATATCGAAATGGTCGAAACCGAGCTTGCTCTTGCCGATATCGAAGTCCTCGAGCGTGCTCGCGAAAAAGCTCACCGCGAAACCAAGAGTGGCGACAAAGCCGCCGTCGCAAAAGTCGCCGAAATCGACGCCTGCCTCGAAGAACTCAAAGCAGGGAAGACGCACATCCCCGAAATCGAAGGTCTCGATCTTCTGTGCGCAAAGCCAGTATTCTTCATGTTCAACCTCGACGAGTCCGAGCTTGCCGATCAAAATATCCGTGACGAGCTCGGCACCATCGTCGCCCCAAACAAATGTGTTTTCGTAAATGCCAAGCTTGAGTCCGAAATGGCCGACATGACCCCCGACGAAAAGGCCGAGTTTCTAAGAAGCTACGGCGTCGAAGAAGATGGTCTCGCCCAGCTCGTTCGCGTCGCCTACGAAGCTCTCGGTCTGCAGTCTTTCCTCACTGCTGGCAAAAAAGAAGTTCGTGCTTGGACTGTCAAAAAGGGAGCAACCGCACCCCAAGCAGCTGGAGTCATCCACACCGATTTCGAAAAAGGCTTTATTGCTGCCACAGTATGCAAATATGCCGATCTCGTTCGCTTGGGTAACGAAAAATCCGTTCGCGAAGCAGGACTCATGCGTACCGAGGGTAAAGACTACCTGATGCAAGAAGGTGATGTTGTAGAATTTCGCTTTAATGTATAAATAATTTTGTTGTTTTCTTTATGTGCTTATGCTAAACTAATCTTATGAGTTTAACACATGGTGTGGGCGAGTTCTTCGCGCTAGATATAGGAACAAATGCGCTACGATTGGTGCAATTATCGGGAGATTCTCAGAGAGGATGGACTTTGCAAAAGTTTGCATACGTTCCTGTCTCTCATACTATCGTTCAAGATAGTAGCGAGAACGGCAAACGCAAACTTGGCGAGACTATTCTTGGCGCCATGCAGCAAGCAGGTATTCATACTAAGAATATCGCAATCGGGCTCCCTGCAAACAAAACTTTTACCGCGTTAATTGACGTTCCAAATCAAGACGCAAAATCTATCGAAAAAGTTGTTCGCTATCAAATGGATCAGTATATCCCAATGCCAATGGATGAAGCAAAAGCCGACTTTGTCGTGCTTGGCCCAAATCCTGCCGACCAAACAAAAGCAGAAGTCCTTATCTCGTCTACCTCTATTGCCTACGCCGAAGAGCGTATGGAAGACATTGAGCAGTATGGTCTAAATATCGTCGCTCAAGAACCTGAGCCAATCGCAATGGCGCGCGCATTGACCCCTCCAGGCATTACCGACGCCCGTCTTATTATTGATTACGGCGAAAGCTCAACCGACCTTGTAGTTGTTTACGGTGGCGCACCTCGCCTCGTTCGTACGATCCCAGGTGGGCTTAGCGTCTTGGTCAAGACTGTTGCGACCTCTTTGGGCGTTCGCGAAGACCAAGCTCGTCAGTTCATTCTCAAGTTCGGTCTAGCACAAGACAAACTCGACGGCCAAGTATTCAAAGCCCTCGATTCAGTTCTTGAAAACTTTGCATCAGAGCTCGGCAAATCCGTTCGCTTCTTCCAGACAAAGTATCCAAACGTCGGCGTTGGCGGCATTATTCTATCTGGCTTCGCTGGTGTCATTCCGTTTATCGCAGAGTACATTGAGGCAAAAACCGAAGTTGCCACTTCGCAGGGCAACCCATGGCAGCTAGTTCGAGTAACCCCAGAACAACAACAAGCTCTTTCTCAGGTTGCAGCAGAATTTGCAGTAGCGATTGGCTTAGCGGAAAGGACAAATAATAGGTAACATATGTTTGAAGTAAATTTAGTACCAGATATCAAAGCTGATATGCTCCGCAAGCAACGAGCATCAAACCTCGTGCTGTTCATTTGTATTATCGTAGCAGCTGCAACGGCTGGCGTAGTTCTAATTCTTGGCAGTATCGTAGGCGGTCAAAACATCGCCCTCGCAAATCAAGACAAAGAAATTCTTTGCCGTTCTGAAGGTGGCGACGAAAAAGTATGTAAAGACTACGGAACGGCAGTTCTTCAGTTCGCAAACGTCAACGACTTCCTCACGATCCAAGATCAAATGAGTAAGCTCCAAACAGTTAACGACAACAAGCTCCTGCTTTCTCGCGTATTCGGTATTCTCGATGTCATCCTTCCAGCTGGCGACGAAGTAGTGAATATCTCTGAGCTTAGCGTCAACCTTGTCGACACCACTCTCAACTTTGAAGCGCAAGGCGACTCCATCAGCAACATCGACTACAAAGCATTGGAAGTTTTCAAGAAGTCCGCCACAAAATCATACTTTGATTACGGACGCTACTATCGCACCGACGAAAGCGGCAGCGAAGTCGAAATCCCAACTATGTGTATTACCGAGACAGCAGTAAATGGCGTTCTCTACGGTGTCTACCACCAAGGTCAAGCTGGCTGCGAAGCTCCACTAATACCCGACAACACTAATACTGATGAATCTACCGATAACACCGCAACTGACGACGCTACTACCGAAGACGAAGAAGCAGAAGAAGTGCCAACAATTATCGACATCCCAATCCGACGCACTTACGCTACTCTAGACGAAAAAGAGAACTACATCGAAGCCAACGAAGAAAATGGCGGTGGTTACTTCTTCAAGAGCGAGTGTGTAGAATACGGTGATGGTGGCAAATTCGACGAAGACGCTACATTGGCAAAATGCCCACTATTATCCTCCGATCCAGCAATTCGCGATTCATCCAACGGCCGCGATTCCAACGATCGCCTAGTTCTCAGGTTTAACGCGACAGTCCTAATCACTAAAGATGTATTTGCATCGTCAAACAAGCACATGCGTATCGTTGGCCCAAGCCGTCAGAACGTAACGGACAGCTACACTCAGATCAGAGACATGTTCACCGAAAAAGCAGCGGATTGCGATCCGGAAGATCAACAATGTTTGGAGGGCAACTAATATGGCACAAAAAGAAATTGCAATCGCAAAGCGAGCCGCTATTGATAAGGCAAGTCAAAAAATGTTCCTCGCAGTTTGTGGCGCATCTATTATCCTAGGTCTTGGTATCGTAGGCGCTATCTACTTCATCAAGTGGATGTCGTTCAACAGCAGAGTGATCGCTCGCAAAGACGAAGTGATTAAGAGCTATGTCGTCATTCAAGACAACCTCGAAGAACTAAAAGACAATATCGTAGGCAATGAAGACGATGGGGTAGCAGGGCTTGCTAATAATGCCAACCTCGAAGTCATGGCGCGCGCTCGCGACGCTGGATGTGTCGACGTTGATGGCAATCCCGTCGCAACAGAAAGCAGCGTCTCGCTTGCTCGCACCTGTTCGGCACTACGCGTCATCCCAGATGCACTTCCATCGGTTCGTAACGACGAAGCCGTCTACGCTAGCTTGAACAAATTATTCTTGCTTACGAGTGACGAAGGCGGCAATCCAGTTGAGCCAGAAGCTATCTCCCCTGGTGGCAGTGGTTCCACAGACGCCGCAACTGGACTAAATACCATCCCAATCAGCCTATCCATCCAAAATACCGGCTCCACCACCAAAGCCGTACTCGACACTATCGAACGCTCCATTCGCAACATCGACATTCGCACCGCTACCATTTCTTGGCACAGCAGCGAAGGTGGCAGCAATGATCGTATCGAACTTCGCAGTACTGCAGTAGCATATTACTCAACACCAGTTGAGGCGGCAACCAAAACCGAAATCATCTACGCAGACGAAGATAAAGGAAAGACAACGAAGAAATGAAAAAAACCGATATAGCAGCAGTCATACTTATCTCAGTCATCACGACAATCATTGCTTATCTTATTGGTAATTCAATGCTTGGCGATCCAAACGACGAGTCCGTCAGGATTACCTACATGGACACTATCGCCGCTACTGTTTCCGAACCAGATCCAGAAGTCTTCAATACGGATGCCGTAAACCCAACTGTGGAAGTCTACGTTGGTAACTGTGCAGAAAACCAAGAATGGGACGCACAAAACCAAATCTGTGTCGACATCGAAACCATAACCGACGAAGCAGATAATTCGGAGACTGACGCTGATAACAGTGAGACTGGGGAGTAATCCATGGCGCTCTTGCCCAAGGAAGCTCAAGATAAGGTAGTTAAGCTATTGCTCGACGAAGGTTTGATCGACCCAATTGCCGTTCAATCCGCCTACGACGAGATCAAAAAAACCGGTCAGCCTATTTTGGCCGTACTCGTGAATAAAGGTCTAGTCGACGACGCAATCGTACAGCACGCATCCGCAGTAGTGCAGGGCGTACCTTTTGTTAACCTCGACAACGTCAAGATTCCACTCGAAATTCTCCAAACCCTCCCACAAGAAGCCGCCGAGCGTTCCATGGCGGTGCCAGTTGGTGAAATCAACGGGCAGCTCGTTATCGCCATGCTCGATGTCGCAAACATTCAGCAAACCGATTATCTTTCCACCATGGTGCAAAAGCCTATTCGCGCGCTCATGGCGTCAAACGAAGGTATTTTACATATCCTTACTCAGTACAACGCTGATTTTAAAGAAGTCAAAAAAGCCGCCGAGGGTGCCACCGAGGAAATTCGCAAAAAAGAGGCGTCCGGTGATGTCAAAACTATCACCCAAGATTCGCCAATTTCCAAGGCTCTCACCACAATTCTCGAATACGCCGCCCGCAGCAAAGCGAGCGATATCCACATTGAGCCGCTCGAAAACGCCCTAGTTATTCGCTGCCGTATCGACGGCGTGCTCCGTCAGGTCATGGAGCTACCAAAATCCATCGAGCCAGCGCTCGTCAGCCGTATTAAGATTCTTGCCAACCTCAAGATCGACGAACACCGCGTCCCTCAGGATGGTCAGTTTACAGTTCTCGTCGGCGAAAAAGAGATCGACCTTCGTATCGCCATCTCTCCAGTCGTCTGGGGCGAGCAAGTCGTTATTCGTCTTTTGGACAAATCTGGCACCACCATGGAAGTCGAAAAAATGGGTATGACCGGTCGCGCACTCCGCGACGTCACCACCGGTATCGAAAAACCAAACGGCATGATTCTAACCTCCGGCCCTACCGGTTCTGGTAAATCCACCACACTCTATGCGCTTATCAAGAAGATTAAAAACGAATCCATCAATATCGTTACCCTAGAAGACCCTGTCGAGTACAAGATGGATGGCGTCAACCAGATTCAGGTCAATATCGACGCTGGTCTTACGTTCGCCTCTGGCTTGCGTAGTATTCTACGTCAGGATCCCGACGTAGTCATGGTTGGTGAGATTCGCGACGCCGAAACTGCAAACCTTGCCGTTCAAGCAGCCCTCACCGGTCACCTTGTGTTCTCGACTCTTCACACCAACTCTGCTGCCGGTATTCTCCCGCGCCTCCTTGATATGGGCATCGAGCCTTTCCTTATCGCGTCCACGCTTAATACAGTTATTGGCCAGCGCCTCGTGCGCCGCGTCGCTGAGAAAAGGGAAGTCTATCAATCTCCAGAAATCGAGACCAACGAGCTTCGCGAAGTCGTCGGCCACCTTCTTCCGCAAAAACAGGAAGATGTCGCCCGCGTCAGCGACGACCTCGGCTACCCAGGTTTGCCAATCGCCAGCGCACCATCATTCACCCTCGTTAGAGGTGTTGATTCTCAAGATACTCCAGGTGGTTTCGCCGGTCGTGCCGGTCTTTATGAAGCCATCGACGTTGATGATGACATTCAGAAACTTATCGTATCTCGTGCCACCGCTGGCGACATCATGCGCGTCGCAAAGATGAAGGGTACGGTTACCATGCGCGAAGACGGCATGCTCAAGGCTCTCTCCGGTGTCACCACCATGGACGAAGTCAACCGCGTCGCTTCCGACCTCGCCTAAAGCGTAAGCACTATTGCTTTTTCTATCAAAGTATGATATAATTAGAATTATAGCTCTGCAAAAGAGCTAAGAACATTTGCATATGACTTATGCGAAAATAATTTTGATGGTAAAGGGAGGGTAATACCATGGCGAAATTACCAATTGGCTGGCTGGATAGCCACGCAAAAGATCTACTTGAGTTTATCTACGCATCGTTTCAGCACCGCTACAAAAACGGCACCGTCGACGAAGACGACACGCCCATAGGTGGCGAGCCGTCGTTCGAGTGGGAGAAGCACGATTGGCGCTATCAGGACTGGTTTTGGGGCGGGGAACCATTCAGCGGCATCATTGTGGTCTCATGGCGCGAAAGCCCCGCAAGAGATTGGATTGAGTGCTGGACTATGACAGTACAGGGGCGCCTGATGCCGGATCTCAGCGAGCAACAAATCACAGACACCTACAAGTGTCTCGACGAAGCCCTTAAGGCAGCGCCGCAGGATTGCCCGTATCGTGGCCCCGAGATTTATCGCTCCGACGAGCGCTATATCTACTCAAACGGCCTCAACTTCGCAAGAGGCCTCACCGGCTTCTCGGTCGAACGCCTCACCGGCGTCGAATTTATCGACACCATGAGCGAAGGCCGATCTTACGAGTGTAACTACTCCGCACAGGTCATCAATGTTTTATACTAAACAAAAAACCGTCTGGGTCTCCCAGGCGGCTTTTTTATAGTCTCGTTTGGTGCGGGCGCAGAGAGTCGAACTCTGATCACAAGTTTGGAAAACTCGTATATTGACCGCTATACGACGCCCGCAAATTCTTAATGGGGTGAGTGATGGGAATTGAACCCACGACCTCTTGGACCACAATCAAGTGCTCTAACCAACTGAGCTACACTCACCATGCTCTCAAATTATACCATAAATTCTTAGTTCTGAGCGAAAATCATGTATGCGAGTAGCCCGATACCACCGCCAGCCACAATAATACCAAGCGTCAGCGCTGCCCATAGCCACCCAGATTTCTTCTTCGGAGCTGCCACAGTAATCACGCTTCGTCCAGGAGTATCTCCTGCACCGGCTTTTAGCGGCGTCTTCTGGCTATAAACATTCTTCGTGCTACGAATCGCCCCAGCATTGCTTTCTGGAACATTTGGCCCAAGTGGGCGCTTGTCCACCTTTGCGTCTCGGATGAATGGCGATCGTCCGCCAATCGAGAAGTTATTCGCATTTGGAGACTCACCTGAAGCTCCACCCTGTATTTTGTCGTCAATTATAAAATCGTCATCAGAGAACAAGTTAGGTCGTGGCGCATCCGCATTTTTTGGTTGCGGTTTTGGCGTTTCCTTAGGGGCAGGGCGCGCAGTTGGTTGTTTGGTCGGAGTCTCAGCAGGCTTTAGCGTGGCTGCCTTCTTTACTGGCATCACCATATCCATGCGTCGCTTATTCGTCATTGGCCCATTCTTTGCGTCTACCTTAGATGGCGTAGCAGAGCTTGGTCTGCCCGCACTATAACTTCGTGTGGATGGACGCGCCTGGGGCTGCGCCTGTGCACCAGGTCTCACCATATCCATAAAGCGCCCTCTTGTAGCAGGCTTTACTGCAGTAGTTCTCGAAGATGCTTTTTTCATTTGATGTTCCTTTACCGCCTTATCCAAATCTACGAAATCTCTTTCATTATTCATTTGTCTACACCCTTAGCTATTTCTACAATATCACAGAATGTATCAGCTATCAAACTTGCCCCTCCAATCAACAGTCCGTCGACACCTTCAACGTTGAAGTATGCCGCTGCGCTACTAGAATTAACAGATCCGCCGTAGAGAACCGAGATTTTCTTTGCGACCTCTTTGCCGTAAAGTTTTGCGATGTGTTTGCGAATTCGCTTCACTGCATCTTCGATTTCCTCTGGGTTGGCGCTTCGGGCATTCTTCGTGCTCGAAATCGCCCAAACTGGCTCGTAGGCCACAATTACCTTATCAATGTCTTCTTTACTGACCTCAGATAATCCGCCAAGCAACTGATCATAGATTACTACGTCGGTCTCACCCATAAAGCGCTCATCGGCAGTCTCGCCAATACAGAGAATAGGGGTTATGTCATTGCGAATCGCCGCCTTCACCTTTTCGCGAATATCTTTATCAGTTTCGTTAAAAATATGGCGTCTTTCTGAGTGGCCAACCAAAGCATAGTCAACGAAGCCTCTCAGCTGTGCCAACGCTACCTCGCCAGTATAGGCGCCAAAATCGCGCCAATAGAAGTTTTGCGTCGCCAATTTAAATTGTCGTCGATTTACTTGCAGCGACAATGGCTGCAGCGAAACCAGAGAAGGGGAGAGCACAATTTGCAAATCGCGCGCGCCTTTGATCCTCTCGGAAAGTTTGTGTAAATATATGCTTGCCTCACCCGGTGTAAAGTTCATTTTCCAGTTAGCAACAACATAAGTCTTTCTAGAATTACCCATATAGTAAGTTTAACATAAGTGCTTTTCAGTTACAAACTAAAGCTTATATTTCGGCATTTTATATAGCAGCCACGCCAAAATAAAACACAATTCGGTGAATATCAACGCCGCTCCAGACAAAATTGCTCCAACCGGTAGCCAGAACAATAATAGCGCCGTGCACAGCCCCCATATCGCCAAAGTCGCCACCATCTCCGTTGCGAAGATCGGCCAATTCAAGAAATTAGCAGTACTCTTTATCGCACCCCGTACAAATCCATTTAGTTTGTCCATCACGAAAGCAAACCCCACCAGCATCGCGACCACGAACAGCCCCGTCCAAATTATATTACTAGTCTTTATTGCATCGTCAGTCGAGGCAGACGGGTCTCCGGGCACAACGACCACCTTATCGGCAATATTCACCGATCCAGTTGCTTCATAAATCAACATTATTCCCACGCCCACGGCAAGCACCGCACCGGCGCTCAGGCAAATTCTACCTAGAAATCGGAAAAACCGCGGCAAAATATTCTTACGTTTTTTGCTCATGCCTATATTGTATCATTATTGCAGCAATAGCGCTTTGAGGGCTTCCAAGACTCCCTTTGTCTTATCCGAGACGTCGGCATACTGCGCGTATATATCCTGTTTCTTATCAGCAGGCACATACCATTGACCATAAAATTTCAATTTTGGCTCAGTTCCAGATGGGCGAATCGTAATTCGGCATCTGTGATCGTCGTTGAATTCCAAAATTATCACGTCGCCCTTATCTGCAGTTGGCGTATCTTCGCTCAGGCAATCAATCGCCTTCGTTACCGACAGCCCGCCCACCTCGGTTAGCGGCTCACTTCTTAATTTTGCCATCACATTCTGCATTGTCTTGAAGCCATCTGCTCCGGGGTACATTGCCGATACCTGTTCTTCTACGAAAACTCCGTACTTCTCGTATAGCTCGAATAGTCGGTCATACAGGTTTTTGCCTTTTTTCTTCAACTCTGCCGCATATTCAGCAAGCACTAACGCTCCCGTTGCCGCATCCTTATCGCGCGCTTGTGGCCCTACCAGCATGCCATATGATTCTTCGGCGCCAATAATAAATCGCTTACCCGTGCCTTCTAGGTCATTAACTTTTCTACCGATATATTTAAAACCAATCAAGAAATTATTATAAATTTCCGTCTTATGACCTTCAGCCAGCGCATCAATCAGATCAGTCGTGACAATCGTTTTGCAGATATAGCCCTTTGCGTCCTTGCTCAAAAGATAATCCGTTGCAAGCGCGCTCGATTGGTTGCCGTTTACGGCCTTCAGTCCGTCATTAGTGCGAATCGTCAGGCGCAAGCGGTCTGCGTCTGGATCAGTCACGACGCCAAGGTCGCAATTCGCCGATTCCATCAGCTCGATCGTTCCTTTGTTCGCCGAGTCAATTTCTGGGTTTGCAATATTGTTCTCGAGTGCAGGGAAGTGCCCATCTGGCAACATCTCTGCGTCTACTGTGACCACGTCAAAACCGGTCATTTTCAGCATCGGTAATGCCGAGGTTTGGCCAGCGCCATGTAGCGGTGAGTAGGCAATCTTTAGTGCCGGAGCGAGGTCTTTATTAAAGTCCGTGTATTCCTCGTTCACCTTGAGCGTCGTATCTAGATAATCTTTATCAACCTCATCGCCGATCAATACAATCTGATCTTTCAGTTTTAGCGAATTAAAATCTCCCTGATTGATTGTCTTGATGTTCGCAAACGCCTCGAGCAATTTCTTGTCATCTGGACTCGACACTTGCGCCCCATCAGACCAATACACCTTAAAGCCGTTATCCGCTGGTGGGTTGTGCGACGCCGAAATCACGATTCCTGCCGATGCGCCTAGCCGCCTAATCGCAAACGAAAGCTCAGGCGTAGACCTAAACGATTCAAAATAATAGACCATCACTCCGCTAGCCGCGAGCACCGCCGCCACCATCTTTGATAGTTCTGGCGACGTGAGTCGCGTATCGTATGCCACCACCACCGAAGGCTTCTCGTTCTGAGATAGCAAGCAGTCTGCTACCGCCTGTGCCGCCTCCCCAATCGTAACAGTATTGATCTTCGCTGGCCCCACTCCTGTCGTACCGCGCATTCCCGCCGTACCAAATTCAATATGTTTATAGAACCCATCTTCGAGCGTTTTCCAATCTTTCGCGTCAATCAACGCCTGCAGTTGTTCTTTGTACGCTGCGTATTTCTCATCTTCTAGCCACAAGCTTATATTTGCAAGCGCCTCTTTAGACAAATTTCCTTCCATACGTCTTTCCTCCAGATTATTTAGCTAATACGAACTTATTTTTCCCCTTCTTGATAATAGATCGTGATGTGACCTCCGTATCTTCGCTTGCTTTTTCGTTATTCACCGAAACAGCACCTGAACTTATCAAGTTCCTCGCTTCGGATTTAGATTTCGCCAATTCAGTACTCACCAATGCATCCGTCAAGCCGGTGCCCAGCGCAACAGTTGGGATCGTCTTTGCTAGCAGGGAAACGTCATCGTCGCCGAGTGTTTCAACAGGCACCTTATCAAACAAAACTGTTGTAATTTTTACAACACTATCTGTTGCCGCATCGCCATGCACTACCGCAGTAGCTTCGCGTGCCAAATGCTTCTGCGCAATTCGTTCTTGTGGCTTTTCATTGTGCTCAGCCATCAGATCCGTCAGCTCATCTGGCTGAATCAAAGTGTAGTATTTGAGGTAATCTTCTACTGCGTCATCAGATTGGTTGAGCCAAAACTGGTAAAAATCAAATACCGACGTTTTTTCCGAATCCAGCCAAACTGCGTTACCCTCAGATTTTCCAAACTTTCTTCCGGATGCCTTGTCGATAATCAGAGGACAGCTCCAGACATCGGCTTCCGCCCCCTCGAGACGCTTTATCAAATGCATGCCCGAAATACAGTTCCCAAACTGATCCGCACCACAAAGCTGCATGTCAATTCCGTATTCGCGGTATAGGTGTAGGAAATCATAGCCCTGTATCAGGGAGTAGGAAAACTCCGCGTAGCTAATGCCTACGCCGCCTTCGCCAACCCTATCTTGAACAAATTTTCTATCAAGAAGCTGCGTCATGCTAAATTCCTTGCCAACTGTTCTCAAGAAATCAATGTAATTTATCCCCTTAAACCAGTCCCAGTTGTCCACCATCAAGACATTGTCGTTCTTCACAACTTGCCTAATTTGCGCGGCGAGTGCCGCCTTATTATGCTCAATCTCATCAAGTGGCTTCAGGTCGCGCTCAGCATTGTCTTTCGGGTCGCCGATTTGACCCGTTGCGCCACCAACCAAAAGATACGGCTTGTACCCGTTTCGGATGAAGCACGCACACATCATTAGCGCCGCCAAATGCCCCACATGCAAGCTGTCAGCAGAAGGATCCGTGCCCCAATAGAAACTTCGTGCCCGATCATCTAGATCTGATACGTTCTCGAGTGTATTTTCGGCGACAAAACCGCGCCAAACTAATTCCTCGGATAATTTCATAGGAACTCCTTTTTTGTTGTGTTATGAGTCTTCATTATACCACGACATCAGCAAGGGGTGGAACTGGCATTTGTCTCTCGTGGTATAATAATTTACGTAGGAGGCTTCACGTATTTCCTGTGTAGGCCTTTAAGTATCTTATCTAGAAAGAGGTGACTAATATGACAAAAGTTGTCGATCATTCCGCGCTCATCGAACAACGCAAACCGTTCGAGGCCTACACGCGAAATCACATCCTACTTGATAACGCTTATGCCGTTCAACTAGGCTCTGAAGAAGCGTGGTCAGGCACAAAGTGGCTCTGTTCGCAGGTGCCGCAAATGTCCACATGGCTTGGTCTAGTCCCACAGGGGCTCGACTATCTCGCTCTCGAAATCGTCTATCTAAGTGACGAAGCGCTCAGTATCGCTGAGCCTACTTTCGCCGATGGCGAAATTGTTGGCGAACGCTTTAGAGAGTGGCTCAACAACAACGAGTGTTCAGTATTCATGCAGCACCGCCGCGACATCGTAATTCCTATTCTCCAGAAATGCTCCGGCAAAATCGTATCTATGGCATCAGGATCGGCCCTTGTAGAGATCGCTGCGCTATCTGGCAGTCAGGCTCAGCTTGTCTGCATAGATAAAAACCCCGATGCTCTCAGGCGCGCAAAGGAATTCGCCTTTAGCGCCAACATGCCTATCGAAACCATGAATACCGATCTACTCAAACTGAATGTCGCAGATCTCCAGCCCGACGTAATCTACTCCATTGGTTTTCTCGGTAACTACCTGACAGAGAGGCAGATTATTGGTATTCTGGCGAACTGGCTACCGGCGTTAAAAAGCGGCGGTAAGCTCATCACGGACTTTATCAACCTCGACGCCGAAACCGAAAAATGCCTAACCCAAATTGTCGGTTGGCCAATCGCACGCACCGAAGACGTGTCAGGTCTTCGCGTTTACAACCCCAACCAATTCGCGCACATGATCGAAGTAGCATGCGAAAGACTGGGAATAACTGCAGACATCGAAATTGACGACTATCAATACGGCGGCGTCGCCACAGTCACAGTAACTTAAGAAAATACCCCCGCGTGGACTTCATGCGGGGTATTTTTTTTGCCCCACGCCTGTGTTATGCTTATGGTAGTATGAAAGTCGAGTCGCTTATTCTTCTTATCGCCTCAACCATATCACTTGTGTGTAGTCTTGGCCTTATCTCCCTCTGGCGCCGCAATCGTCACGCCGTTTCGCTTTGGTCGCTACTATTCGTATCGTCAATGTGGTCGCTATTCGTCGCCATGTTCCTAGAGTCGCATACTCCGTTCTATGCTAGCGTATTTGTCTCAATGTATTACATCTCAGCTGCGCTAACCACTCTTTGTGGCGTCGGCTTTGCGTTGTCGTATCTAGGGAAGGGCACTAGAGCAAGTCGCATCCCCAAGAACATCATTTTTGGCATAACTATCATTGCAATTGTCGTATTCTGCACCATCCCAAATTTCCTAGTCAACAGTATAAATCTCAGAACGCACGTCGTAGACCTAAATCTCGTTCCGTACCTCATCTACGGCGCATATGTCATCCTCAGCTTCGCCCTCGCCGCCATTTTCTTCACCATGGCGATTCGCAAAAAGGACAACCGCTGGAATGTCCGTACCGGGTTAAAGAAGGTTCTCGGGATCTGGGCAATCGCTGGCGGAGCCGCCGCTTTCTTCAACCTCATTCTTCCGTTCCTCGGCAACTATTCATTGATTTGGATCGGTCCCATGATGATCGTCTGTCAGATTCCTATGACTCTCATGCTCGCCACCACGACCGAGCACTTTAGTTTAGGTAAGATTTTTATTAAAGGAGTCGTCGTTCTATTTGGGGCAATTATATCTATTCTAGGCGCCCTTGGAGTTCTATTTTTCCTAAAAGACGTCGTTCCTATCGGGCTCCAAACCGGAGTTGATGAATACTATTTTTATGCAGTCGCCATCTGCGTAGGCTTAATCTGGTCATGGGTAGTTTTCAGGGTTTGCAGACGTCTGATTGTCGCCATCGATTCCGATGGGTTCAACGAGGCAGAGCTGCTCAACGACGTATCGCGCATCACGGCAAGCGGGCACAGGCCAGAAGATTTCTTCCGCACAGTAAGGCGCACTTTAGAAAAATCCTTCGGTATTAAGCGTTCCGACGTGATATTTTTCGGTCAAACAACCGCAATACACGTAGACTACGAAACCGAAAAAATCATCGAACACTTAGTCGGCCACAATCGGCGTCATGCGATATATCGAGGCGACGTTCATAGCAAAATAGCCCTAGCCGCACTAGAAGAGCAGAACATCGAAGTCGTCGTTCCGGTCATCGGTGCAATCGGCAACCAAACCATCGGCGCAATCGTATTGTCCCCAAGACGCCGCAAGTTTGACAGGCACTACGGCGAAATCCTAGAAAAAATCGCCTCCACGCTTTCGCCATTTATCCAATCGGCGGTGTATCACCAAGAAATTCTCAAAATGAACAGCAAAATGAAAGACGAAATCTCCCGCAAAACCCAAAAACTCCGCGAGAGCAACAAAGAACTCATGAAGCTCGACGACATGAAAGACGACCTCCTTACGATTACTTCGCACAACCTACGCACTCCGCTCACCAGTATCCTAGGCTTTACCGAAATGCTCCTAGGCGAAAAATCCGGCAATTTGAATGATGCTCAAAAATCCTACGCCGAGGCAATCATGCGCAGCGGCAACACCATGCGTCAAGTCGTTTCAGACCTTCTTGACGTCTCGCATATCGATTCCGGCGACTTCGTTCTAGCACAAGAGCCATTCTGCCTCACCACGCTAGTAAGCGAAGAAATCACCGCCCTGCATGAGCTGGTGTCTAAAAAAGGCCGCAAGCTCACCTACGAACACGACGAAGACATCGAAATGATCGGCGACGCTGGACGTATGCGCCAAGTCGTCATCAACATGATAGATAACGCCATTTTCTACGGCAAGCATAAGATAGAAGTTAGCCTACATCGTATCGACGGCGGCTTCGAATTCAAGGTTTCCGACGACGGCATCGGCATCCCAAAAGCCGAGCAAGGCAAAATCTTCACCAAGATGTTCCGTGCCTCAAATGCCGCCATCGCTCGCCCCGACGGTACGGGCGTTGGACTTTTCGTTTCCAAAAGCGTCATCGAGGCTGCCGGTGGCGAAGTTATCTTCGAGAGCGTTGAAGGGAAGGGCAGCACCTTTGGTTTTAGATTATTAAATAAGTGAGGTATAATTAAGATATGGAAGATGTTAAAAAGAGAATACTCATAGTCGAAGACGACGCCGAGCTCGCCAACCTATTTCAGGTGCGACTCGAACAAGAAGGTTACGAAGTGGAAGCCGCTGGTGACGGCGAAAAAGCCCTCGCTGCCGCAGTAAAAGTCATGCCAGACCTTATCGTCCTAGACGTCATGATGCCTCAAATCAGCGGTTTCGACGTACTTGATATTCTCAAGAACACCGAAAAAACCCAGAACATCAAAATTGTTCTCCTAACCGCACTCTCTCAAGTCAAAAATAAAGAGCACGCCATCGAGCTCGGCGCCGAAGACTACCTCGTCAAATCCGAAACCACCCTCGACGAAGTCGTCAATTGCATCCGCAACAACCTCGACTAATTAAGAAAGCCGACAGTTCAATCTGTCGACTTTTTCATACTCAAAATCTGGTAGCGCCAGTAGGATTCGAACCTACGACCTTGAGCTTAGAAGTCTCCTGCTCTATCCAGCTGAGCTATGGCGCCATATCTTTATTTTACCACAAATTCCACCAAAATCCACCTGTCAAAGCCCTTGCGCTTGGGCAAGATCAAATATATACTTGAGGGGAAAGAGTGTGGGCAATTAAGGAGGTGTGCCCATATGGCAAAAACAAATACCAAATATATTTTTGTTAGTGGCGGAGTAATATCCGGAGTCGGCAAGGGAATCATGGCGGCGTCGCTCGGTTCTATCTTAAAAGCCCGTGGCTTTAAGGTATCGATGCAAAAATGTGATCCCTATTTTAACGTCGACGCCGGACTATTAAACCCCCGCGAACACGGCGAGACCTACGTCACGCGTGATGGCGCCGAGACCGACCTCGACCTTGGTCACTACGAGCGCTTTCTCGATGAAGAGATGACCGGAGATTCCACGCTTACCAGCGGAAAACTCTATAAACGGCTCATTGATGCCGAGCGCGCTGGTAAATTTGGCGGCAAAACCGTCCAATTAGTGCCACACGTTACCGGTCTCATCCAGCAGAGCTTCTTCGATAACGCCGAAAACTTCAAGAGCGACATCCACATCGTCGAAATCGGCGGCACAGTAGGCGACCTCGAGGGATCTCACTTTATTGAAGCAATCCGCGCCTTCCCAACCAAAGTTGGTCGCGAAAACTGCTACTTCGTTCACGTCTGTTATGTCCCTTGGCTTTCTACCAGCCACGAATTCAAGACCAAACCCGCCCAAAACTCCCTCCGCGACCTCCGCGAATTCGGCATTATCCCAGATATGGTCGTTGCACGTCTCGACGCCGCACGCGCCGTTAGGGCACCCGAAATCGCCCGCAAGCTCGCCACCTTCTGCGGCATCGCCGAAGAAGCCGTAGTCCTAATGCCAAACGCCAAATCCGTCTACGAAGTACCTCTTAATGCTGTTCACGGCGGCGCCCTCGTTGCGCTTCATAAATTCGTCAACGGCACCCCAAGTCCCCTAAAACCTCAAGAATACATCCAGAAATACATGCAAGATTGGCAAGCGCTGTCAGACAAAATCGACGAAAAATTCGCTCAAAAAGTCAAAATCGGCCTTATTGCAAAATATACCGATAACACCGACACATATTTATCCGTTACAGAGGCCCTAAAGGCCGCTGCATGGGCTGAAAATGTTGACCTTGATCTCACATGGCTCAGCGCCGAAACCGCAACCAGAGAAGATCTAGACGCCGTAGACGGCATTCTAGTGCCAGGGGGCTTCGGCAAGCGCGGCGTAGAAGGCAAAATCGCCGCCGCTAACTACTGTCTCGAGCGCGACAAGCCATACCTTGGTATCTGCCTCGGGCTCCAAGTCGCCGTCATCGCCGCCGCTCGCCGAGCAGGGCAAGATGACGCCAATTCCGCCGAGTTTTCCGAAGACACCCCAGTCGACGTCATTTACCACATGGCCGGCCAAAAAGGCAAAGAAAGCACCGGCGGCACCATGCGCCTCGGCGACTATCCAGCCGTTCTTGAGAAGGGCACCAAAGTAGCAAAACTCTATGGCAAAACCAAAATCACCGAGCGCCACCGCCACCGCTACGAGGTCAATCAAAAATACCTCAAGCAAATCAAACAAGGCGGCATTATCGTCAGCGGCAAATCCCCAGATGGTAAGCTCGTCGAGTTCATCGAGGCGCCAGACGCCAAATTCTTCGTCGCCACCCAAGCTCACCCCGAATTCCGCAGCCGCCCAACCCGTCCGCACCCTCTCTTCTCTGGGTTCATCCGCAGTCTCAAAAAATAAGCATGAAAAAAGGGCGGTCTCGTATCGAGGCCGCCCTCTTTAGGGGGTGTGAATTATATTTCAAAAGAGAATTATGCCTTTTTCTGCATCGCCGGATGGCGCCTCACTGCGGCAGGTCTCTTTCTGGTTTTCGACGTTGTAGGTGTGCCACTGCCATTTTCGGCGGGCATCATGTTCTCTGTGCTAATTGCGGTGGTTTTACGCTTTTTCGTGCTTTCGACAGGGGCTGTCAGTATCTTCAGGGTGTTTTCCGCCTCCTTTAGTACCGTATTCATCGACTTAATAGTCGCAATATCCAATTCGGGGTGATTCTCTCTGAACCACGTTTCGAGCTTCGTAACGTCCATCACAATGGTCGCCGCATCCGCGGACCTCCCATCCTTCTCGGCTTTCGCCAAGGCCTTGCGACGCGTTTTGAGCATCTTCAATTTGCTGATCAGTTTGCGTGTTGCCGCTTCGTTAGATTTCATATAATTTCCTCCTAGAAAAGAACAAAGTCACCGCCAACTCGATTGAGCAGACAGTGCTTTGCTTATTATATCATATGATGCTAGAATGTAAAAGATGGAAAAACTCGAAAAACAAATCCAAAACACCATAAATGACCTCTATAATATTGCCGACGCGCCGGTAGAATTTTCCGCCGCCCCCGCCGACGTAGTAGGGGATTATGCCACAAACGCCGCTCTCCGTCTTGCTAAGGCAGTTGGCAAACCACCTCGCACTATCGCAGAAGAAATCATTACCGCAACAGATACAGATTACGAGCTCTCCATTGCTGGCGCCGGCTTCATCAATGTCGCCATCCCAGCAAAATCTCTCATGCAGACCCTCGATTCCGAGTGGTCCGAAACTTATGGCCAAAACTCCGACGGCGCCGGCAAGCGCGCCATCGTCGAATTTCCCAGCCCAAACATGGCAAAACCCTACTCAGTAGGACACCTCCGTCCAGGCAACCAAGGCTGGGCCGTCAAGCAACTCCTCGAGGCGACCGGCTGGGAAGTCATCACCGACAACCACCTCGGCGATTACGGCACTCCATTCGGCATCTGGGCAACCGGCTTTGCTCGTTCTGGCAAATCTCTCGAGACAATCACCGTTTACGAACTCGGCGCTATCTATATCGAGATGAAAAAACTCCTAAAAGAGGATAACGAAGCTCTCAAGCTCGAAGTTCAAGATTGGCTCCTCCGCCTCGAGAAAAAAGACCCCACAGCAGTCCAGCTCTCTGAGCATTTCAACAAGATTTCCCTCAAGCACATTCACGAAGTCATGACCCGTCTCGGCATCTCCACAGATTATGAGCTCGGCGAAAGCTTCTTCGTCGACCAAGGTAAAGAACTCGTCGAAGAGTATCTCCAAAAAGGCATTTTCACCAAAAACGATGACGATAGCGTCATCTGCCCGCTCGACGATCAGGGCATCGAAGTTCCTATCCTCGTTCTCAAGAGCAACGGCGCCGCTCTCTATGCCACCACCGATCTTGCCACCATGGTTTACCGCGCCAACGAACTCCACCCAGGCAAAATCGTCTACGCCGTCGGCGCCGAGCAAAAATTCTACTTTGAACAACTTTTTGCCATGGGCCGCAAGCTTAACCTACCTCAAGAAAACATCCATCTTTGGTTCGGCACCATAGACCAACTAGTCGATGGCAAGCGCGAAAAAATGTCCTCCCGAAAAGGCGTCGTCCTCATGGAAGAACTCCTCGATAAAGCTGAAGCCACCGCTCTAGAAATCACCGAGGGCAGAGAAGTACCACAAGAAGACATCAAAAAAATCGCCGTCGGCGCCATCAAGTTCACTGACTTCCTCGCCGACCGCAAAACCGGTATTCTTTTCGACTGGTCTAAAATATTTGCTCTCACCGGCTTCTCCGGCCCCTTCTGCCAGTACGCCGCCGTTCGCATGAACAAAATAATTGCTCAAAACGCCAATCATACCTCTGTTGATTTCAGCTCCTACGATTACGAAGCCGAAAAAGATCTCATCAAACTCATACTCGAATATCCAGCCACTCTCCGTCTCGCTGCCGACAAGCTCGAAGCTCACCGCATCGCCGCCTACACTTTCCGTCTCGCCCAAGAGTTCAATCGCTACTACGAATCCACCCCAGTTACCCAGTCTGCAGACCTCGAAAAATCCGCCCGCCTCGACCTCCTAAAGAAGCTCTCCCAAATCTTCACCCATAGCCTCAACCTCTTAGGAATCGAAATTCCCTCGAGAATGTAAGCATAACCACACATTGACAAAAATGCCATTCTGTGATACAATGCAGTCATAGGGTATTTCGGCAAAGAATCACCTTATAGAACCTTGTCATTGTCAATTTAGAGAATGTCATAACATTTTTGGATTCGTCGCCGTCGTAGAGAACGAACGGCGCTTGGAAAGGGGTAAAATAAAATGTTAGAGAAAAGACTTACAGTTCAGGATTTACAGGAGCAAGAGCTCAGAAGAAGTTGTTTCGGATTTCAGATCATCGACGACATCGAAGCAAAAGAGGCGG
The DNA here is from genome assembly GCA_047974525.1 of Saccharimonadales bacterium (SeqCode). GTDB lineage: Bacteria > Patescibacteriota > Saccharimonadia > Saccharimonadales > Saccharimonadaceae > UBA2834. The sequence goes on from JBKECJ010000005.1 coordinate 180,241, forward strand.
CGCAAGCTGCCGAATTCGCTAAGTTCCCAAAGGGAATCAAGATTGAGGCCGTCATCCCTGGTGAATATTTCACCGATGTCAGTCGGACAATCTACGAGGATCCGGACTTTATCGGCTGCTTCGACGACCTGATGGAGCGCACGACCATTCGCGAAAAGGCAATCTGCCTCAGCGAATACCTTGCGATCTACTCACGCAATACCGACATTGTCGATATGGCGGCGCTCGAAGCGCTACCGCAGCTCGGTCTCGAAGCTGCAAGACAGTTCCTGAGCGAGCTTCAGGATGTTGCGCCTCAGCGCAACTGGGCAGAGTGCATCGCCTACGTACGCGAGACTCTCGCTAGTTAATTCAATCTCAAGTTGGCAAAAAATAACCCCCGATTAAATCTAATTTATCGGGGGTTTTGCCTTTTTCAGGCTTTTTTGTCGAGAATCGCATATTCATGCTTGTGTTCTTTGTGGCCGAAACGCCATCGCCAAAGTTGTCAGCTCTCGCTGTACCTCTTCGACATTGAAGCCTTCGATGCCTTCCGCAAAGGGAAGATAGACGATTGTGGCCTCTTTCAGCACGGCATCCTGAAGGTTTAATAACCCCAGGGTGTAAAGCGTGAACGCTAGCATATGTATGCCATTCGTGCTGGTTTTCGATTTAGTGTCGTACCAGCCGGCAGCAACTATGCCATCATGGCATTTTACCGCCATAAACGACATATGCCCCTGTCTCAGGGTGCAAATATCCGCAGGTTCTTTCACCTCGTCGCGCGCCATGCCTTCATAAAAGACCGTCAGCGCATTTGCGAGTTGGGTTTGATAACTCTTTCGAGCCTCATCCGGATCGCCGGTTTTGGTTTCGGAAATCACCCCACTCATAAATGCGTTGGGCTTTCCATCTCCGTCATAAATGCGGATGCAGAATAATCCGTCGCCAAGGCTCCTCCGCTTATTAAAGTGAGGCGCCATAAAACCTTCCGACGGTACCTTTGCGAGTCCCAGAACCCTTTCCGGTTCGTATTTTACCGGGAAGAGGTGTCTGATGTTGATAACCTTATTGGCCCCCGCCGGTGCGTTTTTGTTGAAATCCATCAACATTCACCTCCTAGTTATTATCAAATTTGCGATTCATCGTAAGTAATGTACCAGATAATTTTAGGCCCCAATTTTACCTGAGACCTTATATCTTACTTGATTATATCACACTGCTCATGTTTTGTCAACAAGAAAATATATGGTAGAATATCGGTATGAACAAGCAATCCAAGAAGGTTAATAACACTAAGATAAAGAAGGTGGAGGAAGTTGTGAAAACGCAAGTCAAAGAACAAGTTGGCGGTTTTAGAGATTTCATTAAAGGGCAGAACGTCATCGGCCTAGCTATTGGTTTAGTCATAGGTACTGCGGCGAGTACCCTCATCAACTCCCTTATCAACAACGTCATTATGCCGCCTCTCGGCTTCCTTCTAGGCTCTGCAGAGGGTCTTAAGGGGCTTTACTGGGATCTTGGCACCACACCTGCTGGCGACACCGCCATTCTTCAGTATGGCCAATTCCTCAACGACTTCATTAACTTTCTCGTAATTGCTATTGTTGTCTATCTAGTCGTAAAATGGCTCCGCGTGGAGATCAAGAAAAAATGAGCAAGCGCGCAACTCTTCTTTGGCTCGATCTCGAGATGACAGGGCTTTCTCCCGTAGAAGACCGCATTATTGAGGTTGCTGCCATCGCCACAGACTGGGAATTCAACGAACTTGGGCAATACGAATCTGGCGTCAAGCAATCCGCAAACCTCATTAAAACTCGCATGACTGGTGATTTCTGGGAAAAAAATGCCAAAACCCGCGATGCGCTTGTCGCCGCCAGCAAATCTGGCAAAACTCCCGCCGAAGTCGAAGCCGAGCTTCTCGCCTTCATCAAGCAGCATTTCGGTAAAGTTATCTATCTAGCAGGGAACTCCATTCACCAAGATCGCAAATTTATCGAAAAATACTGGCCAAATCTCGACAAAGTCCTCCATTACCGCATGCTAGACGTTTCCGCGTGGAAAATTTACTTTGAAAACGCCAAAAAAATGTACATCACGAAACCCGAAAATCATCGTGCACTCAATGACATCCGCGGTTCAATAGAGGAGCTAAAATGCTATCTGAAAAAAGTATCCTAGATTTTATCGCCCAGTTTGACGGCGAATCCACGACCGAAAAAGGCCTAAATATCTTCAAGACCAACGATCGTATCTTTCTCATTATTCACGAGGGTACGAACCCTCTACGTATCGACGTAAAGTGTGACTACAAACTCGCCCGCTTCCTAAGCGAGCGCTACGAAACCGTCCAGAAAAGCACTCTGTTGGGCAACAAAGGCATCGAAGTTATCCTTACCGGCCAGCTACCAGACGACGACGTCAAAGACCTCATCGCCTATTCTTTCCATCACGCCAAAGTTATTTAGTTCGAGTTGCTATAATCTTCAAATTGCTGCAAGAGCGCCTGCAGGTCTGAGGTAGATTTTGCTACGATGGTAGCGAGAGCTGCATTGTCTGTTTTTTCACTAATTTCCGATTCCATAGACAAGAGCAGGGAAATCTGCAATGTTGTCGAAGTTGCGAACGTCCTATCAAGTAGGCCGTTCATTTTTGCGTCGCTAAGCGCGCTCGTATAGCTCGATAGTACACCAGCCTCCTCATTTGTAGCCTCAGGGCTCATCGCCGCCGTATCTACCTTGAGGTCGCTCAGTACTCCGCTAAGATCGCGTGCCGTACCTGTTAAGCTCGTCAAAAGTGTACTGCTTAACATTCGAAGATCCGAAGATTTCAACTCTTTGCCATATTGTGCAAGCGGGCCAGATGTTGCCGAAAGATTGCTCACGCGTAGGTAAAATCTCTCATACATCGTGATGTTTTTCTGATTAGCAGAGTTCAGTACGCTTCCCAGCACAATAATCAGTATGAGCGCAATTACCGCTCCAGCAATCAATTTAATTACGCCTGGTGAAAGTAGTTTTCCGCCCTTAGCACTTGGTCGTGCTTGCGCGGCAATATGTTCCAAATAAGTCTCATTATCCATAACCGAATTATAACATAGTGTTTTGGAAATCTGAATAAGGTATTTAGGGTCTCACTCTGATATAATAGATACATGAACGACGCCAAAGAAGAAATCAAAGCGCGTCTAGCCATAGAAGACGTCATCGGAGGTTACATCGAGCTCAAAAAGGCGGGCCGAAATTTAAAAGGCCACAGCCCTTGGGGCGCCGATCGCACCCCCTCTTTTATGGTCAGCCCCGAAAAAAACATCTGGCATGATTTTTCTTCTGGCCGTGGCGGCGACATCTTTACCTTCGTCATGGAAGTCGAGGGTCTCTCTTTCCGCGAAGCACTCGAGAAGCTCGCTCAAAAAGCCGGCGTAGAGCTCGAAAAATACTCCGGTGGCGATCAAAAAGTCGCCGCTCACAAAAAACGCATGCGCGACGCCCTTGAGCTTTCCGCCAAGTACTATCAAGTCTGTCTCACCAAAAACAAGCCCGTCATGGACTATGTTTTCTATAGGCGTAATCTCAACAAGAAGACTGTCTCGGATTTTCGCGTCGGCTACGCTCCCATGTCTGGCCAGGTTCTCGTAAATTTCCTCAAAAAGCGCGGCTACAACAATAAAGAACTCGAAGACGCCGGTCTTCTCAACCGCTTTGGCGGCGACTTCTTCAAGGGTCGCATGATGATCCCGCTTATGGACGGCACCGGCACAGTTATTGGTTTTACGGCTCGCATTCTGAATGACCAAGACAAAAACTCCCCAAAATACCTCAACACCCCCGAAACCATGCTCTACAACAAGGGTCGCCATATCTTTGGTTTTTCTCAGGCAAAAGAAGCCATCCGCAAGTCCAAATTCGTCGTTGTCGTAGAGGGTAACATGGACGTAATCTCCTCGCACCAAGCCGGAGTCACTCAGGCCGTCGCTACCGCGGGCACCGCCATGACCGAAATGCACCTAAAGGCGCTGAGCCGCCTCACTAATGACATTCGTCTCGCCTATGATGGCGATGAAGCTGGCGTCAACGCCGCCGAGCGCGCCGTACGCCTCGCCAACAATCTTGGTATTTATCTCTCGGTCGTCGACGATTATCACGGTTGCAAAGACGCCGATGAGCTCATCCAAAAAGACCCATCCCTCTGGCAGAAAGCCGTCGAGAGCAGTCAGCCCGCCGTCGAGTGGCTCTTAGGCAAGTACGAGGAGCGCTACAATATTCGCACCGAGCGCGGCTTCAAAGAATACAGCGACACCGCCAAGCAACTCATCACAAATATCTCCGACCCAGCCGTCCGCGAACGCTATGAGCAGATGGTGGCAAAAAAACTCGGAATTTCTCTCGAGAGTTTTCGCGCCAAAGAGATCAAAATAGAGCGCAAAATGCTCAAAAAGATTGAAATCCCTCCAGACGAAGTCACCAAAAAACCCACATTTGCCACCAAGAGCCTCGCCGCCATTCTAAAATTCGGCGAAATTTCCGTCGACCTCAGTATCGAGCTGCCAAGCGACATCGACCCCGCCGAGCTTGAGCTCATATACGAAGAGAAGTACAAAAACCACAGCAGGGATTCGCTAGAAAGAGAGGCAAACGAGCTTATCGCAAGACTCAAAGCCGATCAAAAAACCGCCGAAAAGAAAAAACTCCAAGCCGCCCTCGCCGCAGCAGAGCAGAACGACGACGACGCGCTTGTAGAAGAACTCATCGCCAAGCTAAACGACTTAAACAAAACTTGACTTTTTCACAAGATACAGTTAGACTTTACAACAATGACCCGGAAAATTAAGCATAAGCTTTTAATCATAAAAGCCTCCGGAAACCAAAGGAAAAAGTTTCTAAAACAAAAACATTTACCGAGCTTCACGGCTATGGTTTTATACTAGCATAACATAAGGATTTTGTCAAGTGGAAGAGAAAGACAAAGAAATTAAATCACCAGAGATGCCAGAGGTAACAGAAACTGATGAGCCGAATATTACGGACATCGAAGAAGAGGAAGAGGAGGATCTAGAAAATCTCGACCTCAGCAATAATTACGATGAAATTGCCGACGACTCGGTCAAATTATACCTTCGCGAAATCGGTAAAATTCCGCTCCTAACAGGCGAAGAAGAGTATGCGCTTGCTCAAAAAATCATCAACGGCAGTCCAAAGGTTCAGAAAAAATCCAAAGATAAAATGGCTGAGTCCAACATGCGTCTCGTCGTTTCTATCGCCAAGCGATATTCTGGGCGCGGCCTTGATTTCCTTGATCTTATTCAGGAGGGGAATACCGGTCTTTTGCGTGCCGTCGAAAAATTCGACCCCAGCAAGGGCTTTAAGTTTAGTACCTATGCCACATGGTGGATTCGTCAGGCCATTACCCGTGCTATCGCCGATCAGGCTCGTACTATCCGTATCCCAGTCCACATGGTAGAAACCATCAATAAAGTACTTCGTACTCAGCGCCGTCTGACGCAAGAGCTCAACCGCGAGCCAAGCATCGAGGAAGTGGCAAAAGAGATGGACATGGAGCCAGAAAAAATCGAGTACGTAATGAAAATCAAGCAAGACATCGCCTCGCTCGACGCTTCTGTCGGTCGTGACGGCGAAGACGAAGATTCTAGTCTTGGTGATTTTATCGAAGACGAAGAACGCGTATCGCCAGAAGATTCCGCCGCAACTCAGCTCCTAAAAGAGCAAATTGCCGGCATACTCAAAACTCTTTCCGAACGTGAGCAAAAAATCATCAAGATGCGTTTTGGTATTGGTGGCGGCAAAAGCCACACTCTCGAAGAGGTTGGCGCAGAGTTCTCAGTAACTCGTGAGCGCATTCGCCAAATCGAAGCCAAAGCTCTCAGTAAACTCCGCAAGCACAAAGACACCAAAAAACTCCACGAATACCTAAAATAGACCCATAGCCGCAAAATACGTTTGCAATTTATTATCAGCATAAGTATAATGATGGTATGGAAAATAGTGGGCTAAGGATAGAGACTCTTCTCGAGGAATGTATTAAATCTAAGGCGAGTGACCTTCACTTGCAGGTTGGTCTTCAGCCAATCCTTCGTGTTGACGGCTCTCTTCAGCCAGTCAGCAATACGCCGCGTCTAGACGAGGCAACTATCGAAAAACTTATTTTTGCAACTCTTGATGAAGATCAGAAGCAAATTCTCCTAAAAGACAAAGAGTTTGATTACTCGTTTGCCTTTGGTGATCTCGGCCGCTTCCGCGTCAACGCCTTCCACGAAAAAGGCAACCTCGCTGCTGCCTTTCGTCTTATTCCAAGCAAAATCACAAGCATCGCCGAACTCGGCATGCCTTCTGTTATTTCGAGCTTCTCCGAGTATCCGCGTGGACTCGTGCTTGTCACTGGCCCTACTGGCTCTGGTAAATCTACCACTCTTGCCGCTCTTGTCGACAAAGTAAACCGCGAAAAATCCAAACATATTATTACTATCGAAGATCCAATCGAGTTTACGCACAAAAGCCAGCGCAGCGTCGTCGCGCAAAGGGAAGTGCACTATGATACCTATTCGTTCTCAGCCGCTCTCCGCTCGGCACTTCGTGAAGATCCTGACGTCGTTCTTATTGGTGAGATGCGCGATCTCGAAACGATTTCTGCTGCTATTACTATCGCCGAAACCGGACACTTAGTCTTCGCAACGCTTCACACCAACTCCGCCGCACAGTCCATCGATCGTATGATCGACGTCTTCCCGCCACATCAGCAGCCACAGGTTCGTTCTCAGCTCGCAAACATCCTTCAGGCAATATGCTCACAGCGCCTCGTACCAGCAATTGGTGGCGGTCGCGTTGTTGCTGCCGAAGTTCTTATCGCCAACCCAGCAGTCCGTTCTATTATTCGTGAGGGCAAAACTCACCAACTTGACACCGTTATCCAAACCGGTGCCGACCAAGGTATGCAGACCATGGATCGCACTCTTGTAAAACTTATCCAAACAGGCGTTATTACTTACGACCAGGGTCGTGAGTATGCCGTCGACATGCAGGAATTTGAAAGGTTGGCTCGCGGATGAAACGGTTCCTTTATCACGCCACAGAACAAAAAACCGGAAAGCGCATAAAGGGAAGCATTCAAGCCGACAGCGAACGTGCCGCCGGAAAACTACTTATTGATCGCGGCTACGTGCCAGATAGCCTCAAAGAAGAGAATACTGGTTTTCTCGCAAAGTTCACCAATAAGGTTACCACTAAGGATAAATTACTGTTTACTCGTCAGTTCGCCACGCTTATCGGCGCTGGTTTGCCACTCGCAAACTCGCTCCGCACGGTTTCCGAGCAGACCCAAAACAAAGCAATGCGCGCCATCATCGAGGAAATTCTCGCCGATGTTGAGGCCGGTAAAAGCCTCGGCGACGCCTTCGCCAAGCACCCAGATATTTTTGACAAAGTATACCTTTCGCTTGTCCGCGCCGGTGAGGTTAGCGGTACGCTCGACGAAAGCCTGAAGCGCATTGCCTATCAGCAGGAAAAAGACGCGGCCATGATGAGTAAGATTCGTGGTGCCATGACATACCCACTTATCGTCCTTGTAGTTATCGTCGCCGTTATCGTTTTCATGATGGTCACAGTTGTTCCGCAGGTTGAAGGTCTCTACGAAGATCTTGGGGAAGAGCTCCCAGCTCTTACCGCTTTCCTAGTTGCAATGGCTGCGTTTATGACGCAATTCTGGTGGCTAATTGCCATCTTCTTTGTTGGCCTAGGCTGGGGCTTTATGCAGTTCCGCAAGACCAAAACTGGTATTAGTTTCTTTGCCACCTTCAAGCTCAACGTCCCAATGTTCAAGGGTCTCTTCCAGCGTCTATATATGGCACGCTTCGCCCGCACCGCCCAGATTTTGCTTGCTACTGGTGTTCCGATGCTCGATACTCTTAGAATTGCTGGCGACGCCATGAACAACGTCACAGTTCAGAAGTCTATCGACGAAGCCGCCGAGCGCGTTCAGGCTGGTAAGCAGCTTTCCGACTCGCTTAAAGGCAAAGATTATATTCTTCCGCTCGTCCCGCAGATGGCAAGTATCGGTGAGCAATCCGGTAAGATCGACGAAATGCTTGGCAAAGCAGCACAGGTATACGAAGACGAACTTGATGAGCAGATCAAAGCCATCAGCACGATGATTGAGCCAATCTTGATGGTTGTCCTCGCTATCGTCGCCGGCGGTATGGTTGGTGCGATTCTATTCCCAATTTACTCCCTTGTAAACTCGATTTAAAAAACTTGACGAATCTATCAGCGTTCGTTAAACTAAGCATTAGAAGTAATTAAAAAAAGGACTAATCTATAATGATAAAGGACCATATCAACAAGAATAAAAAAGGATTTACGATCATCGAGGTTGTGTTGGTGCTTGCAATTGCAGGCTTGATCTTCTTGATGGTCTTTATTGCATTACCAGCTCTTCAGAGCTCGCAGCGTAACACTCAGCGTGAGAACGATCTCGATCGTGTGCTTACTGCAGTAACACATTACTCGACAAACAACTCCGGTCGTTTGCCGTTCACTCTTTCTGCCGGTAGCCTTACTCTCGACAGCAAGTTCGTACGTCGCTACATTGATAGCACGTGCCCAGATACCAACGTAGACTTTACTCAGCCACAGGGCGAAGACACCTGTCCTGACGATCAGTTCCGCGATCCAGATGGCAACAACTACCACTTCAAGCTAGTTGATGGCACCGGTCTTGCTACTGATGACGAAGTTACTCAAATCGAAGACACATTTGTCGATTCCGAACACGCAATTTATGCCGTTGTTGGCGTAAGCTGTGGTACAAGTGAAGGTACCGTAACCTCTGGTACGGGTTCCCGACAAGTAGCCCTCTTCATGGTTATGGAAGGCGGCGGCGTCGCTTGTGTATCCAACAAGTAATCTATCGCTAGATCAAAATATGCTCTCCTGTAAGGGGAGCATATTTTTTATGCTAAGATAGTATATATGCTACTCATAATAATTGCACTGTTCGTATTTGGCGCCGCTCTCGGCTCGTTCGCATGCTGCCAAGCATGGCGCATAAAGAACGAAGACAAATCTCCGCGTTCGCATTGCGAAAACTGCGACTACAAACTCAAATGGTACGACAGCATCCCAGTCATTAGCTGGCTGACCTTAAGAGGGAAGTGTCGAAAATGCGGCAAGCCTATCGGCGCCGCCGAGATTCTCACAGAGATCGGCCTCGGCGTCGTCTTCGCCCTTACGTATGTCCTCTGGCCGTTTACGCTAGATTACGCAAGCCCTCTTAGCATAGCGCAGTTCATAGTTTTTCTCGCCCTCCTCGTCGGCTTCTGCGTTCTCTTCGTCTACGATTGGCGTTGGGGTGAGCTCCCAATAAAGCCATTGATTTTTTGCATAATTTGTGCTATAATCTGGATATCCCTGCAACATGGGGCATCTATTGCTCTTGGCAGTTTTTCTCCAAATACCATCATCGACCTCTTAGGCGCTCTCTTAGTATTACCAGGCCTGTACTATTTCATGTACAAAATGAGCGACGAGCGGTGGGTCGGCGGCGGCGACTGGATTCTCTGTATACCACTCGCGCTTATCCTCGGCAATTTTTGGATGGCTTTCTTCTGTCTCTTTATCTCGAATCTCCTCGGATGCGTCTTTGCAATCCCAGTACTTGTTAGCAAAAAGAAAAAGCGCGGCGCCAAAATTCACTTTGGCCCATTTCTGATTTTAGGATTTCTTGCCGTGTTCTTCGCTCAGAACCTCATCTCCGGATTTCTTTTCTTCTGGTAAAATATACTTATGTATGTTTCCGAACTTATCCAAGATTTTCTAGAAGGACTCGAAATCGAGCGGGGCAGAAGTCGACTTACTGTGCGCAACTATGACCTCTATTTATCACGACTCATCGAGTTTACTGGAGACATTTCGCCAAAAGACATCAATCAAGATTTTCTCCGCAAATACCGCCTTTGGCTCAACCGCTACCAAAACGAAAAAGGGAAGGGGCTTTCGGCGTCTACTCAGACCTACCATCTCATTGCGCTCCGAAGCTTTCTTAAGTATCTTGCCAAGCGCGACATCGAATCCCTCAACCCTACATTAGTTGAGTTGCCCCGTGTACATCGCCCGCAGGTCACCTTCTTGCACTTCGACGAAATCGAGCGCATTTTGAACGAAATCCCCGCCGACACCGAAACGGGGCTGAGAGATCGTGCCATCTTTGAGCTGCTATTCAGTTCTGGCCTCCGCGTCTCGGAGCTAATCAATCTAAACCGCGACCACATCAATCTTCAGCGCCGCGAATTCATGGTGCGCGGTAAAGGGCAAAAAGACCGCCCTGTATTTATATCCAAAGCCGCCGCGAGTGCCGTACAAGATTATCTCGACGAGCGCCAAGACAGTCTTCCTGCGCTCTTTCTCAACAACTCTCGTAATCTCGGCGAAGCCAATACGTCTGGCGATTATCGCCGTCTCACCTCGCGCAGTATTCAGCGCATTATCGAGAAATACACCAAGGCGGCCGGTATCACCAAACATGTCAGCCCGCATACGTTGCGTCACTCCTTTGCCACAGACTTACTCATGAATGGCGCCGATCTCCGCTCAGTTCAGAGTATGCTCGGCCACTCCGACATCAGCACCACTCAGATCTATACCCACATTACCGACCCTCACCTCAAAGAAGTTCACGAAAAATTCCACAGCGACTCCGAGTGAACTGCGTAGTTATTTCTTTCAGCTTATGCTAAACTAAAAACAAGATAAATTACAGGAGTAAAAATGGAAAATCCAAACAATTTTCAGGGCAATGGTGCACCGCAAAATGGCGCAGCGCCTCAACCACAGCCTCAGATGCAGAGCGCACCTCAGCAACCACAAGGCTACGGTCTGCAGCCGCCACAGGGTTATGGTCCACAACCTCAGCAGCCACAACAGCAACCAATGCAGCCAACTCAAGCCGCAGTCGGCAAGTCTTCCACGGTAGCCGGCCTTCTCGGCATTTTCCTTGGCTGGACTGGCGCACATTGTTTCTATCTAGGATACAAACAGCTAGCAATCATCCACCTTGTGCTCGGCGCCGGCGGATTCCTGCTCGCAATAGTCGGTTCTCTTATTCCAGTTATATTCTTGAGCTCAGGCAGCCTAAGCGGCTTCGTCGGGTCTTCTATGATCGCGGGCGTTCTTGCCGGTATTGGCTCGCTCCTCATGACTGGTAGCGGTGTTTGGGGTTTCGTCGAAGGTATTATGTGCTTTAGCAAGAGCGGCAAATACGGTCGCGACGCAAACGGCACTCCACTAGTTTAAGATAACAACAGAAAGGTTTTTATGGACAATAACGAGGCACAGCCAAATCCGATGCCAAATAATCAGCCAGAGGGCGACACGCAGAATACAAATTTTGAACAGCCGGCTCAGCCAGTTGAGAATATGGGGCAACCAATCTTCGAGCAGCCTCCTGTAATGGAGCAGCCTCCGATGGCAGAACAAGAGCCTCAGCCAATCGTGCCAGGTTTTGGTGTCCCTAGCCAGCCGGCCGACGGTCAAACTCAGCCAGTCGTTCCCAAAAAGCCCATGGATCCAAAGACAAAGAAGTTAATCATAATTATTTGTTCAGTCGGTGGCGGACTATTGCTTCTTGGTCTTGCAGCGCTAATCATTCTGCCTATCATCTTGAAGGTTGATTACGAAAAAACATACGATCTCGCCGACGATACAAACGATATCCGTTACGACATCCAAGGCTACGACAGTTGTGGTGGTGTCATCAGCTACGTAAACAGTAGCTATCAAAGCACCAGCAGCTACGAAAAATACGTCTCAGAGTGTAAGAGCGATCTCGCTGCTTTCAAAGAAGGCGTCAGCAGCTTAGCTGGCGACAATGGCGTAAATCGCGATTCCGATATCAAGGCGAAATGGGATGAGTTTAAAACTAGCTACGACAGGGCATTTGCGCCATACGAGCAACTTGTCGACATCTATTCCGACTGGCACACCTTTGTGGCTGGCTGGTATGATGCTACGTCCGGCAGCGATTGGTGGGAAACTATGAACGAGTCTAAGGTTAAGAGCCTCACATCCACATTGACCAACTCTAGCAACGAAGGCCTCAAAAAATACGGCGAAGGCTTCGTGACGGTACGCTGGAAGCAAGTCAAAGCATACCAGACTTACAAGTCTGCCTATAACGCCTACTATGACGCGTCGTATAGCGCACCAAACAAATCTACCTTGCGTGACGCTATGAATGCCGCTTCTGAGGCATACAACGGTGCTAATCAAGATTACAAAGATTACATTACTGACGAGCCAGACATCAAGGATACCGAAAAACTCGTCGGCATCGACATCGATAAAAACGAAAACCAATTCTTATCCAAGTTTGCCGACGTATATAGCATTGCTTCTACAAAATACATCGAGCAAGGCTTCAAAGACGCCATCGGGCTGTAATCTTAAGTTCAGATAGTATATAATACTCGAAAAGGAGTATTAGTATGGCAGAAAAAAAGCAAAAAGTAGAAGCGCCAGTTGATAGCACTTTGGGCTTAGTTCAGAAGAGTTTGGTTATCTTCAAGCCGGATGCAGTTCAGCGGGGAATTGTCGGTGAAATCCTCAGTCGCTTTGAGCGCGTCGGACTAAAGATCGTTGCCACCAAGATGGTCAACCCCGATACGCAACATTACTACCAGCACTATGAAGGAATCAGCAAGATGGTCTCGCGCCGCGGGCAAGAGGCTTTCGACGAAACCTTGCAGTTTATGGTCAGCGGCCCAGTAATCGCGATGGTCATGGAAGGCGTTGAGGCCGTTCCGCTTATTCGCAAAATTGTCGGCTCTACAGAGCCAATGACGGCAGACATGGGTACCATTCGCGGCGACTACGCTCACATGAGCTTTGGTTACGCCAACGCACGTCATACTGGCGTACCTAACTTGATTCATGCCAGCGGCAGCATCGAAGAAGCAGAGCAAGAAGTCGAGCATTGGTTCAAGCCAAACGAGATCCAAAGCTACGAAACTCTCACGGAAAAATTCACCCGTTAGAAAAACTCAATAAAATTAGAGTAAGAAAAAGCCCCTTCAGCGAAGGTGCTTTTTCTATGTGGGCACCGCAACCTCATAATAGGCCAGCGTTTCTATGTTAAAATATATCAAGTGGCCCGGTAGCTCAATGGATAGAGCAGCTCCGTCCTAAGGAGAAGGTTGTGCGTTCGACTCGCTCCCGGGCTACCATTTTTATAGTATAATAAGCATATGAGCCTTGACTTCGAAGGACAAAGACCCGGTGAAAAAGTATTATTCATCTTTCGCCGCCACATTTCTACTACCCGCAAGGGCATATTCTTCCTATTGACCATGACCATCCTAGGTTTCGTCCCAGTACTTATCTGGCGCGACATCGACTGGATGGTGTTTATTTGGATGGGATTTGTGCTTCTCGGTCTCGTTGGTTGGGGTTACGCCTATATTCTTTGGTATTTTAGCCTTTACGTCGTCACGGATCAGCGTTTGCGCCAAATCAGCCAGAAGGGCCTTTTCAAGAAGAGCGTCGTTGATCTTGGACTCGATAAAATTCAAAGCATATCTTATAGCATCCCAGGATTTTTCGCTTCCATGTCTGGGTATGGTACAATCTTAATCCAGACCATGGTGGGCGACCTAGTCATCAGCAACGTCGGTAAGCCTGAGAAAGTGTATAATAAGTTACAGAACGCTGCCAAGTTGGCAGAAGATGCCAAAGTGGTGGAAAGTGAGTAAATATGAGTAAGATAACCGAAAAATTTCGTTCAAAAAAGAAGCAATCGCAGCGTATTACTGATGCGAACATCGAAGAGCGTCGCGAAGAGGTAATTGCTCGCGGTAAAAAATTCAAATATCCATTCCAGTACGCAAAACACCGCCTAGTCATCATCACGGTTATTATCGGTGTTGTCGCCCTTGCCACATTCTCAATCTTTGGCTGGCTCCAGCTCTATAAATTCCAAAATATGAGCGACATCGTCTATCGATTTACGAAAGTCATCCCAATGCCAGTAGCAGAGGTCGACGGAGCGCAAGTTCGTTATAGTGACTACCTAATGTTGTATCGCAGTAGTATCCAAGCGATCGAAAATCAGCAGGGTAAGCTCACCGACTCCGAAGAGGACACGCTCGTCAAAAATCAGTACAAGCGACAGGCTCTCGATAGCGCAATTCAGTACGCATATGCGCTTAAATTGGCCGATGAGCTAGATATCAAGATTACCGACGAACAGGTTGAAGAAGTAGCCCGTGAACACCGCACAGTCGACGGGGTAGAGCGCAGCGACTCCGCGTTCCAAGAGATTATTTTTCACAATTTCGGACTTTCAGTCAACGAATACAAGCGTCTGCTCATGCTCTCGCTCGCCAAAAAAGAAGTATCCGAACGCATCGACACCAACGCGACCGATCTAACAAAAGAAGTCGAGAAGGCTCTCGCCACCAACAATAATGATTTTGCCGCTACCGCAGAAGAAATTTCTAATGAAAACGTCATGGTCGAAGAGACCGGCGGTATGGTAGATTCTATGAACCTCGATGGCGGACGCGCCACAGTTGCTGCCACGCTAGATAAAGGGGCAGTATCGGATCCGTTCGTCTCAAAAAACGGCGACGGCTTCTATATCGTAAAACTTATCGACAAATCCGACACGCAGGTCAACTACGTATCTATCTTTATCCGATTCACAGAATTCGACAATCGCATTAAGGCATTTGCCGAAGACGATAAAATCCACGAATATATCAAAGTAGATTAGGGTATAAAAAATCCCTCTTTGAGAGGGTAATAGCTTCTTGGTGCGGGTGGAGAGAGTCGAACTCTCGTTTTATCCTTGGGAAGGATACATAATAGCCGTTATACGACACCCGCAGGGTGTATATCTATCATATGGTGGCGGGCCCGACCGGGTTCGAACCGGCGATCTCCTCCGTGACAGGGAGGCGTACTAAACCACTATACCACGGGCCCGCGTGCTTAAAAGTATATCGGATGTTTTGAAAAAACGCAAGATGTTGTACAATAAAGGGAGTGCCGTTGTAGCTCAGTTGGTAGAGCAGCTCATTCGTAACGAGCAGGTCGCTGGTTCAATCCCGGTCAACGGCTCCAAAATTTTATGAAAGAATTAGCAGAAAATTTTAAATCCATTTATCGCAATGATCGTCGCGTACTCATCATGATGATATTGCTATTTTTGGCCGGGGCAGCACTAGTGTTAGTCCCAATTTTTAATCTCAACGCTGCCACCCCCAAAATCTGGGCAAAGTATTCCGACATCACCCAAGGCTATGCCGAAGGCGACTGGTGGTATCTCCTATCCTTCTCAGTTCTCGGCGTCGTATTGAGCATAGTTCACGTCCTAATCGCCGCCCGACTCTACGCAAAGCGAGGCACCAGCACAGCAATGATGTTCCTCGCAATCAGTATCTGTATTGTATTTATCGCCGGAGCATTTCTAATCAAGATTCTTGGAGAAGGCTAAAACACACTATATGACAGATCTAGAACTACCTCTGGGCAAACGTAAACCGCTGTACCGATTTTTTGAAATTCTCCCAGGCGTCGCAAGTTATGCGATGATTATTTTGTTATTTGTACTTTCGCTAATCTCCCCGGTCGCCGGAGCAATTTATCTGCTCGCCATCATTATCTCTACAATCGTAAAGGCAGTTGGCATCGCAGTCCGCACCATCCAGGGCGATAGAATCCTAAAGCGCGCCATGCGCGTAGATTGGGCAAAACGCCTAAACGATCTCGAGAACGCCCACGACGCCTATGATCGACTTGCTGGTAGTAGCAACGAGAGCTACGGCTTCAGTCAGCACCTCCAGAACCTCCGCATGATCGCCGTTGCCGAGCCAGGCTACTATCCAAAACCCAGCAAAATCCATCACGCCGTCATCGTCACCATGTACAACGAATCCCTAGACGTTCTCACTCCTACCATCGAAAGCGTAAAAAACACCTCATTCCCAAACGAACGCATCATTCTCGTCCTCGCCTACGAAGAACGCGGTGGCGCCGACGCTAAAAAAACCGCAATTGCCCTCGAAAAGAAGTTCAAAAACACCTTCAAAGATTTCGTGCTAGTAGAACACCCAGATGGCATCAAAGATGAAGTCATCGGCAAGGGCGGCAACATCACTAACGCCGGCCGCGCCCTACAAAAATACATCGAGAAAAAACGCATGAAATACAGCGACGTCATCGTTACCACTCTAGACAGCGACAACCGCCCTCACGAAACCTACTTCGATCAAGTAGCCTACGAATACGTCATCCGCGAAGACCGCAAGCGCCTCAGCTACCAGCCAGTGTCATTATTTATGAGTAACATTTGGGATGCGCCAGCCCCAATGCGCATCATCGCCGTCAGCAACTCCTTCTGGAACATTATTTGCTCAATGCGCCCCCACGCTCTGCGCAACTTCGCCTCGCACTCTCAGCCTCTAGACGCACTCGTAGAAATGGACTTTTGGAGCACTCGCACCATCGTCGAAGACGGCCATCAGTACTGGCGCAGCCTCTTCCACTTCAATGGTAGCTACGAAGTCGTACCTATTCGCGCCCCAATCTATCAAGACGCAGTACTAAGCGATACTATCTGGAAAACCCTCAAAGCGCAGTTCATCCAGCTCCGCCGCTGGGATTACGGCGCCAGCGATGTCGCCTATGTCGGCACAAAACTCTTCTCCAAAAAACGCCCTATGAAATTCTGGGATCTATTTCCGAAGTTCCTCCGCCTCCTCGACGGGCACGTCACCCTCGCCGCCGTCGCCCCTATCGTCGCCTTTGGCGGTTGGGTGCCACTCATCACAAATTACCAATCGCGCAGCCTTCTCGCGTTCCACCTACCAAACATCGTCAGCATTATCCAGCTCATCGCCTCTATCGGTCTCTTTATCACGATCTTCCTATCCCTCAGTATGTTGCCAAAACGACCAGCAAGATACAAGAAAAGCAAAAACATCGTCATGCTCATCCAATGGATACTCATGCCTGTTACATCGATCGTCTACTCGTCCTTTGCGGCGTTCTATTCGCAGACGCGCCTCGTGTTAGGCAAATACATGGAAAAATTCGACGTCACGGATAAAGCCGTCAAGAAATAATTTTCATGATAAAATAAGGGTAAAGTAATACAACAAGGAGTTATTTGAGATGTCTCAAACAGAAAAAACCGACAAAGTCACCAAAGAAGAGATTAAAGAAGGCAAAGGTCTTGCCGTTGTTGCCTATATTATTGCGTTAATCCCTTTTTTCGCAGGCGACAAAAAGAATAAATTTATCCGCTTCCACGCGGTGCAGGGCATGAACATTTTCATCACCTCGCTTATTCTTACTGTTGCAAGCGCAATTATCAATGCCGTCTTTGGCGCAATCGCAGTCGGTTCGGCTGTCTCGCTAAACGGCGCAGGCGTTGCAGGCTCCCTCGGCGTTATTGCTATCATCAACGTTGTTTTTGGCATTGCTAGCCTTATTGTCTTCGCAATGGACATTGTCGGCCTCGTATACGCCGCACAAGGTCTTACAAAAGAAGTTCCTATCTTCAACAAGATCAAGTTCATCAAAAAATAGAACAGAGCACAACAAAAGACCAAGCATCAGCTTGGTCTTTTTTTATCCCAATGAGAAAAACCCAACAAAAAAGCGCCTTCTTAGCGCAAAATCTCATGTAAACTGGTGGAGTGTAGGAGATTCGAACTCCTGACCTATTGATTGCGAACCAATCGCTCTACCAACTGAGCTAACACCCCCTAATCAACTGTAAATGTAATGGTGGGTTGTGAGGGATTCGAACCCCCGACCCTCTCGGTGTAAACGAGATGCTCTAGCCAGCTGAGCTAACAACCCACAGGATTACAGTCACTACTATACCACATCTGTGCTAGAATAGTAAGATAAAAAGAAAGGATGTTATGTCAGAAATTACCAAAATCGAATCAATGCGACATAGCCTTAGTCATATCTTGGCGGCGGCAGTGAAGGATCTTTACTCTGGCACAACAACAATCCGCTTTGGCATTGGCCCAGCAGTCGAGAACGGTTTTTACTACGACATCGACTTCGGCGACCTCAAGGTTAGCGAAGAAGATCTAGCCAAAATCGAGAAAAAAATGCGCGGGCTAATTGCGCGCAACCTCCCTATCGAGCGCAGCGAAAAATCCCGCGCCGACGCCCTCAAATGGGCAGAAGAAGATAATCAAGTCTACAAGGCAGAGCTTATCGCTGAGCTTCCAGATAACGAAATTATCTCGTTCTATACCATCGGAGATTTTACCGACCTCTGTCGCGGCCCTCACGTCGCAAGCACGGGCGAAGTTGGCCCATTCAAGCTCATGCGCATTAGCGGCGCCTACTGGAAGGGCGACGAGCACCGCGAACAGATGAGTCGTATCTTCGGCGTCGCGTTCGAGACCCAAGAAGAACTAGACAAATACCTCAATATGCTCGAAGAAGCCAAGAAGCGCGATCACCGCAAACTCGGCAGGGAGCTAGACCTTTTCTGTTTCTCCGACCTCGTTGGCGCTGGCCTACCTCTATTTACCCCCCGCGGTACTGTTCTTCGCGAAAAACTAGCAGATTATTCGCTCTCCTTAAGAGGCGCTGAAGGTTTCCAGAAAGTCTGGACTCCGCACATCACCAAGATGGATCTCTACAAAAAATCCGGTCACTATGACAAGTTTGGCGAGGAGCTTTTCCTCGTAAACAGTCAGGTAAATGGCGAAACTTTTGCCATGAAGCCTATGAATTGCCCGCATCACGCGCAAATTTTCGCTTCACGCCCGCGCACCTACCGCGAAATGCCAATCCGCTACATGGAAGCAACTACTGATTACCGCGACGAAAAAACCGGCGAATTAGGGGGCCTAAGTCGCGTCCGCAGCCTCACCCAAGATGATAGCCACGTATTTTGCCGCAACTCACAGATCAAAGACGAAGTAAAACGCCTCGTTGCCATCGTCAAAGACCTCTACGGCACAGTCGGCATGAGTAATTTACGTGCTCGCTTGTCTTATCGCGATGACGAAGAAAAATACCTCGGCGACAAAAAGCTCTGGGATTTCGCTCAAAAAGAAATCAAACAAGCTGCTATCGACAACGGACTAGAATATTTTGAGGCAGAAGGCGAAGCCGCGTTTTATGGCCCAAAGATTGATTTCATGGCAGAAGACGCCATCGGTCGCGAGCATCAACTTGCCACAATTCAGCTAGACTTTGTCCAGCCAGAGCGTTTCGAGCTCGAATATGTCAACGAAGAGGGCAAAAAAGAGCGCCCAGTCATGATTCACCATGCAACCCTTGGTTCTATCGAGCGCTTCTTGAGCGTCTTTATCGAGCATACTGGCGGCTGGTTCCCATTCTGGTGCGCCCCTGAACAAATTCGTATTCTCACAATTAACGAAAATACAGAGGAGTACGTGGCTAAAATCACCGAAATTCTGAATCAAACCCTCCTGAGTAAACCAATTGCTCACAATGAGCTTCGCTTCAGCGTTGATCGCCGCAATGAATCTCTTGGCAAAAAAATCCGTGAGGCTACTGAAATGAAAATCCCATGCGTCCTAATCGTCGGGCCAAAAGATGCCGAAGCCAACGAAGTCAGCGTCAGGCTAAAAGACGGCGAGCAAAAGGTCAAACTCGCAAAATTAGCAGAATTCATCGAGAATCTAGCTTAATGGTTCGCGCGGTTATCTTTGACTGCTTTGGCGTTTTGATTGGCGATGCTTATGTCGCCATCAAAACAGATTATCCAGAGCTTCTTGCCGATCCCAAGCGTGCCGCAGAATGGGCCGACCTCAGCGCAAAGTCTGGTCTCGGACTCATTACTTCCGCCGAAAGGCAAGAGCGCATCGTCGCCATGCTTGGCGAGATCGGCATTAGTGGTCGCGCCGCCCTCGGATCGGCCATCAACGACATCGCCCGCAATACAAACCTCCTAAAAGAGATCAAAAAACTCCGCAAAACCTACAAAACTGGGCTGCTCAGCAATGTCGGTATTGGCTTTTGGAGTCGCTTCACCAAGGAAGAAACTGAAGAATATTTCGATGACGTCATCCTTTCGTATCAAGTAGGCCTCGTCAAACCCGATCCAAAAATCTTCGAGCTAGCCGCCCAAAGGCTAGGCGTCGAGCTCTCCGAGTGTGTTTTTTCGATGACGACGAAAGAAATGTCGCCGCCGCCGAAAAATGCGGCATGCAAGGCATCGTTTATAAATGGGGCATGAATCTAGACGACATTCTGCTATGAGAGATAAAATCTTTGACCGACTAAACCCCGCCCAAAAAGAGGCCGTCGAGACTCTCTCCGGCCCACTCCTTATCCTCGCTGGGGCAGGGAGTGGCAAGACCAAAACCCTCACTCACCGCATTGCCAACCTTATCGCTCAGGGCACCCATCCTTCAGAGATTCTCGCCCTTACCTTTACCAACAAAGCCGCCAAAGAAATGCGCAAACGCCTCTGGACTCTCCTAAACGACAGCCAGGCCGGCGATCCACCCTTCAATTTCATGCCGTGGATGGGCACTTTCCACAGTATTTGTGTCAAAATCCTCCGCATGGAGCACGAAAATGTTGGTCTCACCAAGAATTTTGTCATATACGATACCGATGACCGTCTCGCCCTCATCAAGCGCAGCATGAAAAGCCTCAAAATTACCGATAAAAACCTCAAGCCAAAAGCCGTTGAAGCCGCCATCAGCAAGTCCAAAAACGCTGGTGTTACCCCCGACGAATATGCCGAAACCGCATATTATCCCAACCAGCAGCAAATCGCCGAAATCTACAAATCTTATGAAGACACCCGTAAAAAAGCCAACGCCGTAGATTTCGACGACCTTCTTCTTGAGGTAGCCAGTCTCTTAAAGACCCGCCCCGACGTTCGCGAAAGATGGCAGACCAAATTCAAACAAATCCTCATCGACGAGTATCAGGATACCAACCACATCCAGTATCAAATGGTTCGCCTTCTCGTCAACGAAAACCGCAATATTTGCGTCGTCGGCGACGACTGGCAGTCAATTTACAGCTGGCGCGGCGCAGATTTTACCAACATCCTCAATTTTGAAAAAGACTTCCCAGGTGCCAAAATCATCAAACTCGAGCAAAACTATCGCTCTACCGGCAATATTCTCAAGGCATCCCAAAAAATCATCATGCAAAACACCAAACGTAGCGAAAAAGAACTATTTACAGATGCGGGTGACGGCGCCAAAGTCCAAATTGAGCGTCTTGCTGACGAACAAGCAGAAGCAGACTGGGTTGCCCGCCGCATCCTAAGCCTCGGCCGCGACTACTCCGACTACGCCGTCCTCTACCGCACCAACGCCCAGTCCAGCGCCTTCGAGCGCGCCTTCATGCTTCACCGCATCCCCTACAAGCTTATCGGCGGCATCCGCTTCTACGATCGTAAAGAGATCAAAGACATCATCGCCTATCTCCACCTCATCGTTAACCCCGTCGATACAGTTGCTTTTCGCCGCGTTATCAACGTCCCCACCCGCGGCATCGGCGAAGCCTCCCTCGCCAAAATCGAAGACGGCAATATCGCCGCCCTCACCCCAAAAATCTCCCGCGCCTTCAGCTCCTTCCAGAATCTCCTAACCACCCTTCGCCGCCAAAACGAGCAGGGCACCACTCCAAGCGAACTCATCGAAACCATCCTTGCTCACACAAACTACCGAGATTATCTCAATGACGGCGACCCACTAAAAGCCGAAGAAAAGATTGAAAACCTTACTGTTCTCATCGGCGAAGCCGCCGCCTACACTTCGCTCGATGAATTTCTCGCCGACGCCGCCCTCATGTCTTCCGCCGACGAGTCCACCTCTAGTGAAGCCGTCACCCTCATGACCCTCCATGCCGCCAAAGGCCTCGAATTTCCAGTAGTCTTCCTCGTTGGCCTCGAAGAAGGCCTTCTCCCCCACATCCGTAGCGCCGAGGCAAAAGAAGAGGACATCGAAGAAGAGCGCCGTCTCGCCTACGTCGGCATGACCCGCGCCATGGAAGAGCTTCTCCTCACTTACGCCGCCTCCCGCTTCACCTTCGGCGGCCGCAATTATAATTTCCCATCTCGTTTCCTCACCGACCTCGGTTACGACCCTTATGGCCTCAACAGCCTAAACGCCCAAGGGGCAGAGAACGACGATTTCGACGACGAAGATTTTGGTGCCAACGACGACCCGTTCCCATCTGATGATATCCCAGTTTGGACATAGTTCTATTGCTTTTTTCGCAAAAGTATGCTATAATGTAGGTATGTCACATCGCAATTGGCGCTCGGTGAGACGTTAGTAGGATGCGCCTGTACTTTTATATTTCTATTTGAAAGGATCGTGATTATTAATGAAGAAAGCATCCCGTATCATGAGCGCCATTCTTGCGCTCGTCTTGGTCTTGGCACTTGTGCCAACCACCGCTTTCGCCGCTAGCTCCGACGACTACTATATCACTTATAGTAAAGTGTCTTCTAGCTGGCTCGCAAAATCCGAAATGGTCGATTGGTCGACCGATAGTTGGACTCGAGACTGGACAGACTATCTTACCGACACCGGCCGTAGCAATCCCACGTTTTCCCAGATCGTAGAGGCTGCGTACAATTCTACTGTCGAGTATGCAAGGTACAGCACTACTTTGCTCGACAGCTACGTCACCTACGATGGCAAATCCGTACAGATAAAAAACATCCCCAACGCAGATTTAGCCTACTACGTCCCGCAGTACACCTTTAGTGAATTGCTCGACCAAGTATCCGACTACTCCAACAACGGAGGCAGTCGTCCGCGCTGGACGTGCGGAGATTACGCGCGGTTCATGGTTGGCCTCCTGAGATCTCAGGGTATTCCGGCGTATATCGAAATCGGATACCAGAGCTCAACCGGTCGCTACCATTCCCGTGTAGCAGTTGTCGACGAAAGCAACAAACGGATCTATTATTCTGACCCCACGTATGGGATAACCAGCAATAACACCTCAAAATGGATGTGGCTAACCTGGAGCGAATACAGCAGCGACTACTCGCAAAGCTATATCTCAACAGAGAAGCTACCCTCCAAGCAACCCCCTGCGGTTAATCCCGACCCCAAACCTCCTGTCGTCAGACCGGAGTATCCTTCTGCATACGCCATTAGCGTTCCTGCCGATTGCCGCTACGACGACGTCATAGTACCAATTACCAAGAACGGCGTGCTTATCGCCTCTGTACCAATGCGAGTCATCTGGTATGATGGCGCGTGGTGGTTCACCGCGCGCGACGCCTGCATGGTCTTAAAGGACACTACTCGATCTGTCAAAGTAAGCTGGGATTCCACAAAGAACACCTTAGTGTTCAATCGTGGCAATTATGTGTCAAATGGCACCGAGGTCAACTGGACGAACGGCACCCGTATCTCCATCGACAAAACCTCGCAAGCTTACATGCTCCCTCCCGCATTCTTCGGGAACGAGCAAACCAATATCAGGGTCATCTCTATAGGTGGAACCACCTATGTCCGGCCAATAGATATTGCCAAGATGATGGACTTCGACGGCAGCGTAGCGGTCGAAAACGAACTCGGAGGCAACTTCAAGTTCAAATAGGATCCAAAAATGGACGCCCAACATATCGGGCGTCCTATTTTTTTGCCCCAAGCCCATACTGTTATTGCTTTTTTCAGGAAAGTATGGTATAATGACCGCAACCCATTGCCTAAAGCATTCAGATGGGTAAAATTTTGAATGCTTGCACGTTTATATGAAGAAAGGATGATGATTTTCATGAGAAAAATCAAAGGTTTTGGTTTTCGGCGTATCATGAGCGCGCTGCTTTTGCTGGCGCTCAGCATCACCGCATTTCCAACAACTGCGTTCGCAGCTAGTTCCGACAGTCACTACACCACGTATACCAACCTCGAACACGCATGGCAAAACTCTACCGACATGGTGGACGTGTCATTCCGTGATTGGGAAAGGGAATGGGTAGAGTGGATGTGCGACACCGGCAAGAGCAACCCCTCGTTCAGCGAGATCGTCTCTGCCACCTACGACGCAACGGTTGCATATGCGGAATTCAATTATGACGCATACAGCAAAAAAGTCACCTACAACGGCAGATCAACCAGAGTAGAAGACCTACCGAAAAGCGAAATACTCGCGTATTTACCGCAGTACACCTTCTCCGAATGCTTGGATCAGGTGATCGACTACGTTAACGACAGTTATCGTGGGCGTTCTCAGCCCGAGTGGACAGAGAGCGATTATGCCAGATTTATGGTAGGATTGCTTCGCGCCCAAAACATTCCGGCGTATATCATTGTTGGCACGCAGGGCACGCTCGACCGCTACACTTATCGCGTGGCAGTCGTCGACTCGGCTAATAACCGAATCTATTATAGTGACCCCGCAAGAGGCATCATGACCGGCAACACTTCCAAGTGGCGCTGGCTCACCAAGAGCGAGTACGATTCCGACTTTAAATATTCTCATGTTTACAACGAGAATATCGCGGTCGGCGAGACTCTTCCTGAAGACAGAAATTACACCACCACCTCCGTAAATATCCCTGCAAATCAGCGTTTTGAGGGCATACAGGTGCCCGTTCGTAAGGACGGCCGCACCATCTATGTCTATATGCGCGTAGTGATGTATAACGGCGATGCGTATTTCTGGATTCGCGATGTTGCAAAAATGTTCGATGGCACTTCCGGTGAAATCTGGGTCGACTACGACGGCACCTTGCTCTTTGGTAAGGGCGACTATGTCGCAAACGGAGTAGAAGTGAATTGGGCGGACGGCAGGTCTATCCCGATCGACACGCTTTCTCAGGCGTATCTGTTATCGCATGCTTACTGCGAGGGCGAACGCACCAAGATGAACGTTCTCCAGATCGGCAGCGATCTTTATGTTCGCCCCGACGACGTCACGGGCGCCCTCGGTATCCGCGGTCTCAACATCAATGTCAACATCAGCTACTAGTTTCTTCATAATTAAGGGGCGCTCCTCGCGAGTGCCCCTTTTCTTTTTCTCTAAAATCTGCTAGAATAATAGGGAATATTAACTCAGCAAACGGCATTTATGTGCGTTTGCATTAACCAAAGGAGTATTCTTGAAATGAAAGAATATGAATTGACTGTCCTAATTCACCCAGATTTGGAGATGAATTTACAGCCTGCCACCGACAAAGTGAAAGCTTTGATCGAGGACAACGGGGGCAAAATCGTTAAAGAAACTAACGAAGGCAAGAAAAAACTCGCTTACGCTATCAAGGGTCAAGAGTTTGCCGTATATTACTTTTACGAGTTAGAGCTACCAGCTCAAGCTCCGCAAAAAATATCAACGGTCTTGAACATCACCGACGAAGCTATTCGCTATTTGCTGGTCGCAAAAGACGAACGAAAAGCTAAGTTGATGCTGAAGCGCCAAGCTCGTAAGCCGCGCGAAGACGAAGAATCTAAAGAGGAGGAATAATATATGGCACGGGGTTTTAGCAAAGCAATTATAATGGGCAACCTAACACGCGATCCAGAGATGCGCAGTACGCCATCTGGCTCACAGGTATGTGGCTTTTCTGTAGCCGTCAACCGTACCTTTAAAGATTCTTCTGGGCAACAACAAGAAGCCGTGTCGTTTATCGACTGTTCTGCTTGGGGTCGTGCCGGCGAAATTATCGCTCAGTACGCCAAAAAAGGCAGCGGCATCATGATTTCCGGCCGTCTCGACCAGAGAAGCTGGGAAGACAAAGAAGGGCAAAAACGCTCTCGTGTCGAAATTATCGTCGAAGATTTCAACTTCGTCGGTGGCAATAACGCTCCAGGCATGGACGGTCCAAGCGCAGGCGGTAGTCGCAAGACAAGCAGCGCTCCAGACACCAGCGCCCAGGACGTCGCTCCAGACGATATCTCTGACGACCCAATCGATTTAAGTGAAATACCATTTTAAGGAGAAATATGAGAAGACTGAAGAATGATCCAAATCTCTACTTTGATTATCGCGATGTCAAAACTTTGCAGCGATATGTAGATATGTATGGCCGCATTGAGCCTATTGCAAAAACTGGTTTGTCTGCAAAACAGCAGCGTCAGCTAGCCGTAGCCGTCAAACGCGCTCGTCATCTTGCGCTAATGCCATTTGTAGCAAACGCATAAAGAAGGGGAATTAAATGTACGGACCAACTGATTTAAAGAAAAACACCTTGATTACCTTGGATGGACAACCATTCAAGGTAGTTGAGTACTCCCAGAAAGTTATGGGACGTGGTGGCAGTATCGTCAACGTTAAGGTGAAAAACCTTATGACCGGTGCATTGTTGCCAAAAACGTTCAAGGGCCAAGAAAAGATCGAAGCTGCCGAGGTTAATACTCGTGCCGTTCAGTATCTTTATAATGATGGAGAAAAATTCTTCTTCATGGACCCAGAGACTTTTGAGCAGCACGAGCTGTCCATAGATATGGTGGGTGACGCAAAAGACTTCCTAAAAGAAGCTGAGCCTGCAGAAATCCAATTTTATAACGGTTTACCGATCAACTTAGTTCTACCAAAGAACGTTTGGTTGGAGGTCACCTATACCGAGACCGCAGTAAAAGGGGATACCTCGTCCTCGATCGTTAAGGACGCTACCCTCGAGACCGGCGCTATCGTTAAAGTTCCGGCGTTTATCAAAACTGGCGATATCGTCAGCATCGACACCGAAACTTATGCCTATCGAGAACGACAAAAATAAAATACTAGTCATTATCGGCCCTACCGGAAGCGGTAAGACTGGACTAGCGATTGAAGTAGCCCGAAAGCTCGGCGGAGAAGTAATCTCTGCCGACTCGCGGGCTATTTACGTCGATATGGATATTGGAACCGCAAAGCCAATGCCAGAAGAGATGGAAGGCATTCCGCACTTTGGCATTGACTTGGTGAAGCCGGGTGAAAGATTTACTGTATATGAGTTCCAAAAGTACTGTCGAGATAAAATTTCCGATATTCGCTCCAGAGGCAAATTGCCTATTATTGCCGGTGGTACTGGGCTATACGTCGATTCCATAGTTTATGATTACCACTTCGACCATGTTGTGAAAAAAACTTGTTCAGACCGTACAGAGATGAGTTCAGAGTTTGTAGTGATTGGTATCAAGTGGGACAAAGATGAGCTGAGAAACAGATTGACTCTCAGAGCGAACAAAATGTTTGCTCAAAACATCGTTGGGGAGACCAAAGCACTTGTAGATAAGTATGGTTGGGGCAGTCAAGCCATGAAGTCGAATATCTACCCAATAGTATGGCGATATATCAACGGGGAAATTAGCGAGGAAGAAGCAAAACGACAATTCATACTTGATGACTGGCATTTGGCAAAGCGTCAAATGACTTGGTTCCGTCGGAATAAAAATATTATTTGGCTTGGGCTGGACGAATGCGCCGAATGCATATATAATTTGTATAAATGAGCAAAGAAAAATCCACTCCGTTAGAAAAATTATTCGGCTCGAAGACAAGAGCAAAGCTTTTGACGCTTTTCTTTGAAAACCCAGATAAGTCCTACTATGTACGCGAGATTACTCGTGTTATCGAAGAACAGATCAACTCCGTCAGGCGTGAGCTTACAAACCTAAATGCCCTCGGGCTAGTGAAAGTCGAGACCTACGAGAACAAAGTTTATTACTCGGCAAATAACAAACACCCATTCGCGCGTCCAATGACCGAGATCTTCTCGAAAAAAATTAATGCAGTAAAAGACATGGATATGCACCGCACTAGCTGGGAAGAGTACACTAAGCCTGTCAAAAACATCCTCACGGCCGTTATCGTCACAAATCGCGCACCTGGTCAGGATGGCGTCGACCTATTGATCATCGGCGACGACCGCGCAAAGAAACTCACGCATTGGGCTGAAGTCGTTGAGAAGAAGCAAGGGAAGCCACTTAATTACGTTATTCTTAGCCGAGATGATTACCTGTATCGCAAAAGCGTCAAAGACCGATTCTTGTCCGAAGTATGGGCGCTAGATATATCCGAAACCATTGATCCCGAGAAAATATTGTAAGGCCTTGAAGGAGGAGACATATGTTTGAAATAGAACTCAAAAACCCAGAAGAAATCGCAATTAAGGCTAAAGATCGCGAAATTGTTATTAATATGGTCGAATCAACTATATCTGCAGGCCTTTCTGTCGGATCCATCAGCGGCGCCGGAGAGTTTGAAATTGGCGAGGCAATGATTACAGCCATCGCTACTGAAGGCAGCGTCATGTATAGAATTGAAATCAGCGGCATTACCATCGGCGTAGTCGGTGAAAATGTAAAAATTGAAGAACTAGACGATTTGGGCCCAATCGACATCCTTGGCACCAGCGATTCTAAAATAATCAGCGTCATCGAGCCGAAAATCGTTATACCTATGGGGAATATGGACTACTCCGAGCTAAAAATCTCGATCAATCACGAGAAGAAGCTCAAAATCAAAAACTCCTCGTCACTACCAGCGACAACCGAGATCTATAAGCTGGATTAGTGTTGATTTATTGTCCAACTTAAGATATAATTAATTGAATTCTAAAAATATTAATTGAGAAGTAAAACAATGGCAGTATGTGAAATTACCGGCAAAGGCAAAATGTATGGACACAATGTTAGCTTTTCGCAGCGCAAAACTCGAAAAGTATTCAAGCCAAACATTCAGAAGCGTACTCTTACTGTAAATGGTAAGAAGGTCAAGGTTAACGTCTCGACGGCTGCACTCCGCACCCTTCGAAAAAAAGGCGCCCTTAAATAAGAATCTGTTTTTGTCATGAAAATCGCAGCTCCACTAGAGACTGCGATTTTTTAATGGAATGTCATCTGTGGTAGAATAAGAAGCAATGGATATAACATATTTACTAATTGTCCTAATCGTCACCACGACTTCGATGATTCTGCATGAACTCATGCATGGAGTCGTCGCGTATCTGTTGGGCGACGATACCGCAAAAGCAAACGGCAGACTTACCTTGAACCCCCTCAAGCATCTCGACCCGTTCATGTCTGTATTGTTGCCGTTATTATTGGCGATTAGCGGCGGCCCTGTTTTTGGCGGCGCCAAGCCAGTGCCGATTGACACCCGAAACCTCAAATATAAAGAGTGGGGCTTCGCATTGGTTGCCGTTGCTGGCCCAGTTACGAATATCCTCCTAGCCTTCATCGGATTCCTAATCGGTCATTTTACTGGACTTCTGTATGCGGGAATTCCATTCTGGTCGCTCTTCATGAGCGCATGGATTTCAATCAACCTTGGTTTCGCCATATTTAATATGATACCTATCCCGCCACTCGACGGTAGCAGAGTATTATATGCGATCGCGCCAGATTTTGTACGCAACATCATGGCACAGATGGAGCGTTTCGGTATGATTATAGTGTTCGGCCTCGTTATGATTTTTGGCACAGCACTCTCGAGTTTTATGAGTGGCGCCATGGATGGAATCCTCACCGCATTCTACTGGATCATCGGCGTTCACTTCTAAATTGTGGTATACTAAAAGTAGCCCTAGGCGGGCGCATGATTTTCCTGAATAATCATGTATTAGGGGGTTCGTGGCATTGCTCTGTGGAGCAAGCGCATAAGAACATACCCACCGTGTATATATCACGGGAAAAAATACCGTCCGCTGTGGGGCTATTTTTTGTGCAAGATCTGTTATCCTGCTTATGCTATTATATATACAGATGAAACAAAGAATTCGAGTTGCTGCAATATGCCGTAGGGGCGACGACTTGCTTTTATTACGCCGCGCCAGTGGTAGAGCAGAGAATATGCCAAATTATGAACTGCCAACCGGCAAGATCTATTTTGGAGAACAACCAGATGAGGCAATGGCAAGAATCATCTATGAGAATCTTAACTTGCAAGCAGATAGTGTTAGGCTCGTCGATGCGGTCACATTTACCGATCTCCAGAACGTATCAAAACAAGGAAATTTATTCATCGTCTACGAAATCGGTCTTATGGAAGGGCAAATCAACCTTACCGCCGAACGTTATAACTCGTACAAATGGGTAAAAAATACTGAAACAGGGGTAGTTTCGCTCGAAGAGGCAACTTCCATGGTGCTTCAGATCCTCGAAAACAAAACTATGGGACCTGTTCGTCCTGACATCCCAACGACCTCCGCAGCTGCAGCTACTATCTATGTCGATGGCGGCAGCCGAGGTAATCCAGGCCCCAGTGGCGTGGGCTACTATATCGTTGCTCCAGATGGCAGGGTGATAAAACGTGGCGGAGAGTTTATTGGTTTTTCCACCAGCCGTCTCGCCGAGTATTACGCGCTCAAAGAAGGAGTAGAACAGGCAATAGAGCTGGGTCTCAAGAAGGTCAGGTTCGTGAGCGATAGTCTCATGCTCGTCAACCAACTCAACGGTCTCTATAAAGTCAAAAATCGCGACTTATTTAATGTCTATAATGACGTCATGCGGCTCCTGCGGCGGCTCGACTCGTACCGAGTAGTTCACGTCACTAGAGAGAAGAATAAAGACGCCGACGCAGAGGCAAATCGCGTGATAGATGAAAATATCAGCAAAAAGTGATATAATAGCCACAAGCTCGTACAAGCAACCGCTGGCCTGAAAAATTGGCGAGAGGAAAGTCCGGGCAGCGCAGAACACAGTAGTTGTTAACGACAACCGCCCGTAAGGGTAGGGAAAGTGCCACAGAAACTATACCGCCTACTTTGTAGGTAAGGGTGAAACGAGCGGGGTAAGAGCCCGCAGGCCAGTCTGGCGACAGATTGGCGAGGTAAACCCTACTGGCTGCAAGGAGACCTAGATACCGTGGTTCGCGGATGGTCGCTCACCGCTAGATCCCGTGAGTAATTGCGGGGCTAGATAGATGGTTGCTGATTGACTTCGGTTAATTACAGAACCCGGCTTATGGACGAGCTTTAAAGAGAAGCAACAAAAATACCTCTAGAGAATTTCTCCAGAGGTATTTTTTGAACTCTACTTTACGCTTTCGACAATTGCCTTGAAAGCAGCGGTATCGTTGACTGCGATATCAGCAAGAACCTTACGGTCAAGCTCAATACCTTTTTTCCTCATGTCATTGATCAATAGGCTGTAAGACATCCCATTATCGCGAGCTGCGTTATTGATGCGGGTGATCCATAGCGCGCGCAAATCACGTTTGCGGTTGCGGCGATCGCGGTATGCGTATCGGAGGGCCTTGATAACACCTTGTTTTGCAAGGCGGTAGCTTCGGGTGCGATAGTGCTGCATGCCCTTCGCTGCTTTTAGAATCTTCTTGTGTTTTTTGCGTGCTGGTACGCTTCGTTTAATTCTCATTTTATACTCCTAGTGCCGTCTTAACGTTTTTAGCGATTTTGCCTTTAACAATTGCAGCAGTTTTCATGTTGCGTTTGCGGGACTTGGATTTCTTGGCAAGAATATGGTTACCAAAAGCGCGCTCGCGAACGAGTTTGCCCGTACCGGTAATCTTAATCCTTTTTGCCGTACCCTTGTGGGTTTTCATTTTTGGCATATTATTTACCTTTCCTGCTTTAGATAATATATATAACACTTTGGGGTGCAGGGAACCGTTGGGTGTCGTTTGCTACTTGTGTCTTACTGAGAAGGACAAGTTGCGACCGCTCATTTGAGGTTTTCCATCTACTACGGCTTCCGAACCTAGCAACTCGATAATTTTCTCTGCCAACTCGCCACCTAGTTCTTTGTGTGCCATCTCGCGACCCCGGAAGACAATCATAATCTTCACGCGGTGTCCTTCGTCGAGGAATTCCTTAATTTTGCGGATTTTAATATTGAGGTCATTCTCCCCAATCTTCAAACCAAGTCTCATCTGTTTAAGTCCGCTTGGGCGAGATTTTTTCTTCGCCTTACTTAGTTCCTTCATCTTTTGATACTGGAACTTGCCCCAATCAATAATTTTCACTACTGGTGGGTTTGCGTTTGCCGAGATCTCTACGAGGTCGACTCCCGCGTCGCGAGCCTTCAGCTGGGCATCACGGCTAGACATAACGCCTAACTGCTCACCATTAGTGCCAATTACTCGAACTTCTGGATAACGAATTTCTCCGTTTATGCGAGTGTGCGGATTGTTGTTACTAATGGTTAGAACCCTTTCTGATAACTTGACTTTATGTCGACCATTATAACAAGTTTTACCCGAATCCACAAGTGGTAATCGGCATTTTAACTGAGTGGTCTCATCTGCTAGGTTTTTTGCCTGTATTGTAGTGCTTCAGAGATATGCTCGACATCTATCTCTGAAGCGCTCTCCATATCCGCGATCGTCTGCGCAGCCCTTATGCATTTAAAGTACGCTCGGGCCGATAGTCCAAGTTTTTTCGAGGCTTGCAATAGAATATCTAGCGCAGGCCGACTTATCTTCAGGCTCTTCGTTATCTGGTGCGAGCTGAGAGATGAGTTGAAAATCCCCGACCTCCCGTATCTGTTATTTTGTTCAGAGAGCGCCGTTTCTATACTCTGTTTAGCCATATTATGCTCAGAGCACTCCTCGGTGCTTCGCCTCAGTAAATCTCGATTATCTGCCTTTGCTACTTCCACAATCATATCTATCCTATCTAGTAGTGGCCCAGACAGTTTCTTCGTGTAATTATGTATCTGTGTCGGCGTGCAGGTACACGTTTTTTCTGTCGATCCCAGATATCCGCAAGGGCAGGGGTTCATAGTGGCAATCAGCATAAAGTCCGCAGGATAATCTACCTTTTGATCAGCTCGCGAAATTGAAATCATTCTATCTTCTAACGGCTGTCTAAGAGATTCTAGTACTGATCTTTGATATTCAGGAAGCTCGTCCAAAAACAATACTCCAAGGTGCGCCAGAGAGATCTCGCCGGGCGCAGTCACTCGCCCTCCCCCTACGATAGAGACCGTGCTTGCCGTATGATGGGGTTTGCGAAAGGGCCGACTCTCCATAATGGTGTCTGTTTCTGAGGCTAGGGAGTGAATTTTCGTCACTTCTACGATCTCGTCGTGAGAAAGCTGCGGTAGTAGATTCGCCGCGGTCTTGGCTAGTAGAGTTTTCCCAGCGCCCGGCGGCCCAATAATGAGTATATTGTGGTGTCCCGCTATTGCTATCGTCATCGCGCGCTTTGCCTGATTTTGGCCGCGTACGTGATCCAGAAGTGGGGATTTTTCATCTGTTTTAGTATTTTTTACAACATTATTATGTGGCTCAATTTGCTGGATCCCCTTTAAGTGCCGAAATAGTTCCACTAGGTTTTTTACTGGTACTATCTTAATCTTTGATAGCAGGGAAGCCTGATCGTAATTTTCGTAGGGTACGAATACCTCGCGAATACCGGCTTTCGCGGCGGCCTCTAAGGCGTTGATTGTCCCGCGTACCGGCCGCACCTCGCCAGTTAATGAAAGCTCCCCTATAAACAACCGATGATCGACGTCAGACTGCAGAAGTTGACCAGAAACAATCAGGAGCGTAAGTGCAATCGGCAGATCAAGATAAGCTCCCGTCTTGCGTAGCTCTGCTGGTGCCAAACTGATAGTTAGCTTGTCTCTAGGAAACGTTAGAGCCGAATTCGCGAGAGCAGAGCGTATTCTTTCCCTAGCTTCATCTATTGTCTTGTTCGCCATGCCAACAATACTCATACTGGGGAGGCCACGGCTTGCGTCCCCCTCGATCTCAATAATTCTTCCTCCGTAACCATAGGAGATAGCAGATAATACTTTTCCAATCATAACAGAGAGCATATAGTCTTTACTATTGAAATAAAAGCATAAGTATGGTAAAATTAATCTATTGGGGCTGACAAAGCTTAGACGAATCATTAACAGTATTCATGCGGGTCGCTTTATACCGTAAGTATAAACCTAAATGCAGAAAAAACTGCTAGTAAGCACGTGGCATTCATGCCTGCTTACGCTATGGCCTAAGTTATCTTAGCCTGCCTTAGCCGCTATGCATCATAACGGCTTTAGGTATCATATTATGATGATAAGGTAGACTATCTGACAGTAGTCTGCTCGAAAACCTCGTCGTGGCGTCAATAAGTTTTGTTTTTTCTTTTCTTATTGAGATCGCCAAGATGAAAGAATAAACTACGCTCGTAGATTGGATACATGAAGATTTTTCGGACCCGGAGGCAGTATCCGGCAGCTCCACCAAAAAAAGCCCAAATTATGGGCGTTTTTTTGTTGTCTATAATCTCTAGACAAAGTGAAAGACCGGTAACTGCGAGGAAAACCGGTCTTTCGATGTAGAGTGTGGAGTTATATTTTGGATTCTTTTTGTTTTATGCTTTTGAATAATAATTGTACTCAAAAGCTACCCCTATAATAAGGCTTCAAAATGCTTGTGTCAATAGAATTTCGTGTTCATTTTTTGTGATTTCTGAGAGTTTTCCACAGCCATCGTGGTAAAACGCGAATAAAACGTAGTCGGCGCACGCAAAAGTGCGAGTGCTGTATGTGTTGTAAGCCCACAGGCTGCCCAATAGGGCTACGTATCATAGGGGAAGTCGACGCGAAGAATTTTTGACGATACGGAGTTTTGAGCCTTAATGTTGTATTTTGTACAACAATTTGTTCAGACCATTTTAATCTGTTATATGGCACTATGTTGTAAAAAATACTCGAAAGTTGAACACGAGAATTATTGACTAAAGTGCTAATGTTTGCTATACTGACCATAGTGCTTGAACAAAATAAAAACGCACTAAAACAAAAACAGTTGAAGGGAGAGCAAATGGATCCATAAGGGAACCACTTGGCGCAGTAGTAGGTTATTTCTAGCCATAAATTACACCTAGGAGTAACCTAAGCTCCGCCAAAAGTTACTGGGAGGTAACGAGCGTAGAGCGCGTAAGATAAGATTATCGTTAGTACATTATATACCCAAAAACAGAACGGTAACAAACAGCTTACAAGGATTTTGCTTCTCTAAACGGGAAGCGGTCAAAATGCTTCAGGGCAGAGAACCAGCTTGCGGCTATAAGTAATATATAATTTGCCGGATAAGCCTCTCCGCCCTAAGCCCATATTCTCTCTCAACTTTTATTTCTCCTACGACTGAAGTACCCAGATTATGCTACAATTTGATTATGCTAAACAAATTCCTTTTCATTGCCAGTATTATCGCATTCATGTTCCTTGTTGTTCTCTTGACTTTTACTACCCCGTCTGGCGTGGGCCCGCTCGGGGTTTTAGTATTTTTTACACTATGCTATGTAGTGTGCCTAGGCGTTACGGTCTCGATCTGTAATGTCTTTTTTAGGTTCAAAAGTCAGATCAACAAGAAACATCAATCCAGTGCCGCAAAGAAGAGCTATTACTACGGGGCTGTCCTTGCGTTTGCTCCTGTCATAGTCTTGGCTATGAGGTCATTTGGAGGGGTTGGCCTGCTCGAACTCGGGCTAGTTTGTATCGCAATGCTCGTAGCTTGCTTCCTCGTCTCAAAAAGAATCCTCTAGTGTTATTGTTTATCATCGCGATGTGCTATAATAATGCTTATGGAAAACAAGGGCGGTAAGAATGAGGTAATTCCTGCAGCGCCAGAGCAGGCAGAGCAGAGCTATTTTGGCGCAGTTGAGCAGTTTCCTCCTAATATCGAAATGCCCCAAGTTGAGGCTATGGGCGCGCCAGAACAGCAAGGTGCGGCTCAAATGCCCCCCGATCTACCAGACGCAGCTCCTGAGCTGACTGTTGTAAAAAATACCATGCCACTAGTGGAGCGCAATGCCGAACAGATGCCGAAGCAATACGTGAAGATCGTTGAAGATACTGCCAAAGAACTAAAGGCACGACCATTCGAGCTTCAGAATAGGGTTATAGAACTTAAGAAAGATTACATCCGCCAAGCATTTGATCGCGAGTTGGGAAAAACAGCATGAATGCCATAATCATAGGTGTCGTTGTTCTCATTGTTGCAATCATCGTCGGCGTAGTGATATTCAAAGTAGTCACCAATATCCACCGTCAGCGCAAAAACTACGAGCGCGGCCTCAAAATGATCTCTATGCTCATTCATCTCCCCCCGAGCACGGACGATATCGAAGTCGGCGGCCGCGACGAGCGCGACGTCACAAACGAACAGCTATCTGAGGCTCAGGTTATGTATAGCATTATTTCGTCCACCCTTACGAAGGGAATAAAAAGCAAGATTTATGGCCAGAGGCATATTAGCTTCGAGATTATTGCGCATGACGGCTTCATTAAATATTATGCTGTTGTTCCTGCAGTCTTAACAGATACAATCAGGCAAGCCATCACCGCAGCATACCCAACAGCTCGCCTAGAAGAGGTAGAAGATCCAAACTTTTTCAACCAAGAAGGCGAGATCCAAGGTGTTGTAGGTGGCGAGCTCAGTCTTAAAGAAGATTACTGGTATCCGATTGCCACATACGAAGAAAGCAAGCGAGATGCGAGCTTGGCTCTCATCAATGCTATGTCTGTTGCTAAAAAAGGCGACGGCATTGCGCTTCAGGTAATGTTCCGCCCAACCGACGACACTTGGATAAGAAAATCTCTAGAGCGAGTACAAAATATACGTGACGGCAAAAAATCCCGCAAGTCGAACAATATTCTTGGTCGCATTGTATATAATGCCGGAAACTTAGTAATCGACGTTATGGAAGCTCTTTGGAAGCCGCCTGATGAACACGAGAAATACAAGAATGAAGACAAGGTGCTAACGAATCTCCAACAGGAAGAGATCCAAAAACTCGAGGATAAGACCAAATATCCAGGCTTCGAGGTCTTAATACGCATTGTTGCTAGCTCCAGCGTCAAAGCCCGCTCAGAAGCGCTCCTAGGCGGTATTGTGGCGATTTTTTCGCAGTTCGATAGCCCGCAAAACAACGGATTCCGCTATGACGCCTTCGGCAGCACGGAAAAACTCGTTACCGACTATATATTTCGTTTCTTCCCGCAAGACAACCGCAGTATGATCTTGAACAGCGTAGAGATGGCTACTATCTTTCATCTTCCAGCGCAAAACTCTATCCCAACCAGCCAAGTTGAGCGCCAGCTCACTAAGCAGGTTGATGGCCCAGCTCGCCTCGTAGACGACGGTGTCCTTCTTGGTGTCAACGAATTTCGTGGCGAGACTAAAGAGATCCGCCTCAGTGAAAACGACCGTCGCCGCCATACTTATGTGATTGGTGCTACTGGCATGGGTAAATCTATCTTGCTCACCAATATCGCCTATCAAGACATGATGGACGGCAAGGGGTTCGCCTTTATTGATCCGCATGGTGACGCCGTAGAGCTACTTATGAGCAAAGTTCCTCCAGAGAGAGTCGATGATATTATCTACTTTGATCCAGGAGATACCGAAAATCCTATCGGCATGAACATGTTTGAATTTACAAACCCCGACCAGAAAGACTTTATCGTCCAAGAGGGAATCAACATGCTTCAGAGCCTTTATGATCCAGGAAATCAGGGTATCTTCGGTCCTCGCGCTCATCACATGTTCCGAAATGCCGCGCTCCTCCTCATGGCAGACCCATCTGGCGGTACGTTTATTGATATTCCGCGCTGCTTTATCGATCCAGAATTCGTAAAAGCCAAGCTCAAATACGTTACCGACAAAACAGTTTACGATTATTGGACTAAAGAATTTCCAGCCAGCCAAAAGAGCAACGACGCCGGTGAAGTTACCTCTTGGTTCGTTAGCAAATGGGGGCCGTTCCTCTCTAACCAAATGATGCGCAATATCTTGGGTCAGCTCAAATCTGGCTTTAGTATCCGCGACGTCATGGATAATAAGAAGATTCTTCTTGTGAACCTCTCAAAGGGCAAAATGGGCGAACTCAACAGTAAACTCCTCGGTATGATCTTTGTTATGAAGTTCCAGACCGCCGCCATGAGTCGTGCTGACACCCCAGAAGAAGACCGTACCGACTTTTGTCTCTTCGTTGATGAGTTTCAGAACTTCTCCACCGAAAGCTTCGAGAGTATCCTTAGCGAAGCACGTAAATATCGTCTCAACCTCGTGCTCGCTAACCAGTTCATGACCCAGCTAACAGATAAGATTCGCGAGGGTATCCTCGGCAACGTTGGTACTATTATGTCTGGTCGCCTCGGTGTTACCGACGCCGAGCTTATGGAAAAGGCATTTAGTCCGGTATTTAACGCAGAAGATTTGCATAAGCTCGCAAACCACAGCGCCATTGCTACCGTCATGATGTTTGGCGTACCAAGCTCGCCATTTACTATGAAGCTTCTACCTCCGATGGGAGACAGCAACCCTGAACTATTTAAGACCCTACGCTCATACACCGCCACTCAGTATGGCCGTCCGCGCGCCCTAGTTAACAAAGAGATCGATGCGCGATTGGCAGCCGATGACGCCGCCCCTAATCCAAATGTGCCTGCGGGCGCAATGCGCGAGGCAAATGGCGTTGCTGTGCCCGTGGCTGCTCCAGCCGCCAAACCAAAGAACTTCCTAGACTCTTGGCTCGAAAAGAAAGCTCAACTCGAAAAAGACATGAAAGAAGGGAAGAAAGCTCCGGCTCCAGCCGCCGCCCCTACGCCAGCCCCAGCGGCCCCTCGTCCAGCAGCTCCAACGCCACGTCCCGCGGCGCCCGTAGTTCAAAACCTCTCGCCAAAGGCCCCAGCACCGCAGCCAAAGCCCGTCTCGCCACCAACTGCAGTAACTGAGCCTCCAGTCGCTCCAAGTGACCCTATGAGCCTTAGAATCCCTCGCGACGCTCATAAGCCAAGGGCGGTGCAGCCAAAAACCGTCGTTGATGTCGCCGTGCCAGTTGCCGTCGTAAAAGAAGACGACGAAACAGTCATCAGATTACGCTAAAAAATAACCCTCTAAAACCCTTGTACAATCTGTTGATATGGGGTACAATTAGTTAGTATAAATCTTCAAGTTGAGGTAATTATTTTATGGCTGAAGCGAAACAGGCCGGTGGGTCAGGACATTATAACGCGTCCGAAATTCAGGTGCTCGAGGGGCTTGAACCAGTCCGCAAACGACCAGGTATGTATATCGGGTCTACGGGTTATGACGGGCTACATCATTTAGTAAAAGAGATCGCCGATAACGCGATCGATGAGGCAATTGCAGGCTACGGCACTCGCGTGGATGTCACTCTGCTTGCCGATGGCGGTTGTCGCGTCGACGACAATGGTCGCGGTATCCCTGTCGAAATCCACCCAAAGACCGGCAAATCTACTCTAGAAACCGTGCTCACCGTGCTTCATGCCGGTGGTAAGTTCGGCGGTGGCGGCTACAAGGTTTCCTCTGGTCTTCACGGCGTCGGCTCATCGGTCGTAAACGCATTATCTACTCATATGATCGCCGAGGTCTATCGTGATGGCAAAATCAACCATATCGACTTCGATACTGGCGTGCCTCGCAAAGCCCTAGAAGTTACTGGCAAGACCAAAAAACAGGGAACAAGCATCACTTTCTACCCTGATCCTACTATCTTTAAAGAAACCGTTACCTTTGATTATGATTGGGTCGTAAATTACCTACGCCACCAGGCTTATCTTACAAAAGGCATTCTTGCCACGGTTCTCGACGAGCGAACTGGCAAGCGCGACGCCTTCTACTTCGAAGGCGGTATCAAGAGCTATGTCAAAAAACTCAACATCGGTAAAGAAGTTCTCGCCGAGGACGTATTCTATGCCGAAAAACAGATTGAAGATTCTGTTGTAGAAATCGCCGTCCAGTACAACGACACTTTCGCCGAAACCCTCCGCCCTTTCGCAAATAACGTTCTCACCCCTGATGGCGGTATGCACGTAATCGGCTTCAGAACCGCGCTCAACCGTGTTGTGAATGATTACGCACGCAAAAACGGCCTCGTAAAAGAGAAAGAAGAAAACCTCACCGGTGACGACATCAAAGAAGGCCTTACTGCCGTTATCTTGGTGAAGCTACCAGATCCACAGTTTGAAGGTCAGACCAAAAACAAGCTTGGCAACCCTGAGGTTCGTAGCTATGTCGATAAGGTAATGAGCGAGTACTTCTCATACTATCTTGAAGAAAACCCAGCAGTCGCTAAAAAAATCGTCGGCAAGGCCGCTCTCGCTGCTCGCGCTCGTAAAGCAGCTCGCGCCGCCAGAGATAACGTCATCCGTAAGGGTGCTTTTGAGGGTCTCAACCTTCCATCCAAGCTTGCCGACTGTTCCTCGAGAGACCGCACAGAGTGTGAACTCTTTATCGTAGAGGGTAACTCCGCTGCCGGCTCTGCAAAGGAAGGTCGCGATTCTAGAATTCAGGCAATTCTACCTCTCCGCGGTAAGGTGCTTAACACCGAGCGCGCTCGTCTTGATAAGATGTTCGCCAACGCCGAGATCGTATCGCTTATCAAAGCGATGGGCGTAGGTATCGGCGAACAGTTCGATATCAATGGGCTTCGCTACTGGAAAATCGTCTTCATGACCGATGCCGACGTCGATGGTGCTCACATCTCGACGCTTCTTATGACTTTCTTCTTCCGTTATATGCCAGAGGTTATCAAAGCTGGACATGTGTATATGGCAAAACCGCCACTATTTGGCCTGATCAAAGGCACCGGCAGTAATCGTAAGATTGATTATATCTACGATGAGACTGCGCTCGAAAATGCCATTAACGCCAAGATAGAAGAACGCCGCAAGGCTGGTACTAAGATAGACGAGAACGCCGAGCGCTTTAAGCAGGCTGGGTATACCGCTCAGAACCGCTTTAAAGGTCTTGGTGAGATGGACGCAACGCAGCTTTGGGAAACAACAATGGATCCACAGCACCGTACTCTAATTCGCGTCAATATTGAGGATGCCGAAAAAGCCGATGCGATCTTTACCAAGCTGATGGGTGGCGAAGTTGAGATGCGTAAAAACTTTATTCAGTCACGAGCAAAAACTGTTAACCTTGATGATTTGGATTTCTAAGGAGGAACTATGGCAGATTTAGATAAGAACAAATTGAACAAAGAGGATAAGTCAGACGACAGCGTAGTGGGTGGCGTGCCGGATCTAGCAGATGACAAAGGTCTCGATGAGACACTCGGAAATGTTGTAGAAAATACAGAAACAGATACAAAACGGCCAGTTGATGGGATTGAAGAACTCACAGTCGAGAATGTCATGGAAGATTCATTCCTTCGCTATTCTATGTCTGTTATCATCGATCGCGCTCTCCCAGACGTAAGGGATGGTCTTAAACCGGTCAACCGTCGTATTCTATACGCCATGGAGAAAAACGGCTGGAAAGCGCCACACGCAACTGTAAAATCCGCTCGTATCGTCGGTGACGTCATGGGTAAATATCACCCACACGGTGACTCTTCTATCTATGATGCTATGGTAAACCTTGCCCAGCCATGGAAAATGCGTTACAAGCTCGTTGAAGGGCAGGGTAACTTTGGTTCCATGGACGGCGACGAAGCTGCTGCCTCTCGTTACACCGAGGCGCGCATGGACAAAATCGGCGCAGAGCTTCTCGCTGATATCGAAAAAGAAACAGTCGATTTCCGCGACAACTTTGATGGTAGCGAAAAAGAACCTGCTGTACTTCCAGCTGCTGTGCCAAACATTCTTCTAAACGGCCAGATGGGTATTGCAGTTGGTATGGCAACGAATATTCCGCCACACAACCTATCAGAGGTCATCGATGCGACTGTGGCTCAGATTGATAATCCAGAGATAACCCTTGAAGAGCTCATGAAGCACGTCAAGGGCCCAGACTTCCCAACGGGAGCTGAAGTGTATGGCGGCGAGCCTATGAAGCAAGCGTACGCAACCGGTCGCGGTAGCGTTACTATCCGCGCTATTACGAATATCGAAGAGCGCAAGAACGGCCGCTTTAGCATTGTTATTACAGAGGTGCCATACGGCATGAGCAAAGAAGGTTTTGTCGAGAAGGTAAGAGAACTAGTCTTGGCGAAAAAACTTGATCACATCGCTGACGCTCGTGACGAGAGTGCTCGTGGCAAAATTCGCGTCGTGGTTGAGCTCAAGAAAGACGCTTTCCCTAAGAAAATCCTCAATCAGCTATACAAATTGACTAGCTTGCAGACTTCATTCCACTACAACGTTTTGGCATTGGTTGATGGAATCCAGCCAAAAATCATGGGTCTCAAGGAAATTCTCGCCGAGTTTATCAAGCACCGCCAAAAGGTTATCCGCCGTCGCACGGAATTTGATCTGCGTAAGGCAAAAGAACGTGCTCATATCTTGGAAGGTCTTAAGATCGCCCTCGATCATATCGACGAGGTGATTAAGACTATCCGCGAGAGCTACGATGACGCCGACAAGCGTCTCATGAGTCGCTTTGGCCTGTCCGAAATTCAAGCTGCGGCGATTCTTGCAATGCAGCTCCGCAGGCTTCAGGGTCTCGAGCGCGACAAAATCGAAGCTGAGCTCAAAGAGCTCCA
The DNA here is from genome assembly GCA_047974525.1 of Saccharimonadales bacterium (SeqCode). Taxonomy (GTDB): domain Bacteria; phylum Patescibacteriota; class Saccharimonadia; order Saccharimonadales; family Saccharimonadaceae; genus UBA2834. Next base: position 222,547 of record JBKECJ010000005.1, read on the forward strand.
CGAGCTCATCAAGAAGCTTGAGGCGATTCTTGCCGACGAAAATGAAATTCTCCGCGTTATCAAAGAGGAACTTCTCGTAATTAAGGATAAATATGGTGACGATCGTCGCAGTAAGATTATCAATCATGAGCTCGGCAAGTTTGCCGATGAAGATTTGATTCCAGACGAAGAGAGCATTGTTCTTATGACGGCCGAAAACTACATCAAGCGTGTATCGCAGAGCGATTTCCGACGCCAAAACAGAGGCGGCAAGGGCAAGCGCGGCATGACCACAAAAGAAGAAGATATCATCAATACGATTATTACTATCAATTCCCATGACTTCCTGCTGTTCTTCACCAATCAAGGTCGTATCTTCAGGATTAAGGCTTACGAAGTGCCACAAGCATCTCTAGTAGCGAAGGGAACCGCTGCAGTCAACTTGCTGAATCTTCATCCAGAGGAGAAAGTCACCGCTATTATCAAGCAGGGCGACGAAGCTGGTGGCGATGGCTATCTATTTATGGCAACCACCAAGGGAACCATCAAGAAAACCTCGCTCAAGGACTATGCCAATATTCGTACGAATGGTCTTATCACCATAAAGCTCGACGACAAAGATGAGCTAAGGTGGGTAAAGGGCACTACCGGAAATAACGACATCATCATTACGACCTCTGCTGGTCAGGCCGTTAGGTTTAATGAGAAGGATGTCCGACCAATGGGACGCTCTGCAAGAGGCGTGAGGGGTATGCGACTTCGACCAAACGATACGATCGTCGGAATGGATGTCGTTAGCGACCCAGCCAACCAGAAACTTATCGCAATCAGCGCCAACGGATACGGCAAGGCTACGGCGGTAAATAACTTCCCAACCCATAAGCGTGGTGGCGTAGGCATTAAGGTCGCCGCTGTCACCTCTAAGACTGGTCCAATTGTCGAAGTTAAAACTCTCGATCCAGAAGCCAAAGAGCTAATTATGATGTCTACAAAGGGCCAAGCGATTCGCGTAGCCGTTAAGGAGATCCCAACTCTCGGTCGCGCCACTCAGGGTGTTCGTGTCATGCGCATGAACGATGGCGATACTGTGGCGTCTGTTGGTATTATTCCTCACGAAGAAGAGGAAGAAGCAGCAGAGCAGGAGACCGCAAATGCCAAAGAAAAACCAAGCTCAAAAAAATAAACACTGCTCACGCTTGAGAGAGCGTCGGTAAAACTGATAACTTCCTCTTATATAAATAATTATAAGAGGAAGTTTTTTATGACAAAGAAATTAAAGATTATTGTGGCGGCGATTCTGCTGGGTATATTTACTGGCGGTCTACAGAGAGTTGGGGCGCTTTCTGGGTCGGATTATGACTCTTACGGCGAAGAGTTTATTGTGCCCGTCGTTTCTTTAGGTGACAATTACTTATACATCCAAAATAACAATGTTGACTCAACGGCGCCGACTTTGCACGCTCTCTCCTTGTTTACAATAGAGCCTAACGTGGGCCTCGAGCAAATATGGGATGGTAGACAATGGCAGCCAAGCGGCGCCTCGCCACTTACGTTTCAAATCATCCCACAGGATTACTCCATTCAAAATCTCGGCGGAACAATGCATCTTGGCATTGCCGATGGGCTGAACCTCCAAGATGGCGTTAGTGAAGGTGTATTCTACTTTATCGTAGGGTTCGTTGATGGGACATCTCCAGCTGCGTACAGGGTAGACTTTTCTGAATGTCTACATTCAGCGAAGGGCGATCTGTCTGGGGTTGAATGTAGATTGGTCACGGTAGATGGTGTAGCGACATATCTTGCGTATCGAGATGGCGAGGAAATTCCTCCCGAGGATTTATCCTCAACTCCCATTGCCGAGGAGGGAATAACGGGCGAGTCTGACGAGATGTCTACTGTGGTGACTGGTGTAGCTTCAGATAATAGTTCGCTTGGCGGCGGCGTGGTTGCTGCTGGTATTGCGTCAAAAAACACAAGCGGCATTATCCCTAGTGTTGAAAATGTAAAAAATACAAATACCGATACGAAAAGCACACTCTCTACTGCAAATTCTTCTGATGTGTCATCCGAAGTAAACACCCCGGTCGAATCCAGGGCGGCTGTTTCACCTAACGCTACATATAGGTCGTATGAGTGGTGGGCGCTCTTACCACTCCTTGTCCTATTAAGCACGGTCGTAATCTATTTCTTAATAGGATACATAAAAAAACGACGCAATGAGAAGCAAAAGCGGATTGCCCGATTAAGGTTATGATATACTGAGAACATGGAAGGAATAATTGCTATATTCGCGTTTTTGCTCGGCTGGCTGTTTGCTCAGCTCGGCAAATTCCTAGGCGTGATCATTAAGAAGGGGAGTAAGCTGAAGTTTAAAGACCTAGTTGCAGCCTTTACTAAGAGTGGGGGTATGCCCAGCGGTCACACGGCGAGCTTTGTGGCTCTTGATACTTACTTCGCGCTTGCCCTCGGGGTTAACTCGCCAATCTTCGCCCTAGCTCTCTGTACTACGATCATCTTTATATACGATGCCGTAAACGTGCGATACGCCGTAGGCGAACAGGGTAAAGTCATCAACTCGATAGTTCAAACGGAAGACAGAAAAGGGAAGACTCTCAGGGTCGTAGAAGGACACACGATCCCACAAGTAATTGTCGGTGCATTGATCGGAATTACTGTCGGTCTTATCTGTTATTCGGTGTTTAAGTAAAAAATAAAAAATCTCCAAAAATACCCCTTGACATCCTAAATCGAATCCTATAAGATAGAGGAAGTCTAGCTGCGAGGTATCACTTTAGATGTTTCTGCTCTAGGCTTTATGAATCTTAACAATTTGTTTGTGCAATTAAAATTATTCTGCTATTCCACATAGCAGATATCATCGTCAGTCTTTTATCGTATCCGATTCGTCGGGTACAACACACACAATTGAGTTTTCGAATTCAACATTTTTATGGAGAGTTTGATCCTGGCTCAGGATGAATGCTGGCGGCGTGCCTAATACATGCAAGTCGAACGGAAACATAGGTAGCTTGCTACCTGATGTCGAGTGGCGGACGGCTGAGTAACGCGTGGGAACAGACCCCAAACTGAGGGATAACTACTCGAAAGAGTGGCTAATACCGCATATGATCTTCGGATTAAAGTCTTCGGACGGTTTGGGACTGGCCTGCGTCAGATTAGATAGTTGGTGAGGTAATGGCTCACCAAGTCGACGATCTGTAGATGGTTTGAGAGGATGATCATCCAGACTGGGACTGAGACACGGCCCAGACTCCTACGGGAGGCAGCAGTAGGGAATCTTTCACAATGGACGAAAGTCTGATGGAGCAACGCCGCGTGCAGGACGAAGGCCTTCGGGTCGTAAACTGCTTTTATAAGCGAGAAATATGATGGTAACTTATGAATAAGGATCGGCTAACTACGTGCCAGCAGCCGCGGTCATACGTAGGATCCGAGCATTATCCGGAGTGACTGGGCGTAAAGAGTTGCGTAGGTGGCATGTTAAGTAGATAGTGAAATCTGGTGGCTCAACCATACAGACCGTTATCTAAACTGGCAAGCTCGAGATCGTCATGGGTAACTGGAATTTCTAGTGTAGGAGTGAAATCCGTAGATATTAGAAGGAACACCAATAGCGTAGGCAGGTTACTGGGGCGATTCTGACACTAAGGCACGAAAGCGTAGGGAGCAAACGGGATTAGATACCCCGGTAGTCTACGCTGTAAACGATGGACACTAGCTGTGGGAGGTATCGACCCCTTCCGTAGCGAAGCTAACGCGTTAAGTGTCCCGCCTGTGTAGTACGATCGCAAGATTAAAACATAAAGGAATTGACGGGGACCCGCACAAGCGGTGGAGCGTGATCTTTAATTCGATGCTAAACGATAAACCTTACCAAGGCTTGACATCTAGGAAAGGCTCTCGAAAGAGAACTGTGCCTTCGGGAATCCTAAGACAGGTGATGCATGGCCGTCGTCAGCTCGTGTCGTGAGATGTTTGGTTAAGTCCATCAACGAGCGCAACCCTTGTCAGCAGTTGTATTTTTCTGCTGAAACTGCCCCGGTAACGGGGAGGAAGGAGGGGATGATGTCAGGTCAGTATTTCCCTTACGCCTTGGGCGAGAATCGCGCTACAATGGCTAGTACAATGCGAAGCGAAGCCGCGAGGTGAAGCAAATCGCATCAAAGCTAGTCCCAGTTCGGATAAGAGGCTGAAACTCGCCTCTTTGAAGTCGGAATCGCTAGTAATCGCAAATCAGCATGTTGCGGTGAATACGTTCCCGGGTCTTGTACACACCGCCCGTCAAACCATGAGAGTCACCAACACCCGAAGTCCGTTTAGGCGGCCTAAGGTGGGGGAGATGATTGGGGTTAAGTCGTAACAAGGCATCCGTACCGGAAGGTGTGGATGGATTACCTCCTTTCTAGGGAGAATGATGCGCTAGAATCAGAAATGATGCTAGTAGCTAGGTCGGTCGTAGTAATAAATATTAAGCTTAGTTTATTACTTTTCTACTTCGGTAGATGCGACTTCAAGCTAAAATTTACGAAGATACAACGTTGATACTTAATTGCACAACCAAATTGTTAAAAGAGATCAGTCCGAAAGGGCTGATTTTTTGTGCTCAAACTGTCGCAATGTATGTTGTCGAAATTACTGTATTAGATTAAAATAGCAATTTCGGATGTTATTTCTGAGAGAGTTTGTCGATTTTTTCGTGGAGTTCTTTTATCGATTTTTCCAGTTCAACGTGTTTCTTATGTAGCTTTCGCGCATGGTGGACTGCAACTATGCCTGTCCCTGCAGCTAAAGATGCGCCTAGGGCCGCCAGCACGTTCGTGTAGTTGCCTCCAACGAGCATAGCCGTAGAACTAGGCATTAAGAATTCAAGCCCCGGTATAAGGGCTATCAAGGGCAAGATCACCAAGTATATGAAGAGACCTATATAGATGGCTATTGATACCTTGCCAGATATCGCTACTGATATGACTTTGCTTAGAATGCTTTGCTTTTCCATAGTTCTAGTCTATCATGAATGTATATGAGGTTTGATTTTATAAATGAATTGCCAGTAGAATGGCATCCACAAATTGAAGAATATTTACAAGGGAAGCGTCAAAAATTTGATGTAAAAATTACATTAACAGGTACAGAATTCCAAAAATCCATCTGGGAGGCTATGATGAAGATTCCTTACGGCGCAGTCATGACATATGGCGAGATCGCAGTCGTCATAGGCAAGCCTCAGGCTGCCCGTGCTGTAGGCAACGCATGCAATGCTAACAAGTTCCCAATTGTCGTGCCATGTCATCGCGTAGTGGCTTCAAACGGCATTGGCGGCTATGGCTATGGCGGACTGGACATTAAGCGGGCTTTGCTAAAAATCGAAGGCATCACAAATATATAGAATTTGCTCGCTTCTTGGAATTCGCATTTGAATTTCGTGTGCGATCGTTTTACCAAAAAGCGCCAGACGGCGCATTTTTGAAGACGCAAAAAAGCCCCGAACTTTAAATAAGCTGTGGCCATGAGAGATTACTATTACCACGCCCAAAGTTGGGGCTTTATTGTTTGTTTTTTTGTAATTGTTTTTGTTTTTCGTAAAAGGGTGCTGCTTTTGTGGTTTGCGAAGTATCACAAAAGCTAATTTAACTATATAGGCTTTCGTTTTGAATGTCAATAGGTTTTGTATAAAATTTTTATACAGAAATAACAGGGGTGAAAATGTGGAAAACTTTTCATGTATTAAATTTGTGGTTACACGGATATGGGTAGTTTCGGCGCGTTGCCTTCGTCAAATATCGGCAAAATGATATAATGCGAGCATGATAGAGCTTCCAGAAGCACGCACAATCGCAAAAGATCTTCGCAAAGAAATCTTGGGCAAAACCATAGTAGAAGTGAAGGGCAATTTCGTTGACCACAAGTTCACATTTTATCAGCCCGACCCAAATTCATTTGCTGCGATTTTGGGCGGCAAAAAAATCACCAACGTGATTGATCGTAATTATTATATTGAAATTGAAGCAGGCGATTTTTCTATTACTTTTCGTGACGGCGCAAATATCAGGTATCTTCCGCCAAATTCCGAGGAGCCTAAAAAATCCAAACTTTATCTTCTTTTTGATGATGGCAGCGCGCTGAACGTGACAGTACAGATGTACGCCTTCATCGGAATTTTTGAAAAGGGGTCACCCACCAATAACGAATATTACGACAAAGAGTTATCGGGTATAGGTGCACTCGATGAGAAGTTCACCTATGCGTATTTTAAATCCCTCATCACCGAAGAAACAGAGAAGCTCAGTCTTAAAGCGTTTCTAGCGACCCAGCAGAGAATCCTAGGGCTCGGCAACGGCGTTCTTCAGGATATCCTCTTTTTCGCGCACGCCAACCCCAGGACAAAAGTCAAAGACCTCCCCGAGTCAAGGCTCAAAGATATATACGACTCTATCCGCCAAACCCTCACAACAATGATCGAGCAGGGCGGCCGCGATACCGAAAAAAATATTTACGGAAATACGGGAAATTACGAAACAATTATGAGTAGTAAAAATTACCAAAACGGGTGTCCAGCCTGCGGCGGTGCGATAAAGAAGGAAGCATACCTAGGCGGCAGCGTCTATTATTGTCCATCCTGCCAAAAAATCTAATGGTACAATATATATTATGGAAAAACGTATTTTTGGAAGAACAGATGGTATTCGAGCTAAAGTTGGGGAAGAGCCGCTCGTGCCAAAAACTGTTCGCAGGTTGGGGGGCGCAATTAGCAAATATTTTAACAATGGAAGAATCATCATCGGGCGCGACACTCGCGAGAGCGGCGATTGGATCCTCGAAGAGCTCGAGGCAGGCATGCAGGCATCAGGCGCGACTGTCATTGAGGCCGGCACCGTACCTACTCCAGTCGTGGCGCTACTAACCAAGCAGGACGATACCGCAGATAGCGGCATCGTAATTACCGCATCGCACAACCCTGCTTCAGATAATGGCATTAAGGTTTTAGAGGCAAGCGGCGACAAACTATCTGATGGCGAAGAGGTCAAAATTGAAGAAATCTTCTTTGGCGACTGGGAACAGGAAGAAACCAGCGCAGTTGAACCAGCTGCGCCTATAGATAATGTCGCCCAGCTATATTGTGCGAGCCTCCGTGAGCTTATTGGCTCGGAAGATCTATCCTCGTACCAAATATGTATAGATAGCGCCGCTGGTGCCGCCTACGGCTTCGCCAACGAAGTTGCAGACATTCTGGGCACGCAGCTCGTTGATCTTGGACCCGCCCCAACTGGCAAAAACATCAATGCCGACTGTGGCGCTCTCTATCCTGAAAAACTCGCCGAAAAAATGCGCGAAAACTCTAGTGACTTAGGCGCCGCGTTCGACGGCGACGCTGATCGCATTGTACTAGTAGACGACGCTGGCAATATCTGGGACGGAGATCGCATCGTCTCGATGCTCGCCACGCACCTCAAGAGCCAAGACGACCTGCCAAACAGTACGGTCGTACTCACAGAGTACAGCAACCTCGGCGCGGTCCGGCACCTCGAGCAAAACGGCATCAAAGTTGAAAAAGTCGATAACGGTGACAAGGAAGTTCTTCGTCGTTGCCGCGAGACCGGCGCAACGCTTGGCGGCGAGACCTCTGGTCACATAATTTTTACACCATGGCTTTCGAGCAGCGACGGCATTATGGTCGCATTCCTCGCTCTCTCTATTATGAAGCGCACCGGCAAAAAACTCTCAGAGCTTTGGCCATCGTACGAAAATCTCCCCTCCAAGCAATGGGGCATAGATGTCCGCAAAAAACTTCCACTTGAAGAAATTCAAGGTTGGGAAGATGCCCTAAGAGAGCAGACCGAATCGCTAGGTGGCGAAGGTCGCATTTTCGTCCGTTACTCCGGTACCGAAAATAAACTAAGAATCCTAGTCGAAGCCGTTGACGCTGCCAAAATGGAGCAAGTCGGCACGGCCCTGAGCAATATAATCCGAAAGGAAATAGGACAATGATCGAAATTGGAATTATGTCAGAATACGACCCAGAGGTCGCAGAGCAGATGGGCACTTTGCTCACGCAGCTCAGTACGAAGTGGGATGGCTCCCCAGTCGGCCGCGAGTGGATCGAGGACATCATTGAGTCGTCTTGGCACGACCAGCTTCTCGCCTTCGACGAAAACGGCAAATTAGTCGGCATGGCGACCATGTCCAGCGTGCTTGGCGCCAAAATCGGCATGAACGCCTATCTCGAAGATTTTGTCGTCGATTCTGAGTGTCGCGGGCAGGGCATTGGCATCAAAATGTGGGATGAAATAGTCGCATGGGGCAAAAATAGGGGATGCAAGCGCCTCGAGTTTACCGCCTCTGGCGATAACAAGAAATCCGGCGCAGTTCAGTTCTATCTAAACCGCGGTGTCAGTATTTACAATACGAACTTTTTCCGTCTCGAATTACTTGATAAATAAACTTACGAAGAATTGCAATAGCAGCGTATGTAGGTTCATCATGATGAGCAGCCCTACGCCACAGCCAATTAGGCCAAATAGTTTCACCTTGTCATAGCTTGAAACCCCACTTGCCAAGTTCTCAGAGATCTGTCGGTAAAATACCACTACCAGACCGCCAGCGATCAAAATCAAAAGGCCTAACATGAACCACCCAATCGAGAATTCCCAAGATATTTCCATAATATCCTTATTCTAGCATACGCTTGCGAAAAAAACGAAACTTTAGTAAAATAAGCCAGTATGGGGATATAGCTCAGTTGGTTAGAGCGCGTCACTGATAATGACGAGGTCTGTGGTTCAAGTCCACATATCCCCACCAACATGGGGTGTCGTTAGGTTTCGGCCTGACGCACTCCACCATACTGAAAAACACCCCCAGAAGGGTGCTTTTTTGTTACTTATTCAACCGTAATCACGCACACCCAAGATTTTGCAGCGTAACTGGAACTGTCACCATACGCTGGCTCGATCTTTACGTTGGACCCCTTAGCGAGGTACTTTCCGCCCGCCTCCAAACACTCTGACTTGCTTGAGACGTCAGGGTTAATAAACTCATTCCCGCAGCTCCAGCCCGAACCGCTGCCGCCCCTGCATACCTGCACCTTCGGCATAGCCTCATATCGCGCGCTGTCCACCGAGGCGCCAGTTTGCATCGCCTGCAGAAATATCTGAGGCGACAGACCAATTACCATCATCAAAATATTCACCACTAGCCCAGCCTTCCTATATTTCGCCCTCTTGAAAGACAAGCCAATACTAAATGCGCAAATAATAATTATAAGCACGCCCACTAAAAACGAAAGAATAAAAGACGTAAGCCCGGCATAGTTGCTGCCAGAATTCAGGTCTTTATACGCAACCCATATAAACAGGGCAATGATAACTAGCGATACGCACGGGCCAACAAATATATGAAATTTTTGCTTCTCCGCCGGCGGATCTTGCGGCTTTTGGCTTGCTGGCGCGCCAGCTGCTGGCTGTGGTGTTGTCGTCGGAAAAGCCGCCACATTATTCGCAGCCTTATCTCTTTGCCACATCACAAACCTCCATATCGCGAAAAAAATTGTAGGATATACCAGTATAAGAGAGGTCATCATCGAAATGCTATATACCACCCCGCCATTTCCGGTAATCGCGAACGATATAATTTGCGTCACCGCCGACAAGGCTAAAAGCGAGGCCAACACCACCAATGTTATCGTTACGTTTCGCTTTTTTCTTGAAGTTTTCTGTGTTGAAGTGATCATGAGGTAATTTTAGCACGAGCACCATCTTTCAACAAAAACACCCTTCGAGAAGGGTGTTTTTTGGTTTGAACCATTGATTTGGTCGCTCAAAGAATCTCGCATAGTCTTTGAACAAGCCAACTACAGATAGTGTATACCACGGCGCGCATAACGTCAATGCTTGGTCTGTGGAAAAGCTCGTGGTTTTGCACATTGACCCGTTCGGTTATTATACAATATTTTTAAACAAAAACGTATTGACAAAATGTAAGCGTTATGATAAAATGGTAATCGAACCCCTGATAGGGCGGTTATTACTAATTAACCACTATCCGGTGGGGTAGTAATAATTTAATAACAATTGGTGGGCAGAACGGAGTTTCAGATGGCTGGAACCAAGGCGGGCGGTCGCAAGGCTGCTGCAACCAATAAAACCAAATACGGTCGTGATTTCTACGCCGAGATTGGTCGTAAAGGTGGTAAAAATGGTCACACTGGCGGATTTGCCGCTAACCCTGCACTTGCTAAGATTGCTGGTGCTAAGGGCGGTCGCGTATCTAAGCGCGGTAAAGCTAAAAAAGACTTAGCTTAAGTTGATTAATTGAACAAAATAGAGCTTTAAATTACAGAGCTCTTTTTTGTTGCCCGCCCCATATTTTGCCGCACATCGCACAATGATATCGCAATCCATTATCTTGGTATCCAGAAATCTCACAAGCAGGACAGAGCGATCGCGAATGCACCCAGTCCCGATAGGTGTCCAGCCTGTCCTGAACAAAATCTTCATCCCACCGAACCTTATAATTTGCGCAGAGCTGTTTGGCGCGCTCCCAAGCCGCTGCTTCGATCTTTAGCAGTTCAATGTCCTCATCATAGTCCTTATGCTCTAAAACCGCGTGTGCGGCCTCGTGGAGCGTCAGAAGGGCAATCTTGTTGTGGGGTAGACCCCGAAAACTCGGGTTATAGCAAATAGTTCGTGGCGGGCTAAATTTAAAGTCGTCACCAACCTCAAAAATCAACCCCGGAAAATCCTCACGCAGTCGCTTAACTAGCGAGTCTATCTTTAGCATAGAGGTAGCAACCATAAATTACAGACTTATCCCCAAGCTTTGCCACCGTTAGCTTAGGCATTTTTACCCCAGGAGACAACTGCTCCTCGAGTTCTTTCTTAAGATATCTTTTGTATTTCTTTAGCGCCAATCCCAGAGGTCCGCCAAAAATTATCCTGTCAGGTCTCATCGAAGATACCACAGAGTGCAGACCCGTCGTTATCCTCATCGAAATCTCTCGCCAATCATCGGTCGAAACGATCTCGCTAGTCAATTTACCGAAATAATCCGAAACCGCCTTTGCCGACGCAAAATCTTCCCATTCCATCAGGGAACCATCCCACTCAAACTTCTCGTGTCCAGGCTCGTAAATTCTCCGCGCCGCCTCTAGCCGCCCATCTTTCACCACGCCTCCGCCAATTCCGGTAGAAAACGTCAGATAGACCGATAAACCCTTAAAGCTCGCCGCCTCAGCTAGCCCCGCCAAGTTCGCGTCATTATCAACAAATACTGGCAATCTAAATTCTGTCTTCAGCTCCGCCGCGATATCAAAATTCACCCAAGGCAAGTTACCCAGCCACAGCGCCTTGTTGTTTTCAGTTGGCCCAGGCATTGCCACCCCAATCGCCTTCACCCCGTCCAGGCAAAATCCAATCCGGATCTCCTGCACTAGTTTTATCAAGAATCGATGCTGGTCGAAAGCCGTTGCAAATCGCGCGAAACGCACTATCTTACCGGCGTCGTTTACCAGCGCAACCATCGTTTTCGTACCTCCGATATCCACGCATAAATACATGACCTCATTGTAGCATACATTATTTAGTTGCGTTATTCTGCATAAAATGCTATAATTGTGCCAATAAGTTAGGAGTTGTGAAAATGGACCAAAAAGTAGCCAATGTTAAGAAGTGGGGCTGGTGGGCCGTAGTAGGGTTGGTAGCCTTGCTCGTCATCGCTGGTCTTATTATCGCCATTGCTACTTCTGGGCCAAAACCCTCTGAAGAAGTTGCGACGGACGAAACCAGCGGCCAAGAAAACACCGAAGAAACCCCGTCGGGTACAAATGAAGAGGAAGGCACTTCAACTGAGGAGCAAACCACTCCAGAACTGCCAACCATCAGCGAAACCCCAAGTACGGATTTGCCAAAAACTGGCCCAGAAGATTCAATTCTGCCAATTCTTGCCGCCGGCGTTGTCGGTAGCGCTATCAGCTACGGCGTCGTAGCTCTTCGTCGTCGCTAATCCTTGCAATTACCGGTCGAAACTGGTAAAATGTCAGGTATAGTTTGGGACTGCTCATAGATTTTTGTGTGCTTATGCTAGCTCCGAAGGCCTATGAGCCGTCCCGACGAAAGGATAACAATAAATGTCTAAAGACAAATTAACTATGGATGAGCTACTCGCGAGCGAGGCAGTCAAGCCAGTAGTGTTGGGGGACACAATTGAGGGGACCGTGCTATCTGTAAAGAAGCATGAAATTCTAATCGACCTAGGTGCTCAAGGTGTCGGCATGGTGCCGCGCCGCGAAGTCGCTTTTGGTCGTCAACTAAAAGAAGGCGATACCGTATCTGCTAGCGTCGTTGACGCCGAGATGGATGACGGACTAATCCTCCTTTCTTTGCGCAAAGCCGTCAAAGATAAGGGTTGGGACGAAATCGTCGTTAAGCTTGAAGCCGGTGAAATCGTCGAGGTACAACCATTCGACGCAAACCGCGGCGGCTTGCTTGTCGAGTACGAAGGTATTCGTGGTTTCTTGCCAGTTTCTCAGCTTTCCGCAGAGCACTACCCACGCGTAGGCAGCTCTGATAAAGACGAGATCTTGCAGCGCCTAAACAGCCTAGTTGGCCAAACTATTCGTGTTCGCATCCTTGATGCCGACAAGAAGACCAACAAGCTCATTTTCTCAGAGAAAGAAGCTATCAAAGATGGTCTAGCAGAGCGCTTCGCTAAGCTAGAGGTTGGCGATATCGTTAAAGGTGTAGTCACCGGTGTTGTAGATTTCGGCGTTTTCGTAAATGTCGACGGCATCGAAGGCCTCATCCACATCTCCGAGATTTCTTGGGAGCGCGTCAATAATCCATCGGATTACGTCAAAGTTGGCGAAACTGTCGAAGCTAAGATCATTGCAATCGACAAAGATCGCCTATCGCTTTCGATGAAGCAACTCCAAGAGGATCCATGGGCAACAGAGGTTGCTGCTTTCTCGAAGGGCGACAAAGTAGAGGGAACTGTTACTCGCATTACGCCATTTGGCGCATTTGTGCAGATTTCTCCAGCTGTCGAAGCTCTCGTTCACGTTAGTGAGCTCGGTGAAGGCAACGATGTAGACCCAGAGAAAATCTTTACGCTCAACGAGCGCAAAGAGTTCAAGGTTCTTGACATCGACAAAGAAGGTCGCAAGATCTCTCTCAGCTTCGCAAAATAGTTTCTGAAAGCTAAACAAAAAGTCTCTCCCGTGCAGGGTAGAGACTTTTTAGTTTAAGGGTGTTATGCTTGACCATCCAGTCAGTTTAATGTAAACTTAAAGGAAGTTTTATTGGGGGCTAGTGTTGCTAGTCTATAAGAAAGGAGCCTGCGATGGAAGAAGACAAGGTTATACAGATCTCTGGCTCGATCACAGTAGACGAGCTAGCGAGTTCTCTTGGCATCTCTGTTACTCAGCTAATCGGTGAATTATTCAAAAATGGTATCATGGCGACAATCAATCAGCGCCTCGATTACGAAACCGCTCAGATTATGATTGAGGAGCTAGGCTTCTCGAATGTCCGCCTCGTCAAGAAAGAAAATTCCGCAAAATTGCCAGGCATCAAGCGCGCTCTCAGCAAAGACGCCATAATTCGCCCTCCAGTAGTGGCTATCATGGGCCACGTTGACCACGGCAAGACCACCCTTCTCGACACCCTACTTAGCAAGAAAACCGTTGAGGGCGAGGCTGGTGGCATCACGCAGCATATCTCCGCCTATCAGCTCGAGTACGAAGATCGCAAAATTACTTTCCTTGACACCCCTGGTCACGAGGCATTTGCCGCGATTCGCCAGCATGGTGCAATGCTCACAGATATAGTCATTATTGTCGTTGCTGTTGATGATGGTGTAAAGCCACAGACCGCAGAGGCGATTAAGTTTGCCGAGGCAGCAAATGCCAAAATCATCGTTGCGCTCAACAAGATCGACAAAGAAGGTGCAAATATCGACCGCACCAAGACCCAGCTCGCGACAGAGTTCAATCTCAACCCCGAAGAATGGGGCGGCGACACCATTATGGTGCCCGTATCGGCAAAGACCGGCGAAAACCTCAACAAACTACTAGATATGGTTCTACTTACCGCCGACATGGACGAACTAAGAGCCGACGAGCAGATCCCTGCAGAAGGCCTCGTGATCGAGAGCCACATGGAAGTTGGCAAGGGTGCCACAGTCAATCTGTTGGTTACTGGCGGTCAGCTCAAAGTTGGCGAGTTTCTCGTTGCTGGCAAAGCTTGGGGCAAAGTTCGCACTATGCTCGATTGGCGCAAGCGTCCAAAAGGCAAAGCCGGCCCATCTACCCCTGTTATTGTTACTGGTTTCAAAGAATTACCAAAATTTGGTGACAAATTTGAAGAATTCCAAGACGAAAAAACCGCCCGCAAGGCCGCGCTTCTCAACGCGCAAAACGAAAACAGCGACGCCGCTTCGGCAAACGTTACTGGTGCCGATCTTCTTCGCATGATGAATACCGCGGACAACTCAAAAGTCTTCAACGTTATTATCAAGGGCGACGTCCTTGGTAGCGTCACTTCTGTCGTCGACTCCCTCAAGCTTATCGATACTAGCGGGGAAGTTACTCTTAATATTGTTTCTACGGGCGTTGGCCCAGTCACCGAAAACGACATTTATCTTGCTACCGGTGGCAATACTGTGATTTATGCCTTCAGTGTTGATGTGCCTAATGCTATTGCTAAGATGGCAGACCGCGATGGTGTGCCGGTTCGCTCCTTCCGAGTGATCTACGAGCTCCTAGACGACGCCAAGAACGAGATGGAAGGCATGCTCGATGCCGAGGTTATCGAAACCGAAACCGGCGAGCTCAGCGTAAAAGGTGTTTTCCGTACCGAAAAATCCGAAATTATCGCTGGTGGCGAGATGCTTACAGGGCGCGTATCTCCAGGCTATCTCGGCCGCGCTTACCGCAAAAAAGACTTGCTCGGCGAAGTTGAAGTTATCAACGTTCAGGCTGGTAAAGTCGACGTCTCCTCTCTGGTAGAGGGCGAAATCGGCGGTATGTCTTTCAAAACTACGAAAAAAATCAATCTCGAAGTAGGCGATCGTATCAAGTTCTTCACTCGCGAAGTCAAGAAGAAGAAACTCGGCGCTTAAAAGGAAATAAATCAGTCATTTTCATAGCGCTTTTGCTTTTCTATGCTACAATGGGGGAAATAGGAGAATAAAGATATGTTTAAGTTGGACGACGAGTTCCTAAATGAAATTGGCAAAGGTGACATGCCCGAAGAAGAAAAAGCAGCACTTCTCGAGCATCTTCAGGGTGAATTAGAAGAGCGCGTCGGCGAGCGCATCAGCGCAAATCTTTCTGACGAGCAGATCGAAGAGTTTGAAAAGATTATCGACGGCGACGAGGCCTCTATTCAGGATTTTCTCGATACTCTTGGCGATTACAAGAACGACGAAATTTATCAAAAATTCCTATCTGTTGGTGCCACCGATGGCTCCCCAGAACTACTCGCTGAATACGTAAGCATGAAATGGCTCGACAGGAACTGCCCAAATTATCGCGATCTAGCCGCTCAGGCAACTTCGGAGCTAAAGAACGAAGTCACCACCAGCAAAGATTCTATCTAGAATATCCCCTCAAGAAGTCCGCTACGGCCATCTCTTTTCGGCCAGCGGGAATCAACTTATCAATGCAAAGGTAATCTCCGCCTTTGCATTTTAAGTCCAGCTCAGTTTGCGCTCCATCTGCTACATGCACCGCTGTAATAGTACAGGGAAGTCCAAAATACTCGTATTTAGACTTTGGAAAGCCAGCATATGCGCGCACCTGTCGCTCTATCTCTGCTGCAGAGTGTTTCTCTGGGTCTATTCGCCCATCTTTCTTGAATAGCATTTTCGTGAACGTCGCATGGCTCTCACCCTGAATTTTAGGTGTTGCTGTATTTTTTACAACATTTTTCAGCACGCCCGAAAGCAGTTCAGCTCCAATACTTGCCAATTCTTCGTAAAGTTCCTGTTTTGTCTCTGTTCCACTAAGTGTAACTTCCTTCTGAGCGAATATTGGACCAGCATCCATCTCTTTAGCTAACTGCATTACGGAAACACCAGTCTCCTTGTCTCCATTAAGTATTGCGCTCTCAATTGGCGTCGTACCTCTGTATTTTGGCAGTAACGACGGGTGAATGTTCAAAATTCCATACGGAAAAGCCTCAATCACCGCCTGAGGTATAATCTTCCCAAATGACGCCAGCACCCCTACGTCCGGCTTTTTCTCCTCGATAAGCTCCAAAATCTCTGCAGAATTTCGCGTATAAAAAACCGGCACGCCGTGTTTCGCCGCTACCTCTGTGATTTTTAGCGGTTTTTTCGTATTCTCAGACGGCAGCACCAATGCACTAATCTCATAGCCATCGCGCACCAGAGCTTCAAAAGTTGGCGTAATCGCACGCTCCAAACCCTGAGCCAACTGTTCATTACCAAAGAAAAATACTGTCGGTTTACTCATCAGGGAATAAGGTCTTATTGCCTTTAATATGTTTGTTGTAGTCGAGTGGTTTTAGGTTGCCCTTCTCGTCCAGCTCAAAGAAAGCGTCTTCGTTATCCTTGATGTGATCAATAAACAAAACGCCATCCAAATGATCTATTTCGTGCTGCAAAGTTCGCGCCAAAAAACCCGATGCTTTTAGTCTTACCTCTGTTCCGTCTTCGAGTTGTGCCTTAAGACGCGTCTTGTTGAAACGGGGCACTAATCCATAAACTCGTGGTACAGATAGACACCCTTCATAATCTTCCACGACTTTGCCTTCATTCTTGATAATTTCTGGGTTAATTAGCGCTATAAAACTGGCGTTCTTCTTGTCGCCCATGTCTTCGCGCACCACGATAATCCGGTGGCCATATCCCATTTGAGGCGCGGCCAAAGCCGCCGACAGCTCAAATTCGTGTTCTTTTTCCCAGTCGATTGAAGCCTTTATCATATTTGAGATGATTTCTTGAATCTCAGGAGTAATTTCGCGCACCTTTTCCGACTTCTGACGAAGTTTCGGATCTGGCGTCGTGATAATCTTTGATTTCATATATCTAATCTTACCATATATTGACTATTTTTGTAAAGTATGATATAATTAAAGGATTAAATAAGTGTTGGTGGATCCAAATAAAAATGCAAATGCGGATTTGGCTTTAGCCCCGCCATCACCCTCAAAAGTTCCGCCCTCGAAGCGGACTTCACTAGTATCTGCCAGCAGTAACCCCTCGGCGTACGTTCGTGAAACGCCGGCATCGGCACGCTCACCCATACCTTCTTAGAAATCATCCCAACCTCTTGTCTCAAGGCGCTGATATTCTTCACCACGGCAGCCTCTGTCTTATAGCCCATCGACAGCTTCAGCAAATATCGAAAAGGGGGCAGGGCAGCCTTTTTCCGAGTCTCTAGCGCATGCGCGTAAAATCCCGAGTAGTCTCCGTCCACAGCGCTGACGATTGCCTTGTGCTCGGGCTGAAAACTCTGAATAAATATCTCCGTATCTTGGTGTCCCCGCCTCGCTCGCCCTATCACCTGCGCCAATAATTGATAAGTGCGCTCTTCGCTACTAAAGTCAGGCAACGATAGCTGCGCGTCCGCCTGAATCACCCCGAGCGTCGTGAGTTTCGGAAAATCGAACCCCTTTGCGATCCCCTGGGTACCGATTAAAATATCATATTTACCATCTTTTACTTCCGAATAAATATTTTTCATCTGTTTTTCGGGCAAAGTGTCGGCATCAAATCTCGCGATTTTTGCGGTTGGAAATAATTTAGTCAATTCCGCCTCAATAGATTTCGTCCCAAAGCCCTTATGATTAATATTTGCATTCTTACATTCTGGACAACTTGTCGGTACGGGTAATTTTTGTCCGCAAGTGTGGCAGAGCAGAGCAAATTGATCAGCGTGCAGGGTCATTGGGAGCAGACAGTTCGGGCATAGCGCTTGCCACCCACAATTGTCGCAAATCGTAAGCGGCGCGCTCCCTCTGCGATTATGAAAAATCATCGTTTGCGTATGATTTTTTAGCGACGCCTGAATACTCTCCAGCAACTTATCCGAAATCAAGCGATTTTTCCGAAAATCCGCCCGATTCTTGAGGTCGATCACGGTAATTTTTGCTGTCTTATCAGATTTTACCGCCAGCTCCTTCATCTCTACAATCGCCTTACGCTGCTCGCATAGGTAATAATCCGCTACTGTCGGCGTAGCCGTGCCGAGTACCGTCTTTGCCATAGTAGACGCTAGTCGTAGCGCCGAATACTTAGGCGACTGATCTTGCACATAAGACGGCTCGTGCGCCTCATCAATAATCACCAGACCCAGCTTCTTTACTGGGGCAAATAGCGCCGATCGTGGCCCTACTACCACCTGAGGGGAGTCTGATTTCAAAACTTCTTCCCAGATCAAATGCCGTTCTGCCTCTGTTTGCCCAGAGTGCATCAACACGGTATTCCCAAAATGCCTCTGAAAATTCTGAATGAGCTGCGACGCCAGGGCAATTTCCGGCACCAACAAGATTACAGATTCGCCGCGCTCTAGAGTGCGGCGCGTCATTTCTAGATAGACATTTGTTTTTCCGCTCCCCGTAATTCCATGCAGTAGTATCGTATTCGACTCGGCGCCCATTATCTGCTCGGCCGCTCGTTTCTGGTCTGCGTTCAACCGAATTTCTTGACCTTCCAGCACTTCATGAACTGCCGTCTTCTTGTTTCTGCGCTTCTTATCGGCACCTCTTGGCAGTACCGCTTGTAATACTGTAGGTAGCGCCACCGCGTAATATTCTGCAATCCAAGAAATCGCCCCCACCAAGTGTTTCGGCAACGCAGTTTCGTAAACCACCTCTAAGTTCTTGGTCTCAAAGCTCGGTTTCTCCACCTCTTTAATAACTACGCCCATGCAGCTACTCTTGCCAACCCCAACCTTAACAATCGTTCCTATCTCGAGCACCCCTTCAAAACAATAGGTCAGGACACCAGCCCCAACCCTAAAAACCCGACTCGGGACAACCTCGTAATATCTCATATCCATATTATACAGTAAAGCGTATCCAATAATCTTGTTGTAAAAATTACCGACTCGCGCTAAAATAGAACTAATAAAACGGAGGTTACAGTGTTAGACGTTTTTGTTACGAGTCGCGTGCGACGCAAGATTCTAGTGGTCTTTGCTAAGTACCCAGACTTCAAGACGCACGTCAGAGGTCTTTCCAAACTTATCAAGGAAGATCCAGGCAACATTCAGCGCGAACTCAAGCGTCTGTCTAAAGGTGGTTTTCTGATTGTCAGCAAGAAGGGCAACTCCAATATCTACCAGACAAACAAGCAGTTTCCTATCTTAAAAGAGCTCCAGAGCATGGTTATCAAAAGCCAGCAAATGAGCGGTAGCAAAACTCCAAACAAAACCATTGGATAGCGCATGGGACGCAGCGCCTTATTTCAGCGCCTGATTAAGGCTAGAGGGTTCGACGAAGATTTTTTGCATCCAGACTACGAGAAACTCCAGAGCCCGCACGTCTTAGAAGACATGGATAAATGCGTCGCGCGTATCGAAAAAGCAGCAAAAAATCATGAAAAAATTGTCATTTACGGCGACTACGACGTCGACGGCGTCTGTTCCTCCACGCTCATGCACGACGCGCTGATAAGCGCCGGCTGTGAAGATGTCACGATTCTCCTACCTGATCGCTTCGGCGAAGGCTACGGCATGAATACTGGCGCCATCGAAGAGATTGTCGATGCCGACGCGTCGCTAGTTATTACTGTCGACTGCGGCAGCGGCTCTGGCGAGGTTATTACCAAGCTAAAGGAGCAGGGCGTTGATACCATCGTCACCGATCATCACGAAATTCCTGAAGTGCCAAAATCTGCAGTAGCCGTAGTTAACCCAAAAAGAGGCGAATCTCTCTGTGAGCTTGCGGGGGTCGGCGTAGCATTCGAGGTGGCAAGAGCACTCAATATGCAAAAGAATCACGGCAAATGCGATGGCAGCGAAAAATGGTTACTTGATCTCGTGGCGATCGGCACAGTCTGCGATGCCATGCCTATCACCGACGAAAACCGTATTCTCGTTTATTGGGGCATGCGTGTTATCGCCAAAACTCGCCGACCTGGGCTAAAAGAACTCATGAAAATTGCGAGTGTTGACCCAAAATCCCTCACCACCCAGTCGATAGGCTTCCAGATCGGCCCACGCCTTAATGCTGGTGGGCGCATGGATAGCGCTCATAAGTCCTTAAATCTGCTAATGAGTAAGACCGATGCCGAGGCTTTCAAGCATGCTACGGAGCTCGAGAGGCTCAATAACGTCCGTCGCAAGACCCAAGACGGCGCAATGCTCGAGCTTGAGTCTTCGGACTTCACAGATCAGTCGGTAATAGTCATTAAGGGAGATTGGCACGAGGGAGTAATCGGTATTATTGCTGGGCGCCTTGTCGAAACGCACAAAAAGCCTGTCTTTGTTTTGACAGGGACGGAGGATGGCCTACTAAAGGGAAGTGGTCGTAGTTTCGGTGACTTTAATTTGGCGGATTGTATCACACATTGCCAAAACATGCTAGTGAAAGGCGGGGGGCATAATTTCGCTTGTGGTATTACGATTGCTAATTCAAATTTTGAGGATTTTACTGCCGGTGTAAATGACTTCTATCGGTCGCTTAATCTAAAAAACCAAGAGCGCTATCTCAAAACTGCCGCAGATATGTCAATCGAAAATTTCAGCGATCTTACCGAGGCGCTTTGTAGCGAACTCTCCCTGCTGGAGCCTTATGGCGAGGGCAACCCCGAGCCTATCTTTAGCGTACCCGCAAAAGTCTTTAATACAAAAGTACTCAAAGAAAAACACTTAAGTCTTAGTCTGCGCGATGATGCTGGCAAATTCCTTCGTACTATGAGCTTCTTCACTCCAAAACAATGGCTAGATATCGAAGAAGACACGGATATAAGCGTCAAATTCACTCTTACGCTCAACGAATGGAATGGCCGACGCTCCGTAGAAGGCAGAATAGTTGACCTCGAGAAAATCTAAGTATTGCCGATTAGATTAAGATATGATAAAATAACCCACATATGGCAATCAAAGTAACTAGAAAAGACCAATCAGAGGCAAACGAAAACATCGTCCGCCGGTTTAATCGCAAGGTTTTACAGAGCGGCGTCCTAGCCACCGCAAAAGAAGGCATGCGCTTTAGCAAACCCCTCTCGAAGAGGGATCGCCGCGCAAAAGCAATCTTGCGCGAGCAGCGTAAGGCAGAAAAAGCCGAACGCATGAAACTCGGTCTTAAATAAGAAATGTTGAAAAAATACTCCGAAAGGGGTATTTTTTCAGCCCCGAGCCAAAAATCGTATATACTGTAATAAGATAAGGAGATTAAAAGATGGCACTAAAAGATAAAATCGCAGCAGACCTCAAATCTGCAATGCTAGCAAAAGACGAAGCAAAAGTTACGGTCTTGAGGGGGGTTAAGTCTATAATTCTTGATGTCGAAGTAGCCGAAGGCAAGCGGGATGCGGGTCTATCGGACGAAGAAATCGAGAAGCTCCTTATGCGAGAAGTTAAAAAGCGCAAAGAGGCAATCGATATCTACGAAGCAAATGGTCGAGGTGATCTTGTCGAAAGCGAGAAAACCGAAAAACAAATCATCGAAAGCTATCTACCAAAGCAGCTTAGCGAGTCCGAAATCTCCGAAAAAATTGATGAAGTTATGAGCGCGCTGGGAGAAGGCGAAATCGCTCAAGTTGGCGTAATTATCGGCAAGGTAAAGATGCTGGTCGGAAGCGCCGCCGACGGCGCAACTGTCGCTCGTCTTGTGAAGGAGAAGATTAAATGATCATTCTTTTTGGACCCGCGGGTAGCGGTAAGAGCCTTCAAGGACAAATCTTGGCAGAGAAGTATGGCTGGCGTTGGCTTTCGGTTGGGCAGCTCTTGCGCGATCAGGACGACTCCGAAATTGACGAGAAGCTTAAAGGCGGAGAGCTTTTCGATGACGAATTCGTAACTGGTATTATGCATGGCGCTATGAGTAAGGCCGAGAACGACGGCGTGAACGTCGTGCTCGACGGCTATCCACGCGACGCATGGCAGGCCGAATGGATCATTGATAATGGTGATATTGAAAAAATATCTGGCGCAATCGTGCTAGATGTGCCCGCCGAAGAGCTATGGAAACGCATAGAAGGCCGCGGGCGTTCTGACGATACGGAAGACGTCGTAAAGCGTCGCTGGGAGATCTTTGAACAAAATATTTATTCAATATTACCTCTGTTAGAGTCCAAAAATGTAAAAATTACAACAATTGATGGCGTAGGCGAGATTGATGAAGTTACCGCCCGCATCGAATCGGTTTTGGCGACCTGGGGAGTAGCTGATGATCTCGATGTGGAAATCAGAGAAGACGATCGCAACTACGAGCGCAGCTACGGGGAATAATAGTGTATAATTGGGGGATGGATAATCAAAAATTAGAAGCAATGCGTGCTGGCGGCAAAATATTGGCGCGCATTTTGCGTGAACTGGGGGAATATACAAAAGCCGGCATGAACGAAAAAGACATCGACAAATGGGTCGAGTCAAAAATCCTCGAATACGGCGCAGAAGTCGCATATTACGAACCTGATACCGATTTCCCAGGTGCAATTTGCATTTCGGTCAACGACGAGCTGATCCATGGGATTCCCGAAGACAATATTCTCCAAGACGGCGACAAAGTCAGTTTTGATCTCAGCATCAAATACCACAATTACTATGTCGACTCAGCATTCACTATGGTCATTGGTGGCGAAAAGGGCGTCAACAAACACCTACTCAGCTTTACTGAGTCTGCACTTATGGAGGGCATAGCTGCCGTGCGCGCCGGCGTTAAGCTTGGCGATGTTGGCTACGCAATCGAGAAAGTTCTAGAAAAAGGCAAACTCGGTATTATTCGCAACTACGTTGGCCACGGCATTGGCACAAAAATTCACATGCCACCAGACGTCCCAAATTATGGTCGCCGCGGACACGGCTACACGCTCGAAGTTGGCGATACTATCTGTATCGAGCCTATGGCGAGCCTCGGCAAACCAGATACTTACATCTCCGATGATGGTTGGACTGTTTGTCTGAAAGACGGCTCAATCGGTGCGCATTTTGAGCACACTATCCTTGTGACAGAAGATGGCTGCGAAATTCTTACCGAGCGATAAATTTTTTACGCTACCATAGTGTGTAGTATGGTACAATGAGCTTATGGAAGAAAAATCTCGTTACGCCGTAGGATTGGATGTTGGCACTAGCAGCGTTAGGGCTGTAGTTGGCAGCGTCGATCGAGACGGCAATGTATCGGTAGTTGGTTACAGCGAAGCTCCTTCGAGCGGCATGCGCAAGGGTGTAGTCGTAAATCTTACTGGTCCAGCAAACGCCATAGACGTCTGCCTCAAGCCAGTAGAAGACATGAGCGGTGTCCAAGTCGATTCAGCAACAATCGGTATCAATGGTTCGCATATTCTTAGTGCAAAAACCGAAGGCATGATCGCTGTAGGTACAGTAGATCACGAAATTGACGAAGCGGATCTCGATCGTGTCGATCAAGTAGCAGCCACCGGAAAGTTTCCAGCGAATCGCGAAATTCTCGACTTAGTCCCGTATGCGTACAGCCTCGATGGCCAAGGCGGCATCAAAGATCCTCTCGGCATGACTGGTTCTCGACTCGAAATCAAAGCTAGCATTATTTCCGCCCTTCTCCCATACTGCGACAACCTTAGAAAGGTTGCCGAAATGGCAAAAGTCACACCTGAGCGGCTCGTTCCTACTGTGGTCGCCGCTGCTCGAGCAGTAATTACTAGCCAACAAATGGAAAATGGAGTAGGCGTTATTGATCTCGGTGCTACAACCACAGGTGTTGCCGTCTACGATGAAGGTGACCTTCAGTACGTCGGCGTCGTCCCGATTGGCGGTAACGACATCACAAAAGACCTCGCAACCATCCTAAAAACTATTCCAGAGATTGCCGAAGAGATTAAAGTTCGCTTTGCGACTGGCAGGTTTGGCGAGAACGAAAAAGACATCGTCATCAAACAAGGCAGAGAAGAGCTTATTTTCCCACGCGACAAAGTTGATGAAGTTGTTGAAGCTCGATTAGAAGAGATTTTTGAAGGCGTTCGCAAAGAACTCAAGCGCGCAGGCTACGACAAGAGGCTTCCAGAAGGTATTGTCCTTACTGGCGGCGGCGCAAGGTTGCGCGATGTCGAAACTTACGCAAAATCTCAAGTGCAACTGGCCGTTCGTATCGGCGCGCCGACTGGTTTAGGCGGGGTAAGTGAAGCTATATCTAAGCCAGAATACGCCGCCGCCGCGGGCCTCATGCTTACTGGCGCTCAGTTGAGTCCCGTTTCCGAAACCAACCCAAAGAAAGCCCAAAAGAAGTCCGGCAAAAAGGGTGGCAACCCCATATCTAAAATTTTCGGATTTTTTAAGTAAATCAACTAGTCAGATTAAAAAAATTGGTATATATTATATCTATATACACTCTATTAGAGTTTAGTGATATAATGTTGACACAGAATTGAGAGGAGTAACAAATGCCTGAAATCAAGCCAAGCGATGTCGAAAGCACAGCAAGCATTAAGGTTGTGGGCGTAGGGGGCGCTGGTGGGTCAGCTATAAACCGCATGAAAGAAGCCGGCCTAAATGGCGTCGAATTTATCGCCATGAACACCGATGCGCAATCATTGCATAATTCAAAGGCGGACATCAAAGTTCACCTTGGTCACGCCACGACAAATGGACTTGGCGCTGGCGCAGACCCAGCTGTTGGTGAAAAAGCCGCAGATGAAAGTCGCGAAGACATCAAAAACTCTCTCGAAGGCGCAGACATGGTCTTCATCACTCTTGGTGCTGGTGGCGGTACTGGTTCGGGCGGTGGCTACGTAGTTGCCGAAGAAGCACGCAAGCAGGGAATACTGGTTGTAGGCGTAGCAACAAAGCCATTCTCGTTCGAAGGCGCAAAGCGCAAGGCCAACGCTGATTGGGCTATCGACAAGCTCGCTCGCAACGTTGACGCACTTATTACCATTCCAAACGATCGCCTTCTCCAAACTATCGATCAGCGCACTCCTATTCTCGAGACTTTCAAAATCGCTGATGATGTCTTAAGGCAAGGCGTTCAGGGTATCTCCGAGCTCATTACTGAGCATTCGCTCATTAACCTCGACTTTGCCGACGTAAAAGCCATCATGAAAGACGCGGGCTCCGCGCTCATGGGCATTGGCCGCGCATCTGGCGAAAATCGCGCTGTTCTAGCTGCTCAGCAGGCTATCGAATCTCCACTTATTGAAGTATCTATCGACGGCGCAAAGGGCGTACTCTTCTCGGTAGCCGGCGGTTTCGATGTTACTATGGCAGAAATGCAAGAAGCGGCCGAGCTTATTACTGCAAGCGTCAGCAAGGACGCCAACGTTATCTGGGGTGCAAGTGTTCGCCCAGACCTCGACGACGAGATTATCGTTACGGTAGTAGCAACTGGATTTGATTCGGTGTATTACAAAGATGATCCACGCGCAAACGAAAACACCATCACCGACACTCCTGCATATTCTGAGCCAGAAGTTGTCGCAACCGAAGAAATCGAGAACGAACCTCGCGCAGAAGAAGACAATACGGAGACTAAAGAATCAGAATTCGTAGAGCCAACTACTACAAATATGTGGGACAACATTAAGTCCGACAATAATGACGAAGATGACGACAGCGATATTCCAGCTATTTTGCGTCGAAGGAAGAAAAACAAAGAATAATATCAGCTTGGGTGGTAAAACACGGGTGTAAGTAGTTGATGAGAGTGAGGTAAAATGCGCAAGGGTTTCCAAATCGGTGAAAGCAAAGTTGTTGAAAGTAGAGAGTCGCAAGACGGCACTATGATTCGTCGCCGTCGCGTTTCGCTTGACGGTACGCATCGCTTTACTACATACGAAAGAATTGAGCGTCCAAGTATTATTGTCAAAAAACGTAGCGGTAGCCGCGAATCTTTTGATCGCGACAAGCTAATGCGCGCCGTCCGTAATAGTGTGGGTAAATACTTTAAAGACGATATGGAAATTGAGGCCGTTGTTGGGCAAGTTGAAGACGTTATTTATGGCCTCGAACAAGAGGAAATCCCTTCGAGTGCCATCGGCGAGTCCATCCTAAATGTCTTGGCAAGAGTCAATGAGGTCGCATACGTTCGCTTCGCAAGCGTGTTTAGGGAATTTACCTCACTTGAAGAGTTTGAAAAAATCATCGCCGAACAAAAGAAAGCCTAAAAGGCAAAAGCATAAAGGAGAAAAATCATGCGGGTGGTAGTAGTTTGGAAAGATTATACGGATTATTCGAGGGAAGTCATAGACTGGCTGCGCGAATTTAAGCGCCGTACTGGCGTAGACCTCGAAAGTCTCGACCCCGACACTAGGGAAGGCGAAAGCTTCGCTCGTACCTATGATATTCTGCAGTATCCTACTGTCATTGCCGTAGCGGGTCATAATGGCGCCGAGCAAAAACGTTGGTCGGGAACGCCCATGCCCCTCATTGATGAAGTAAATTTTTACGTCATTTCCTAAAATATATGATACACTAGAGATGAAAAGCGTTTTAGCGGCAATCAACCGCGATGCTAGCGAAAGAACAGGCGTAACACCTAAGTAGAATCGCTCGTGAGTCTGCGTGAAAGATAAAACAAGCGCCTTGAAAAAATAGTTCAAGGAAATTGGATGGTACCGCTCTTGTGTCCAAGAGTTCCAATGTAAAAATTGGAGCTTTTTTATTTGAATAAAAGAAGGGAGTAGCACCAGATGAGAAGGAAATTATTAGCAGTCGACATCGACAACGTTTTGGCGGATTTCAATGAGGCATTCGTCGACTATGCCAATAAAAATTGGAATAGCAATATTACAGTCGATGACATCACGGAAGACTGGGCAAAGCTTTTTGGTGTAGATGAGGTCGAGTGGCAGCGCCGCGCGACGGAGCTTTTCTCGGACAAAAGTCAGGTATATCGCAACCTCCCACTTATTCCAGGCGTAGAGAAAGAGATGGCGAAACTTGGACAACATTTCGACATCATCGCCATCACTTCGAGGAGCCGCGGCACCGAGAGCGCAACCCGCGCCTGGCTCGACGCAAACCTCCCAGGCATGATCAGCGAGGTACATTTCTCAGGTATTTATGATCGTTTTGAGGATGGTATTGATTCCTGCAAGCAAACCAAGGGCGAAATCTGTAAATCGCTTAACATCGATTTTTTCATCGACGACGAACCAAAGCATTGCGTAGCAAGCGCCGATCACGACATTTCCACGATCATTTTTGGCGAGTATCCAACCAACCGCGACTTTAACGACCCGCGTATCCCTCGCGCTAAAACATGGCAAGAAGCTGCAAATATCTTGCTAAAGGAGGCAGAATGAACGACGAAGCCCATATCATTGTTGGCGCTCTCATTGAGAAAGACGGCAAATACCTCCTCGTCCAAGAACTAAAGAAAAAATGCTACATGCAATGGAACCTACCGCTAGGCCATCTCGACGCCGGCGAAACCGTTACCGAAGGTGCCATGAGGGAAACAAAAGAAGAGACCGGCTACGACGTCAAGCTCACTAAACTTATTGATATCCAAAACCATTACGGCGAAGATAGCTATGTCTTCGTAAAGTTTACCTATCTCGGCGAGATCATTGGTGGCGATCCATCCGAAATCCAAACCGATGAAATAAATGACGTAAAATGGTTCACGCATGATGAGCTCAAAAGCATGCACGAAGAAGGTAAATTGCGCGGCGGAACAGCAATTCTCCATAGCGTCGAGATGTTCGAGCAAGGCGCATTTCTTCCTGTAGACACAGTAAAAGTAATCAAAAGACCAGCAAAGTTATAAGAAAGGATAAGAGCGATGAAGTATAAATATGGCGAACGACGTAGGGCATCAGAATACGAAAAAGCCCTCATAGATTTTTGGAAAAAAGACCAAACATTTGAAAAATCCATTCAAGATCGCGATGCAGACAAAGGCTACGTGTTTTACGATGGCCCGCCATTTATCACCGGCAATCCGCACCACGGCACGCTTCTTTCGTCCGTCGTAAAAGACGCCGTACCGCGCTTTTGGACAATGAATGGCTTCCGCGTTGAGCGTCGTTGGGGCTGGGATTGTCATGGTTTGCCTGCCGAAAACTTCACCGAAAAACACCTTGGCGGTACAGTCTCGCGCACCGAAGATCCAAAAATGCTTGAACTCAAAATCGGTGACGAAGTTTCAAAAATATCTCTCGAAAAATACATCGAGACCGCCCGCGATCTCATGGTCGCGAACTCCGCAACTTGGGAATCCACCATCGACCGCATTGGTCGCTGGGTCGATTTCAAGGGCGCCTACAAGACGATGGATAAAGACTTCATGGAGAGCGTCTGGTGGGCATTTAAAGAGCTTTACGAAAAAGGCAAAATCTACGAAGGCGAAAAGGTTCTCATGTACGACACCACCTTCGCAACCCCAGTTTCAAAGAACGAAGTTACGATGGATAACGACGCCTACCAAACAGTTACAGATCCATCCATCTATGTTAAATTCCACCTTCTGCCAAACCAAGAATACGCTGGCGGAAAATACAAAACCAAAGATCAAGCCTACATCATGGCGTGGACTACAACCCCATGGACTCTACCCGCAAACACCGCATTAGCAGTTAACGAAGACCTCATTTATACTGCGCTTCGCATTGATGGCGTTGCACAGTTATATATAGTCGCTTCCGAAAAAGTCGAAGAAGTTTTCAAGGGTCACGAAATCGAAATCGTTCACGACGACATCAAAGGCTCCGACTTGGTTGGACTAAAATACGAGCCAATTATCGACGACCATGGCAAGGGCGCGCACCAAGTGTATGCCGCCGACTACGTCACTACCGAATCCGGTACCGGCATTGTTCACCTCGCTCCAATCTACGGCGAAGTAGACTTCGAGCTTGCCGAGAAAGAGGGCATTCCGAAGGTCCACACTATCGATGACCATGGCTACTATTTCCCAGAAGTTGCCGAAAAACTCCATGCACTAGGCGTTCGCGATACCGACGAAAAAGGTATCGAAGTTTGGGCGGCAAACAAATTCATCGCCAAATGCCTCGAAGAGCAGGGCATCGTTTGGAAGATTGACTATATACGTCACGAATACCCATTCAACCCGCGCAGCAAGCAGCGCATTATGTACCGCGCTATCCCTAGCTGGTTCTTCGACATCCAAGACAGCAAGGCTCTCATGCTCGAAAAGAACCAAGACATCAATTGGTTCCCAGAATACCTAAAAAACGGCCGTTTTGCCAATAACATCGAGCAAGCTCCCGATTGGAACCTCTCGCGCGATCGCTTCTGGGCTACTCCAATGCCAGTCTGGAAAGGCGACAAAGGCACTATAAAAGTCGTCGGTAGCTATGCCGAGCTAGAAGAGCTTTCTGGCAAAAAACTCGCAGACTATCATCGCCCATGGATCGACGACGTAACTTTTGAAATCGCTGGCGAAAAATTCACCCGCATCGAAAAAGTTCTCGACTGTTGGTTTGAGTCTGGCTCTATGCCGTTTGCGCAGCTTCATTATCCGTTCGAGAATAAAGAAAAATTCGAGAATAACTATCCAGCAGACTTCATCGTCGAATATATTGGTCAAGTTCGCGCTTGGTTCTATTATGTCCACGTGGTCAACACCGCACTCTTTGGCGAATGCGCCTACAAAAATGTCATCACTACTGGCACATTAGCAGGGAATGACGGCCACAAGATGTCCAAGTCGCTCGGCAACTATACCGATCCAAACGACCTTATGGATAAATTCTCCGCCGACGCCCTCCGCTTCCTCATGCTTTCAAGCCCAGTTCTTTCCGGCGAAGACTTCGCACTTCTCGACAAAGATGTCAGCGACGTCGCACGCAAGCTCACTATGGTCTGGAACGTCTACGACTTCTTCACCATGTATGCCTCAGTCGACGGCTGGGAGTTCAACGGCGACCTCGAAGCTCCAAAGACCCTCGAAAACCCACTTGATGCTTGGATCATCTCGCGCATCTACGAACTTCAGGGTAGCATTACCGAATATATGGGCAAATATAATCTCCCAGACGCTCTCGCTGGTGTCCTGCCGTTTATCGACGATCTTTCCAACTGGTTTGTCCGTCGCAGCCGCCGTCGTTTCTGGAAGTCCGATTCCGACGCCGACAAGGCCGAGGCCTACGTCACCCTACATTACGTATTGTCGTACCTCGCATTGCTGCTCGCGCCGTTCACGCCATTCCTAGCCGAAGAGCTTTGGCAAAACATGGTTGGCGACAAATCCGTCCACCTGCACGCTTGGCCAGCCGCCGGCAAAATCAACCAAGACGCCCTGAACAATATGGCGGACTGCCGTCGAATAATTACTGATGGTCTAGCGCTCCGCATGAGTACTCAGGATGAGTACGGCCAAATCAAGGTGCGCCAACCCCTTAGAGAGTTAAAATATGGGGGTAAGCAATTAGATAATTTCTTCGAACAAATTATCGCCGAGGAGGTCAACGTTAAAAATGTTGTTCATTATAATGGTGAACTAACGCTCGACAAAAAGCTCGACGCAGAGCTTCGCGACGAAGGCTTTGTCCGCGAGCTCATTCGCTTCGTTCAGTCCGCCCGCAAAAAAGCCGGACTAAACGTCGACGACCGCATTAAGCTTTCCGTCTCAGAACCCATCCCGGGCGGCTTCAGTGACCTAGTATCCCAAGAAACCCTAGCCACCACCCTGACAGCCAGCGACAACTATGCCTACGATGAGCTAATCAAGATCGACGGCAACAATATCACCATCTCCCTCGAAAAAGCCGACTAAGCCACGCCCTACTGGAGCCAAAAGGCCATATTAGTAAGGCTCAAGCGTATTGCAAACCGGAAAAATGCCCGCGAAGAGGGCCATTTTTCCGCATGCGCATTCTACGCTTGGGCCTTACTAATATGGCCCTTTACCGCCTGCAGCACCATTTCGCAATCGTTTTACCCGTATTGAAGAGCCTGATTTAACAGAGATAAATTTGACATTCCAACAAAATAAAGCATAACCACTATTGACTTTTTTGCCCAACTGTGCTAGTATTGAAAGTAGTTAGATAATAAAACAAACAATCTAACAAACAAAAACGAATTCCCAGGGTATAGGAAGGAGAAATAACCAAAACAAAAGAAGGAAAATAATAAAATGGCAGGCGAAATCACAAATATAAACACATTCTCTATCCCAGAAGAGAACCCACATGAAAGGAGGGATCAGGAAGCATATTGGGAAGGGTTTGACGGATTAGCACTAGAGACTCTCGGTAACGAAAGGGAAGAAAGAGACTATAAAGGAGAGGAGATCTCCGAGAGACAACTGAAGAAAGAGGCCAAGGAAAACATCCGAGCCTTCAAGGCGAAGAAAATTGGTGCTCGTGGACTCAGCCTATCGCAATTCGATATAGCTGCCTAACAAAAAGAAAGGAATACATATATAAGATATACATCCCAAAGCAAAACAAAAATGGAGTAAAAACCAATGTAAACAGATAAGAAATATCACACAAAGCATAAAACCGGACAGAAATGTTCGGTTTTATGCTTTGTGTCGTACGTACGTATATAAGCATCAAAACCCCCTTGACAAATCCAAAACGTTAATGCTAACATGAGACAAAAGGTCAAATATAAACAAGAAAAAATCAAATATGAATTCCGGCGAAAGACTAAACAACAACCAAGAAACTCGAGAAAAGTCTCGAGAAGAAAACATTAAGCTTATTGAAGATATGCCAGCTATCCCTCTCTTGATAGAAATGGGCATCGCTGCAATTGATATTTATAACGGCAATATGGATGACGACACGATCAATGACCTGCGTGCTCGTCTCGAAGATCGCCTAGCGAATCCAGCTCCTGTCGCCGAAACTCCAGCAGAGACCCCAGCCGAAGATACCGCCGAGACTGGTAGCGAGACCGCCGAACCAGAAGATGGTACTGCCGAGACTGGCACACCAGCCGAAGAAGAAGGCCCGGAAATTGTTCCTCCAGTTGTACCTGCGGGCATGGCAACCGGTGAAGAAACCGGCACAGAAGGTGGTGACGAAGAAGAAACTCCAGCCGAAGGTGGCGAGGACACCGGTGAAGAAACCGGCGAAGACGACCCTGAGTCTGGTGATGGCGAAACTCCTGAAGAAGGTGAGTCCACAGAAGGAGAAACCGATCCAGAAGAAACCCCAGAGCAACCAGTCGCAAATCCAGAAAAGAAAAAGAGTTTTTGGACTAGAAACCGCCGCATTGGCGCTGCTGTCCTTGCTGTTATTACGACAGTAACTGTACTTGCTGGCTCTATTGGTATGATGCGAAACAACAACGCAGCCGCAACCGAGACGCCTACTGCTGCCTACGAACAGATGGAAGAGGAGAATTCATACGAATTTGAAGCCTTTGATGGCACCGACTATCGCGATTTATTCTTAAACGCAGATGGCACCGGCTACAATGAAGACAAACAAAGCTCTAGATATAATAGTGAAACTGGACAATGGGAACTAGAGTCTAGCTGGAAGTACGACATTTCGCCGCGCGTTCTCGACGAGCTCAAGCTAGATTGGGAATCAGGCAAGCAAGAAGACGCCGAACTAGGCGCTCGAGCTACCATCAACAACCAGCTTATGCGCGAGCCAGAGTTCTTAGCAATCGTCGTAAATCAGTTGAGTGACGAGCAAAAAACCGAGCTCGGTCTTGATGGTATCACGACAGTTAAGGGTATGGAATCTGCGCTCGAAAACGAAGACACCCTCGCAAAAGTCGAAAGCGCAGTGAAGGATATGCTTGAAAACCGCGCTGAAGGCGAATTTACCACCTTCACCGGCTATGCAACCAACTACTATTTGCGCTCAAACAACGAAGCGAATATCCAGAACGATTCCAGCAACATCGAAGCCGCTCGTACGGCGACCCGCTACTACGATAACGTTGATGTATTTATCATCAATATTGAAGGACAAGATGTCATCTTCGACATCGACTGTCTAAACGTAGTAATCCCAGTCGAACCAGGCACACCAGAAGAGGAAGTCGAACCAGGTACGCCAATCATTACTGTCGAAATCGACGATCCAGATCCAGATACCGGCAACGAAACCGGTACCGAAACTGGCGACGAAACTGGCGATGAGACTGGTAGCGAGACCGGCGAAGAAACCGGTAGCGAAACAGGAAATGAAACTGGTGATGAGACCGGCAACGAGACTGGAAATGAAACCGGTGATGAAACTGGAAACGAGACGGGCACCGAAACTGGCAACGAAGGCGGGCTCGATCCAAAAGATCCAGGACAAATTGAAGACAATATGCAAACTGGCGACGAAAGTACAAATACAGTTACGCCACTTCCAGCAGGTGAAGAAACCGACCGACCAGATACTGGCGGTAGTGAATATAATCCAGATACTAACCAGTTTGAAGATACCGACGCTGAGCCTGAGCGCCCAGCCGAAGATATCGTTAGTGAAGATGGCAGCGGCGATTCAGTAGCCGAAATCATCGACAATGCCGATCAAACTCATGCCGAAGACGAAAACTTAAGTCAAGAAGACCAGCAAGCAGCCGAAGCACAACAAGAAGCAAACGACACCGAAATAACCGATACTCCAGAAATGTCCAACGATGAAGCAGCCGACTGGTTTAATAGTCAATTTGGGAATTAGGGAAGGAAAGGAAAAAATGAAAACAAACACCAAAAAAACAAAAGTAAATAAGCTGATCTTGCCAGCATTAGCATTGCTATCGCTGAGCTCGTTCCTACCGGCGTACACCGCCATCGCATGGGGTCCAGACCGCCCTACGTATACGATGGAAGTGCCTGCCTCCTCCCCAACTTTCAACTCGATTACTAACAACCCAGTACTTGGCGACGAGCGTAACTTCGTTCGTGTTGCCGAGAAAGGCGCAAACGGCACGTTTGTAGACGAAATCCAAATTCAGCCAGGTAAAGAATATGAAGTTTATATCGGCTATCACAATAACGCCGCTGCAAACCTCAACTCATCAGGCGTAGGTATCGCCCAACAAGTAAGACTATCCGCTCAGTTCCCAACAGTAGTTAGCGCAAGCCAGAGGGGCACAGTTAGCGCGATCATTTCCTCCAGCAATACAACGCCAAAAGAAGTTTGGGACGAAGCCTACTTCACCGCACTAGAAGAAGTAAACCTTCACTACAAAGAAGGTTCTGCAAAGATCTACAACAGCTTTGCAACCAATGGTGCAGTTCTTTCAGAATCTATGTTTAGCGAAACCGGCACATATCTCGGCGTCAACCAGCTTGACGGCCTCTTGCCAGGTTGTGGCGAATTTTCCGGCCACGTTATATATACTTTAGTCGCCGAACAACCAGCAATCAAAGTGAACAAAACTGTTTCGCTTGATGGCAAAACCTTTTCCGAAAACGTAAAAGCAAGTGTTGGTGATGAAGTAACTTTCAAAGTCGTCTTTGAAAATACTGGCAACACCAATGTTTCCAACGTTACTTTTCACGACAAGTTCCCAACCGGTTTGAGTCTAGTGCCAGGCACTACGTACCTATATAATAACGAACATCCAGATGGCGAGTTGCTGACCGACCTTATCGACAAAAACGGCTACAACACGGGTCTATATGGCCCGAATACCCAAGCCACGCTTATCTACAAGGCAAAAATCACCGAAGATGCTACCAAGACCGAAGACTGTACCGCGAGCCTCGTAAATACAATGTACGTTGACCACGAAGGTGGGGAAGTATCCGACGGCGCTACTGTCATCCTTGACGAAGAATGTCTTCCTACCGAGCTTCCAAAGACTGGCCCTGGCGAAATCGTCATCGCAGTCATTGCAGTACTATGTATCGGCATTGGCGGCACCTACTGGTACCGAAGTCGCAACGCAATCAAGAAAATTACACACGACATCGAAAGTTAATCGATGCCTACCCTCACAATCATACACACGGGTAAACCGGAGAGCACCTTAGATGAATTCATAGCAACCGCAGAGCACATGGGAGTAAATGCTGAGGTCGTACGTATCACCGACGACCTCATCGCCTCCGGTGCCGTTGCGGAGCTAGGCGATGGAATCCTGTGGCGACTTTCCAACATTGATATCGGCGGCGTTGCCTCGTTTTATAGTGCGATTGGCGACAAAGAAACCATCAACCCTGCACTATATAGATTTCCGCAGCTTGCGGACAAGTTCTTTCAGCAAAGCATGCTACGATATTCGAGTCTAGGGCGCTATGCCATAGATACATTGCGGGTTAATGGTGCGTGGCCAGCAAAGAAATATATCGAAGAAGGGAAGCTTCGTGTCCCGTTTGTCGTTAAGCCAGCACGTGGTTTCAGCGGTAATGGCGTAAAGCTCATAAAGAAGCCAGAAGATCTTGCAGGCATTAGCAACGGCTACGTTGCTCAGCCATATGTCCCAAATGAGGGCGAGTGGCGCGTGTTTGTGATTGGCGGCGTTGGCGTTGGCGCTATGCGCAAGGTTGCAGGCGAAGGTAAGCCGTTCAATTTTGTTACGAGTGATGCGCACATTTATAACGAAGAGGGCCCACAAGTTTTATCTGAGCTGAACAAAATAGCGTGCCAGTCTGCATCACTTTTTGGCCTTGGCTGTACTGGCGTGGATATTGTTCGTAACCAAGAAACTGGTGAGTACAAAATTTTTGAAGTAAACCTTGCCCCCGGATGGCAAAACGGCTGGGATGTCGTTACGGGCGAAAGTGTGCCAAAAGAAGTCACGCAATGGTATATCGAGCGCTGGAATCTTGACCCTACTGACCCAGTACCAGCACTCCGTGAATATTTGAACAATAGAATTACTCGCCTGACCGAATCGACCCAGCAAAAAGTTAGTGCAATTCAAAATGGTGACTTACCCGACGAAGTAAAAAACGATCTCGCAGCCTACAAAGCCGAAATTGAGCGCCGTTGCGAAATCAGCCCACTAGGAAATTTCCTAGTTGATCGCCGCAGTAATACCAAAGCGGGCTTAAGCACTATGCATAATCTCGAAGACTGTGCCGAAACCACCGCAACCTATATCAAGGCTTGCGAATTACTGGGCGGCGTGTTATAATCACCAGAGTAAAAAATAAAGGAAATTTATGAAAAAAGCAGTCATAAAGGTCGGCGGCAAACAGTATATTGTCACCGAAAAAGAGACCCTACGGGTGGACCTCCTCCCGGAAGGCACTAAAGAGCTCGCTTTAGA
This sequence comes from Saccharimonadales bacterium (SeqCode), assembly GCA_047974525.1. Taxonomy (GTDB): domain Bacteria; phylum Patescibacteriota; class Saccharimonadia; order Saccharimonadales; family Saccharimonadaceae; genus UBA2834. Next base: position 258,797 of record JBKECJ010000005.1, read on the forward strand.
CGCTTTACTCGTAATTGATGGCGACAAGACAACAGTCGGTACGCCTACGGTTAAGGGAGTGAAGGTTGCAGCGAAGGTAGTAGAAGAAAAAGTTGCCGGTGAAAAGATCCGTGTAATTCGCTACAAGTCGAAGAAGCGCGTCCACAAAGAGACCGGTCACCGTCAGAAATACTCTCTGATCGAAGTCACAAGCATCAAATAGCACGTCCCATACGTGATATAATGCGAAGCATGAGTAATATACCCAACCACATAGGATTTATCGTAGATGGCAACCGCCGCTGGGCAAAAGAGCGCGGGCTGTCTACATTAGAGGGTCACAAAAAAGGCCTCGACCTTGTAGAGCAGGTTGCAGAGAAATGTTTTAACGATGGCGTAAAGTACGCCAGCTTCTATATTTTTTCAACCGAAAACTGGGAGCGTAGCACAGAAGAAGTTAGCTACCTCATGAAAATGGTCATTATGAACGTAAAGCGCCTAGTAAAGCGCTGTCTTAAGAATGATGTTCGCATTGCTATTCTTGGTAGTCGCGATCGTCTATCGAAAGATGTTATCGAGGCGGTAGAATCCGCCGAGATCGACACTAAGGACTGCAAAAAGGGCATACTCGGTATTTGTTTCAACTATGGTGGTCGTCGTGAGATTATTGACGCCGCAAATCGTATAGAGGGCGAAATTACTGAAGAGAATCTCTCAGCAGCCCTCTATCATCCGGAAATGCCAGATCTCGACATGCTCGTGCGTACATCGGGCGAGCAGCGTATTAGCGGCTTCATGCTTTGGCGTGCTGCTTATGCGGAATTACTGTTCGTGAGCAAGTACTGGCCAGAGCTAGAAATGGCCGATGTGGATGATTTTTATTCTGAGTACGAACGTCGAAATCGTCGTTTCGGAAAATAGTAATTGTGCTAAAATAGATAGCAATGGAACTCATTTTTGGGATTATTATCGGTCTTGTAGTGCTCATGCTTTTGGTATTAGTGCACGAGTTCGGTCATTTTATTGCCGCTCGTCGCAATGGCGTAGAGGTCCAGGAATTTGGCATCGGCTTTCCGCCACGCGCGATTTGCTGGCGTAAGGTAAATGGCAAATGGCGCCGTCTCAAAAAGTCAGAATGGGATAACCCTCCGGGCGAAGATTTTATTATCTCGCTAAACTGGGTGCCTATTGGCGGGTTCTGCCAGATGAAAGACGAAAGCGACTCTGCCACGAAGAAGGGTAGTTTTGGCCGCGCTAGTTTTTGGCAGAAGACAAAGATTCTTTTTGGTGGCGTAACTATGAATTTAATTTTTGCCGCGGTCGTTCTTACGATCCTTGCCTGGACAGGCATGCCTCATTTTGTAGATGGGCAATTCCAAATTCCTAGCGACACGACAATTACCGCGTCCCCAGTATTAGTTGGCGAGGTAAAAGAGGGCAGTCCTGCCGAAGCTGCTGGGCTTGAGGCTGGCGACCAGATTAAGACAATGGAAATTAAACAATGCGTCGTTGAGGATTGCGAGCCCGAACTAAACGAATCAGTTAAAGTAATCGTCCCCCAAGATGTTACTGATTTCGACGCAAAATATGCAGGCAATACCATCGACCTCGTTTATATCCGTGACGGCGAAGAGCAAATCGCGATCGTAAAACTCAATGAGGCTGGCGGCGAGTATATTCTCGGCGTTACGATGTCGCAAGACAGCATGCCGCAGTATCGCTCTACTTGGAGCGCCCCAATCGTGGGTGTTGCTACTACTGTTCAGCTTACTGGCGAGACTTTTAAGGGGCTTGGCGAAATGGTATGGAATTTAGTTAGTGGCGTCGCAATGCAGGTCAATACAGACTCGGCGGTGAGGGAAGAGGGCGCAGCTAATATCGAGAAGGCCGGACAGTCCGTCAGCGGACCAGTTGGCATAATTGGCGTGCTGTTTCCCGCGTTTGCTCAGTCGGGACTCACAAACCTCGCGTACTTAGCCGCAATCATTTCGATTTCCTTGGCATGCATGAACGTACTTCCGATCCCAGCATTAGATGGTGGTCGTTGGTTGCTGATTGCAATCTATAAAGTTCGCAAGAAAAAACTCACCAAAGAAGTTGAAGAAAAGATCGTCAGCCGTGCGTTTCTGGTACTCATTGGCTTAATCATCTTGATTACCGCACTAGACATAACGAGGTTCTTCTAATGGCAAACACAAAGCAGAAAAAAGATATTGTTGAGACCAAGAAAAGCGCGCCAAAAAAGGCCAGCGCAAAGAAGGTCGAAGAGTCAAAACCAACCGCTACAAAAATCACCTGGAAGACCATCGGTTGGGCTTTATTGATGTTGGCTTGGGTTGGCATTGCGCTTATCGCGAGCCAATATATTATTAGCTTTATTCTTATCTCGATACTGGGCACCGAGACTGTACTTCAACCAGTCTGGAGTACGATTTATTCCGCACTTGTCTATGTATTATGCCTATTTTTTGTCGTTTTCGTCCCATGGAAACTCGTCAAAATGAAAACCAACCGCGACGAGCTTGGTCTTACTGGTTTGCCAACCTGGACGGATATTCTCCTGTCTCCAGTAGGTTTTTTCGTATATTTTATTCTATCGGCAATTTTACTCGCGCTATTTGCGAGTCTTATGCCGGGCGTAGACTGGAATCAATCGCAGGATGTCGGCTTCCAAAACCTTATTTCGACGAGCGACAAGATACTCGCCTTTATCGCCCTAGTAGTCATTGCTCCTATTGCCGAGGAAATCATCTTTCGTGGTTGGCTCTATGGCAAGCTTCGCGGCAGAATGCCCGCATGGCTCAGCATTATCCTTGTCTCGGCGCTATTTGGATTCATGCATGGTCAATGGAACGTCGCCGTGAACGTGTTTTGTATGAGTGTCGTAATGTGTCTTATGCGCGAGATCACGGGTACGATTTGGAGTAGCATGCTACTACATATGATAAAAAATGGCGTCGCCTTCTATTTCCTCTTTATCAACCCGATAGTGTAGAATAATATATATGCCAGAACTACCAGAAGTCGAGACTATCAGGCGTGGGTTGAATAACTTTTTGATTGGGCGCTGTATTACGAAAGTAAATGTTGATTGCGAAAAGAGCTTTATTGGGGCTCCTGATAAAATAATTGGCAAAAAAGTTATTGAGCTGAAGCGTCGCGGCAAAGCACTACTAATTTGTTTAAGCGACGATACGTGGCTAATGATCCACCTGCGCATGACTGGACAACTAATTTACGTCGGTAAAGAGAAATTCGCCGCTGGGCATCCTGATACTGGATTTACCGAAAAGATGCCGGGCAAACACACGCGCGTAACTTTCGCATTTGATGATGGTAGTCGCCTGTATTTTAATGACCAGCGCAAGTTTGGCTTTGTGAAGGCCGTAGACAGTAGCGGTCTTGAGGCAGATAAGTTCTTAGCAAAGTTAGGTCCTGAGCCGTGGGATCTTACCCCAGATACATTTTATGAACGACTCCAGCGCCGTAAGGGAACTACTATCAAGGCGGCGATTCTCGACCAGAGCGTCATTGCTGGCGTTGGTAATATTTACGCCGACGAAGGGCTGTTCTATGCGCGCATCTATCCAGGGCGCAAGGTCGCCGATGTTGCGGAGACCGAAGCGCGCAAGCTACTCGAAGGGATTTGCAAAGTCATGGACGATTCGATAGATAGTGGCGGCTCAACCATGAAAGACTATGTTCGAGCCGACGGTACAAAAGGCAACTATCTTGAGAAATTTGCAAAAGTTTTTCGTAGAGAAGGTCAACCTTGCCCAGAGTGCGGCGGAGTTATCAAGAAAAACCGCGTCGCAGGGCGAGGTACCCATTACTGTCCGGAGTGCCAAAAATGATTCAGGTCTTACATGGCGACGACCGCATTGTGATTCAAAAAGAAGTCGAGCGAATTCTTGGTGATGATTATGAAATTCTAGATGGCGAGAATTTAAATAGCGGCGATTTAGATTCGATATTCTTGGGCGGTTCGCTGTTTGCTACAAATCGTAAAATTCTTATTAAAGATTTGTCTGATAACGCAGATTGCTTTGCTCGGCTTGCAAGTTACGTCGATACCGAGCATGATGTTGTTATCTGGGGAACTAAACTCGACAAGCGTACTGTTGCCTACAAAGATCTAGTCGCAAAAAAAATCTCCATCCGTGAATTCAAAGTCGCCGAAGCTCCCGAGAAAAAACTCGTATTCGATGTCTTTGATCTGGCATGGCGCGGGCAAGGCAAGCAAGCCGTGGCGCTTTGCGAGAAGATCGAAACCACAAATGACCCTTATATGTTTTTTGGATTGATGGTTAGTCAGGCTACGAAAAAGCTTGAGTCTGGTCAGCCAAAGGCGGCTAAAATATTGAAGCTAATGTCGAGTACGGATTTGGATATGAAAACAACCAGCTTGGATTGCTGGTTGCTTATCAAAAGTTTGCTCCTGAGAGTTGCTGAAATTATTTAGCAGCAACAACTTCTACGCGAGTTCGCGGAAGGGAACGGCCAGAGAAATGTGATTTCTTGGTCTTAGTGAACTGTACTGTGCCGTCAATTGCAGCGTGAATCGTAAAGTTGCGGCTTAGGAACGTGCCTGGGCCTGCAATTTTCGTGCTACCGGTTTGACGTACTAGAACTTCGCCAGCTTTGACTTTTTGGCCACCAAAACGTTTGACGCCCAAGCGCTGACCTGCATTATTGTGGATATTTTTACTGGTTCCGCCAGCTTTGACATGTGACATTTTATGATTTCCTTAATACTATTATTTGACGCGCAACTACCTGATTCTCTCTGTAATACAGGAGATCCGATGTAGTTGCGTGCTTGAAACTATGAACATTATAGCCGAGTTTCTCGATTTCGTCAATAATTTTCAGATGTGAAAAGCTATTATCCGGCCTTTTCCAAGCGGGTATCGCAAGCGCTAGTTGCGTGCCTTTTTCAATTTGCGGTGTAAGGTTTTTTAGGAAAGAAAGCGTGATGGCTTTTGTCGTGTATTGAACCTCTTTCAATTTGATGTCCGAAGGCGGAGCAGAGAAGGGTTGCCCAAGGTATGTTTCGGATGCTACGAAGTCAATTTTGCCCTTCCATTTGGTCTTTGTTGCATCTCCCTCGGCGAGTTCGTATTTTGGTAAGCCGTCATATCGCGTCGCCAGCCAGTCAAGGTTCTTTGTCGTATACTTCACCATTTTTTCCGAGAGATCCGTGCCGTACCCCTCATATCCCATCAACATTGCTTCCTGAAGTACTGTTCCGGTACCACAAAACGGATCTAGCAATCTGCCGCCCTCTGTGGCTCCGACTGCCATATTCACCAAAATCTGTGCAAGCTTTGGCGGTAGCATACCTACGAATGCATCTCGCGCTGGTCTCGCTTGGTCTCGCTTTGCATAGGCGGTGATGTTTTGTGTGCCTATTGATTCTGCGACGTATTTGCCGTATCTGATAATCTCAATGTGGCGTACTTTTTCGCCTAGCTGATTATGGTGAGAGGTCGCCGAAGAAAGCGCCGCATCGACATTTGGTACTAGTCGCACTGATTTTCCACGTCGCTTCAGCAGGTTTTTCAATTTTAGCGCCTCGTGCCATGACGAATTTTTTGTAGCTTGCTCGGAGTAGTCAGAATAGCCTAAGGTAATTTTACCCTCGGGCATAGCTAGTAGCATCTCCACGGGTGATCCGTCGAGCACGCGTCCGGCCTTGATTGTTCCTCCCAGACGATTTAAGTCGAATTTTTTTGTGACAACCAGAGCGATATTTCCTGCTACTGGTTTTACGTTTGTCGCGCCAAAAACCGCCTCAAGCTCGGCAAGGGAAATTTTTGGTTCGCGCCCCAGAATTACTAAATACATATTACTAATAATCATACCACATCGGACTTTCGTGCGTATCGAACTATGCTACAATATGGCTATGTTCAAAAAGATTCTAAGCATTATCACAATTGTTTTGGTGGCCGTTATCGCCTATATAGCGTTTACCGAAGAGGTCGTCATCGACGGCGAAACTATGACCATGTGGGCAGCGACAATCCGCGCGTTCACGGAGCTCAATATCTGGGTACTTTTGATGCTCATTCCAGAGCAAATCTTTATGTACTTTGCGGCAGGGCAGATGTACTTCGCGTTTTTGCGTGCTCGCCAGGGTATTCATATTACCCAGCGCAAACTCATGCGTGTTAGCTTGGAAATCAACTTCGTTAATACTGCTTTGCCGAGTGCCGGCGTCAGCGGCCTAGGCTATCTGATTTGGCGCCTGAAGAGCTTCAATATCTCTCCCGGCCAGGTTAGCTTTATCCATGTTTTGCGCTATGCGATTTCTGCGCTAGCAAATACTATTCAAACTTGGATTGCGATTGTGATCGTGCTCATCGCCGGTACTGTCGCGGCCGGTGGCGAGTGGGCCCTTTGGCTCGCGGGCGGAATTGCGCTCGGCATTCAATCAGTTATCTTTATCGCATGGCTAATTATCCGTCGTCAGAAAAACGTTGACTGGTTTGCGGCAACCGCAAGTAAACTTATCAATAAGCTCGTTAGGTGGGTCACGAAGGGCCGTAAGCGCGTGTTTATGCACGAGGATATCGTCAATAAGTTCTTTAGCGATTTGCGCGAAGACTACCTTGCTATCAAGCGCAATAAGAAGATCATGGCTAAGCCAATTATCTGGGGCGCGTGTTACGCATTCCTAGAGCTTGCTACCTATTGGGTCGTAGCCTGCGCTCTTGGCCACCCAGAAATATTGCCACAAATCATGATTGCTGAAGGTGTCGCAAGTGTCGTTGGTACAGTTCTCGTTACCCCTGGTGGCGTTGGTGGCTATGAGGGCGCCATGATCGCTATCATGGTTGCAACTGGCGTTGATCTGTCTACTGCCACTATCGTGGTTGTTGTTACTCGCGTCACTGTTCTTCTTGGTACGATCGCGAGCGGTTGGGGCTTCTACCAACACGCGCTCATTAGTCGTGAAGACAAATTCACCTCTGAATCTGAAAAAGAAAAAATTGAGAAACGTAAGGCTAAAAAGGCGCAGAAAAAAGTAGTAAAGACGGGGAAATAATGCCCGAACAAATCTACACTGTTTCGGATTTCCAAGCCATATGTAATCAGATTCTCGACAATGCCTTTGCTGGCGTAATTATTGAGGGGGAAGTAGCGAGCTTCAAAATCAACCAGGGAAAATTTGTCTTCTTCGACTTGAAGGATGAAAATTCCAGCGTAGGGTGTTTCATGATGCAGTTTGCGTTGCGCTTTCCGCTCGAGGACGGAATGAAAATCCGCATAAAAGCTACACCAAAAATTACCACATGGGGCAAGTTCTCTCTGACTGTTCAGGCAATCGTTCCTGTTGGCGAGGGTAGTCTCAAAAAGAGTTTCGAGCTACTGAAGAAGAAGCTAACAGGTGATGGTCTGTTTGACCCCGCCAAGAAGCGTCCATTACCAGACGTCTTGTCGAAGATTGGCGTAATCTCAAGTGCGCAAGCTGCTGGATATGCCGATTTTTGCAAAATCCTAGACGAAAGGTGGGGCGGGCTTCAGGTGCAGACGGCACATACGCAAGTTCAGGGCATGGCAGCAGCCGATCAAATTATTAAGGCGCTAAAATACTTTAACGAGCGCAATGAAGTTCAGATAATCGCTATTATTCGCGGCGGAGGCAGCGCTGATGACCTTGCTGTGTTTAATGACGAACAGCTAGTTCGTGCGATTGCGGCGAGCAGAATCCCAGTCATAACTGGAATTGGGCACGAAGTCGACGAGAGTCTCTCTGATCTAGCCGCCGATATCGTTGCGAGCACGCCAAGTAATGCTGCCCAGATATTAACCAAAGATAAGCATGCAGAGATTGCTAATCTGCACTCCGAAATTAAACGCCTCCGTGGCTTTGTCGAGAATAAAATCGACACCACCATGAATGATGGTCGGCGCGACATGGTAGCGGTAGCCAGAGATATCGCTTCTAAGATAGCCGCCTATAAGAGTAAGGTTGAATCTTATATCCAGGTCATCGAGCAGCTCAATCCAGAGAAAGTTCTCGAGCGGGGCTATGCGCTGATTAGCGGAAAAATTGAGCAGGGCAGCACCATCGAAATTACTACAGCGAAACATCAAATCAAAGCGGAGGTACAAAATGTCGCAAGCAGATAGCATCAATAAAAAACTCGATAACCTTAAGGTCAAGGTGGAATGGTTCTATTCGGAAGATTTTGACCTATCAAAGGCAACTTCTGAATACAAAAAGACACTTGAATTGGCAAAAGAGATCGAAAAAGATCTCGGCGAAATGAAGAACGAAATCAAAGTTCTATCTGAAGACTTCAGCTGAATCAGGCGCTTGCAATAATCCTAAAACATAAGTACAATTAGCTTATGGATAATAATACGACTACCCCAAATGAACCAGTAATTCCAACCCCAGCTCCAGCACAAGGGCCTTCGATGCCTCAACCAGAGCAACCTCCGGTTGGACAACCTTTAGTCTCTAGTCCTGGCATGCCCGCATTGCCGGCCGACGCTAAGGCTAAAAAATCTGCACTTATTGAAACTATCGTATTGATCGTCGTGTGTCTTATTGCTGCCGCTGCAATTGTATTTGCAGTAGTTTTCTTTATCCAGAAGAACGAGGCCGAAACAAACATCGAAGGCAAGATCAACGCCGAGGTAGCGCTAGCTGTCGAGGAGCAGAGAAGTATCGACGAGTCGAACTTCGCCGAGCGCGAAAAGCTGCCAAACAGCGAATTTGTCGGGCCAAGTGATTACGGTTCGCTTAGTTTTATGTATCCAAAGACTTGGAGCATTTATGTCGCTAAGGACGCAAGCAATGGCGGCGACTTCGAGGCGTACTTCAATCCTATTCAGGTAAATCCCGCTAGCGAGAATACCATTAACGCCCTCCGCGTGTATATTTATGATCGCCCAATTGATCAGGTGCGCACGACTTACGACTCTCTAGTTAAGAGTGGCAAGCTCACCTCTAGCGTCTATACTGTTGGTGACATTACCGGTACGAAGTATGAAGGTGCTTTCAATAACAATATTACTGGCATCGCTCTCATGATAAAGATTAACGATAAAACTGCCGTCATCCGCACTGATGCTGAAATCTTCCGCACTGACTTTGAGGCACTAATCGCCACTATCCGCAAAAACTAGTGTAAAATAGGGGGTATGGAGAAAGAGGTATTTGGAGTTGATTCTGGCGTGATTACTGTTGCGCACGAATTAAAAGCTCCCCTCAGTCTCATGCGTCAGCTGGCGCTATCTATCGAGCTCGAGCAAGATAAAGACAATATCAACCGCACCGCGGAGCGCATGGTTGCAACCAGCGAGCGCGCTTTAAAGCAAGTAAATGACCTCGTGAAAGTCGCTCGGCTCTCTGACGGGCTGTTTGTCATGGAGCCCGTAAACCCACGGCGCGTCTGCGAAGAGGTCGTGGGCGAACTGTGGCAGCTTTTCCGCTTTAATCGCCGCGAAGTCACTATCGACTATCGCAATCGCGAAAAGCTCGTTGTCGGCAATCATGACCTGCTTTATAGCGTCGTGTATAATTTTTGCCTTAACGCCATGAATTACGGCGGGGAAGATATGCCGAGCGAGGTCTTTGTGCGCAATTCCAAGAATGGCATTCGTATTGGCGTGCGTGACTATGGTCCATGCGTACCGACGTCGGTCTGGCGTGAAATCCGCACTTCTGGAGCGGAGCGCCCGCTAAGTACCGCTATGCGTCCGGGTAGCTCGGGGCTTGGTCTTTATATCGCCTCGCGCTTCATAGAGTATATGCACGGAAGTTTTGGACTTACCCGCCACCGCGACGGCACAAGCTTTTTCGTAGATTTGCCAGTAAGTAAACAGCTGAGTTTTGTGTAGTCACCATGATAATGATTATTGACGATGATAAAGAGTGGGCAAGATATTACGAAAGTCTACTCGGAGAGTTTGAGCTGGAGTCATATCGCGATTGCGTCGCCGCGGTTGATCGTATGGCGGAAAAAACTCCCGATCTTGTGCTTCTTGACATCCTCCTAGTTGGGCCGACCGGATTTTCTATCCTAAACGAAATGCAGAGCTATCCTGATTTATCTAAAGTGCCAGTATTTGTAATCAGTAGCGTAGACCTGGACGAGGCGGCTCTGCGCAAATATGGTGTTGCGAAAGTCTTCAATAAAGGTGCCATGTTGCCATCCGATATTTTGAGTAGCGTCAAGGAGTATATCCATGCGTGATTTTAAGGGTCAAGCGATAGTCTTAAAGCGCACGAACTATGGTGAGGCTGATCGCATTCTCCAGCTGATTACCGAAGAAGGGAAGTTTAGTGTGCTCGCAAAAGGTGTTCGCAAAGAGCGTTCTCGACTCGCTGGCGGCATTGAGCTGTTCTCCCTTAGTGAAATTGTCATTCATCATGGCAAGGGCGAATTGGGCGTACTTACGGGCGCGCGCCTCATTGAATTTTATAGTGCTATTTGTAGTGACTTGAGCGCCATGGAATTTGCTGGTTCGTGTCTCCGAGACGTCTCGAGACGCTCCGAGCATGTCGATAGCTCAGAATACTTTAGCTTGCTCGCACAGACCCTGAAAGAACTCAACCGACACCTTGGCCAAATTGATCTAATACGCATTTGGTGGCTACTTAATCTCGCTCGTATTAGTGGTGAAGATGTGAACTTGCGCGTAGATACTAGTGGCAATAAACTACAATCAGATAAAACATACTCATGGAATTCTGCCGATGACGCGCTCGAGCTATCGAGTGGGCGCGGCAATATTACCGCCGATCACATTAAGCTCATGCGGCTGATTGTTTCAGCGCCCCTTGGTCTCGTCTTGAACGTTCAGAATACCGAAGAGCTCACGGAAGACATCTTATATATCGCCAAGTGTTTTGGGCAGCTCTAGAATACAGGCAGATTATCTAGTATAATATATAGATTATGGAAAATATTGTAAGTTTGTGTAAGCGCAGGGGATTTATTTGGCAAGGTTCAGAAGTTTATGGTGGTATGTCTGGTACTTGGGATTACGGCCCTCTTGGCGTAGCGCTCAAGCGCAATATCATGCAGGCTTGGTGGAAGTATTGGGTAGAAGACCGCGACGACATGTATGGCGTAGACGCAGCTATTATTATGAATCCACGTACGTGGGTTGCTTCGGGTCATACTGCAACGTTTTCCGACCCCCTAGTCGAGTGTAAGAACTGTCATAATCGTTTTCGCGCAGACAAGCTCGGGTCTTTTGGGGCTAACGTCACCACCGCCGAGATTGTCGCTGCGGGCGTGAAGTGCCCAACCTGCGGCAAGATCGATTGGAGCGAAGTAAAGCAGTTCAATATGATGTTTGAAACGAAAGTTGGCGCAACTGGTAGCGACATTGCTTATCTCCGCCCAGAAACCGCTCAGGGTATCTTTACGAACTACCGCAACGTCGTTGATACGATGTACCCAGATTTGCCGTTTGGTTTGTGCCAGCAGGGCAAAGCTTTCCGCAACGAAATCAGCCCACGTGACTTCGTATTTCGTAGTCGTGAATTTGAACAAATGGAAATAGAATATTTCATTGATCCAAAAAACTGGGAAGCTGATTTTGATAAGCTTTTGAGCAATTGTCATGAATTTCTCGAACAAGTAATTGGTCTGCCGAAAGACCATATCCATGAACTTGATGTTCCTGCCGAAGATCGCGCGCATTATTCTAAGCGCACTATTGATATAGAGTTTGACTATCCTATCGGCAAAGAAGAGCTTATGGGGATCGCCTACCGTACGGATTTTGACCTTGGTAATATTCAGCGCGAATCTGGAAAAAACATGGAGTATACCATTAAGGGTACGAATACTAAGTTTGTTCCACATGTCATCGAGCCTTCGTTTGGTGTAGAGCGCCTTATCATGGCCGTACTAACCAGCGCTTATGTCGAAGACGAAGTTGGCGGCGAAAAGCGCACTCTTCTCAAGCTTCCTGAGAATTTGGCGCCATACCGATTCTGCGTATCGCCACTCCTAAAGAACAAGCCTGAACAAGTCGCCAAAGCCCAAGAAGTATATCAATCTTTGCGCAAAAAATATGGCAACGTAACTTGGGATGATTCTGGTAACATCGGTAAGCGCTACCGCAAACAAGATGAAATTGGCACCCCAAAGTGCATCGTAATTGATTTTGACACCCTAGAAGACAACACGGTCACAATTCGCGATCGCGACACCACAGAGCAAATCCGAATCGACATCGCAAAAATCTAAAACAAGTAATTTAGTTTTTTCCTGCCGAATCTTCATCTTTTTTGAGCTGGCTCGAAATCTTGCTCTTAGCGTGTCGGCTAAATACTTTCGTTAGCCATCCGACGTTGAATCGCGCCGTCTTGCCAGTCATAATCTCTACAATATCCCCCTGTTTGAGCTTCGTATTTAGGTTTACCATTTTCCCGTTCACCTTCACGCCCGTACATTTGGCGCCGATCTCTGAGTGCAGTTTGTACGCGAAGTCTAGCGGCATTGACCCTTTTGGCAAATCAATAATATCTCCCTTAGGTGTGTACACAAAAATCTTGTCAGCAAATAGATTTAGCTTCAACTTTCGCGCGTCGACTTTTCCGCCGCTTGATAGTTTTGCAGTTGCTTCCTGAAGCTCCTTGATCCACAGTAAGTTCGTAGGCAGTTTATTCACTTTGCCTTGCGTGTATGCCGATGTTAGCTTCTGCTCGTTATAATAAAACGACGCCGCAAGCCCACGCTCCGCGTAGTCGTGCATCTCTTTTGTGCGAATTTGAAACTCAACAATCTGCTTGTCTGGCGTGATGACGGTAGTATGGAGCGATTGGTAGCCATTCTGTTTTGGTGTTGCGATATAATCCTTAAACCGGCCATCCATCGGGCTAAATAGGGAATGGATCACGCCAAGCACCAAATAGCAGGTCGTAATGTCGTCTACGACGTACCTAAGCGCAATCAGGTCATAAATCCTATCAATGTCTTGACCATACTTCGCAAGCTTCTTGTGGAGCGAGTAAATCGACTTCACGCGACCGTCATTACTAAATGTCAGCCCTTCCTTAGCTAGGGACGTACTGACGGCGTTCTTAGCGGTCTGTAGCCTTTTGTCCGCCTCTTTAAGTCGTGTCGCCGTAAGGTTCTTTAGAAACTCGTATCGTCGTGGGTCTAGGTATTTGAAACTCGTCTCCTCAATCTCGACTCGTACTCGACCCATCTGCAGTCTGTCTGCCAACGGCCCAAATACTTCAAGCGATTCTCGTGCGATTTTTTGCTGCTTTGCTGGCGGCAGGGCAGAGAGCGTGCGCAAGTTATGTAGTCTATCGGCGAGCTTAATGATAAGTACGCGAATATCTTGTCCAGTTGCAATCAGTAGTTTTAGCAAGTTGTCGCTCGTCGCAGGTAAGTACTCGCCAAGATCTTTCATGTTCTTGCGGGCTCGCCCCAGCTTCGTCACGCCATTAACCAAAAATGCAATTGCCTCACCAAATTCTTCTTCAATCTGCTCAAGCGTATAGTCTGTATCTTCTACGACGTCGTGCAGCAGCCCAGCAATCTGCGTGTCTTCGTCCATATTCCACTCTTCAAGAATTTTCTGCGTTGCGATCGGATGAATAATGTAGGGCTCGCCAGTTTTTCGGAGCTGTCCTTCGTGCGCGCGCGTTGCTAGTGCGACCGCTTTTTTTATTCTTGCTGATTGCTTAGCCATATCTAATCATTCTAGCATACTACTCGGTCGCCAGATTTTCGCGAACGATATTTGCATCGATCTCGATCTTGCTACCAGGCAATAGCTCACTGCTCAGTAGCTGTTTTGCCACCTCGTTCTCAACGACTTTCTGAATAACGCGACGCATTGGCCGCGCTCCGAGCCTCGGGTCGTACCCAGAGTCTACTAGTAGCTCTTTTGCGTCGGGCGTCACTTCTACGACAACTTTCTGAGTCACTAACGTCTTATTTACGCCAGCTATCATCATGTCGATAATCTGCACCAAGTCTGGCTTAGAAAGCGGCCCAAACACCACCATCTCGTCAAAGCGGTTCAAAAACTCTGGACGAAACTCGCCGGAGCTGATCAGCATATTTTGGATCTCTTCGCTCACTCGCGTAATGTCTTCACCGGTTTCTATTTTTGCACGAATTTCTTGCGCGCCAGCATTACTCGTCGCAATCAAAATCGTGTCCCTAAAGCTGACTTCACGTCCCAACGCATCGCGCAAAATACCTTCATCCAAAACCTGCAACAGGGCAGTCAGAACGTTCGGATGCGCCTTCTCAATCTCGTCGAGTAGCACTACCGAAAATGGTTTCTTCATCACTCCGGCAGTTAGAGAATTAGGGTTATCTGCGCCGTCCGCAGTTAGTGCGCTCACGCTCTCGGCGGTCACAAATTGGTTTAGGTCTACGCGAACGATGTTGTCTTCGCCGCCATAATATACATCCGCTAAAGCCTTTGCGAGCTCCGTTTTGCCTACGCCCGTTGGTCCCAAAAATAGGAAAGTTCCAACTGGTCGTGTGGTGTTTCGCACTCCAGCTCTTGCGCGGCGCAGGGCATCGCTCACTACTTTTACAGCGCGCTTTTGGTTTACCATTCGCTCGTGAATCAGCGCCTCCATATTCAGCAATTTTTCTTTGTCTTCGATATTATCTGCGACTCCAACTTTTGCGCCAGTCGTCGCTTCGATTGCTTGTTCGGCGCTTTTCTCGCTGACGAGTCCGTTTTCTGCATAGTTGCCCGCCGCTTCGAGAAGTTTAATCGCGCGACCCGGCATAGCTTGTTCGTAAACGTATCGTTGGCTTAGTTCGTAAGATTTTTTTAGCGCCTGATATTGGTAGAAAATCTTCATATCGAATTCAAGCTGCACAGCCCGATCTTCCATTGCCGCCATCGTTTCTTCGAAATTCGCAGACTCAATATTGATTCGATTTATCGCATTGATTACGGCTGGCTTTTTCTGCGCAATCCTAAGGAGTACTTGCTCATTCATTGTAAGGATAATTCTAAAACCACCCGCCTCCAAAACTGGAATTAGGATATTTGAAATGTCTACGCTGCCCGTGCCGTCCTCGAAGAATAGCTCGGCATTATCTAGACAAATTATCACGTTCTTTGCTCGCGCCGCCTCGGATAGCAGGTGGCTCATTAATCGTTCCAGCTCGCCCTTTTCGGATGCGGCAGACAAGATTGTTGCGGCGTCCATCAGGAAAACCTGACGATACTTTAGATGGCTTGGAATGTTCGCACTGGCGTCCAAAATACGTTCTGCAAAATCATGAACGACGCTCGTCTTGCCTGCGCCATCTGGCGCGACGACCGTTGCGTTTTGTCGGCCACCTTTTGAAAAAATGTCGATCATTTGTTGGATAATTTTGTTTCGCGACGGCAGCTCGAGGCTCATCGTCCTTCCACCATGTGCGCTGATTTCTGCAGAGATATTTCGTCCAAATCGGTCTAGGAGAGGCGTAAATCCGAAGCTCCAATCTCTAGCAATCCCGCCCGTCTTCATGCGCTCGTGGCTCTTTGCGAACGCCGACTGTACTTGGTCAAACCAACGCACGCCATTTTTCAAATCTTCAATATCTAGCTTGTATCGCGCGAGCACCGCCTGTGCTTCGGGTCGTTGCTGAATGATGCTTATCGCGAGGATTCCCGCGCTTACTGATTCGCTATCTAGTTCTTGTCGTAAGATTCGCGCATCATTAAAAACTTTCATAACGTCAACTTCGTAGTTCGCCAACATAGCGTCAAGAAAATCCATGGGCAGGGCAAAGCGCGCAAATAGGAATCTGCCACTTCTACCTGCCATAATTATTTTCGCGAGTTCTTTTGCGGTTGGTTGTTTGGATATGCTGCCAAGAATACTCGCACTTAGTACTCCATCAATAGAATCGTCTTCCACTACTGCAAGATGTTTCAAATGCTTCTTGTACCAATATGTCGGCATATATATGGGTCCCGCCAAGCTCATGACGAGCCACCCTATTGGATAACGAAATATCACTAGCGCCAGTCCACCTAAGGCGAAAATCGCCATCAATAAGTAAAACAACCAGCATATTTTTGAGAAAGTCTTCGCAAAGCGCGCCTTACGCGCACGCGGACTATCGTAATTGAGCCCTACCATAGTCCAAGCTCCGGCACCCAGCCAATTATCATCATAATAATCCCTCCAATTGGTAGCAGTGGAATCACTAAGTGAAGGACGGCAACACATAGGCTTAGCGCTGACTGCAATATCAAAACGATCGTCCCAAATATTATTAAGAAGAATCGCATTACGAAACCCACAAAGCGACTAATCAGTCGCGACAGAAACGCTTGCATCATGCCAGACGGGCCGCTTCCTTCTGCGCCCGCATCGATCTGTCGAAATGGGTTGAATAGAGTTTTTAGCATTAGTCCAATTGAGAAAGTATCCGCCGTTCGCCCCAAGCGCTGCCCCAGACCCCGAAGTCGTGCCATAAATCCCGCACCATACCACCAGCTGACCAAGTTAAACATTAGCATATAAATATATTACCACAGAAAGGTCATTGTGAGCCAATACGCGTGCGGTATATGGTAATATATATACAGATATGCGTATATTTTCTTGGAACGTAAATGGCCTCCGCGCCATTCTAAAAAAAGGCGAGCTTCAAAGTTTTATTGCCGGCTACAAACCAGATATTCTATGTCTTCAAGAAACCAAAGCAAAAGAGGGCCAAGCCGAAGTAGACCTGCCTGAATACCAAGAGATATGGAACTCTGCCGTGCGTCCTGGATATTCTGGCACCGCAATCTTTACCAAAGTTAAACCAATCTCCATCACTCGTGGTTTTACGGACAATATAAATTCCGGCAGTATGTGGCACGAGGACGCTCACGGCGATACCACCAGCGAGGGCAGGGTGCTTACTGCCGAGTTTCAAGACTTCTTTCTAGTTACTGTCTATGTTCCAAATTCCAAACGCGAACTAACACGACTCAAGCTCCGCGAAGAGATTTGGGATCCCGCATTGCTTGCGTATCTCAAAGAGCTTGAAACGCAAAAACCCGTGGTGATTTGTGGTGATTTTAATGTGGCGCACCAACCCATTGATCTTGCGCGTCCAAATGACAATACCCACAATGCTGGTTTTACCGCCGAAGAGCGTAAGGGTTTTGATAACTTCATGGCGGCCGGCTTCGTCGATACTTTTCGTCAGCTCCATCCCGAAGAGCAAAAATATTCTTGGTGGGCTTATCGTGCAAATGCGCGCGTGCGCAATGTCGGCTGGCGCATTGACTACTTCCTAATCTCGTCCGAGCTCTTGCCTAAACTCAAGACGGCCGACGTTCATGATGAAGTTATGGGTTCTGATCACGCGCCGGTAAGCATTGATTTGGAAGCGAAGTTATGAATAACTATCCTTATTGGCAAGTACAAGGAAAGACCCCGCTTTTTTCTAGCGTAGATACCGAACGCCCCGAACAAAAGCAATTTGCTGGCAGACTGCTAATTATTGGCGGTCACAGTGGTGCGTTTTTTAGCGTGGCGAGTCTCACCGAAAAACTAATTAAGCTTGGCGTCGGCACGGTTCGCACTATTTTGCCCGATTCTCTAAAGTCCAAAATCCCCGCCACGCCCGAAACTATTTTTGCGCCATCGTCTGCTTCTGGTGGTTTTGGCAAAGCCGCGCTTCCGCATCTGCTCGCCGCTGCCGACCACGCCGACTATATTTTAGTTATTGGCGACCTTGGCAAAAACGCCGAAACCGCTACGACGCTCACCGAGCTTCTCAAAATGACCGCAAAGCCAACTCTTCTCACGCGCGACGCAATCGACCTCGGCACCACGGATGCTCCAGCCTGGATAATGAAATCCAATCTAACCATCCTCGCCACTCTTCCTCAGGTGCAAAAGCTTTTCCGAGCTGTCTATTATCCGAAAGTCGTCACGCTTTCTATGCCTATGAATCAACTCGTCGAGACCCTCCACAAGTTCACGCTGAGCTATCCCGCAACTATTCTTACGTATCATCAAAACCAAATCATCCAAGCCCATCAGGGCGACATCATCACTACTGCTCTCGCCGACACTGCGTATTCTCCAATCACATTGTGGTCTGGTGATCTCGCTGCGCATGTCGCAAAACTCCAACTTTGGAACCCCGCCAAGCTCGCAGAAGCTGCAGCTACTGCAATTTTGACGAATTAAAAAAAGAGCCATCCATGGTTGGATGGCCCTTCGGCAATTTTATTCTGAGTCTGCTTTGATCTTCGCTTTGAGATCTTGTAGGCGATAAATCGCTACCGCCCCCGAAGCAATCGAAAGAGTCAGCCCCGTTATTATTAGGCAAATATATGCCACCCAAGCAAAAACCGTTCCAACCGGCACCTCTTGGGTGCACATCGCAAGCGCCATCGCGCCCAGCCACACGCACATTGCCACCATACGTGCTTTGTCCCAGCCGCTTGAGCTTATGCCTTCCGGCAAATCTCGGTAGCCAAACGCATACCAAACGATAAACGCCAGATCGCGAAACGTCATTAGAAACAGCGAAAGACACATAACCAAAACAACTGCTGGCTCTTCGATCCCAGGGATCAGTAAAGTGCCTTTCGTAGCTACAAGCATTGCAATTGCGACCGGATAAAATAACACTTTATCCGACAGCGGATCGAGTGCTTTTCCGGCTTTCGTAAATTGGTTGAGCTTCACGGCCAAGTAGCCGTCGATTTTGTCTGTCGATATAGCGTATATCAGCATGAAAATCGTAATGATATTGCTTGCATAGCCAAATGGTTGCACGCCAATCATATATGGTATCGCCGCTGACGCGGCAATTCGCGACAGCGACCACCAGTTTGGTGCGCCGATTTCGCCGTGCGCTCCCTCTAGCCACGTTGAATCTTTTGCATTCATCGCGAGTAGCAAAATCTGCATTCCGCTAACTAGCGACATGCCCATCGCAGAAGCCGACAGTACAAATATGACGAGCGCGTCGAGCGCACCCAGCCAAGCGGCAGGCATTAGAGCGACTAATACTAGAAAAAACTGAAGACATGTTTTTGCCTTACCAGGGAATCGCGCGTTCGTCACGACGTCTATTCCGGCCTCCCTCGATCGCATTCTAACGATCGTCACAAAGATGTCTCGGCCGAGCATGATTGCAAAGAAATACCAGTCAATACGGCCAAAAATGCATAGTGCAAGTATCGTCAAGTTGATGGCAATTTTGTCACACATCTCGTCGATAGTCGCGCCATTTGTGGTTTTGCCGCAGTTCGAGCGAGCAACAACGCCATCGAGCCAATCGGTTAGGGCTAAAACTCCCCAAGCCACCAATACCCAAATCGGCAACGCGGCTTTTCCTGCTACCATTGCCTGCACAACCGCTACGCAAATTGCGACAGCGATTATCGGGCGCGAGCCTGACAGTATATTGGCAAGATACCTCTTTTTTCCCTCACTTTTGTTCTCATCCATAATAAATAAGCCTCCTTCTCAGAATTTTAAGATGCGTTCAGAGTAACTGAATCCTATTATTTTACCACAAAAAGTACCATTACGCAAATTAAGAAAGTCAACAATAACCTTAAAGAGTATGCTATTATTAAACAAATGATCAATCCAGATAACGATTTCGAGCGAAGTTTCGTTTCTCAGGTGAAGGGCGAACAGCCAGTTGGTGGCGTAGTTCCCGTGCAGGCGGAGGCGAAGCCCCCCATCAATAAACGATGGTTTGTTATTATTGGCCTCGGGGTTATCTTGATTATTACCTTCATCATTCTGGATATCATCGTCGGAAAAGACACCACGAGTCAGAGCGTCGTTATCGGCGCTTGGGGCTGCGATAATGGTACCGAGATGAGATACAGCGACGACGGCACGTATATTTGGAAATCGAGCATCGAGTCGCTCGTTGTTGAGTCTGGTACTTTTGAGACGCATGATGTCGAGCTCACAACCACAAGAACAGCGCGCTATATCAACGATTCGCTTGAGAATTCCAATACAGTAATTGCGAGTTTCCGGCTGACTGTTTATGACGAATCTTCGATTGCTTTTATGGATAAGATCACGGAAGAGAATTATATTTGCATGAGGATATCAAATGATTAAAAAGATTTTTTCGTATATTGCGGTAACTTTTGGCGTTGCGCTACTGGTGTCTACTTCAGCTTTCGCTGCCGACTGTATCCCTAGAGGCCTAGAGGCGCCAGAAAACGCCGCTGCCTGCGCATCGATTTTGCCCGATTCGTGGTGTGAGTCAAACGGCGTATGGGAAATTCTCAACCTCGTTCTAAACATAGCAACCCTCGGCATTGGCATTCTCGCGACTATTGGGATTGTTATCACGGGTATTATGTGGCTGACGGCACGCGACAACGAGCAGCAGGTTGTTAAATCGAAAAACCGCATGTTCAATATCGTCATCGGCATAATGGTCTGGGGATTGTTATGGCTATTTCTATCTTGGCTAATACCAGGCGGGGTAACGAATGAGGGGCTTGATGATTTCAAAACGGCAGAAAGTGAAGAACGAGAAATATGCGAACCAGGAGAAAAGCCAGGCTCTTCGAGCTCTTCATCTTCGGGTACAGAGACAAATCAAGTTGTCGGAAATGCAAACGAAGCGTCAGAAGCCGTCGCATGTGATCCGCGCACTACTGATCTCGGAATTCATGATGGCTGGAGTGGCGGCAAGCGCACCTATTATCGTCTCTGCTCGATTCCAAACCTGCCATCCACGACGACTGCTGGCTATGCCGCCGTCTTGCAAAAGGCTGGCCGTACTGATCTCTCTGGCAAAGCCGTGCTAAATTCTAGAGTTTCTGGCGCGGTCTATTCGATGGTCGAAGCGGCAAAGGCTGACGGCGTCACCCTTACGGCGGGAAGCACCTTCCGATCATTTGAGTGGCAGCGCGATAACTGCAATCTCAATCAAAGCCAAAAAAATACCCTCAACGCCCAGCGTGAAACTGGTTCCGTCCAGCGCATCTGCAACAAAGACTCCAGTCTTATGGCGCCTCCCGGATATTCTAATCACCAATCGGGCACCGCCATAGATTTCACCGGATGCAACTACTCCTGCCCAACTAAAGGCCCCTGCAACAACGCAATGTACAATTGGCTACGCGCCAACGCCACAAGATTTGGCTTCTCTCAGTACGTCAATGAATATTGGCACTACGACACTAGATAACAGGGTATAAAAAATAGCCCGAGTCGGGCTAATGCATTTCTTTGTATATGGTGGGCGAGGAGGGACTTGAACCCTCACGACATTGCTGCCAGCAGATTTTGAGTCTACCGTGTATACCGATTTCACCACTCGCCCTTGAGCAGTTGCGTAGATATTATATCACATGTCGCTCACATCAATAAAGTCCAAACTCGGCACCGCAAAATCGTTTTTGCTCGGGCTTTCACAACTGATCGAATATCCCTCCAAAAGCTCTCTATCGTCAAACCCCGCGCTAATCTCTTCGAGCATCTCATCCATCAGCTCACGATCGGACATCACGAACGCATAGCCTTCGTCGTCCCAGTAATACGTCGTCCCGTCGACAGTCAGCATATTCTCGTTTCCGTCATCCCCATACAGCACCACCTTAACTTTCGCAAATCCGTCATTTGCTTGTACCAAAAAATTGCCATCATCAGAATGCGCAACTAGGCAATTTACGTGCGTCTTGTCATTTAGCGCCGTCTCCAGCTGTCCCAAATCCTGAATAGGCTCAGGCGTTTTTGCCGAAGCCAAACTCAAGCACACAATAAATATCACCAAAACCAAAACAACTGTAATCACCCCCACGATAGCCCCTGTCGAAATTTTATTTTTATGCGTATCGTCGCTGCGCATAACCTTATCTCCTCCTCAAAATTGCTATACAGAAGTATACCACGAAGAAAGCGTCATTGCCTGAAGATAGGCGTTTATGTTAAAATTGTAAAAGTATGAATCCCGAAAATGGTGGGTCAACCAGTCAAGACAGGCAGCGCCAAACAGCGGCGGAGATTGCCCGTAAAAAAGTCCTAGAGGCCTACAAACTTAGGCCCGAAAATTACGCCACGCCCGAAAAAAAACCTGAAGTGAAAGATGAGGATTGGCGTAAATATCACTCAGCATGGCAAGAATATTATCAGCGCTATTATGGCCAGTATTACGGCAAGGCAGCGCGCGACTACGTAGAGAAATCCAAGCTCAAATACGAGCGCGAGCAGGCCGAAAAAGAGCGCAAGCTCGATGATACTGTCGAAAAGACCATCGCCGCAGACAATCTCGAAGCCGAGCGCGCCGAAGCCCAAAAGGGAATTCGCGACAAAATTCGCAGCAAGGCTGCCAGTCGTGCCAAAAAATTCCGTCGTTCCAGACATTTTATCCCTATCGCCATCGGACTCGTCATCGTCGTTGTTGGCGTACTTTTTCAGTACAACCAAGTAATCATCGCAAACGCCGTGGCGTATATCACCCCAGGCGGCGGAGAGGTCAATTCTATTACTGCCATCGACCCTTCGGCGACCGCCAACGTTGGCCCCGACCCACTCCTTCTCATCCCCAAGCTAAATGTCGAAGTGCCAATCACTTTTGGCGCCGGCAACGACCAAAAATCCATGGACACCGCTATGAATAACGGCGTAGCGCAGTTTTCTATCAGCGGTGCATCGGCAAAGCCAGGCGAAATAGGCAACTTCGTTGTATCTGGCCACTCGGCAGGGAACATCTACCAAAATTCCAATTACAAATTTATCTTTTCTGGGCTCACCCGCCTCGGCGCCGGCGATCTTATCTATGTAAACTACGAATCCACCCGCTATACCTATTCCGTACTTGGCACAAAGACCGTTGAGCCAACCGACGTGCAGTCAGTTGTCGACATCGCAAAGAATTACCCAGACAAGCCACTTATCACCCTCATCACTTGTACGCCTCTCGGCACATCTCGCTACCGCCTACTCGTTTATGCAGAGCAAATCAGCCCAAGCTACGACGGCGCCGCTACCGCCCAGCCAGGTGGCGATGAGGACGCCGAAGTTGAAATGCCGGCAAACCAGCCATCCCCGCTAGAGCAATTCTGGCTATGGCTTACCGGACAAGCCTAAATATCTAACCACAAAACTTGTACAAGTTTTAACCCCCGCCACCCCTTATAATCGCTGTCGATTTAGTACATATTGGCCGCCCTCTTCGGCTACCGATCCAATATAATACAACCAACGATTGTTTTCTGTGAGCGATACGAGCTGCATGCTGCCAGACGCATCGGTAATTTCGCGGCGGTTATTGCCGTCAAAATCTCGCACCACTAGTTTTTCTTCCCAAATCTCCCAAGTCATAAAGTTGTCGAGCCAATTTACGCCCACAAGCTCAGTCTCGACCTGATAAGTCCAATAATCCTTTAGTTCCGCATCCACTACTACCATTTGATTTCCGCTGGCAGCTACGGCAAACCTGCCGCTAGGACTCGTCACCGCAAACTCAGGCGTGAAGTCGATGTCGTGCTCAGCAATCGTCTTCAGCGTGCTCGCCGTCTTGCCATAGGATGGGTACGTGCCGCTGCGCACGAAAATTCGGTTGTCCATATTATATGCAATCCAATCGTCGCCCCAATAGCTTCCAAGCGCCACCTTCACCGACTCAATAGTTGGGTTGATTTTTTGAACAGTCGTCCCGCCTTTTTCGCCGTCTTTATAGATCCCCACCACGCGCCCGTCTTTTTCGTCTTCGCGCACGTAAGCCACGGTCGTAGCGTTATTCGTTGCCGATTCAATGTCTGCAATCAGCACGCCCGAAATCGTCAGCTCGGTGATATTCAGCATGCGCAAATTACCGCCTTCCATTGCCCAGATTTTATCACCAGCATCGCTTGCTATCATTAAATTATCAAAGCCGAGTAAGAATTTTGAACTCAAATTGACATTGTTCGCAGGCTGCTTTATGTCGATGAACAACCAATTTACTTTTTCTTCGGTAGTCCATTTCATCAAAAACTTATCGCTGTTTTTATTCCATTCGATTACTTCCAGCGTTCCCGTTGGCACTTCATTTTTCTCCAACCCCATCACCGCGCTAAAATCAATCTTGTCGTACTTAATCTCGTCGTTCTTGATATTGATCGTCTGTGCAATTGCCGAATCCTCAGGCAGCAATATCAGATATTGATTGTCTGGCGAGGCTATCACTAATCGAAGTGTCTCGTATTCGTGCACTTTCTCGACTGTCCTCTCGACAGGGAAGAGTCGCGCCCAGTCAACGCGCGTCAGTAGTCCGGATTCCACATTTAATACGCGAGTCCAAACATCGTATCCCGTCTTGCTGATCTTAATAGTGTGCTCGCCCGCACTTAGCATTTTGCTCATCTCTGTGCGGCTAAACTGCGACTCCTCGTCAATCTCGACGATCGCACCACTCGGGTTAGAGTTTACCTGTACTAGGCCAGATTGCTCCAGCTCCCATTCCTTATTAAAGTTGTACCCCATAGCAATTAGAGTCAGAACAGTTACAATCACGACTACTGATAGCCCCATAAACATATTTGTCGCAATTATTCTTGCAGACTGTCTTTTCTTCTTTTTTTCTCGTTCCATATATACTCAGTATACAACAACTCGGCCATAATATTATTGTTCAAAATGGTTATTGCTTATTTCTCGCTAGTGTTTTATTATAACACTAGCATATTAAAGCGAGGCAATATGGACGGAATCAAAAAAAATACGGTGAGCAAGACTGGGCACCACTACAGCAAAAACACCCATCGTACTCTTCAGAAATCTTCTACTCTCAATCGTAAATTCGTGAAAAAGCCTACGAAGGTTGCCGCGAAGCCAGTTATTTCATCCGCCGCCATGCGTGCTGCTGCGACCATGCGTCGTCGTCAGCTCATCGCCTCAAGTTCTACTCGCGCTAAAGTCCAAACTCCCGCAAAAGCTCAAGCTCAAAAAGTCGAAGCCACTGCAGCTGCAGCCAAGAAGCAAGATGCAGAAAACGACAAAATCAGCGTAAAATTCGTCAAGAAAGACCAAGCAAAGCAAGCTCAACAGGCGCCAGTCCAGGCAAAAGCCCAAGCAGCTCAGGATGACAACAAGATTCAGGTAAAAGTCGAGTCCAAAAAGGCCAAAGCCGACACAAAACCAACCGCCCCAGCCGTAAAACACCCTACCGTGAAGCTCGCTAACGCCCGCATCGCTGCCCGCAAAGCCGACGAACCACGTCACCTCTCTGCGCAAGAGCTCAAAAACCAAGCCATCCAGCAAGCTCTCCGCAAAGTAGCCACCATGAATGAAGATCAAACCACCGCCGTCGAAGAAAAAATGACCGGCGCTATCACCAAGAAGAAGCCATTTTGGCAAAAGCGCAAACTCGCAATTGCACTTGCTATGTCCGCCGTATCTATCGCGCTACTTGGCTACCTCGTTCATCTAAATCTCCCTGATCTATCCGTTCGCGTTGCCGCCATGCAAACTGGTATCGACGGGGCATACCCAAACTACATTCCAAAGAATTACCGCCTTGATGGCCTCGTATCCGAAAAAGACGGCAAAATCGTCATGAGCTTTACCGGCAAAGACAATACAGTATTCACGCTTTCCGAAGAAAAATCCAACTGGGATTCTTCCGCAGTTCTTGCCAATTTCGTAACGCCAAAATGGGGCACAGATTACTCCATCGTAAAGGGGCAGGGGCTTACTATATACACATATAACTCCAACGCCATTTGGGTAAACGGCGGCATCCTCTATTACATCGAAGACACCAACGACATTCTCACCAAACAACAGCTACACGACATCGCCGTTAGCCTTTAGTTGCTATTATCTCCTCCGCCTGCCGTGGTATAATAAAGAGTACATCTTTTAACGGAGGAACAGAATTATGAAGGGATACGGTATGGCCATTGTTGGTGAGGCCGCCTGGTTAACCAAACCAAAACCAATTGCAGGCCCACTTGATGCCATTGTGCATCCTACTGTGGTTGCACCATGTAGTTCGGATACGCATGTCATGCATGGCGGATCTGGCCCCAAAGAAGATCTAATTTTGGGTCACGAAGCCGTCGGCATTATTGATAGCGTAGGCAAAGACGTAAAAAATTTCAAAAAGGGCGACAAGGTCGTAGTGCCGTGCGTTACGCCGGACTGGCTGTCACCCGGAGTCCAAAACACAAAGTCGTTTTCTCATGATTCGCACCTGATGGGAAGTTTCAAATTCCTCGGTTCAAAAGATGGTACGATGGCAGAATATTTCCACGTCAACCAAGCTGACGCCAATCTCGTAAAACTACCAGATGATGTCAGCGAAGAAGCAGCTCTCATGACTACCGACATGATGAGCACCG
Source organism: Saccharimonadales bacterium (SeqCode) (assembly GCA_047974525.1). Taxonomy (GTDB): domain Bacteria; phylum Patescibacteriota; class Saccharimonadia; order Saccharimonadales; family Saccharimonadaceae; genus UBA2834. Next base: position 285,056 of record JBKECJ010000005.1, read on the forward strand.
GTTTTCATTCTGCCGAACTTGCAGACGTAGCCTACGGCGACACCGTGCTAGTTATTGGCATTGGCCCAGTTGGGTTAATGTCCGTAGCAGCTTCCGCTCTTCGCGGCGCTGGGCGCATTATCGCAGTTGGCACACGTCCAATCTGTATTCAGGTGGCAAAAGATTACGGTGCAACCGACATCGTAAACTACAAGGAAGGTGATATAGCTGAGCAAGTAATGAAGTTAACCGATGGTCGCGGCGCAGACAAGACCATCATCGCCGGTGGCGGCGCTGACAGTATCAATACTGCAATCCTAGCCACTCGCGAAACGGGCACAATCGCAAGCGTAAACTTTTACGATATCAATGATAAGCTGTCTATTCCTACATTGGCTTGGGGTTTAGGCATGTCTCACAAAGATATTCGTTGTGGTTTTTGCCCAGGAGGAGCCGAGCGTATCCGCCGCATGCTCGAGCTGATCAGCAATGGTCGCGTTGATCCAACCAAGCTTATCACGCATAAATTCTACGGCTTCGACAAGTTGCCCGAAGCATTTGAGCTGATGGACAAGAAGACCCCAGATTTGATCAAGCCAATTGTCTACATTGATAAAAAGGAGGACTAATAAATGATTAGTTACACGAACTTCGCGAGCGGCTTTGTTTCGGATGCCGAACTTGCGGAGAAAATCGAAGCTGCAAAAAGCCTAATGGGTCGCACTCAAAAAGACCCAATGGCAGGGTGGGTAGATCTCCCCGTCAACTATGACAAAGCCGAGTTCGCCCGCATCAAGGCGGCTGCCGAAAAAATCCAAAAGGACTCAAAATACCTAGTCTGCATTGGTATTGGCGGTAGCTATCTTGGGCACAAGGCCGTCATTGAGGCTTTGGGCGAGCAGAGCAACACCAAAATTCTCTACGCAGGCAACTCTCTCAGCCCACTTGAGCTGAATAAGGTGCTACGCGAGCTAGGAGATGCGGATTTTTCCGTCAACGTCATCAGCAAGTCTGGGACTACTACGGAGCCAGCCGTGGCGTTTCGCATTTTCAAGCAAAAGCTCATCGAAAAATACGGCGAAGCTGAGGCTAGTCGGCGCATTTATGCAACAACCGACGCCAACAAAGGCGCACTCCACGATGAATCGGTAGAAAACAAATATGAAATGTTCGTCGTACCCGACGACATCGGCGGGCGCTACTCGGTACTAACCGCAGTAGGGCTACTACCTATCGCTGTTGCGGGCATCAATATCGACGAGCTAATGGACGGCGCAGAAGAAGAGCGCTCGGCGTTCATATCTGATGGCGGCAACGCCGCAGAGTATGCCGCACTTCGTAACTGCTTGTACGAAAAAGATTTCAATATCGAGATCTTGGCAAACTTCGAGCCGGCATTTATGTACTTTAATGAATGGTGGAAGCAGCTCTTTGGCGAGAGCGAAGGCAAAGACGGCAAGGGTATCTATCCTGCCAGCGTAGTAGATAGTACGGATCTACATTCCATGGGTCAGTATATCCAAGAAGGTCGGCGCAATCTATTAGAGACTTTCGTAAAAGTCGAACAAGCCACCGGTAGCGCAGTTGTGCCGGAAATGTCGACCGACCTCGATGGATTAGGCTATCTTGAGGGCAAAGAGCTCAAATATATCAATGACCAAGCTCAAATCGCCACAAGAGAAGCTCATCTTTCTGGAGGCGTTCCAGTAATTGAAATCGCAATGCCACGCTTGGACGCGCGTTCGCTCGGAGCACTAATCTATTTCTTCGAGATGAGCTGTGCGCTCAGCGGTTTTTTGCTAGGTATCGACCCGTTCAACCAACCGGGTGTCGAGGCCTACAAAAATAATATGTTCCGCTTGCTTGGCAAGCCAGGGCACGAAGCAAAATAAATGAAGACCATCCTGATTACCGGTGGCGCAGGCTTTCTCGGGTCAATTCTCAAGAAAGAATTACTTGAGTCTCGCTACCGCGTAATCTCGATTGATCTCCAAAAAGATGAATTCAGCCACCCCAACTTTACCGCTGTGGTAGGTGACATCCGAAACAAAAGCACATTAAGTAAGCTGGGTAAAAAATATCAGTTCGACGCAGTATTTCACTTTGCGGCGATGATGCCTCATGCCGTCAAAAAGCGTCAAGATTTTTGGCGCACCAATGTCGACGGCACAAAAAACATCGCAGAATTAGCCAAGAAGTGTCATATTCCACGCCTGATATTTGCATCTACAAACTGCTTGTGGGGCAAAGCGGTTCGTCATGCCATAAAAGAAGACGAGCCACTTTGCCCCCAAGAAATCTATGGCAAGTCCAAGATGATGGCCGAAGATATTCTCCGTGAATACGAAAAAGATTTCAAGTTGATTATCTTTCGCTGTCCGCCCATTATTGATGAGAGCCGCGTTGGTATTATTGGTATTATGTTTGAGTTTGTCCGCGAAGATCGCAAGCTCTGGATGGTGGGGGAGGGAAACAATCGTTATCAGCTAGTCTATGCCGGCGATGTAGTGCAGGCGATGTTTGCCGCGCTAAAATATCGTAAGTCCGGCACCTTCAATATTGGCTCCGAGAACGTCCCGACTTTCCGAGAAATGTATAAATATATTATTCAAAAATCTGGCTCCAAAAGTCGCATAAAAAGCTTCCCAGCATGGCTAATTCATCCCGTCATGCGCCTTGCATCCCGCTTAAAACTCTCTCCGCTCAGCCCGTATGCCGAGAGTATGCTCGACAAAAACGTATCTCTGGACATCACCAAAACCAAGCAAGAACTAAACTGGCAACCCACCCTAAACAACAGCGAAATGCTCTACAAAGCATACGTCTATTTCGTCGAGCACCGCTCCGAACTCAGCGAAGGTAGCACCAACAAAGACATGGCGAAAATGGGATTAATCAAAATCCTTAAATTCTTTTCGTAATTAACCCCTTATTTGAAGGGGTTAATTAATGGCAAAGTCGAATTCGCTTCAGCGATGCGGAGTAGCTCGTTGTATTTTGCAACTCGGTCCGAGCGGCTGAGTGATCCAGTCTTAATCTGTCCCGTGCCCAGCCCAACTGCGAGGTGCGCAATTGTGCTGTCTTCCGTCTCGCCAGATCGGTGCGACATAACAGTCCTAAAGCCATTTTGCTTCGCAAGCAGCACCGCGTCGATCGTCTCAGTAAGCGTGCCAATCTGATTTGGCTTAATCAAAATTGCGTTTCCAGCCTTCTCGTCGATACCTTTTTGCAATAATTTTGTATTCGTCACAAATAGGTCGTCGCCAACGATTTGCAGCGTCTTGCCCATGCGCTCCGTCATCATCTTCCAACCCGCCCAGTCGTCTTCCGAAAGCCCATCCTCAATCGATACGACAGGGAAGGCTTCCGTAATCCAAGCATACCAATTCACCATATCTTCCGAGCTCTTCCACTCGCCGTTTGTCTTTAGCTTATAGTGGCCATCATCGTAAAATTCACTCGCTGCCATATCTGTCGCCATCGCGATGTCTTTGCCAAGCTCATATCCGGCAGCCTTCACCGCTTCGCTAATCAGCTCAAACGGCTCATTATTGCCGCCCGTAAGCTTTGGCGCATATCCACCCTCGTCGCCCACAGTCACGGCATAGCCCTTGCTCTTCAAAACTTTGCGTAGCGCATGAAATACCTCTGCGCCCATTCGTACTGCATCCGCAATATTCTCAGCCCCCACCGGCACAATCATATACTCCTGAAAATCCGTCACCCAGTCGCCGTGCTCGCCGCCATTCATCACGTTCATCATTGGCATTGGCAGCTTCATTGTGTCACTTGTGCCTGCAATCTCGCCAATATACTCATACAGCGCCATGCTTTTGGCATGTGCGACTGCTTTTGCCGTCGCAAGCGATACCGCAAGAATTGCGTTTGCACCGAGAGAAGACTTGTCCTCGGTATCATCAAGCTCGATCATCAGCTTGTCCACCAGCGTCTGGTTGTCCGCACGATTGCCGACCAATACGTCGCGAATCTTGCCGTTCACATTCCAAACCGCCTTCAAAACACCTTTGCCGCCATAGCGAGCGGGGTCATTGTCGCGGATCTCAAGTGCTTCGCCCGCGCCCGTAGATGCGCCAGAGGGAACTGCCGCACGTCCAGCGTGCCCGCTACTCAAGATTACGTCAGCCTCTACCGTAGGGTTGCCGCGCGAATCCAGAATCTGTCGCCCCCTAATATCTTTGATGGTAAAGTCAATCTTGTTCATGCGTAGTTTTCGCCTCCCTTTAGGTAAAATTCTTATTCTTTTATTTTAGCACAACACGTAAGCATAAACAAAATCATTTAAGTTGGCTGAGAAATATGTTAACATAGGCTTAAATATAGAGGAGAGGTAGTCAAATGGACAACAAAGAAAATAATACCAACCCTAATCCTGAGCCGGAGATGGAGATTGAGGTAGAAGTCGAAGAGATTGAAATCTCCGAAACTCCTGTATCTTCCGCCGCTCCAGAGTCTATGGAGGTGCCTGTTCAGACAGAAGTTCCAACCCAGACCAACATGGGGAGCGAACAGCCTCTCTTTGCAAAAGAACCAAAAGCAGCCGCCGCAGCCGGCTCAAAGCCAAAGAAAAAGATTGGCACGATCATCGCAATTTGTGTTGCAGCCGTATTGCTGATTGGCGGCGGTGTATTCGCAGCGATCTATATGTCGTGGCGCAATTCCGATCCAGTCGTCATTCTTGACGCAGTTACTGGCGTAATGAAGAAGTCCAAAATCGCCGTAAACGGTACCATGGACATTAGGTTCAACGAAGAAAACCAAGACGAGTCGGGCATCAAATCCATGAAGCTCACCCTCGATAGCGACCAAGATGGCGCCGACGCTAGCGGTAGCGGTAAGCTCACTATTGTCACGTCTACTGACGACACAGCAGAAATCGGCATCGGTGGCGCCTATGTATCCGACGGCACAATCTATATCAAGATCGACGGCGTAGGTGACGCACTTACCTCGCTCGACCTTCCAGACGAAGCCGCAGCGATTATGGATTATCTTGAAGACCTCATCGACGACATCGATGGCCAATGGTACAAAATAGAAGTATCCGACCTCGGTCTCGACGCAGAAGCAGAGGAATCCTACCAATGTATGGTTGACACTCTTAACGAGTCCGTCAAAGAAGACAGCAAGACCGAGCTAGTGGATCTCTACAAGAAATATCCATTTATCGTTTCCGAGAAGAAAGACAAAAAAGATTCTGACGGCAACACCATCTACAATGTCAGCTGGGATGCCGACGATTTGGCAGGCTACCTCAATGGTATGACCGATACAAAAGCTTACGAATCAATCGCAGCCTGTGCAGATTCAATAACCGAAGAGACAATCACCTCTGAAGACGTGGCCGTTCCAGAAGACATGCCAACCCTAAATCTTCACATCAATGGTTCGCACGAACTCCGCGGCTTTTCCGCCAAGTACGAAGAAGATGGCAACAGCCTAAACGCCGAATTCTATTTCGAGTACGACAACAAGGTAAATGTTGAAATTCCATCCAACGCAAAATCCGTTGGCGACCTCATGACCAGCGTCGAGGATGCACTTATGGGCGTAGTCACCGCCATGATGCAAGAGCAGGTTGAGTCCCAATGTAGCAGCTACACCGGCTCGCTCTATAATGAGTGTATTGAGTATTACACCGATGCCGTAGAAGAATATCTCCAAGAGATGGACTTCAGCGATATCTGGTCTCTTACCGGCAGCATGGTCTAAAGTGATATAATAGGGGGAATGACAGATCAGCAAAAAGCCAAACTAAAAACCCTCCCCAGCGCACCAGGCGTCTACTTTCACAAGAACGCCGCTGGGGAGGTTATTTATGTCGGAAAAGCCGCCGTCCTCAAAAACCGCGTGCGTCAATATTTCCAAGCCACCGCTTTGAAAGACGCTAAGACCCGCGCTCTCGTCGCCGAAATTGCCGATACCGATTGGATTATCGTCGACACCGAGATGGAGGCGCTTTTCCTCGAGAGCGAGATGGTCAAGCGCTACATGCCAAAATGGAATATTCTTCTCCGCGACGACAAATCTTCGAGCTACGTCCGCATCGATATGAAGTCCGAAATTCCACACGTCTCAATCACCCGCAATCCAGAGGATGATAGGGCAGAGTATTACGGCCCATACTTCGGCAAAGGCGTCGTCGCAAAAGCCCTCCGTATTCTCCGCAAAATCTTTCCATATTACGACAGGCCGTACACCGGCAAGCTCACTCTCGACACCGATCTTGGGCTAACTCCAGGCATCGAAGTTGGCAAATCTTCACCAGAGCAGTATAAGCAAAATCTCCGTCACCTCATTAGTTATCTCAAGGGCAACCGCAAACAACTCATCCGCGAACTAGAAAAACTCATGAAGGACGCCGCAAAAGCAGGCGAATACGAAAAAGCCGCCGACTATCGCAATCAATATTTTGGCCTCAAAGGTCTCGCTACCAAGATCGTCTTTTCCGACAAGGAATTTATGGACATCTCAAACGACGCCGCCCTCAGTAAGCTCCAGTCTATCCTGCGTCTCGACAAAACACCCGTTCGTATCGAAGGCTACGATATTAGTCATCAGTCTGGTACCAACGTCGTAGGTAGCATGGTCTGTTTCATCAATGGGGTTGCCGACCGCACAAAATATCGCCGCTTCAAGCTTCATACTCAGCGCAACGATGACGCCGCCAATCTCCGCGAAATTATCACTCGACGCCTGCGCCACTTAAACGATTGGGGGCGCCCAGACATCGTCGTAGTCGACGGCGGACTTGTACAAGTTAAGGCGGTTCATGATCTGTTAAAAGCCGAAAATGTGTCCGTAATTGGCCGCGATAAGTCAGGCGACCATAGCCGTAATGCCGAAGTCAAAATCATCATCCCCGAGCCAGACGGCACCTATCAAATGGTCGAGCTTGCTCAGTCTAGCCACGTCGCAAAGCTCGTCGCGCGGATTGACGACGAGAGCCATCGCTTCGCCATCCAGCACCATAATTTACTAAAACGTAAGAATGCGTTAAAATAATAAGCATTATGATAAAGCGACAGGTTCTAGTGTTTCTTCTGCGTTGGCTCGTATCAAGCACAGCGATGTGGGTATGTATCAAATGGTTCGGCTCGGTCACTCAAGAGGGCGACACGCCATGGCTCTATATTTCCGCGGGGCTTATCTTCTCGCTCGTAAACGCCATCGTCAAGCCCATCGCCACCATTTTCGCTCTACCGCTCATCTTTATCACTATGGGTATCTTCGTTCTTATCTTGAACGCCGCTATGGTTGGCCTTACTATCTGGCTCCTGCCAGACGTCAATATGACTTTCTGGGGCACCGTACTCAGTTGTATTATGATCTCTATCATAAACTATCTTGTCAACTTAATGGTTCCAGCATATAATAAGAAGTAATCATGGATTTAGGTGCTGTATTTCAAACAACTACATTTATCTCGGCTATTCTTATGGTCATCCTAATTTTGCTGCAACAGCGCGGAGCTTCGCTTGGTGCTGGTTTTGGCGGTTCTGGTGAGCTCTATACTACTCGTCGTGGTCTCGAAAAATCTATGTTCAACGTTACAATAGTTTTCGCGGTCATATTCGTCCTATCTATCCTAGCGTTATTACTAATCCCAAGCTAAATGAAAAAAAGCATCAAAAAGAGTGGGCAAAATATCATCAAGAAGCTCTCGCGGGCAAGCCAAAAAACCGCCGAGAAGTCTAAGGAGCATGTCAAGAAACATATCTTTAGGCGAATTAGTAACGTCCGCAACGTGCGTCTATGGGTATTAGAGTGGCTGCTGCTTGTAACAGTAGTTATTCTTTTTTCTGTCATCCAAAACATCTGGTACCGCAACTCTTACGAAACAGAAGTTTTCGTATCTGGCGGCGGATATAGCGAAGGCACACTCGGCACAATCAACTCCATGAACCCGCTTTACGCCACAACCAATTCCGAAAAAACCCTCGCAAAACTCATGTTCTCCAGCCTCCTCGCCCCCGACGCATCAGGTAACCTTGGCAATTCGCTCGCAAAGCATGTCGACGTAGACGCTACCGGAAAAATCTGGACAGTCACCCTAAAAGACAGCGTGAAGTGGTCCGACGGCGAAGATCTCACCGCCGAGGATGTTGTATTTACCGCGAATCTGCTCAAAAACCCTGCCGCCAAAACCGCCGTATCCGTTAACTTCGCGAATGTCAAAATCGAAAACACCGATGACTATACTGTCGTCTTCACTCTCCCAACTGTTTACGCCGCCTTCACCGAGACTCTAGATTTCCCAATCGTGCCCGAGCATATCCTAGGCAGCGTCGAGCCAGGGCTCATCTACGAAAACGCTTTTTCAACCAGCCCTGTTGGCTCTGGTCCCTTCACTTTGAACGCCCTGCAAAAGAACTCCACCGGCCAAACAGTATACCTAAACCGCAACCAATCATACTTCAAGGGAGAAACCTACCTTTCTACCTTCACTCTCCGTACGTATTCTAGCGTCGATGACATCGTTACCGCTCTAAATCGTGCAGAAGTCAACGCCAGCGCAGACATCGGCGAGATCAGTAGCGAAGACGACGTGAGCGCAGCCACGATCTACGAGCGCAAAACCCCGCTAAATGGCGGCGTATTCGCCTTTCTAAATACCGATAGCCCAGTCTTCGGTAAGACCAAAGTTCGCCAAGCCGTCCAGCGCGGCATCGACATGTCCATTGTGCGGCAGGGAATCGTCGAAGACCAAGCCATCGACTTCCCAATCTTAAAGCGCCAAATGCCAAACCTCACCTTCCCAGAATCTCCAGTCTACGACAAGGGCGCCGCAGCGCGCCTGTTCACCGAGGCTGGCTACACGAATACTAATAATCAACTACTCGACTCCGAAGGTAATCCAGTCACCATCTCCATCTCGGTGCTTTCAACTGGTGTTCTCCCCGAAATCGCGAATCGACTTTCCGAGCAGCTCACCGCACTTGGCTTTCAGGTTACAGTTGACGAATTTGTCGCCTCGGAAGCCACCCAAGATTTCTTTACCGCCATTGTTCGCCCGCGCAGCTACGATATCCTAATTTACGAAATCGACCTCGGTATCGACGCCGATCCATTTGCGTATTTTGCCTCGGCTGGCGCCGTCGAAACCGGCATGAATCTCAGCAACTATCGCAACTCGCTTGTCGACGACCTCCTCCTCTCCGCGCGCACCACCATGAATGGCGACTTGCGCAAAGCTAAATACGAGACCTTCCTCAAATACTGGCTAAACGATGCGCCCGCTATCGGCATCTACCAGTCCAGCCTCAATTATTACTACACAAAAAACACCCGTATCTTCTCCGAAAACAGCGCGCTAACGCACGCCATCGATCGCTTTGCCGATGTTTCCGACTGGGCAACCGAAAAGTCCATTCGCAACCGCACGCCATAAACATTTCGTGATATGATATTTTTATAAGGTTACAGGTTCACGGACTTGTAGCCTTGTTCTTTTGCAGCTATTTCTATATAAGAGGGAAGAGGAGTCGCCAAAATGGTATCAAAGAGGCAAACCATCTGTAACGTGATGGTGAACGCGATTAGGTCGCACGACGCAACTACTGGGAGGCACGCTGAGCGAACTACGGCTATCGTTGGGATACTTATTGATCTCATGCTCCGTGCTGGTATCTATCATGACGAAATCGCCGAGTGGGATACGAACATTGTCATCCCCTCGGCGTTGCTCCACGACATCGGCAAGATTGCCATTTCAGATCTCATTTTGCGCAAGCCCGATCGGCTTACGAAAGATGAATATGAGATTATGAAGACTCACACTACAAAAGGGGAGCACATCATCGACTATGGGCTGACAGAAACTGGGTATAGTATGTTTCTGGAGCACGCCAGACGCTTTGCGGGAGCCCATCATGAGAGATGGGATGGCAGCGGCTATCCGCGAGGTCTCAAGCGTGCCGAAATCCCACTTGAGGCGCGCATCCTTGCGCCTGCCGACGTTTATGACGCTCTCACCGCCGATCGTCCCTATCGGGCAAAACTACCTCATGACGCCGCAATGGATATCGTCGTTAATGGTGGCGGCAGCCAATTTGACCCAAAAATCATCGGCGTTTTTCAGAGCGTCGGATTTTATGTCAAAAACCTCTAGCGAAGTAGCGCTAAGAAGCCTCAGCAATTTGCTGGGGCTTTTACTTTTACGGATCAAAACAATATGCTATAATACTGAGCATGCGCCTGTGGTGAAATTGGTATACACGCTACCTTGAGGTGGTAGTGGCCGCGAGGCTGTGCTAGTTCGAGTCTAGTCAGGCGCACCAGATTTAGTTAATTAACCCCCAGCTATCAGAGGGGGATTTTTATATCTTAAGCCCATTTTAAGCTAAATAGCTTACGCTTAAATGAAGAGTGTCATAAAAATCAACAGCTAATATATATTCTGCGAGAGAAAGTTCAATCTTCCTCATGAAAATCAATAATAAACTCCCTCGAATTTCGCTTTTTGTCGCAACTTTCGTTCTGCTATCTGCGCCCATCGGCATCTCCATTGGTCACCTTATTCAGGATCCCGACACCGCCAACGCCGCATTTGAAGCGCTCTCCATTTCGCCAGACAAAGGTTCAGTCATAGGCGGCGAAGAGGTCACAATCACCGGAGTAGACTTAGATGAAGCCGAAGAAGTCGAAATCGTCCAGCTAGCCGCCGGCACCGGACACAATCTCGCACTCAGCTCAAAAGGCAAAATTTACGCATGGGGCAGCAACGTATCGGGTCAGCTAGGTAATGGCACCAATGATAGCTCCAGCACGCCAGTCGAAGTAGATATGTCTGGCGTCATGAAGGGCAAGGACATTGTCGCAATAGAAACTAGGTATAATAACTCCTTTGCTCTCGACTCTGACGGCAAGCTCTACGGATGGGGAAACAACGTAAACGGCATATTGGGCAATGGCTCAACCGACCACACCAATCTTCCCGTCGCAGTAGACACTTCGGGTGTGCTAAATGGCAAAAAAATCGTTCAAGTTGCCTCCAGCCAAAACCACACTATCGTACTCGATGACGAAGGTCAGATCTACGCATGGGGCAGCAACAACGCGGGAAGAATGGGTCCAGGCGCAATCTACTCAACTGTTCCAGTAAAGATACAGCAAACTGGTAATCTACTAGAGGGTAAAGAAATCATCTTAGTGGAGGCTGGGTACTGGCACTCTTACGCCGTAGATTCAAACAGTAATATCTATGCTTGGGGATGGAACGATAATGGCCAGCTAGGTGATGGCGTTACTGGCGCCGGCGGTTCGTACGCGCCAGTGCAGGTGGTCAATACGGGAGTTCTAAGCGGAAAGAGTATAGTTCAAATTTCCGCAGGCAAAGATTTCACTATGGTTCTCGACACAGACGGACGTACGTATGGATGGGGCTATAATGCAGCGGGTCAAATCGGCAACGGAGAAGGCGGCACCGGCGTAAAAACCTCAGTACCAGTCGCCACGGATAATTCCGGTGTTCTCAAAAATATCTCACTCACGCAAATCAGCGCAGGTTGGTATCATACGATGGCATTGGGCTCAGATAATCAAATCTATTTGTGGGGCTATGATTATTATGGCCAAATGGGTGATGACGAGATTCGTGCTCATCAGTATTACCCAACCACCCCAGACACCACGGGCGTCCTAAAAGACAAGACGTTTATTCAGGTGGAGTCTGGAATATACCACTCCATGGCGCTAGATTACGAAGGCAAGGTTTACGCATGGGGCTATAACTACGCAGGACAAATCGCCGACGGCACCACCACAGACGCATATCTACCAACCGGCCCAGTTGATTTTTCAGCATTTGCCATCGAGCCAGAAATTTCCGTAACCATCGACGGCCTCGAATGTACCAATGTCACAATCATATCAAGCGACACCATCACCTGTATTACGCCAGCTCACATCTCCGGCACTGTAGATGTCGTTGTCGGCAACGGCAGAACAGAATCCATTCTACCAAGCAGCTATACTTATGTGGACGTTGGCGTGCCAAACACCGGCGCAAAATAATTCAAAAACAATAAAAATACCCACCAAGACTTAATCGCTCAGTGGGTTTTTCTTTGTGTTACGACAGGTTAGGGAAGCGTCCGTAAAATCACTTAAATATCTTTGTCAAAAACCCAAAAATCGGTTTTTTGCCGCGGTAGATTGGCATCGAGATGTAGTTTCTCACGGGGTTATCCACGTCGCCGGTCTCAATTACCTGCGTCACGCCCACCATCTTTGGATTCATCTTGCGCAGCTCATCGAGCCGCACCAGCCCGCGATCTCTGTTCTCGCCAAAGCAGTCCACGCCGCAAAGATACACATGCATTGCGCCCTCTGTATATTGCGCAAATTCTATGGCAATATTTTCTTCGCCATTATTGATACTAATCACCGGATGTCCAAAAGAGCCAAGACTCTTCGACTTCTCCGGAAATTCCGTGCAATACACGCCCTTCACGCTGCCATAATGTAGGCCCGCAAAAACGATTTCGCGGTCTACATCTGCAAGATCTTCGTGGCCCCAATCCCAACCATAAAGGCCGATTGGCGTCTGGCACAAATACTTCACGCCAGCTTCTTCGCAGAACCCCGCAAAGCTTTGCTCGGCGGGAAGTGCCTGCTCGCTTATCTCGGTATTCTTATCCCGTCTCGCTTGTTCCTCTTGCTCAATTTGCATGGCTTTTTCCACTCCAGCAGTCCGCGAAATTGTGCCGGCCGCCAGCTCTATCTCGAGCTCCGCAATGGTGATATCGATGCCGTTCTTTGGGCTATTGCAAACCATCAGCATTGCATCCAATTCCTCATCAGGAATCTTTTGCTCGAGCAGGCTTGCCCGCAAGTTCTCGATGTCGGGAATTTGTGTCTCCAGATCGGCAATGTAGTGCGCCTCGCTCTCGTGCATTTCCCGTTGGCCGGCGTGATAGCATGCGCAAATCACGCCATGCTGCAAGACGCTCGCCTCATTCAGTATCTGCATTCCGCGGTACGCCGTAATCAAGCTATGTGGTATCATAAGCCCCCAAAACATCGCTTGACCCCTCTCGTCAATCAGTCCAATCCCAAAACTCGGGCACAGCTCGCTACTCGCACCCAAAAAAGCTGCAAGTGGCGCCGTCTCCTCTCCGTCCTGTTCTCGAACCTTGTAGTCCATGCGTTTTAGTACAATAAGTGACATAGTGTCTCCTCCTTGTCGTATAAAAGATCATGAGCGCAAAAAAGTGCACTTCATTCCCCCATTATATAACAAATAGCAAGAAAAGTCAATATAAGCATAAGAATCAACAGTATGATAATATAGAGGTAATAAATAATGCGAGGTACTATGAAAAAACGGGCAATGTTACTGCTGGTCCTTACGGCAATTATTACGGGGACTGTTGGCTCCCCCATAAATGCGTCGGCCGAAGAAGAAACTACGACAGGCTCATCAGTTCTATCTATCGAGGCGTCCACGAATAAGCTAGACTACGGCATCCTTACCGCAGGCAATAGTTATACAAAGACTCTCGCCATCACCAATAACAGTACCGATCAAACCACTTTTAATCTCGCGATCGGTGTCGCAGAAGGCCTCGGCGACGGATCCGAGTATGCCAATATTGCAGAATGGACAACAGTTTCCGGCTCCGGTGACTATACTCTAGCGGGCGAAGCCAGCACAAACGTCAGCATTCGTGTCAAAGTTCCAAAAGACGCCAGCGTTGGTGGCCAATATGCCGCGCTTGTTGCGTCAAATTCCAACGAAGACACAATTTCACTCGTCGCAATTTCCGCCATTATCGGCGGCGACGGCCTCAAGTACGATGGTGAAGTTTCTGGCGTAGATGTCAGTTGGTTCAACCTCAATTCAAAAATCGAATCCCAAATCAACATCAGCAATTCCGGCAACGTCGCTTTCGACTCTACCTACAAATTCGCCGTAAAGTCTATCTTTGGCGGCGACCCAATCTTTGAAACATCAGACACCAGCACAATGTATCCAGGTGGCGCCAGCGAACTTCACGCCGATTGGTCTGAAGCTCCAGCGGTTGGCCTCTATAATGTCGTCCAGTCCGCTACCTACGTCAATGCTTCTGGCGAAATCGTCGAGCATACTACCGAGAGAATCATTATCATGTGCCCAATCTGGCTGATTGTCGTTATCGGCGTAGTCATCATCGGCATTATCGTCCTCATTGTAGTGCTAGTAAAAAAGCGCAATGGCAAAAAAGGCAAATCCCCTCGCAAAAATAGCAAAAAAGCTTCTTGGGAAAAATCCGAAGAATAACAGGGCACAGCTATCAACAAAAAACACCTGCGATTTGCAGGTGTTTTTATATATTGTCGTAAATTGGTGAGGCGGGTGGGACTCGAACCCACGACACCCAGATTAAAAGTCTAGTGCTCTAACCAGCTGAGCTACCGCCCCAAGTTACAGAGATGTAAAAAATACTCTGTGGTTTTACCACCCGCATATTATAGCACAGATACCGGCAAAATCACAACACAATAAAATATCGAAATGCAAGCGGCATGACATTACGATTTTAAGTTTAATTTAAGTTGTTTACAGCTTTACGTGGTTGGTCTATAATACTTAACATGACATCGGAGGGTCGTATTATAAACAAGAGTCATAGATTCCTAAGCTTTATTGCTGCTGGCGTGCTATTGCTCGTTAGCGCCTTTACGATTGTTTCTAGCGCGGTTAGCGCCAAAGAGGACACCGAAGAATCCAAATCGCCAGTTCTACAAATTTCCCCAACCATGCGGCGTCTAGATCTCAAGCCAGGCGAAAAGCAGGCTGGTGAAATGACCGTGCACAATGCCGGCGAAGTCGAATTTTCTTTCAAAGTTTACGCCGCGCCATATACTGTTGTCGGCGATGATTACGAGCCAAATTTCTCCAACGAAACCAACTACACTCAGATTTCGCGCTGGATCAAGTTTGAAGGCGAAGAATACACCATAGCTCCGGGTAAAGACCAAATCATCAAGTATACTGTCGCTGTTCCACAAGATGTCCCAGCAGGAGGGCAGTATGCCACGATTTTTGCCGAAACCATCAATGAAGATGCCTCCAAGACTTCTGGCCTTCAAGCCGTTTCGCGCGTTGGCATGATTGTCTACGCCAGTATTGAGGGGGCGATACGCGCATATCCGCCGAAATCGTCAAATTCGATCTCCCAACCTTCTATTCGTCATTCAGCGTCCCCGGCGTTACAGCTACCGCTCGCATCAAAAACACCGGCAACACAGATTTTGAAGCAATATATCGCATCAAGGTCGAGCCAATCATTGGCGGCGTCGTCTACGATGACGAGCAGGTTCAGGTCGTCCTACCCGATACCGAACGCGAGGCACAGCTAACTTGGCCAGACACCCCACTCCTTGGCGTTTTCAAAGTTTCTTTTTCAGTTACGGCAGCAGACGCCTACCAAGAAATCACTACAACGGTGTTGGTGCTGCCGCCGTGGCTCATCGTCATAGTGCTTTCGCTATTGACATTATTGGTAATCTGGATTATTATTAAGCTTAAGAGGCGTAACCAGCTGAAGTCTAAGTTCAAATTGTAGCGAAAACTGTCGGCAAGCGCATCAAAACAAAAACATCAACATTAACAAAGCGAGGAAAATTGCATGAGTAGAACGTGCAAGAAAATAGCGGGTTTAGCCTGTTTGGCGTTTGTGGTTGGAGTCACAGTCGTCGCATCAGGTATGCCACCCGTACAAGAGGCATCAGCTGCAGGTAGCGATGTCAACGTCCAGTTTAGGGTTGTCGATGGGCAGTATTTGGTGCAAATCCAAAACCCAGCCGATGGAGCAATATCGTATTCTGGCGAAACAGTAACCGGTAAGATCCATTATGACTATGCGCAGACTGTCAACGTTTGGCTAGTAATGCCAGACGGCAGCGAAGTACTAGTCACAACGCTTACGACATCGGGTGATCCGTCCGAAGATCATGGCGACATCGTAGTGGATTTGCCAGTATCAGACTTTGGTTCCTATACGCTAAAAGTTTCCGGTACAGACTTATCTGGTAATCAAATGCCAGGCAGCGCCATTGTATTCAATTACAAGGCCGCCACAGTAAGCTCGGAAGATGGTAGCGACAAAATCAAGGTTGAATACGGCACGGGCATTTGCAAAATCGGTTTTCAGGCTTATGAAATCACCGACACCGCAAAGCAGAACCCACTTATCAACCCAGAGCACATCATAGATGTGCCACAGGCAACCAATATACCGAGCACAGTAGAAGTTAGCCGCAGCGAGCTTGGTCTCGGCTCCGGCGAGTATATTATCGTTATCAACTCCTATGATTGTCTCAACGATACAGTCGTGGATAGCGACGAAACAACAATTTCTGCCATGATTGAGCCGCCAAAAACCGGCGCCATCAGTATCCTTGGCATAACGATTACCCAGGCTGACTACCTAGTTACCGGACTAATCGTCTTCGTACTTACGGCATTCTTTGCGATGTTCCTTCTAGGCCGCCGCAAAAAAGCCAACCGCCGCCGCTAAAAGGGCAGCGCTAAGCAATAAAAGTGGATCTTTAGAGAGATGAGATCCACTTTTTGCATTATATGTGCTAAAATATCAGGCATGGGTCGTTAGCTCAGTTGGCTAGAGCGTATCTTTGACGTAGATAAGGTCGCAGGTTCGACTCCTGCACGACCCACCAGATAGAAAGCCAAACCCTCGTTCAGAAATGAGCGAGGGTTTTTGTTGCAGCTATCAGCCAAGATAATACTAGTTGTTAAGCCTATGCGTAATCGGCGTAGTCGAATCATTTATCGCCGAAAAAGAATATCCATTGAGCTTACCGAAGCGAATAATGTCAGTTAGCGCCTGCACAGTATAAGATTTGTCGCCAGAGTCATGCATCAGCACGATATTCGATCGGCTATGCGACAAGCTCTTTATGACATTATTATATACGCCATACCTAGACCGCGTTTCTCCGGCGTCACCGCTCGAAACATTCCAGTCAAAATACGTAAAGCCTCGTTGTCTAACGAGCGATGTCAGCCGAGTCATGACCCCAGGGTTAAATCTACTTACTGTGTTGGAGCTACCACCGGGAAACCGCGAGTAAAATGTTTTCTTTCCGGTAATATTCTCAACCTTCCTTTGGATGTTATATAAGTCGCTGAAGAACGCATCCTCCGAAGCATATATCTGGTTGTAATTATGTGTCGCCGAGTGCACCCCAATCGTGTGGCCCTCGTCGTAAGCGCGTTTTATCAGGTAGTTTAGCGAGTCGCTTCGCCCAACCACAAAAAACGTCGCCTTCACGCCCTCTGCCTTTAATATATCCAAAACCTGAGCCGTTAGCGGCGAAGGCCCGTCGTCGAACGTCAGATAAATCACCCCCTTTTCGTTAGCGGGGCGCGGCTTAATCTGAACAGCGCGCTCGGCGGTCGCCAAGTTGCCATTACCATTCGTCACCGAGTACTTTACCGAATATTCACCAATCACATCTTTGTTGACGTTGTTCTCGATTTTCACGTTCTTCGTAATGTCTCCATCGCAAACATCCCTCGCTTGATACCCCGGTTCAATATAGCCCGTCCCCACCACCAGCTGCACCACGCCGCCCGACAGCTCGATAGTCGGCTTATTCTCGCTATAAACCTTCAGCGGCCGATGTGCGACAGTCTGATTACCCGAAGAGTCCTTCGCCGTATACAAAACGCCTTCCTCGTCAACTTCTCGAAGCACGGTAGAAGTAATATCTCCATCATAATTATCCGTTGCGCTAAACCCGCCCTCAATATACTCCTGATCTTTGCACCTAAAATCCGGAACATCGCCAATAAGCGTGATCTCTGGGTTCTCCTCATCGACAACGAGGACTGTCCTTCTGGCAGTCTCGCGAAAGTTCTCGTACTCTAGCGTATATTCTACTGTATAGCTTCCCAAACGAGTCAAATCTATATCGTCGCGCACAGAAACGTATTTATTCAAATCCGTATTCCGAAGCTGCGCTAAGTATCCAGGCTCATGATAATCTTCTCCGTATGCGACTTTTACCGTGTTGTCCCCAACGAGTTGAAGTCTCGGGATGCATAACCAGCTAATTATGAACAGCAATCCAGCAAGCACCAACGCAAAAATACCGATCACCGCAATCTTAAGTATTGGCACCTTCTTTTTGATCCTCATCATAAGCATTATCTCAAGATGTGCTACCGAGCGCAAGCGCCGCTACTAGATTTGGAGAAGTGAACAAATAATTTGTTAAAATAGCCTCATGACAAATATCAGCGTTACTGTGAAGTCAAACTCCAAAAAAGGCGATCTTATTATCACTAATCCCGACAAATCTCTCACGGTTTTTCTTCGCGCCCGCCCCGTTGATGGCGCCGCAAACTCCGCACTCATCGTGCTGCTTTCCAAACATTTTCACGTCCCAAAAACCACTATCAAGGTGTTAAAAGGGCACACCTCCCGCCAAAAACTAATAACTATTGACGATTAGACTCACCGCGTATTACAATCTATTTAGAGATATATCTAAATAGCAATCAATAAAGCAACAAGAAAGGGCAGAGTTGGCAATTACGACAACGCTAAAAACCATTGCAGACCCAGTACGTAGGGATATCTTAGAGATGCTAAAATCCGGCAAGAAGAACGCTGGTGAAATCTCCAAAGCATTCAACCTTACTGGCGCAACGGTTTCGTACCACTTAGCTCAACTCAAAAAAGCCAATCTAGTAAGCGAAACTAAAGTAAAGAATTACGTATACTACGAGTTAAATGTCTCGGTTCTCGAGGAATTACTTACGTGGGTATACGGATTCGGAGGAAAAGAGAATGCGAAAAAATAATATTATCACTATGGTTGCATCTACGATCATCTGTCTTTTGCCGATGATAGCCGGTGCAATCCTATATAGTCACCTACCAGAAGAAATGCCCGTGCACTTCAATTTGCAAAACGTCCCAGATGTCTACGGCCCCAAATGGATCATGCTCTTTGGCATACCCGTTATCATGACGCTGCTGCAGCTTCTAGTATGTGGAGTTTTCTGGCTCGTTGGCCGCCACAAAACCGCCAAGCCACCCAAGCTCGCCACCATCATGCTCTGGATTGTGCCCATCCTTACCATTACTCTCTATTTCATCATGATAAAATACACGCTTAGCTCCATCAACGTCGGCAAAAGCGTCTGCTTCGTCCTCGGCATAATCTTTGCCGTCATCGGCAACTATTTCCCAAAAATGACCTATGCCGACAGCAAGCATCTCATGCACCCGCGCCCAAAAAACGAGAAGTCCTTCCGTAGAATGACCAAAATCTCCGGCTACTCCTTTATCATTTTTGGCGCAGTTCTCATGATTCTCGCCATCTTTATCTAAAAGAGCATTGGCATTATGCTGAATTTATGTTAAACTAGATACCTATGGAAAAATCAAATATTCGTAACGTAGCTATTATCGCGCACGTCGATCATGGCAAAACCACTCTCGTCGATGGACTGCTGAAGCAGAGCCGTACTTTCCGCGACAATCAAGCCGAAATGGCGCAAACTCTCATTATGGACTCTGGCGATCAGGAGCATGAGCGAGGCATTACTATTACTGCCAAGCAGACCGCCGTGCACTATGATGGATATAAAATTAACATTATCGACACCCCAGGTCACGCAGATTTCTCTGGCGAAGTCGAGCGCACGCTCAATATGGCGGACGGCGTTCTTCTAGTTGTAGACGCCCAAGAAGGCCCAATGCCGCAGACAAAATTTGTGCTCAAGAAAGCTCTCGACCTCCAGCTTACCCCTATTGTCGTCATCAATAAGATCGACAAACCGGCGGCCCGTATCTCTGAAGTCGAAGACGAAATTGCTGATCTTTTCCTCGAGCTTGCTACCACCGAAGAGCAACTCCACTACCCAACATATTTTGCCATCGCACGCGACGGCAAAGCTGGCAAAACTACCGATCTAGAAGATAACCTAACCCCTATTTTCGACGCTATTATCAAAGAAATTCCAGAACCACGCGTCGACGAAAACGCCAGCAAAGGCGCGCAACTTCTCGTTGCTGCCCTCGCTGCAGATAGCTACCTCGGCAAATACGCCATTGGCAAAATCTTCCGTGGCAAGCTCAAGAAAAACGAGCAAATCACCCTAATCGATCCAAAAGGCAACCACGTCAAAGGCAAAATCGATCGTATCTTTGCATACCGCGGTCTCAGCCGCGAAGAAGTGCCCGAAGCTATCGCCGGCGACATTATCGCAATTTCTGGTCTTTCAACTGCAAATATCGGCGACACAGTCGCTACTGGCGACCAGTCAGAGGCTCTGCCGACTATCGAACTCGAGCCACCAACACTCAGTATCTATGTTGGCCCAAATACCAGCCCGCTTAAAGGTCGCGAAGGTGAATTTACCACCTCCCGCCAAATTGGCGATCGCCTCCACAAAGAGCTCGAAACCAATATCGCCCTCAAACTCGAAGACCAAGGCCTTGGCTACAAAGTATCTGGCCGCGGTGAGCTTCATCTCTCCGTCCTCATCGAGACTATGCGTCGCGAAGGTTACGAGCTTGAGGTTGGCCGCCCAGAAGTTGTCTACATCGAGCAAGATGGCGTCAAAATGGAGCCAGTCGAAGACCTATCCATTGAAGCCGACCCAGAATTCGTCGGTGCCGTCAGCCAAGAGCTTGGCATCCGCAAAGCCGAACTCGTCACTCAGGAGCAAACCACTTCTGGCACGACTCGCTTTACCTATGCAATTACAACTGCCGCTATGATTGGTTTGCGTAATACCTTGCTGACCGCCACCAAAGGCACAGTTATCATGAACTCGATTCCAAAAGGATACCAGCCTGCGTCGAGCCGCTACCGCAGCGAGCGCAACGGCGCCCTAGTGGCCTCCGAAGCTGGCGTATCTACTGCTTTCGCACTTTCTGCTGCTGAAGCCCGTGGCGTGCTTTATATCCCGCCACAGGTCGATGTTTATCAAGGCATGATCGTCGGTTTGTCCAAAAAAGACGAAATGGACATCAATATCTGTAAAGAGAAGCAACTTACCAACATGCGCACCCACTCCAGCGACGGCGCCATTCAGCTCACCCCATACACCAAGCTATCTCTCGAGCAATGTCTCGACTTCCTCCAAGACGACGAGCTACTAGAAGTCACCCCAAAGAGCCTCCGTCTCCGCAAAAGGGAACTAAACCCCACAATGCGAAAACGCGCCCGCAAAAACTAACAGATAAAAAAGAGAGGCAAAAAACAGCCTCTCTTTTTTAATCGGCGCGCGTTAGCCTTAATGAAAACAAATTGACATACTTTAGCGTATTGCGAACCGGAGAAATACCTGGCGGGGCTATTTCCCGCGTGAGCATCCTACGCTAAAGTGTGTCTATTTGTTTTCCCCAACCAACCCAAGATAACCCTGAACTCAACAGGGAACAACTATCATTATACCACAGCATAAGCATAAAGTCAATAACTCCATGTTCGGGTATTAAAACATAAAACCAAAAGATAAAAAAGCGTGGAAAACCCACCGTGAAATATTTTTTCTGTTCGGTTTTAATCTGTTAGAGCGCGTACTTATGCACCACAATGTGGAAAAATCCCCACAAATCACTATTGCAATTTTGAGATTTATTGTATAAACTAAGGACAAGTGGAATAAATAACAACAAAAACCACTAAAACAAAACACAATTAAGGTAAAGGAAGGGCTGAACGCAGTGAAAAAGCAATCAAAAGCGAAAAACGGCGCCCAGCAACTCAAATACGAATACGCAGTAGTGAAACTCACTAAGCGCTAGTAGCCTTTTTGTTAGCTCATTAACATCGTTCGAACCCGACCATCTAGGAGTTTTGGGCGCGTTTAGGATACGCGTTATAGAAACCGCTCCGTTCTTTCTTTAACACACACCTCCCAATATATAACTCTTTAAGAGTTAAACAACTCTACCTCACACAATAAGTCTCTCAACAACCACGATAATAATATTGGCTATACGCCGGTAAAAAATCGCGGCAGGCTTGTGAACAGGTAATTAAACAAAAAGCAAAAAACACAAAAACTCAAGATTTCTAGATGAACGGGCTCGAACATGTACTATAATGAAGGAATGAATCAAATCCACATTCCGGTGTTATCAAATGAAGTTGTCGCGCAGCTGCGACCAGCCAAGGGCGAGAGTTATCTCGATCTTACGGCAGGTTACGGCGGACACGCCGACAAAATTTTGGAGGTAACGCAGAATTATAAAGATGCGGTCTTAAATGATCGCGACGCGAATGCGATCAATTATCTCGAGGCAAAGTACCAATCGGAGAAGCCAGAGATTACGCACGATACGTTTTATAATACGGCGCTACGACTTTTAGAGAGTGGAACCACATTTGATATAATACTGGCGGATTTTGGCGTTTCTTCACCGCAACTGGACAAAACCGAGCGAGGTTTTTCGTTCACTCATGATGCACGACTCGATATGCGTATGGATACGCAGCAAGAGCTCGACGCATGGCACATCGTAAACCGATGGAGCGAACGCAGACTTGCAGAGATTTTTGTAGAATTTGGCGAAGAGTCAGAAGGTAGAGCTAAGATGTTAGTTCGGCAGATCACGCATAATCGACCGGTCAATACGACCGCAGAATTAGCCAATCTCATCAAACAAAGATCCGGATATTCCAGAGTGCATCCCGCCACCAAAATTTTTCAAGCAATTAGAATTGCTACGAACGATGAACTTGGCGAAATCACTCGGACTTTACCGCTTTTGCCCAAATTACTCAAACCCGGCGGCCGCGTAGGAATTATCTCTTTCCACAGTCTAGAAGATAGACTAGTCAAAGAATACTTCAAATATATCAGCGAGCAGGGAATTGAATCGGAGCTCAGACTCCTAAATAAAAAGCCTATTGTTGCGGATAGCATTGAATTAGATATCAATCCGCGAGCTAGAAGCGCAAAACTAAGAGTAGTACAGAAGGTTTAAGAAGAACTAGAAGCAGCAGAATAGCCCGCATCGATAAAAAACAAAAAACAAAACAAAGGAGAAAAACGAAATGGCAAAGATCATCGTCACCAATCGTTCTCGTGCAGAGAAAATCAAAGTTCACTTCCGCTAAGGAAACCTCAACCTATATGCCCCAGCTTTGGGGTACCAAATAGGTAGAGAAATATTTGGAGTGTGTAAAAATATATGACCTCCTTTTGCCCCGCCTAGCGTTATGTAAGCGCTAGGCTTGGGCGAAGGCTTAAGTTTGCTGCGAGCAAACCATATATATTCACAAAAAACGTGCGAGAAAAATAAAAACAAAACGGAAATAATAAATGAGTAATGCAACTTTCGCAAGCAGACGTATGAGCGGCGGAGTAGATCTCGGTAGTTCTTGGGGCCGCAATCGCAATGCTGTGCGCCATCAGCCACGGGTCACTTTGGGGCCAATTAGCTATACTGTGACAATTGTATTGTTAGTATTGGTTGTGGGTCTAATCTATGTAGCCCAGGGCGCCAAAGTTACCGGTTATGATCATGAAGCTGCCACTATTGACAGCGAGATCGCAACGCTTCAGGCTCAACGCGACGCACTTGCCGTCGAGAATGCGAAAATTACGGCCGCTGCCGCCACGAGCAGCAATGAAGTCGCCTCAGCAATGGTTGATTCCAATACCGGCGATTTTGTTACCGAATAAGATATAATATATCAAATGAATAGAATCACTATCTTGAAGGTCGGTCTTATTGCCGCATTCGCCATAATTGGCATTCGGCTTTTTCAGATTCAGATTATCGACCACGACGAATATGTAGCCGCCGCCGAAAGCGAGCATACCCGCAAATTTGAGCTGCTAGCTCAGCGCGGTGAGATTTATATGCTTGATGGCGAGGATGTCACGCCGGTCGTGATGAACGAAACCGTCTGGACGGTTTTTATTGACCCTAGCTATGTCGGCGACAAAGATAAGGTTCAGGCAAAACTAACTGAGATTTTAGGTGAAAAAATTGATAAAAAATGGACAGACGTATGGTCTGACATGGATCGCCAGTATTATGAAGTGGCAAAAAA
Source organism: Saccharimonadales bacterium (SeqCode) (assembly GCA_047974525.1). GTDB lineage: Bacteria > Patescibacteriota > Saccharimonadia > Saccharimonadales > Saccharimonadaceae > UBA2834. The sequence goes on from JBKECJ010000005.1 coordinate 309,089, forward strand.
CGTCACATATAACGAAATTACTGAAGTAAAAGCCGCCAACCTAAAGGGCGTAGGCCAAAAAGAATCTAGCCGTCGGGTATACCCGTACGGCAGTTTTGCTAGTCAGGTGCTTGGCTTCGTAAACGCCGAGAACGTTGGGTCTGGCGTTGAGGGCGGACTAAACTCCGAACTTTCTGGCACAAATGGTTTGCTAAAAACTGTTGCCGACGTTAACAACATTCCGCTCACAATTGGCGATAATAACGTGCGCATTCCGGCGGTTAACGGCAAAAATATTGCACTGACGATAGATGAAAATGTTCAGCGCGCCGCCGAAAAGGCTCTCGAAACGGCACTCGCAAAAGATAGTATTACGGCAGTCAGCGCTCTCGTCGTGAATCCAAACAACGGGCAAATCTACGCCATGGCAAACCTGCCAGGCTACGAGCCAGAAAAATACTCCACAGTTACCGATACTTCGGTTTTTCGTAATCGCATTTTGGACGATCCTTACGAAGCCGCCAGCGTCTGCAAGACCTTTACTTACGCCGCCGCAATTGATGGCGGCTACATCAAGCCAAGCGATACCTATACTAATACTGGCTCTACGAAAGTCGACGACCGCACCATTCAAAATGCCCGTTACAGCGCGCAGTATGGCGAAATTTCATTCTCGACTGCTCTTAATCATTCACTAAATACCGGTAGCGTAGAAGTATTACGTCGTATGGGCGGCGGCACTATTAATAAGGCCTCGCGCAATCTCCTGTATGATTCTTTTTATAACAAATTCGGACTCGGCCGCGCCACCGGAATTGAGCTTTACGAAGCAGCTGGTATCGTAATCAGCCCCGAAGAAGTACAGGGCAATGCCGTGCGCTACGCCAATATGACCTTCGGCCAAGGCATGAACGTCACCATGATGCAGACGGCAGCAGCATTTTCTTCCGTTATCAATGGCGGAGATTACTACACGCCAACGCTCGTTGCGGGCGAAGTAGTGAATGGCACGCTCGTAAAGGTCGACGAAAAAGGCCCCGTGCGTCAAACCATCAGCGCCGAAACCAGCAAAACAATGCGCGAAATGCTTATTGGCGTACGTAGCGTCGTTGGTAATGGCAACGATCCAAAAGGCTATATAGTCGGTGTCAAATCTGGTACTGCCGAAACTTATGACGAGAACGGCAACTACACTTCTGACAAAACCATCGCCAGCATGGTTGGCTTTGGCGGCGCGAATGATGATAGCCTACCTCAGTACGTAGTGATGGTTCGCGTAGAAGGTGATAAACTATTGTGGGGAAGCGTTGACGCCGAACCAATTTTTACTGAAATTAGTAACTTCATGTTAGAGTATCTAAAAATAAAACCGAAAGGATAAAATGTTAGAACAAATCAATTCCGAGATGGTATATGAACTTGTATTAGCACTCGGCGCTTTTTTGCTCGCGATGTTTTTAACTCCAATCTATACTTACTTCGCCTACAAATATAAATGGTGGAAGAAGCAAAAAAGTGTAGCGGTTACTGGCGAAAAACTCACCGTCATGAATAAACTACACGCTAAAAAAATCGCCCGCAATTTCCCAACCATGGCAGGTGTAATTACTGTAATAGCCGTAGGCGTCACTACTCTTATCTGCAACTTTGATCGCGCACAGACATGGCTACCATTTGCAGCCTTTGTGGGCGGTGGTTTTATTGGTCTGATAGACGACCTTATGAATATTTTTGGCCACAAGGCTGTTGCTGGGCTTCGCGCTCCAGTAAAGTTCTTTATGATCTCGCTACTTGGTCTAGCACTCGGTTGGTTCTTTGCCGTCAAGCTCGGCTGGACAAGCATTTACTTCCCATTCGTTGGCCCAATCGTCATCGGTATCGTACCAATGATTTTGTTATTCGCTTTCGCCGTAGTTGCAACCGGCAACGCTGTCAACATCTCAGACGGCATGGATGGCCTCGCTGGCGGCCTTGCCATGCTTGCGTATGGCGCCTTTGGCGTTATCGCACTCCTGCAAGGTCAATGGGGCGTCACGGGCTTCTGTTTTACGGTAGTAGGTGCACTCCTCAGCTATATATGGTTCAACGTGTATCCGGCGCGCTTTATGATGGGCGACGTTGGCTCATTTGCGCTTGGCGCTGGACTTGGTGTCGTGGCAATGATGACCAACTCTTTTTTCCTCCTGCCAATCATCGGTATTATTTTCGTGGTAGAAGCCGGCACGTCACTCATCCAAATCATTTCCAAGAAATTCTTCCATCGCAAAATTTTCCTTAGTGCGCCTATCCATCATCATTTGCAAGCAAAAGGTTGGGAAGAAAGCAAAGTTGTCATGCGCTTTTGGGTGCTTGGTGGCGTTGCGGCCATGGTGGGCATTTTCTTAGCAATGGGTGGAGGCATTATAGGTGCGTAAGCATAAGTCTGATCTAATTATCGGGCTACTCACAGTCATCTTGATGGCTGTTGGGCTAATCATCATCTACGCCATCGGCCCAAGTTGGGCGCAATTCCAAAACTCCGTCAATAACACCGAATACGGCAGTAATTTCTTTTTCACCAAGCAGCTAATCAGCGTCGGCGTATCGCTCGTAGCGTTTTTTGTCGCATATAAGTTTCGTTTTGATTGGGTCGAAAAAGCAGGGAAGTGGATTCTGCTTGCTGGGTTCGTACTTTGCGCCGTCATGGCAATTATGGGAGCAATGGGATCTAGCTTCATCAACTGTGCTCCAGGCGCCTGCCGCTGGATCAACTTGCCACTTGGGTTCAATCTCCAACCAGTCGAAATCGTCAAAATTGGTATCCTCATCTTCATGGCGGGATTAATTGCCAAGCGTCAAAGCGAAGGGCTATTGGAGAAAAAAGAATTTTGGATTCCTTTTGCGGTCGTTATGGGTTTGATGGTACTTTTCATCGGCGTCCTCCAAAAAGACCTTGGTTCTACTGCCGTTATTACGTTCATGGTGCTTTGTATGCTCGTAGCGTCAAATATGCGCTTTAGATTCTTAGGATTAATTCTCGGGGTTGTAGCGGTTGCGGCGGTGCTCTTGATCGCTCTGTTCCCGCACCGACTTGATCGTATCATGAGTTATAGCGGCGACGGTGACACCCATCATATCGAGAACGCACTCATCGCCATTGGCACGGGCGGCTTCTGGGGTCTTGGCATCGGTAACAGTATTCAGTCTACTGGCTATTTGCCAGAATCTCTTAACGATTCTGTCTTTGCCATTCTTGGCGAAACCTTTGGGTTCGTCGGTCTGATGGCGATCATCATTCTGTTCGCGGTTCTTTTGATGCGCTTACTCAAAACCGCTAATAATCTCGGCGGAACTCAAAAAGGATCTGCCAAGGAAATCAGCAAAGCCACTTCGGCACCGGTATCCGGCTATTTCGTGGTTATCGGGGTCTTCGCTTGGGTCGCTGGACATGTTATTATAAACATTATGGGGATGACAGCCATCATCCCAATGAAGGGTATCACGCTCCCATTTCTCAGCTACGGAGGCACAAGTATGATGTTTGTAGCTGCGGCCATGGGACTATGTTTGCAACTATCTGGCTGGACTAAGAGAGAGGTAAAAAATGAAGATAGTAGTAGTAGGCGGGGGGAGCGGCGGACATATAACGCCAGTAGTCGCCGTCGTTGAGGAGATCTGGAAGATCAAGCCTCGTGCTCGCATTGAATTTTGGACTGATAAAAAATTCTACAAAAACGTCACAAAGACCACCTCGGGCATGGGCCCCAGTCTTACTGTTCGCAGAATCGCCGCTGGAAAACTGCGACGCTATACAAATTTCACCTTCGTTACTTATCTGCAGCATTTCGATGTTGTACTTAGCAATATCGTAGACATGTTCAAGATCGTTGCTGGATTCTTTCAGAGCTTCTTTCGCCTTCTTGGCTTTAAGCCCGACGCAATCTTCCTAAAGGGTGGATATGTCTGTTTGCCCGTAGGTATTGCCGCGCGCATTTTGCGTATTCCATATGTCATTCATGATAGTGATACTGTGCCAGGCCTCACCAATCGTATCTTATCCAAGCATGCTGTAAAGATCGCCACGGGCATGCCACTTGAGCATTATGGCTATCCAAGCGACAAAGCCGAATGGACTGGCATTCCAACCAGCGCAGAGTTCAAGCCGGTCACTCAAAAACAGCAAAAATCCCTAAAGCGCGAATTAGATTTTCCAGCAGACGAATTGCTCACTATCATTACTGGTGGCAGCCTCGGCGCCCAGCATATCAATGAAGCGGTTCGCGAAGTCTTGCCAGAACTCCTCAAGTTCACAGGGGTACTATTGGTTGCAGGCCGAGAGCGCTATCCAGAAATGATGGATCTCAAAAAGCTCGAAGTCTGGGAGAAGGGAAGACTCAAATCCAACTTCCGCATGGTTGAATTTTCTAGTGAGATGCCCAAGCTCTTCGGGGCTGCCGACATTGTGGTCAGCCGCGCTGGCGCCTCCACCATGACAGAGCTTGCCTCTATGAAAAAAGCCGTCATTATGGTGCCAAACCACAAGCTACCAGGTAAGCATCAGGTCAAAAACGCCGAAGCCTACGCCAAATCTGGCGCCGCCATCGTCGTGGAGGACGAGCGCATGGTAGATCAGCCAGGTTTACTTCTAAATGCCGTTCGCAAGCTCGCAAAAAACAAAGATAGCAGGGAAGAGATGGCTAAAAAACTTCAAGATTTCGCAAAAGATGATGCCGCCGAACGTTTAGCAAAAATGGTAATCAGCACCGCAGGAGGAAGATAAGGTGAAAAAGCAGCTACAAAAACTTCAGAATTGGCTCAAAACCCAACCGCTTGCAGGCTATGCCCGTCGCACCAGCTTCGCCATCGTCGGAATTTGTTTGTTCCTAGTTACTTTTATGGTGACCACGAAGTTGCTCTTCACCGAAGACGTCATCGCCACCAGCGATTTCCGCGCCATGGCGCGCGTATATTATGAAGACTACTATTATGATACTTTCGTCGGCGAGCGTTCTGGCGTAGAGCGCGAGGCGATCTTCCAGCCCTATATGGAAACCGGCTTCCGCCCAATCACCCTGCGCGAGCTTCTTACTTTTGATAGTGGGCGTCTTGCCTCCAAAGAAAGCCAATTTATCGGCTGCGACAAAATCCACAGCAACGTAAAGATTACACCTACGCCACCCTTCGGTAAGACAGACTACCGAATCGAAACTACCCTTGTCTGCAGCAACGAATAATGCTAAAATATACACCATTGGTCGCGTCGTCTAGTGGTTAGGACTCCAGGTTTTCATCCTGGCAATCGCGGGTTCGAATCCCGCCGCGATCACCAAAGAAAATATCTCATCTGTCGATGGGATATTTTCTTTGTTTTATGTACCGGCCTACGCCAAAATTCTCAAAAATATGGTAAAATAATATCTATGAGTAAATTATTTAAAAGAACAAAAATCCTAGCAACCGTGGGGCCGTCCGTGTTTGCCGAGGAAAAACTAAAAGAAATGGTATATGCAGGGGTCAACGGCTTTCGGCTAAACTTTAGTCATGGTAACTATGAAGAGCGCGACGAGCAGCTCAAAATCATTCGCAAGTACGCAGCAGAGCGTGGCAAAAGCGTTGCAATTTTGCAGGATCTCCAGGGGCCAAAAATCCGTCTTGGCGTCCTCAAAGACAACCACTTAGACGTAAAAGCTGGCGATGAGCTAATCCTCGATCACTCAGTAGAAGAGCATGATGGCAGCAAGACTTTACCAGTACAGTACAACCTTGCCGAAAAAGTAAAAGTCGGCGAGCCAATCTCCCTCTTTGATGGCAAAATCCGTGCAGAAATTCTCGAAATCACCTCTAAGAGCGCTATCCGCATCCGTATCGAAAACGACGGCTTCCTTATGAGCCGCAAGGGCATCAACTTGCCAGATACCGACCTCGGTGGCGACATCATCACTGAAAAAGACATGGCAGACATCGAATTTGGCGCTAGTCGCGACTTCGATTTCGTAGCTATGAGCTTTATCCAGTCCGCAGAAGACATCGAAAAACTTCGCCAAATTCTCGTTTCTCACGGCAGCACCGCGCAGATCGTAGCAAAGATTGAGACCAAAAAAGCTATCGAGAGCGACGAAGTCATGGAAGAAATCGTCAAAGCTACTGATGGTATCATGATCGCTCGTGGCGACATGGCAATCGAGGCAGGTGCCGAGGTTGTACCAATCGTACAGCGCAAACTTATCGCACTTTGCCGCCAGTATTCCAAGCTCTGTATCGTTGCTACTCAAATGATGGCAAGCATGGTTGATAACCCAGAGCCAACCCGCGCAGAGGTTAGCGACGTCGCAACAGCAGTATTGCTTGGCGCCGACGCCGTAATGCTTAGTGACGAAACCGCCAACGGCAAATACCCAATCGAAACCATCAAAGAAATGAAGAAGGTGATTCTCTATACGCAAAACCACTCTCGCATTATGTCGATCGAAAAAGATCCAATCGGCGAATACAAGAGCTACGACGCTATTGCTAAGGCAGCAGCTCGTCTTGCCGAGCAAATCAACGCCGATCTTATCGTCGTTTCCACCAAATCTGGCGCCACCGCAGCCTCCGTTGCCGCACAGCGTCCAAATGTTCCAATCGTTTCGATCACGAGCGACCCACGCATTGCTGGCCAACTTGCCCTTACCTACTCAAATACTGCGTTTGTCCGCCCATACACCGATGACAATACTTATGCCATCGATACTGTGCGCGAACTCAAGCAAAAGGGTTACCTCCGCGTACCAGAAGGCAAAGACCAACTTTCGGTTGTATTTATCTCCGGCATGATCCGCGACGAAATCGGCGGTACCGACTCTATTCAAATTCGCAATATTTAAGATACATTGGTAAAATATATAGTATAGCGGTGGTGGCTCGTTCCTGATTCACCCCGTGTTACTAATTGGAGGTGCTCAAAATATGTTCAACAAAAAAACGATCAAAGATGTATCGGTATCTGGCAAGATAGTTCTGGTTCGCACAGATTACAATGTGCCGCTTGAGGGCGACGCTATTGGAGATCTTCGTATTATAGCTAGTCTGCCAACTATCAACTATTTGTTGGCAAATGGTGCCCGCAAGATTGTCCTCATGTCTCATCTCGGTCGCCCCGACGGCAAGAATGTTCCCGAGTTGTCGCTTGCCCCAGTCGCGGGTCGCCTACGCGAGTTGCTTCCAGAGGCGGCCATAGGCTTCGTGCCCGAGACTACCGGCAAAGCTGTGTCTCAAGCGGTCGAAGACTTGCCCGAAGGTGGCATCTTGCTTCTCGAAAACCTCAGGTTTTCGCCAGACGAAGAGGCAAATTCTGAGAAATTCGCTCAGAACATAGTGTCGAGTACTCACGCCGAGCTCTTCGTGCAGGATGGATTCGCTGTCGTACATCGCGCTCACGCTTCCACAGATGCCATTACGCGGCTTTTACCGTCCGTAGCTGGATTGCTGCTCGAAAAAGAAGCCACCGAGCTCACAAGCGCTGTGGCTAACCCAGAGCATCCGCTACTTGTTATCATTGGCGGCGCCAAGGTTGCCGACAAGCAGCCCATGATTGATACTTTCCTAGGACTCGCCGACGACATCGCTGTTGGTGGCAAGATCGCAGCGGATGGCTACGAGGCTACCAATCCAGACGTCTACGTTGCCATGGATTTCGTTGAGGATTCTGCTGGCGCCAAGCTAGACATCGGCGCCGAAAGCACAGCCAAGATTCTCGAGCTCATAGATGGCGCAAAGACGATCATCTGGAACGGCCTTCTTGGCAAAGCAGAAGACCCCGAGTATGCCAAATCTTCTATCGCCGTAGCCGAAGCTCTCGGCTCTCACTCCGATAAAAAGACTATCATCGGCGGCGGCGACACAGCCGAATTTGTTGAGGGTCTCGTAGAAACTAATCCAAGTTTGACCTACTCCCTCATCTCTACCGGTGGCGGCGCTAGCCTCGAGCTTCTTTCTGGCAAAAAACTTCCTGGCATCGAAGCCCTTGAAGATAAGTAGCCAAAATGTAACATTGGGAAACCCCGAACTATGTTCGGGGTTTTCTATAAATAAGATATAATAATACCATGAGCAGTAACAACTTCAAATTAGGCCGCACTCTTCCAGGTGAGTCTCGCAAAAACCGCGAACTCGAACTGGCACGACTTGCTGCCCGCAAGCGTCGCAAGATCCGCAAAGCCATCCTCACCACCCTCCTCGTCATCGCCTGCGCTGCTGTCGTTGTCTGGATCGCTTACGGCATCATCAATCTCATTCGCGACGCCAACCAGCCCGAAGGCGAGATCAACCTTACCGAACCAACAGTCAGTATCATCGATGAGAACGCCGGCGACAATATCAGCACTCGCGTCAAAGAATTCGTCGCAAAGATCGAACGAGATTTTTATGATCTCGGCTACTCTGTTGACCATGTAGTTCTGCCTCTTCAAAAGGCTCGCGAGGTCGACATCTACGTCGTCGGTCGCACCGAATTCTACAAGATGTCCGTTGATAGGGGTAGCGCTACGCAGGCAGAAGATGCTGAGCGTATGATTAGATACCTCGATGAAAAGGGCATCAAAGCCTCCTATGTCGACCTCCGTGTAGAGGGCAAAGCATACTATAAATAACAGGGGTGGAGCAGGGAAGACCCAAAGACTAGAAATCCAAAGGGCGGAGAAGTGTCCCCTATTCTGCCCTGATGTTCGGTTTTTGTTCTAGGCAGGTATTTCACATAGCGGAGAAGAGCATAAAACAACACGCAAATCGCAAAATGTCAAATTTACAAGCAGGGGAGAGCTAACAGAGAAGAGTCAGACGAAAATGTGAAATACATATAGAACAGGATATATTTCACGCAAAGTCAAATATGCTAACAGAGGTAGCCCCTGTGCAAAACTCCAAAAACCGCTTCTAACAGATGGGAATAGGCTGAGCCACAAATCGCAAGCTCACAATCAACCATGCCAGATCCTAGAGTAACCATGATAAACTCGCATCAATATAAAAAGAAGAAGTCCACAGCAATAAGCAGGTGCTGGTGCTGCTTTGCCGCGAGTTGTTATATATCTCGTGTTTACTAGATGGTAAGTCGTAAAAGATATATTGTGCGACATTAGCTATATCGCAAAAAGACGATATCTCCATGCCTCTTGCCAAACCCCATTTTTGAACCTCAGCCTTCTGACTGCTTATATTTCCCTTTGTCCTGCTATGCCGCCGCCGTTCTTCGCCCTACAAGCCCCTACGATCGCCTCCAGGCCCGTTCAATGTCTAGACCTTCATAATGTATAAGCTTAGGCGTCGTAAAGACCCGTAGGCCCATTCAGCATAACAACATCATTTCTAACAGGGGTGACAACAGGGGTCAGAAGAGGGCATAATAGGCTCTAAAAGTGTCTAATTTAACAGATAGGGAACAGGGGTCGAGAATTACTCACGAGGGGCATTACCCTGATCATTCTTGCGTTTCTTGTTGCGGGATTTCCCTTTTCGTTCGCTATAAATCTTTCCCAAGTCCTTCAGGCTATTTCCCGAGCCTTCGCGCTCCTCGGCCTGATTTGGGCTAATTTTCTGTTTCTTGAATTCAATTTGTGGTGTGGCTGGTTGCACCGGAACCTGCCTTTTTTGCGGCACGAATTGGAAGTTCGGTTTTTGTGCGGTATAGCCCTCGCCATATTTCAGGTTAGGGTTCGATGGATTGTAAAACTCACCGCCACTTTTTTCGCCCGCTTCCCTGCCCGAGTCAGACAAATCCTGCTTCCATTTTTCTGCAGCTTCAATACTCTCGCGAATTTCTTTCTCGACGTCCTCACGTGGTCGTGAGTAGAGCATACGAGAGTTCGATATGATCTGTGGACTCAGGTCATGCGGCGCGTCAGGTATGCTTAGCGTGGTCGCAGAGAACGCTGGAGCCTTCTCGCCGGCAATAATCATAGAAATGACGAAGTGACGGTTGTGCATGTTCAGAAGGTCTTGTGCCTCGAATGTCGGCTCAAACTGCTTGGATAGAATAGGGGCATCATCTGCCGACACGCGGAACGAAATCGTCGTACCAACGTTACCAAACACCGCATCGCGCACCGCATCGGTCATCTGGGCGATATACTGGTTGGCTACTGTTAGGTTCAGTCCGTATTTACGCGCCTCAGATAAGATCACCGCAAACGAATCCGTTGCAAAGTTCTGGAACTCATCTACGTATAGGTAGAATGGCCGACGATCTTCTACGCGTGGAATATCGGAGCGCGACATCGCCGCAAGCTGCACCTTCGTTACTAAGAACGCCCCCAGAATACCAGCGTTATCCTCGCCAATCAAACCCTTAGACAGGTTCACTACGAGAATCTTGCCCTCGTCCATAATCTTGCGAATGTCAAAAGACGACTTTGGCTGACCAATAATATTACGAATGATTGGGTTTGCCGTAAACGCTCCCACCTTGTTTAGTACCGGCGCCACGCTCTCGGTTACCTGCTTATCACCCCAGCTACCAAACTCGTGCTTCCAGAACTGCAGAACCGTCACGTCTTTACAATATTCCAGCGTCTCCTTGCGGAACTGTTTATCGGTTAGCATTCTAGATATATCAAGTAGCGTAGTTTCTGGGCGGTCGAGTAGTGCCAATAGGGTATAGCGCAAAATATGCTCAAGGCGCGGGCCCCAAGAATCACCAAACATACGCTTTAATACGCCGATCACCTCAGATGAAATGTTCGGCTTGCGCGTTTCATCGGTCATTTCTAGCGGGTTGAAGGCGACAGGGTACTGCGTATCTGCTGGGTTGAAATACACCACATCCTTAGCGCGAGACTCTGGGATAAACTTCAAGTTGTTGATTGCGAAATCGCCGTGCGGATCAATAATACAATACCCCTGATTATGATAAACATCCGACAGGGCAAACAACTCCAAGAGGCCCGACTTCCCTGCCCCCGTCTGACCAATAATATACACGTGACGCGAGCGGTCGCGACGTAGCATGCCAAACTGGTGTTTGATGCCACGAAAATCCGTCAGCCCAAACGCCGAAACATTCTCATCGTTCGCTGGGTTTCCCGTCAGCATTGGTAGTTTTGCTGGTGGCTCTGCCGTTTTATTCGTAGCCCACACGATATTCGGCGTCTCCACGTTCGTATGTGGCAAATGATAAACGCTCGCAAGCTCCGAAATATTCAGCACAAATCCGCTGCTCGTAAACTGGCGCAACTTATACGCCTCCAAATCGTTCGAGTTGAAACTTCCGCCCAGCATCTTAAAGCCATTCAAGTTGGTCGAGTTAAACTGCTTAAATGTGCCAACGAGCGCCTGCATATTGAGCTTTGCGTTAATCTCGCTCTGCCCTACGTAGGTCAACCGAATTTTTACCTCATAGCCAAGCTTAGTCGCCTTTTCCTCTGCCTTTGAAATCTGAGTCTTAGCACGATCAGACAGTTCTACTGCTGGCGCAGACTTATCGCCTCCTCCAGCTGGTGGTGCCCATAGCGCACCGAGTGCCTCAACTAGCCATACAAAATCAAACCCGCCAATCTTGAAAGGTTTGCGCCCGCTCTTTACTTTACTCACCCATTTGTCGGTATTTTTGTGCCAGTCATCACCTACTGGTCGCGTCAAAATCTGAATCCAAAGCTCTTCCCCGCCATCTGGATTGAGTTTCGCTAGTGTTCCTGTGACGCCAGCAAGTGGATCCACCTCAAATGACTCAAAAGTCTTAATTGGTAGCGCCTCGTTCTCTACCAGCCCAATCTCTGCCGAGTAAGTTACTGGATATTTCTTGCGATGATCAACATAATCTTCGCTCACCTTATAAATCTGTACTGTCGGGTACTGCGAATACACCTGTCCTTCTACAAACGACTGCAAAATCTTTGGCACCCACACAAAAAACCTAATCTGTCCGCCAGTAGATGCAATCTCAAAAGACAAATGTTCTTGTACGCCACCAGAGTTCTTTAGCTCTATTTTGTCGCGCAAGATACCATGCAGCGATGCGAACAATTGCTCCGCCGCCAGTTCTTTTTTGTCGTTGGTTTTCGGAATCTCCAGCATCAAAAGCACGCTGTCGACATTCAGAATCTTCAAGCGATTCAACTTCTTATAATTTCGGATAGTCAAAATAATCAAAACCGCCACTATCGGGATCCAGACAATCGGCATCAACAGAAAACGAATAAACTCCATAATATATAGTTATTCTACCACATAAAGCAGAAATAATCATGCATAAACGCAATCCCCACAAAGAGGCTAGGCTAGCTTGTAAGTACCCTTCCCTACGCGCGTGAATAGCTCTTTGTTTTGCAGGTTCAATAGTACGGTCGTCTCTTTCACCTTGCGCTCTTTAAGTACTTGCTTCACGATTTCTTCGCGGGTAAGTCCGGTATCTCCGGCTTTTTTCAGAACTTTCTTAATAATGTCGGACACGGTGCCCTTTTCAAAACCCCAAGTATCTAGAGCATAAATTCCGCGTCCAATTAGTACGAAGCGTGCATCTTTGATAAGTTCGTTATGAATTGCCTGTACTGTTACGTCTTTGCGTTTGAAGTCAGACTTCGCAATTGCTTTTGCGATATCACCAAAGTGCATTGGCTCTTTCTTCTCTTCCAGGATAACAAAAATCTTATCGCGAATGTTCTTTGGGTTTACTGTTGGCCATTTTGCAAGACCCCATAGCCCGTTCAGCTCCGATAGGAGCTTGCTTACGCTCGCAACTGCCTCGATATGCGAAGGGTGCTCATAGCTTAGCTTCGAATCCATCTCGTCAATCGTCATTGGCGATTTCTTTTCCTTGATTACTGCTACAATTTCGTCAACTTTCGTACGAATCGCCTTCTCGTCGCCATATTCAGCAATACCGATAGCGCCATGATAGCGATCGTTCTCGTCTACGATGGTGAGAGCGGAAGAAATTTCGCCCAAAAACGCAAGACCCGCCTTTTCTGCGGCGGTCGCATCGTGTCCCAAGATCTTTTTTGCCAAGTTTGAAATGCGTGCTAGTCGGCCCATTTCAGTAAGATTTCTAATTATGATTTTTTCTGCAGCGCCCAGTTCGGTGATTTTGTTTTCTTCAGCTGCAATCCGGAGACGGATGAGAATAGCCTTTTCGAGCTGTCGTACGCGTTCGCGTGTAATTGACAACATTTCGCCTATTTGCTCAAGGGTTTCCTTGTGCCCTGATAGGCCAAAACGCCGGGAGATGATTTCTCGCTCCCTTTCTTGCTCGATAATATTTAGGCTACCAGTTATGGCTTTGGTAATGATTCCGGCATTGTCCATTCTGCAGTTGTTCCTTTACTCTTCTCACCCCTTAATAATATTAGAATTATGCTTATATTATCATAATTATGTGCTGTTGTCAACAAGTAATTGTTAACTCCTTGTGTTCTATTTTATCATAAATTTGGAAATAACAATAATAAATTGCCCTAAAGTTTTAACGATAAGCATAATGTGTGCTGATATTTATTTGGTTTTCTTGGCGGTGCTCTTTTTTGCAGTGGTGCGCTTGCGCTTTGGCGCGCGACGGCTAGTCTTTGGCTTCTCGGCCAGAATCTTCTCGGCCTCTTCTTTTGTGAGTTTCTTTGGATCAATTTCTTTCGGAATCTTGGCGTTGTTGCGTTTTCCAGGACCTTTTACGTACGGCCCATATGCCCCATTGATAATCTGGATTTCACCCCAGTCTGCAATATATGAATCTCGTTTCTTCTCATATAGCGGCTCGGCATCCTTCAGGCTAATAGTATACGGGTCAAACTCTTTACCAAGCGACACATTGTATTTACCGGCCTTTAGATATGGCCCAAACGGCCCAGCTGCAGCAATGATTTCCGTGCCGTCTTTGGCGTTTCCGAGTGCACGTGGCAATTGCGGTAACGCGAGCTGTTTGAGCGCCTGATCAAGCGTTACAGTCTTCACGCTCTTGCGCTTTGGTAGTGGCGCAAATACAGGCTTCTCGCCGGTTTCCTTTTCGTTGTCGCCAAGCTGGATAAACCCACCATTTTTTCCAATTTTTGCATAAATCGTCTTGCCGGTTTCTGGGTCATGCCCCAAAACACGCGCATTATTATAGCGTTCCACGCCCTCCGAAGCCAAAACTTCCTGTGCGAACGGCCCATAAAAGTCCCTAAGCATCTTTACGCGCTCGAGTTTCGCTTCCGCCACAAGGTCAAGATCCTTTTCGATGTGCGCCGTAAACTTATAATCCACAATATTCTTAAAATGATCCACGAGGAATCCAGCAATCAACTCGCCAATTGGCGTCGGCAGCAATTTGCCCTTGTCTGCGCCGAATTTCTCCTTCACTAGCTCGCGATTTACGGCGTCTTTTGTGAGTTTTAGCTCAATCGCCTCGCGCTCTTCGCCCTCGGACTCGCCTTTTACCATATAGCCGCGCATTTGTAGCGCCGTCATAATCGAAGCATAGGTCGATGGCCGCCCAATGCCTAGTTCCTCGAGTTTCTTCACGAGCGAACCTTCAGTATACCTTGCTGGTGGCTTCGCAAATGTCTGTTTTGCCACAATTTCTTTCGCCTTCAGCTCGTCGCCACTCTTCATTTTTGGCAATTCGCTCTCTTTTACGCGACCATAGACTTTCAAAAAGCCATCAAAAATGATAATTTCGCCTTTCCCCTCAAACAAGTACTCAGTAGGTGTTGTAATTTTCACAACAGTCTTCTCTAGTTTCGCATCTGCCATCTGCGTTGCAAGTGCGCGAGTACGAATTAGCTTATATAAACGCTTCTCGTAGTCGTTTTTCCCAACCACCTCATTATCAATATGTGTTGGGCGAATCGCCTCATGCGCTTCTTGCGCGCCGGCGGATTTCGTCTTAAAATTGCGCACTTTTAGGTATTCTTTGCCGTAATTATCTTCAACAAAGCTCGCCATCATCGCAATTGCCTGCTTGCTCAAGTTCATGCTGTCGGTTCTGTGATAAGTAATGTGTCCACCCTGATATAGCGCCTGTGCCGCCCGCATTGTAGTGCGAGCCGAAAAGCCAAGCTTGCTGTTCGCCTCGATCTGCATCGACGCCGTCGTGAATGGTGGCCCTGGGCTACGCGTGCCAGGACTCGTAGCAATATCAGATACTGTATATTTTGCGTCAATCAACTTTTTCAAAAAGGCCGCAGCGTCTTTCTCTTCATCAAAATCATGATTAAGCGTCGTCGCGAAGCCAAAATCTCCACTAACCTTAAAGGCGTATTTAGAGGCAAACTTCTCAATCTCTTTTTCGCGCTCCACGATCAACCTTAGCGCAGGCGACTGTACGCGCCCTGCTGAGATCGCCCCAGGCACCTTTTTGCGCACAATACCTGAAAGATCATAGCCTACCAGCATATCGAGCGTCTGGCGCGCCTGCTGGCTCGCCACCATATCCATATCGATCTTGCGCGGGTTGTGAATTGCGTCTTCTAGCGCAGATTTTGTAATCTCATGAAAAGTAATCCTCTTCGTACCTTTTGGCAGGCCCAACACTTCCAAAAGATGCCAAGAAATCGCCTCTCCTTCGCGGTCTTCATCCGTTGCTAGCCAAACGTGTTTGGCTTCTTTTGCGGCTTTTTTTAGTTCGGCAATCACCTTTTTATGATCTGGATCTACCTCGTAAGTCACATCAAAAGTGCTCTTATCTACCTTTGTATCTTTACGAATATGCCCAATCGAGGCTATAACTTTGTAGTCTTTGCCTAAATATTTTTCGATGGTCTTGGCTTTCGCCGGAGACTCCACTATCACTAGATTTTTGCTCATGTAGTGCACATATTACCACAGTTTTCAAAAAAAGCACAACATGTTTAAGATAAAGAAAAGGTCGGGTATAAACCCGACCTTAAGTGCAATAGTATTTGTTTGCTGTGGAGATTTAGCCGCGGCCGTTGCCAGGTTTGCCCTCAACGACGATCACGTCGTTTGCAACCACAGGCGTCTTCGCCGGATTCTTTACCTTCAGCTTGCCGAGCGTGGGCACTTTGCCCTTTTCCACCACGACGTTGGCGCGGTTCAGGATGGTCTCGACGGTGTCGCCCTCCACCCAGTCAACCTCCCGAGGCTTCGTGCCGGCACCAACCGACAGATATACAACGGGGCCCTTCTTTTCTTCGATAGTCTTGTTTGTAGTTTGCTCACTCATGATTAAATCCTCCCTTAATCAATTTTTTGAATAGTCTCTTGCAAATCTAAACTCAATCGGGAGTTCCCGATAGAATCGCGCAATAATACGTCCAACTTCGCCCGCAATCATATTAGCAATATATGCAATATTCTTTGCGCCGCAGTCGAGGTTTGTAGCTTCCTCATCTGGATAAAGCCAATCGTCAGAATACTCTGCCGCCACTTCAAAATCCGATGGGCTAAAACCGAAAATCATCACTTCTTCTCCGGCGCTCCGTGCGTCAATATATAGCGGAATATCCAAAAAATTATCAGATATGCCCTGCCAAATTTCCGCTCGGCTCGCCATCGAATCTACGCCGCTTATCACGACGCCAGATAATGCTGTGTCTCGCGTCACGCGCTCATGGTGAAGCACCAGCCGAATATTATCCAGCCCGATCATAAACTCCACAGTCGCTTGTGCCGCTTCCAACTTCGATTTGCCCATCATAGCTTCGCTGTAAGACAACTCTACTGGGCCGTTGTGCGGCTCCAGAACGTCGTCGTCCCACAAATGCAGCTCTCTCACTCCCATCTTCGCCAAGTTTAGCACCAGCGCGCTGCCAATGCCGCCAGCGCCAATTAAGTGCACCGGCCAAGCGAAGTCATCAGGATTGAAAAAGCCTGTTTGATCCGAAAAATCTCTACTCAATATCTCACCTCCCCTCAAGTCGTACTGACGTTACTTTTTCGGCAATCTCTGCTTGGCATTCAGCCAGAAGCTCCTCGCCAATCGGATAGTCAATGACCACCTCAATCGGCAAATCGCGAAGCACCAGAGGCTCAAACATATCCAGCCGTGCCAAATATTGCCCCGCCGCATTTATTACGACGTTCACTACCCAATCTCCAGAGTACTTCGCGATATCGCGAATATCTTTCGGCGAGTAGAAACAGGGTGATTTTGCGTGCGAATGCCACCGAAACTTCAGCCACTCAATCTTGTCCGGCGTTCCCGCCGTAATCAAATCGGTGATAATCTCGTGCATCCCAGTTTCGGTAAAATCGCTTTCGTCCGGCGAGGCTGTCTGATTCGGGAGAAAAATCTCCTCCACCAGTAGCTCAGAGTTACTGATTTTTCTCAGCAATCCCGTGCCGGTCACCTCGTCAGGCGAACAAAGTTGCGCATAGCAGTTCATTCTCGGCCAATGCTTCAATGGAATTCTCAATATCATGCGTTTACCCCCAATTTCTTCTTGATCTTGAGCCAGCGCTCAACCCGTTTTACAGTTGCAACTCTTCTGAAACAATTTGGAATTTGTGCTTCGTCGTGTTTATCGTTAACGGAGTGCAAGCTATCGACAATCAATGTGATCGCTTCAAGCAGGCGTCCGTTCCGAACATAATCCGTTATTACATGTTTCCCCGATCCAAAACAAAAACCACCGCTTTCGTTGTAGTTTGGACTATTACTGCTAGCAGTAACCTTTACTCCAGACCGGATTCGCGTACAGCTAAATTTGCTTCCACTAATTACCACTCGATAATCGCCAAAGTCACACAGCTCCCCCTTATAGGGCACTCTCACCTTCACGTCGAGCGTGAGTGGTTGGATTTTTTCACCCTTCGGACGCTTCACGCTCACCACCGACACGCCACGCATCTGCGCAATCGTATCCCATTCGGCCATCGCTTTTTCGCGCGTCTCTTGCTCGGTCACCTTCACATCGGCAAGCCGCTGCTTTTCGGCGAGAGTCTCGCCAATCAGCCGCTGCTGTCTCTTGATTTGTTCCCCGAGCTTCTGCAGATCTTTGCGCTGCGCTTCTTCAAGCGCAGTAGTTTCGTCGTGCATGTGCTTGATTGCCTTTTGTCTGCCGTCTACCCGATAGTTAATATATCTGGTGCGTGCTTTTCGCATCCGCGCCAGCGCTATCGGCGAATTCGGCTTCTCGTAGGTCAAATCGTCGTCCTCTAACTGCTCCTCTATCGCCTCAATCTCCTTCTTTATCTCTCGCCGATACTTACATCGCATCATCCGAATAAAGCTTATTATCAATATCGGCCAACCGGCAAACATCGATATTAGCAAAACCCAGCCATACGGCGTACGCATCGGCAAGTCTGCAAGAAAGTAGCTCGAGTTCTTCTCGTACCAATACGAGAAGAAAGTCGTCAGAGAAAGCACCAGCAAAAACAATTTGATAATCGTCGGCATTGCGCCTCCAAGCTGCGTGCCGTATTCATCGGCAACTGGCTTGAATTCCAAAACAGTCTTCCCTTCTGGGAGCTCGTACTTGATAAACGGCGCCGCAACTATTCTGGTCGACTCTGGTAAAGCGTTAAATTCCGTCACATATTCATTGAATTCTATGTCGGATTTTCGCGTGTTCTCGCCCCATGATATTAGGACGCCAAGCCCAAATATCACAATGCAAATAATCGCCGCACCTAGCGTCCGCATAAACACGTCGCCACATTCTATGTCGTGATGGTACTCATTACGAAACTCCATGAAATTTCCCCCTTTCTTTCACAAATACTAATTGCTAAAAAACAAGCCCGCTCGATAATCGTTGGGCTAACTCTGATATTATATCATATTTTATTTGAAATGAAAAGTCTTGAAAACCAAAAGAGCCACAGTAAGGGTGGGCATCACTGTGGCTCATTTGGGCCCTTTAACGCACCTGGTTGGCACCGGGGAGACCCCGGAAGCGCGACCCACCTCACACAAAATAGGGGCCCGCCGGTTAAAGGGATTGCTAGCCCTAAAAATATCTATTCTAAGTGGAGGTAATACTTTTCACTTGATCTTTTAAAAGAAAGTTCAAGGCCGAATAGCTTTTTAGAGCACGCAACAATTACTAAAACCGAAGTTCTAGTAACGTTTTGTATTATTTAGGTGCAGTGTCGGGACGTTGCCGTCCTTAACTGTTACCCATTATAGCACACACTTGAAATTAAGTCAACACCTTTTTAACCTTTTCACTCAATTGCAACGCCATTTTTGCCTATTTTTACCCCATTTTAGGGCTTTTAACAGAGGCGATACCGCTTATTGTTAAAATCAATAAAATATGGTAAAAAAGTTGCTATTTTGGCGGATTTTCAATCAGTTTTACAACATTTTGGAGGATTTGTGGCAATTTTTCGCGCTCGTCTGGCGTGAACTTTGATAGCACAAAATCCGTGTCACCCAGTTGCTTGCGCATCGGCTCATTGCCGGTACCTAGACGTAGTCGTGGAAATATGCCATCGCCAAGATGTTGCATGGTCGATTTTAGACCATTATTCCCGCCCGCGCTGCCACTTCGACGAAATCTCACATCACCATATGGCAGGTTAAAATCATCCGCCACGACTAGCAGATCCTCTGACGGATCTACCTTATAGAAATGCACCATTTTCTCGACGCTCGTGCCAACCTCGTTATAAAACGTCTGAGGCTTCACGAGCAGCGTGTCGCCATCGCGCGCCACCATCGCCTTGAACTTTGGCTCCGCCTTCCATTCAATTCCATTTATCTTTGCATAAAAATCTAGCGCCAAAAAACCAAAATTATGCCGCGTAAAATTATATCCATTTCCCGGATTTCCTAGACCTACAATAATTCTCATACGTATATCTTACCATGAAAAAGGGGGCTACAATGTAGCCCCCTTTAGTACTAGAAAGCAAAACCTTCTACTGTACTTGTCTAAATTTGCTGGAAGTTTCTTTAGCTGTCAACTTTGTGCGCTTCTTCTCGTGCCGCTTGCTGGCGCTTTGTGATTCTCATTACGAGATCGTCACGCATTACCTCTTCAGGATACAGTAGAATATGCGCCACCTCTTCGTCGTCTTTTAAAAGACGGCTGAGATAGGATAGTCCGTTGTTGTATTCGTCCGAGTATTGCGAGTGAATCTGCAATAAGTCGCCGGCAAAAATCATTTTGCCGTTGCGACCAAAACGCTTGATTACGGTATCGGCATTTCTGCCGGTCAAATCTTGCGGTTCGTCCACAATTACTACGTGATAGGCGAAATCCCTTCCTTTCACGTGCGGCACGGCTACCTCTTCGACCCAGTTTTCCCAGGTCAAATTGACTTTTTCTGCGAGGTATTTAGCGACCGACTTGTTTTCTGGTTTTTCCTCGCCATCGCCGCTTTCGTTGTTGTTGCCATTAGCGCCTTTCTTCTTGTTCTGCATCTTGTTCATGCGCTTTATTACGTCCTTATCCGTCTGGATAAAGAAATTCCTAAGCGCCACTTTCATGGGCTGCGCGTTTGGATCAAGCTTGCTGCTAAGTTCGCCAGGCAAGTAGCCCACGCCGTCGTTCTCTTGGGTGCGGATTACTGCTATGACGCCGATATAGTCACCGGCCTTTGCGGACATATAACTATAAACTGTCGCCATGAAAGTTTTGCCCGTGCCAGCGACTCCAGATGCCAATACGACCTTGATGTCAGGGTTATAGAGCGCTTCTGCGTAGCAGGCGTGACCAGGATACTTGATCTCGGTCGGGAAATCGAAAGCGCATCTTAGCGGCACGATCTCTTCGGTTTTGGGATCAAAACGACCGATGTTGCTAAATTGCTGAATGTGATCGCGCCAATCGATCGGCGTCATGATGATGAATTCGTTCGCCGATAGCTTTGGCTCCTCAGGCATGTGCTCGTTCCACTCTTCCAAGGTGATCTTATGGTTCTTAGCCCAGAGATGATACAGGTCGAATGGTACTGCGACGTTGTCGCGGCGGCCAGTATACGGCGCCGGATAACGATACCCATAGCGCGAAGTCTTGATGCCATTTGCCGCGGCACAGATAGCGAGTCCGTTGTCGTTCGTTAGTAGCGTGACCTCGCTGTCGTCTGCGTGCTTTTTCGCAAGCAGAGTGGCGAGTATTATCTGATCGTCCATGTCTTTGTCGCCTGGTTTGAAAAGTTCCACCTCTCCAACAAAAGTCTTTGGAACTGGCAGAACTGAGAATAGCCTTTGGCAGTATTCAAACGTGATCGGCGCTGCTAACTTGTAGACGTCCGCGATTGCCAAGTCTTTCCCCTCGACGAGCTTACGAATACGCCTGAGCACATTGCGCGATGCTTCGCCTCGGTCAGAACTTTCCTTTTTGAACTTTGAAAGTTCGTGAATCACCGCGACGGGCACGACGATGTGCGCCTCGGAAGTGTCAACTGTCGGCTCGTCCGGAAGCGTTTCTGCTCCGTTTGGGATGATGTTTGGATAATCGATCGCGACATTGGTGTCAATTACAAAAATCGGTTTTTTGTTCATATGATTTACCTCCTCCAACAATGATAAAGGGCCTAATAAAAACGGCGGCGATGTTGTCCATTGCCACCCATTCTTACTATGTCTTTATTCTACACCACTAGTCGCGATTACGGAAGCTGAAAAAGATAGGAGTTCCGATAAATGGGAATTGTGCGCGAATGCGTTTTTCAAGATACCGCTTGTAGCTCCAATGTAGCAGGCTAAGATTGCTGCCGTATACGATGAACCATGGCGGGTTCGTGTCCGACTGCGTAATGTAACGAAGCTTTGGCATCGTGTTCTTGAGCCCAGCTGGCGGGTGTGCAAGCACGGCGTCGGTCAGGATCTTATTGAGCTCCGAAGTCTTTACTGTCGTATGCCTTTCGCGGTCAATGTCGAGCGCGAGTTCAAAAATCTGAGTGACATTCTTGCCAGTTACGCTACTAGTCAAAATCACCGGTGCGTACGGCGTGAAATTAAAGTCTTCTTCGAGTTGATTTAGAATCTCGTCGCTATCTTTGCCCTCAAGGTCGGTTTTGGTCACGATAATCATAATTCCCTTGCCAGCCTCGATAATTTGCCCAGCCAAAACTTGGTCAAGTTTTACATGTGGCTCGGTGCTATCTACGAGTAGGCAGCAGACGTCCGACTCCTCAATTGCTGCAAGAGTGCGCAGCGCCGAAAACTTCTCAATACCGACTTCGCGCCTGCCTTGGCGACGCAAGCCTGCGGTGTCCAAGATCTCGAGCGCCCTGCCCTTGTATTTTACTTCTGCGCGATTGATGTCGCGCGTTGTGCCCGACAAATTCGCCACAATTGCCTGCTGTTTTTCGGCGAGGCTATTGAACAAGCTGGATTTTCCAACGTTTGGTCGCCCAATCAATGCTAGTTTTAGCGTATCTTCTTTGTCTTCAAAATCGGTCACTTCAGGAACGCTATCGGTAATATAGTCTTCAAGCTCGTCGACGCCTTGTCGAGTCGTTGCCGACACGTGGAACATATCCTTTACGCCCAAGCTCAAGAACTCATTTTTTGGCAAAGAGTCGCCAAGGTCGGCTTTGTTCAGCACTAACGCAACTGGCTTACGGCTTTTGAGGGCCTTGCGTGCCATCATCTTGTCGTCATGATCAGTGTATTTCGTGCCGTCGAGCGTAAGTAGGATCAAATCTGCCGACGCAATCGCGTCTTCAATTTGCGTCTGAATTGACGCCTCAAAATCATCCTCAGGATCTTTCAGACCAGCAGTATCTACTAGAATATAACGATTATTCACTCGCGTCATTACGTTGTCGCGCGTCGTGCCCGCCTCGCGTGCTACGATCGCCTTTTTCCCTCGCGCCAAACGATTAAACAAGCTAGATTTGCCTGCGTTTGTCTGACCAATAATTGCTACAATCGGAAGTTTCATTGTTATATTATACCCCTTCCTCGAGTAATTCGCTTATCTTTTGCTTGGCTTCATTCATAGTTGCTTGGTTTGGCAGCATTACATACAGCTTTTGGTTTGGGTAAGAATACGTATTCATCATCGCACCGGTTCCGTCTACTGCGTAGGTATTTACGCTCCAGTTTGGATTATTGTTAATCTGGTTTTTTGCAAATTTCACGATGTTGTCGCTACCAAAGTTCGTAATAAAACTTCCCTCCATCGATTTTAGGATAGAGGTGTAGTTTACAACCGTACTTGGGTTGCTGAGCTTGCGAATAATGCCAGCTATCACGCGCTGTTGGTTTTCGCCGCGCGTGCGGTCGCCGCCATCGAATGCCGAGCGATTGCGCGCAAAACGCAACGCCTGCTTGCCGTTTAATGTATTTATGCCCACTCGAAATTCGTCAAACGCATATGCCGAGTCAACTTCGATCCCGCCCAACGTATCTACGAGATTTACGAGCGAGTCAAAATTGATCTGTGCATAATAGTTTATGTCTATATCGTAAAGATTTTCGAGTGTTTTGATTGAGGTGTCTAGGCCGTAAGTTCCGGCGTGCGTTAGTTTGTCCGAAAGTCCAGTTTTGCCAGCTAGTGGCACGTAATAGTCGCGCGGCGTGTTGACCAGCAGTATCTTATGGGTTTTTGGATTGACGATTGCTAGCTGGTTGACGTCAGACAATGATCCGCCAGCGTCTTTTCCAGAGGTATATAGTACGAACGATGTCGTCAAAACCTCATCGACGGGCGTTGTCGCTTCGCTCGATATAGCGGTCGTATCAATCTGGTTCAAGAATCCCGCCGTCGAATTTCCATAGCTAAAAATCAGAAAATGTCCAAATATCAGCACGACAGAAGCCAGCGAAAAAATCGCCGACGTGCGGGCTTTCTCTGCTTTCCTAAATCCGGTAATAATAATTAGGCTCGTCCAGACCAAAATCAAGATGATGCCCAAAGTCACCAAATGCTCAGGTACAACGCGCGAAATGATAAGCGCAAACATCGCCATCAGCGCCGTCGCACCAAGCGCGAGCGCCAAAAGCAGTCGAAGCGTCCTTAAGAGTCCGCCTGCTTTTCGCTGGCGACCGATTTTCTCGGACTTTTCCTTTTTCTCCATCTTTGCTTTTCCGTCTTCCATATTTTCTCTACTTCTTTGCGGCGCGCCGCCTTTTGTTCCTTAGTTCTTGTCAGATAATGTATCAATGCGAATATCGCTACTCCGGTGATCGCTGCTACTGAGTCGATCAAGATGTCTCTTATTTCGCCACTCCTGCCCGGTACGAAAAGCTGGTGCATTTCGTCGATGCAGGCATATATCACGGCAAGTGATATGCTGAGTGCGATTGTGAAGCCCGGTGTGAATTTGCGAATATTACTATTTCTGATGTAATTGTACCATAAAGCACCTAAAGAAGCAAACAGAGTGAAGTGTGCTGCCTTGCGGATTAACCCGTTTGGCAAGCCCAGAAAATTTGCGACTGGCACGGATTGCGCATCTGAGCGCGCGCCGTTCATCGCGGAAAAAACCCAAATCGCCGCCATCACGATAGTCGGCAACAAAATTCGCCAATGCTTTTTTAGGATTGTCCGCATATGCTAATATTCTAGCACTTTTTAGCGGTGAAGTTCTACGCCACCAATATTTTCAAGCACATCCAAGATATCTATCGCTTCGCGCTTGATAATTTTAATGCGGCTATTCTGCTCTTCTTTGACTTTTTGCTCGGTCTTACTAATCTCAGCTGCAATAATTGCTGGCTTTTCTTCAACAGTAATTGCACCAACAAGTCTGCTGCTGCGACGATTCACGAATGTCGCCGCGGTGCGCGTTGCTCGGTAGCTACGCACGTCAAAAGCTACGAATAGTACCACAATCGCAACGATTGCGCCTCCGCCCGCAAGAATCACGACGTTCTGTGTTGTCTTATTATTAATCGCTCCTGGGTTGAAGCTCGCCTCGTCAATCACAGTAATAATTTGGTTCGCCGTCGCCGTATTGTCTTGAGAAAGACCCAGCGATTCGATATTGAAGCTTTCAATCAGCCTTGAGTTTACGTCTTGCGCTAGCTCAGGGTTTGGCGCCGTCACCGAAATCGTAATAGTTTCCGTAGATTTTTCGTTCACAATCGAGATATTGCCGTATAGTTCAGAGTAGCTTATGCCGCTTCCGGTCTCGGCGATAATCGGCTCGAGCACCTTGCGCGATTTTAGCAGCGTCGTATAGTTGTTGATCAGCGTAGAGTCGTTCGTATTGGAGTGCTGGTTCAGAATTACGGTAGAATCACTCTTGTATAGTGGCTTCACAATATTTTTGGAATAAAAAAGACCCACCCCTGCTCCGAGTAGTAGTGCGGCTACTATTATCCAGCTATTTTTGAGGTAATAGCGTATCAATTTTCCAAGACTTAAATCTTGCATTTTCTTCCGATCCGTTTTATTAAACACACTTTATCTTTCAATTATACCAAATATAAGCATTATTGTCAATGATAATATCATATTTCATACACTTTACACCTCGGCGAGAATTTGTTAGAATAACTCTCAAGTGGTCCCGTCGTCTAGTGGTCTAGGACGTCTGGTTCTCATCCAGAAAATCGCGGGTTCGACTCCCGCCGGGATCACCAGAGAAAACGCCCCATCCGAAAACAGATGGGGCTTTTTCTTTGTCTAAAAATCCGCCGGTATCTTATAGATTGCGTAATACGATTCACCAATCACCCCTTCGCTCGAGGCGTTCGGGTCGTAATGCTCTTTTATCAGCTCCAACCGACTCAAGAATTCTACTGCTGCACCCTCCGACTCTTCTTGATAAAACGGCAACCCATCTTCGTCTATCGTCCACGCCGCAACGAGGTAATAAACATTGTCTCGCCCGCTAAATTTCTCCGCAATCATCTGCTCTAGCTCGGTATACGGCAGCACCTCAAACGACTCATGATCAAACTTCATATAATACATCTCTCGCCCCAACACCGCATCATAAATCACTCGTCCGTCCTTCAAAAACGGCGCAATCGCAAGCGACGCAATGTGCTCGTTGCCCGTGATTAGTACGCTCCCTTCTGGCAAATTCTCATTGATGTACTGCCCAGCTGTTTTTGAAATACTAAAATCATGCACCAGATCATTATGCGCCGCCTGCACGAGTGGCGGCATTGCAAACACAAACGGCACGCACATAAACGCCGCCATAAAGTTTGCCCCGCGCTTGCCCTTCTCCGCCGGATAGCTCACCAGCAGCAAAAACAATTTCGTAATCTCAAGTTTGCTAAACAGCTTCTTGATTGCTTTCGTGAATTTCGTGACCGTCACCTCGTAGTGCGCCGTCCAATATACAAACATAATCAGCTGCAAAATAATCGCCGTCTGCTGCGGCTTATACAGCGCATAAATAAACTCACAAATTATCAGATACGCCGCCACCGACCCCACGAAAATTATCAATTGTTTTGGGTATTGCAGGATGTATAGAAGGAAGTATAGCGCAAACACCGCCAGCAAAATCGCCACAATAATATTACCGCCAAACAGCGACTGATAAACCGCCACGATGCTACTCTGCCCGCGCTCCAAGCTGCCCTCAAGGTACCCATGTGTGCCTAGCGACCCCAAAAGCGGCAGCGCCATCAGCGCGAAACTAAGCCCCAGTAGCCCCAGTCCAATAAAGAACGGGCGATTGATTTTCTTCGCCTTAATATGCTCATACAAAAATACCAGCGCGAGCAGCCCCGCCACCGGCACCGCCACCACGTGCGACTGAAACAGCAGCGCGATGCTCGCCGCATATTTTATAGGTCTTGTCATGCGGTTTTTGTAGGTCACGCAAATCAGCGCCATCCCAAGCGCCGCCAAACAGTAATCTCTGCCGAAAGACGGAATAAAATACGTAAACGCTGGACTGAATATTATTAGCACGCGTAGCCACTTCGGAAATGGCGCATAGCGCACGATAAGGAGCACCGCGAGCGTGGTAATCGCAAGGCTCACGAGATTTATCGTGATATACGGCAGTCCAAGCTTGGCGAACGGCATTAATATCAGATAGAACAGCGGCGGATGTCCGTCGGCCTTCAAGAGTGAAAACATTTCTGTAATCGAGAGGCTTTTCGCAAAAAGCCACGTGCCTGCCTCGTCGCAATACGGCTCGTGGTTGAGTGTCAAAATCAGGTTTACTACAAAATAGATCACAGTAATAATTACCGCAAACGCCCACGGGCTTTTCAGAAATTTCCGCATATCTCAATCATATCATACCCCTGTGCACTTGCAAAAAATCGCAATCTGTGGTATAATGAGAGTAAGAATAACGTTCCGAACGATAATTTGCACCTTGAAAGGAGAGTTTAATATGAAAAAGATTACCTTTTTGCTGATCATTAGTTTGTTTGCCCTTCTTCTGTCTGGCTGCAATGGCGATACTTCTGCGCTCGTTAGCTCAAAACCTGAGAGCGAGGCTACAAGCACGCCGGCAACCACAGAAACCCCATCCACAGAGGCTCCTACGGAGACCGATCCCCCAGCCGAAGAGAACTCGGACTATTCTGAAGTTTACGCCAAATACCTCGAGATTCTGCTTGGTAACAAGGAGCATATCGAGCGCTATACTTGGCAGCAAGGCGGCGGGTCAATTGCCTTCGCAGACATCGTTGACGACCCCACTCCTGAGCTCATCTACCTATGGGTGGCTGACGGCGGCAATAGTGCTGCGCTCAATGGCTGCGTTTATCGCGATGGCGAAGTGTCCTTGATTTATTATGCCCATGTATTGGACGAGCTCGTTGGTTCTGGCGTACGCTACTGTTTTTTCCGCACGACCGATTACAAACTATATTTGTATAAAAGTCAAGGCGAAGATCCATGGATTTACTCTTTTACGGAGTACTCGGTAGACCCCATCAATGGCTACGTTCCGGAAGTCACGTTAGTTCACGAAGAATCACCCTCTGCCGATCATACGACTTCAACTCACAAATATACGCTTGATGGCGTCGAGATTACTGAGAGTGGATATAACTCCTATACTCAGGAAATTATCGACAAAATCGGTAGTGTGATTGTGTGGAGCGGTCAGGAAGAGGGCCAGCCAATTTGGGATAAAGTATCCAAGATGGAGAGTTTATCGATGACCTACGATGAGGCCATTGCGTTTCTCAAGGCCAACATCACCTCTGTCGACACTCCCTCTGCTCCATCTACGAGCGTGCCCCCAGCAGCTTCTGCTGGTGAGTTTACTGAAGATCAAGCTATTGCTTTGATGCCAGCGCTAATTATGGCGGAGTGGCCTCAGGCGCAGCTGAACGAGTCGAGTATCGCCTCGTGGACTACGTACACAGTAGCCAAATCCGATAAGCTATATGACGATCAGCCGATTTATGTGGTTGATTATAGTGTGCTTCGTACTGGTACGGGTAGGGCTCTGGCATTTGCCGATGGTACGTTGATCAGTCAGCAAGACCCAAGTTATGCGAACTACAACGGCTATTTCGACATTGATATTACCGCCTATTGGCCGTTCGATTAAGTACTCTCTAAAACTCCCCCGCAAGTATCGCGGGGGTGTTTTTTTATTCCCAACTTACCGAGCCGGTATTATTTGGGATGGCGGTTATCCAAGTTTGTCCACGGTTTAGAAGTACCGTGTTGCCATTTGCATCTTCAAGAGCCAGCTCAGAATCTACCGAGGCGCGCGTCCACTTCCCTTCGACAACTGTGCCGTTTTGGAAGATATATGCCGTGCCGGTGCCGGTCGTTGTGTAATTTGCGTATGCCGAGCCAGACCTCGATACCGGCACTACTTTAATTGCGACTACTACATTCGGAGAATATTGCGTCAGCGCGCCGTTTTGCGCCTTGTCATTGTGTATGCCGCCCGACTGGTGTGCCCTTTTGTAGGTATTGGTGGCTGCGTCATAAGTATAGACTGGGTTGTACAAGTTTGAAGATATCTTAATCGTGACCTTGCTCACAGCGTCGTCTGGTATAGCGGGAGTGCTGTCGGCATCGAGTCGTGCGAAGCCCTCAAATTCTGAAACAGTATGTCCCTTTGACTTATTTAGTGCGTCAATTCGATCGAAGCTCGTATATAGATTATGTGGGGCGTAGCGTCCAGATTGACGCCAATAAGAGCTTGAGTTGTAAAACTCATCAATGTCGCGGTATCCATTTGCCGAATTGCGGATCAAAGATAGTGCGTCTGACGCTCCACCGGCATGAGCTATCGAGCAATTATACGGTTTCGCCCATTGTGCATAATATAGTCGCACGCTGCGTACTGGACCGATAAATTGCGGCTTTGCCTCTTGGTAGATTGCCATAAAGCGCGTGATTCCGCCCTCGGCGATCGCCTCATAAATCACCCCAGCGTCTTTTAGCCCAGATTGTGGCCGTGCGTCTGGTGAGTTTTCGATCATAATGCAGGTCGTTGCTTGAGTTTCCGACGCCCTGTCTTTTACTTCTAAGCCCGTAAGCCGTGAATAGTAAATCAAATCAGGAGATGCTTCATCTTCGTTGTCTTGTCCGAGTATTTTTTCGTTAGACTTTGGCAAAAATAGCCAAACCAATAAACCGGCGACGAGCAATGCGCCGACAATACTACAAATTATAATTATAAGTTTTTTGCGACTCTTCTTGGGTTTTTTTGCTGGAGTACCGCCATCTGTTGGCTGGTAATCATTCACAATGACGATATCTTCATCCGATTTGTTTCGTCGCAATTTCATGCGCCAATTATACCACTAATGCTAATTGTTGGCGAGCGCACTAATTACGGCATTGAGCCGTGCTAGCGTGACATTCTTGCCTAGAACTCGCATGGTGTCTGGTAGCGCTGGGCTAAATGGCGCAAAGGAAAGGCTAATCCTAATGAGGCTAAAGAATTCTGCGGGTTTTTTGCCGCTGGCAGCTAGTAGTGCGTTGAGTTTTTCCTGCAAAGCTTCGGTTGTCCAATCTTCCTGCGCTTCCAGCTCTTGCGTTGTCGCGCGTAACATTCCCATAAGTTCTTGTTCTGAAAAATTCTTCAAAAACTTGTTCTCTAGAATCATTTTTTGGTCAATTTTTGGATCGGCAAAGAAATAATCCGTCATGGTGCGCAAATCGGACAAAGTCTTGAGTCGGTCGTAGATAATTTCAAATACGGCGAATTTCTCGTCTTCTTTGAAATCCTTGGCGCTTTCTGGCCAAAAACCTTCAGTACGAGCAAATAATTCTTTTGGATTTTCTGCAAAAAGGCGACGAATCCATTGGCCGTTAATCCAAAGTAGCTTGGTTTCGTCGAACCTTGCCCCTGCGCGCTGGATGCGATTTAGTTTGAATTCTTTGATTAGTTCTTCTTTTGTATAAAGTTCTTTTTCGGTGCCATCGTTCCAGCCGAGACACGCCAAAAAGTTCACCATTGCTTCGCCCAAAATGCCGTCATCGCGGTAGTCGGAGACGGATTTTGCGCCGTCGCGCTTGCCGAGCTTTTTGGTGCCCGATGGCCCCAAGATGTGTGGCAATTGTGCGAAAATTGGGCGTGGCAACTCTAGTGCATCATATAGCGCCAGATAATTACCCATACTTGGTAGATACTCTTGGCCGCGCATTACGTGTGTCACGTCCATAGTTGCATCATCTACTATGTGCGCAAAATTGTACGTTGGCAAGCCGTCTGCCTTAATCAAAATAAAGTCGTCCTGAGTTTCTGGACCCATATGTAGGTCGCCATAAACCTCGTCGTGATAATTATACTCTTTTGGTTCGGCCTTGAAGCGCAACGGCATGCCCGGCTCCCACTCTGGGGTATTTTCGGGTCGGTAATTTCTATACAAGAATGGTTTTTTCGCCTTATTTGCTTCTTCGCGGTACTTCGCGATTACGTCTGATGGTGTTGGGTCGGCGTAAGCCCTGCCCTTTGCAATTAGTTTGTCTGCCCATTCTTTATAGGTGTCTTTTCGCTCGGTCTGGAAATATGGCGCGTGTGGGCCATCAACAACTGGACCCTCATCCCAATCGAGCCCCAGCCATTTTAGAGTGCTCATAATTAACTCGGTCGCACCCTCGACGTAGCGTGCTTGGTCGGTATCCTCAATCCGCAAGATAAAAGTTCCGTCTGATTGCTTAGCAACCAAATATGGATAAATTGCTGATCGAACATTGCCAATATGTATGTAGCCGGTTGGGCTTGGTGCGAATCGTGTAATTGCTTTCATAGGATATATCATACCATAATTCCGACGGTTGTCGTGCTACGATATAAAGAGAAAAACCAAGGAGGGCTAATGGGTTCGATGATAGAAATTAACGACACTTTGCAGATAACAAAAGCACAAGGTTTTCCCGCGGAGCTTGATTTCGCGACGCACCAAAATACGCCGTACTCTGCAGCGGATTTTGACGGCAAGATTTTTGAGTTTCATGACAAGCCGAAGATTCGAGCCTATCATCAGCCGCCTGTACGTAATTTTCTGGTCGAAAATATTGACGGCAAGTGGCTGTATTGGGGGCTGATCCATGTGCTCGGAACCCATCATGATTACGCCAAAAACACCACTTCTGGAAAGTACAAAATCATCCATATTTATTCGCCGGAAGAAATGAAGCAGGCGCACGCCATCGTAGACCGAAACCCCGAAACTAATTATTTTATAGGAGAGTAAATGAGCGAAATTGAGAAGAGATTAGAGAAAATTGAGCAGCGCAATCAAAAAGTTGAGCGCGACAAAGCATGGGAAACGAGTTGGGTGCGACGAATTTCGATTTGCGTCTTAACGTTCTTAGTGGTGCTGGCGTACAATGCGATGGTTACGAATTTTAGCAATATTTTTCTTAATTCCGCTGTGCCGGTGATTGGTTTTCTGTTATCTACCCTTTCACTCGACCTTATTCGTTCAATTTATGAAAGGAATAAAAGATGAAAGCAATACTTTTACATGGCACCGGCAATGATTGGAAGGCAAACTGGATTCCGTGGGTGAAATCTCAGCTCGAGAAGCGCGGCTATGAAGTCTATGCGCCTTCCCTTCCCGATAGCGATTTTCCCGATACCGCTAAATGGTCAAAATACGTCATCGAGAATGTTCCATTTGAGATTGGCGAAGATACGATTATCGTAGGACATTCTGCCGGCGCGGCGCTAATTCCCCAACTCATGCAGCAGCTCCCAGAAGGCACCAAGGTCAAAAAAGCCATCCTCGTGAGCGGTTTCCATACGGATCTTGGATGGGAAAAGCTCAAGAGTATCCAAAATATCGAAGTAGATTATTCCAAAGTAAAAAAGATGGCGGATGAATTTGTGATTATTTATTCTGACGACGACCCGTATGTGCCGGTCGACGAGGCGGAATGGTTGGCGAAAAATCTTGGCGGCAGGTTGAAGCTAATTTCCGGTCAGGGGCATTTTAACCTTGAGTCCTCGCCAAAGTACAAGGAGTTTCCAAAGCTCATCGCTACGATTGTAAAAGGCGCTACGCCGCAACAGCTATATCTCGCGTCGAGCTTTCGTCATGCAGGTGTCTCTGAACTCATTATGGACGACATCGAGAAAAAAATTGGACGTACTGGTGCAGAAATCAAGATCGCCTTCATCACGACCGCTGCAAATCTGCACCCTGCAGACAAAAAAGACTGGATTGATGATGGCCGAAAAATTCTGATTAGTCGTGGTTGGCAGGTTGCCGAAATGGACATAGCCGAAAAGACCGAGTCGGAGGTGCGCGCCGAGCTTGATGGCTGCAACGTGGTTTTCGTTGAGGGCGGGCAGCCAATTTATATGCTTGAGCAGGTCAAAAATTGTAACTTTGGTCAAATTATTCGTGATTTGCTCGCAAAAGGCGTGCCGTATATCGGCGAAAGCACCGGCTCAATTATTACTGGGCAAAATATCGAAGCGTACCGACATATGGTGCCAGACAAGCGCGAAAATCCACCGGTTTTACCAGATTATAATGGTATGGGCTTGGTGAATTTTCTCATTCGCCCGCACTGGAATCGCCAAGGCGAAAAACGCCAGCGCGATATAGCGGAAATGCAATCTGGTGCAAGTAGTTTTTATAATATTTCCGAGCCAATTATCGCCCTGAATGACACGCAGCTGGTGTACGTGGAGGGCGACAGTTTTCAGATTTGGTCAACAAATGAGGAGGAAACAAAATGACCGATATAAATAAATTATTACAAGATTTCGTGGCGACCATCGAAGATGACGAGTTGCGACAGCGTGCAAGCGTAAGACTGAAACGCAATTCGCACGTTGTAACTGGTGCAATATTGGTTGATGACGCTGGTAAAATTTGCCTAATTCAAGAGCTAAAGAAGACCGCCTATATGAAATGGAACACTCCGATGGGACATTGGGACTACGGCGAAAATATGACCGATGCCGCCAAGCGCGAAGTAAAAGAAGAGACCGGCTACGACATCGAGATTACGAAATTGCTTCCCCTCGAAAATATTTACGACAACAGCGTTTTTCGGATTGTGTATATCGGAAAAATTATCGGTGGATCTCCCGAAGAGCGCGACGAGTCTGAAATCAACGCCGTGGAATGGTTTACGCTTTCCGAAATTGAGCACATGCGCGATAATGGCGAACTGCGAGATGGCTGCTGCTGGCAGGATGTGGAGCTATATATGGAAGGACAGACTATCCCGCTCGATACGATTCGCGATGTCGAATCCGGCGATAGCTATTTCGATAAAGGGGGCGCAAAATGACTTCGCGCGAGCTTGTAATCCATGGGGTCTATCAGCACTATAAAGGCGGTTTGTATCTGGTGGAAGGCGTCGCGACGCACTCTGAAGAATTATTAGACTACGTAGTGTATCGTCCGCTCTATGGCGATAGCAATGACCTGTGGATTCGCCCAAAAACCATGTTTATGGACAAACATGACGGCAAAAGTTATCGTTTTACTTATCTAAAAGGAGGCATCAAGAAATGAACATTACAAAGTTTGACCATTCGGGCTTTTTACTTGAAAAATCTGGGCGCGGACTGCTATTCGACCCAGTAGCATATACTCACGAACTGCCAGAAATCACAAATCTTGACGCAATTATTATTACCCACCTGCATGGCGATCATTTTAGTCCACAAATTTTGGAGAAAATTCGTGCGCAGAATCCCGACGCACGAGTTTTTACGACTTCAGATAATATTGCTAATATTCCAGACGCAACTGCGGTGAAGAATGGCGACGAAATCGAAGCCGGCGTGTTTGGTTTGGAATTTTATGGCGGAAATCATGCCGCTATTGTGTCTGGCGAAGTGCCCTGCGAGAATATCTGCACGCTAGTTGACGGAGTTTTTGCCAACTCTGGTGGCTCTTTCGATCTTCCCCCGACTAGCCCAGAGATTTTACTCGTGCCGATTACTGCGCCATGGCTCAAAATTGAGGAATCGCTAAACTTCATCAAGGCCGTCAAGCCAAAAGTAGTTATTCCGACGCACGATGCCCTAAATTCCGATCTCGGTAATACAATCTGCGATAATTGGCTCAAAAAAATCTGCGATGAGGTTGGCGCAGATTACAAAAACATCCATTTCGGCGAAATTTAATTACATCGCCGCCTTGATTTCGTCAATTTGATCGCGAATTTCTGCCGCACGCTCAAACTCTAGGTTTGCCGCGGCAAGTTGCATTTGCGAGGTGAGTTCTTTCACCAAAGTTGGGAACTCATCGCGCGGAATCTTCTTCAGATTTAGCTTATTCGACTTCATTTTCTCTGGAATAATCGCGCGCAGGCCCTGCGAAATTTCCTTCGCTACCGATTGCGGCGTAATGCCATGTTCTTCGTTGTATTTTCGTTGAATATCGCGACGACGATTAGTTTCATTGATCGCGCGCTCCATGGATCCGGTAATATTATCTGCGTACATAATCACGCGACCTTCGACGTTGCGCGCTGCACGCCCAATCGTCTGAATCAGCGCCGATTCGCTACGTAAGAAACCTTCTTTATCCGCATCGATAATCGCCACAAGCGAAACTTCTGGCAAATCCAAGCCCTCGCGTAGCAAGTTGATGCCCACAAGCACATCATATACGCCAGCGCGCAGGTCTCGCAAAATGTCACCGCGCTCCAAAGTATCAATATCGCTATGTACATAGGCGGTCTTCAGCCCAAGCTCAATCAAATGCGCAGACAAATCTTCTGCCATGCGCTTCGTAAGTGTCGTTACGAGCACGCGCTCGCTCTTCGCGATGCGCTTATCAATTTCTTCTACCAGGTCATCAATTTGGTTCTCGCTCGGACGCACTTCGATCTCTGGATCAAGTAGCCCTGTCGGGCGAATCACCTGCTGTGCAGGCGCTGGGCTATGCGTTAGTTCGTAATCGCTAGGCGTTGCCGATACGTATACTGCCTGAGAAATATGCGCGTCAAACTCGCCAAAAGTTAGCGGGCGGTTATCTAATGCCGAAGGCAAACGGAATCCATACTCTACGAGAGTTTCTTTGCGCGCGTGATCGCCGTTATACATACCGCGCACCTGCGGCAAAGTCATATGCGACTCATCGACAAGTAGCAGGAAGTCTTTTGGAAAATAATCAATCAGCGTTGGTGGCGGCTGGCCCTGTTGTCGACCCTCTAGGTGTCGCGAATAGTTTTCAATTCCCTTCACGAAGCCGGTTTCTTCGAGCATTTCGAGATCGTATTTTACGCGCTGTGACAGGCGTTGCGCCTCTAGATACTTACTCTCTTTTTCAAAATATTTTAGTCGCTCTTCATACTCGGCGCGAATGCGCTTGATTGCAAATTCAAGATCTTCTTTTGGCGTAGCGTAGTGAGTATTTGGGAAAATGCCAATCTCTGTTGGCGTAGCTAGTACTTCTGCCGTCAGCGGGTCGATTACCTTGATATTTTCGAGCGTATCGAAGCCGAATTCTAGGCGAAAAGCGCGGTCGCCAGAAGCTGGAAAAATGTCGATAGTGTCACCCTTCACGCGGAATGTGCCGCGCTCGAATGCAATATCATTGCGATGGTATTGAATCTCGGTCAGGAGATAGATAAACTGTGAAAAATCGCGGTGCTCGCCCTTAGCTAGTCGTACCGCCATTGCTTTGTAGTTTTCTGGCGAACCGATGCCATAAATACAAGACACGGACGCTACGATAATCGTGTCGCGACGAGTGAGTAGTGCCTCCGTTGCGGCGTGGCGCAAGCGGTCAATCTCCTCGTTGATTGCGCTGTCTTTTTCGATGTACGTATCAGAGCTCGCGATATAAGCTTCTGGCTGGTAATAGTCGAAGTAGCTAACGAAATAGTGTACTTCATTTTCTGGGAAATAGTCACGAAATTCGGAGTAAAGCTGCGCAGCGAGTGTTTTATTATGCGCGAGAATCAGCGTCGGGACGTTCTTCTGCGCGATAAGATTCGCCAT
Organism: Saccharimonadales bacterium (SeqCode); assembly: GCA_047974525.1. Taxonomy (GTDB): domain Bacteria; phylum Patescibacteriota; class Saccharimonadia; order Saccharimonadales; family Saccharimonadaceae; genus UBA2834. The sequence continues at coordinate 345,173 of JBKECJ010000005.1, forward strand.
CGTAAAGGTTTTCCCCGATCCCGTTACGCCAAGCAAAGTCTGCTCGCGCGTACCCTGATTCAGCCCGTGCATTAACTGTGCGATTGCCGTCGGCTGGTCGCCGGTGGGTTGGTACTTGCTGACTAGCTTGAAATTCATCTAGATATTATACCATAAAAAATCGCCCCACAGTATGCGGGGCGATCACCATAGCTCTCTATTTTGCCTTAGAGCCCTTGGCGCTTTTTGTCTTAGGAGCAACAACTTTGAAATCAACCCTCCCTTCGGTAATCCATAATGCGTGAATTGCCGTTCCGGCATGCACTGGACTCTCCAGTAGTCTATCTGCCAGAGATTCGGCTACAACTGCGTCGATCGTTCGCTTTAGGTTGCGCGCGCCATACGTTTTTGTGTCGCTTCGCTCTACGATCATTGGTGCAATTTCGCCTGCTACTGTGAGCGTGATATCCCGACTCTTCTTGATACGTGCGCTTAGTTTTTCGAGCTCCAGTCCAGCAATAGTCAGAATTTGTTCGGGCGACAGGTCATTGAAGATAATGATATCTGTCATTCTGCCCCGAATCTCTGCTCGGAAAAACTTCTCGACTGCATTTTTGTACGATGCAATGCGAAAATCCGTCGAATTGCCGTCTTCGCCAAACCCAACTTTTCGTTTTGTAGCTTCGGCGGAACCGGCATTTGTTGTAATTATTACAACACTATCGGCAAACTTTACAGTCTTGCCTAGCCCATCGGTCAATGTTTCCTCTTCGGCAATCTGCAGTAGTACATCTAGCACGTCTGGATGAGCCTTATCCACCTCATCAAACAGTATGATGCTCTGCGGATTCTTCAGCACGAAATTCGTCAACTGCCCGCCATCGTCATTTCCAACATACCCAGGCGGCGAGCCGTACAGTCGCGAAACTTCATGTTTCTCGCCATACTCGCTCATGTCGAATCTGTGAAATGCCATCTTCGTTGCCGATGCCAGCATGCGCGCCAGCTCCGTTTTGCCAACTCCAGTCGGCCCAGCAAAGATGAATACCCCTACTGGCTTGTGCTCTTCTTTTAGTCCTGCCGCGTCTTTTTTGAGCGCGCGCATTACCGCAGCAATCGCCTGATCTTGCCCAATCACATTTGCGCGCAAGTGCTTTTCGATACCGCCAATGTCTCGAGATTTTTGCGTTTTTGCCTTCGGTTCTGGCTTCGTTTGTCCAAAACTTCGGTCAAAATCAGATGAGAAATCTGCAAAACTTGTATAAGTTTTCATGACGATACCCGACATCCCAAGCGATCCTCCGAAATGCCGCGAACAGTCCACAAGATACGAATACAATGCTTCGCGATTCATCATCGCCTCTTCCAGACACAGCTCCATTACTGGCAGACACTCGTCGTACGTCAAAATTCCGCGCAACAAATAGTCAACCGGTGGTTCCGTCGCGTGATCCTCGCGCCAAAATCCTTTGGCACCACGCACGATCTTCTTCATGATGGGGCTCATCGGCACTTGTGGAATTTTGCCCCACTCCATCGAGTTTAGTGCATCCGGCAACGAAACCGTATAATGATGCGCCAAGCACTCAAGATACATTGCCTGAAAGCCTTCCTCTTCGGTGGTGACGTACTCAAAAATCTTTTGGCACACCCCATGTCGAACATAAAATAGTGCCGCGAGTGCAAACTCGGGTCGAATCATCGGGCTATCCCGATCAAATCCAACTGCAATCCGTGCTGCCTGATCCATTAAGATATCCCATTGCCGTTTCATAGTCATCCCTCCTTCTTAAAGATCGAAAAGTTTATAAAACTCCTACCCCTATATCATATCATGTATGCGCTGGTAGTGGACTCGGGCAAGACGGCACCGCCATCTTGTCTTTTATAGAGAAAAAGCGTATAATGCTAGGGTTTATGGATGGTGATTTTATACGAATAAATGGGGCGAGAGCCAATAACCTCAAAAATATTGACCTCGAAATCCCCCGCGATCAGCTGGTTGTAATTACCGGTCTCTCTGGCTCGGGCAAATCTTCCCTCGCTTTTGATACGATTTATGCCGAAGGTCAGCGTCGCTATGTTGAGTCGCTCTCGAGCTACGCGCGCATGTTCCTTGGCATTATGGACAAGCCTGATGTCGATACCATCACGGGTCTTTCTCCCGCAATCTCTATCGACCAAAAATCCACCTCGCGCAACCCCCGCTCCACAGTCGCTACTGTCACCGAAATCTATGATTATCTGCGCCTGCTCTTTGCGCGCATTGGTGTTCCGCATTGCCCAGTTTGCCATAAGGAAGTCGCCCGCCGCTCGGTGCAGGATATTATTGATGAAATTATGAAATGGCAAGCCGCCTCCAAGTTAATGCTTCTTGCCCCAATCGTTTCCCAGAAAAAAGGCGAATTTCAGCACATTGGCGAGCAGTATTTGGCGAAGGGCTTTTCGCGTGCACGTGTGGACGGCATTGTCTATGCGCTCGACGAGTGGCCAGAGCTTGATAAGAATATTCGCCACGATATCGAAATCGTCGTTGATCGCTTTGTTATGTCACCCGACCTCGCTTCGCGTATCGCGCAGTCCGTTGAGCAGGCGCTCGAAATCGGCAACGGCATCGTGCAGATTCTCCAAATCAAAGACACTACCACGGCGCTTGGTCAGAGCAAAATTGGCTCCGAAGCTACCGAAGTCGTCACCTATTCCCAGCGCTACGCTTGCCCAGATCATCCTGATGAGCTTATTCCTGAGCTCGAGCCGCGCCTCTTCTCCTTTAACGCCCCACAAGGCGCCTGCCCTACCTGTACTGGCCTAGGCACGCGCATGGAAATCGACCCAGCACTCGTGCTAAACCCAAATCTCACCATCGCCGAAGGTGGTATTCGCCCGTACAATCGCATCAACCAAGATAGCTGGTGGCTCAAGCGCCTCTCGGCGGTTGGTGCTCGTCATGATTTTAGCGTGCATGTACCCATCAAAGACCTTAGCGAAGAGGCAGTTCACCAAGTTTTATATGGCACCGGCGAAGAAAAATACAAAGTTAAGCTCGCAAATGGCTACGAATACGACAGTAATTATGAAGGAGTTATTCCAAATCTCGAGCGTCGCCACAAAGAGACCGACAGCGAGTTTATCCGCAAAGATATAGAGCGTTTTATGCGCGAGCGCAAGTGTCAAACTTGTGATGGCTCTCGTCTCAAGCCTGCCGTACTTGCCGTAACTGTGCACGGTCTTAATATTATGGACATGTGCGCCATGGACGTCGACCAAACAGTCGAGGTCTTGAATTCTGATCTCAAGCTTACCGAAAATGAGAATTTCATCGCCGAGCCTATCATCAAAGAGATCAAATCGCGCGTTGGCTTTATGCAGAACGTCGGACTCAACTATCTTGAGCTTGGCCGCAGCGCCGCCACACTTTCTGGTGGTGAGGCGCAGCGTATTCGACTTGCTACCCAGATCGGTAGTGGTCTTCAGGGCGTACTCTACGTGCTTGATGAGCCGTCCATCGGTCTTCATCAGCGCGATAACGACAAGCTTATTGCTACGCTAAAGCGTCTCCGCGACCTCAAGAATACTGTTATCGTGGTGGAGCACGACGAGGATACTATTATGCAGGCGGATTACCTTGTAGACATCGGCCCAGGCGCCGGCGTTCATGGTGGCGAAGTCGTCGCAGTTGGCACGCCAGAACAGGTCGCAAAAGATGAAAATTCTATCACAGGTCGCTATCTTTCTGGCAAAGAAAGCATCCCAACGCCAAAAACTCGCCGCAAGCTTACCGGCAAATCTCTCAAAGTTGTTGGTGCGCGCGAAAACAATCTCAAAAACATCGATGTCGAATTTCCACTCGGAATTATGTCTGTAGTTTCTGGCGTTTCTGGTTCTGGCAAGTCTACGCTCGTAAATGACATTCTGGCAAACGAGCTGCTCGCTCGCCTCCACCGCGCCCAAACTGTCCCTGGTCTTCACGAGCGCATCGAGGGTATCGAAAACCTCAACAAAACAATCGTAATCGACCAATCCCCGATCGGTCGCACCCCTCGCTCCAACCCTGCCACCTACACTGGTGTCTTCAATTATATTCGCGAGCTATTCGCCAAGCAACCAGAGGCAGAAGTGCGTGGCTACAAGGCCGGACGCTTCTCTTTCAACGTAAAGGGCGGTCGCTGCGAGCATTGTCAGGGCGATGGTGTCATCAAGATCGAAATGCACTTCCTTCCCGACGTTTTCGTCACCTGTGATGTCTGTCACGGCAAGCGCTACAACCGAGAAGCGCTTGAGGTGAAATACAAAGGCAAATCCATCTCCGATATTCTCGCCATGACCATCGACGAAGCGGTAGATTTCTTCGAGAACCTTCCGTCTATCGCGCCAAAGCTCCAAACTCTCCAAGAAGTTGGACTCGGCTACGTCAAGCTTGGTCAGCCGGCTACGACTTTTTCTGGCGGCGAAGCGCAGCGTATCAAGCTCGCCACCGAGCTAGCTCGTCGCAGTACTGGACGTACGCTCTATATTCTAGATGAGCCCACCACCGGCCTGCACACTCACGACGTCCGACGTCTCATGAAAATTCTTCAGAAGCTCGTTACTGGCGGCAACTCCATGATCATTATTGAGCATAATCTCAACGTCATTAAATGCGCCGATTACATTATTGATATGGGGCCAGAAGGTGGTCAGCACGGCGGTACGGTTGTTGCGACTGGCACGCCCGAGCAAATCGCCAAAAATCCAAAAAGCGAAACAGGAAAATATCTTAAGAGTATTCTATGAGCAGGTTTACGGAGCTAGAGGCAAAAATCGTCGCGACTATGCCAAAACCCAAAAAAATGGGGCCAGCGCCAAATAGTATAGACTTGCTGTCGCGCATGCGCGCCCTTATGAGCGCCCTCGACAACCCCGAAAAATCCCTCAAAATTATTCACGTTGCTGGCACTAGCGGCAAAACCTCAACGTGTTATTTTCTTGCCTCCTTGCTCACTTCCGCCGGCTTCAAGACCGGTCTTACTATCTCACCCGACATTGATAATGTTCGCGAGCGTGCCATTATCGATCTCTTGCCTCTCCCCGAAAATGAGTGGTGCGATCACATGGATGAATATTTTGCCCTCGTTCAAGGCTCCAATGTCCAGCCCTCGTATTTTGAATTCTTCATGGGTTTCGCCTTCTGGATTTTCAAAAAACTCGGTATCGACTACGTGGTTTTAGAGACCGGGCTTGGCGGCACTTGGGATGGCTCAAATGTCGCACTCGAGCCTAATAAAATTTGCGCAATCACAGATATTGGCCTCGATCACACCGAGCTACTCGGCGACACGCTGGCAAAGATTACCAAGGACAAATCCGGTATCATTCGCGCTGGCAATATCGCCTTCGTCAATCGCCAAGCCCCAGAAATTATCGCAACCCTCGAAGCGCGCTGCGAGGAAGTCGGCGCCAACCTACGTATTATTGAGGACGCCCCAACTACCGACTTCATGGAGCGAAATTTTTACTTTGCCGAGCAAATTGCGAAGTTTGTGCTCGCTCGCGACTATAATGCGGAGCTAAATGCTGACCAAATTGCCGCCGCAAAACAAGTCAAAATCCCCGCCCGCGCCGAAAAAATTGAGATCGCAGGCAAAGCCATCATTATGGACGGCTCGCACAACCCGCAAAAGCTGCACGCTTTCAGTAGTCATCTCGATCGCCGCTACCCCTCAGATTCGCGCATCCTTATCGCCACTCTTGGGCAGAACAAACTCTCCGAGCTAGACGAGTGCATGGCGATTTTCCGCGAAATATCTGACCATGTTATTTTTACGAGTTTCCGGCACGATAGTCCCGAAACCGACTACCGCGAATCGGTCTTCGCCGACACTCTTATGTCTGGCGCGCAAAAAGTCGATTTCGCATCTGCCGAATACGTCGCCAGCCCCGAAGAAGCGCTCAAAAAAGCCCAAGCCTCCCCATACTCCCAGATCGTCATTACTGGCTCATTCTATCTCCTCAAGGCCATCCGCCCAAACTTGTACAAGTTTTGACTAGCTTTACCCCCTGTAATTTGTCTAAATTTATGTTCATCCCCGAGTCCGCGCCCTCTAACCCCTTGATTTCTCCCCCAGATTAGAGTATGATATAGCAAAGTATAAATAATAGGAATTTTATGAGCGAAGATAAGTTGACGCTTGCGAAACGCGAGCTTACCGGAAAAAAACTGAAATCATTACGCGATCAAGGCATCATCCCGTCCGTAGTTTACGGCGGCACAGCAGAGCCAATCATGACCGCGTCCCCTTACAATGAGACCGAAAAGGTTCTAAAAAACTCGGGATACCACTCCCCTGTCGATCTTACGATTGATGGCAAAATGCAAATGGCGCTAGTCAAGAATATCGACATCGATCCAGTCAAGCGCACGATTCGCAACGTTGAGTTTCTAGCAATCTCCGCCGACAAGGCAGTTGAGGCAACCACCCCAATTATTATCGTTGGCTTTGAGACTTCCGAAGCAAACCGTATCCACCTCAATATTCTCCAAGTTTTGGAAGAGATTGAAGTTAAGGCGAAGCCTGCTGACCTGCCAAACCGCATCGAAGTTGATGCTTCTAAGCTTGCTCAGGCGGATGACCGCTTGGCAATTTCTGACCTCGTGCTTCCTGCTGGCGTAGAGCTTGCAGACAAAGAGCTCGATCCAGAGCAGATCATTGCTAACGTTTACGATCCAGCTGTCGAAGCTGCTGCTCGTGATGCTGAAGCTGCTGCCGACAAGGTTGCAGACGAAGCCAAGGCCGCTGAAGAAGCTGCTCCTGCTGAAGGTGCTGCTCCAGCTGCTGACGCAAAAGCAGAGTAATCTAAAGTATTATCAAAAAACGACCTCCCTTTCGGGAGGTCGTTTTTCTTTCTGCCATTATTTTTGTTTTACTAATGCATCGCAGTTTGCACTCAGTCGCTTACGGAACGCTTCCCGCGCATCGTCCGCATTTCGATTATCACCCTTCCATGCTAGCAAAGCTGCATCTTGCAGCGCTCGTGCAAAGGAGAAGGTCACAGGCCACGGGTAAGGCCCTTCGTTTGTGACTGCCTGAAGATTATTCGTCGCCTGCTCCATCTCTTGTCCGCCACTCAAGAATACTACGCCCGCTAGCTCTTTTGGCACGTGGCCCTTTAGTACTAGCGAAGTAATCTTGCCAACTTCTTCTGGGGTGGACTGCTGGTAGAACTTCTTGCCAGCGAGGATCATATTCACTTTCAAAATACAGCCCTTGAGGTCGACGTTCTTTTTCTCTAGCTCCTTAAACAAAGCGTCGAGAATCTTGCCCGTCACATCGGCATTTTGCTGGGTTGTATAGTAGCCATCGTATACTACTTCTGGCTCTACGATCGGTACAATGCCGGTATCCTGACAATCCCTTGCGTACTGAGCCAAAATCTCGGCGTTCTTCTGAATCGCCATGTCGCTTGGCATAATGTCGCTCGGTACGTCTTCCTTAATTTCAAATGCGGCGCGCCACTTAGCGAATCTTGCGCCCATTTTGTAGTATTCTTTTAATCTATCTGGCAAGCCTTCTAGTCCGTCGGTGTAGTTTTCCATCGTGCCTTCAAAGTTCTTTAGGCCTTGATCTACCTTGATGCCAGGCACTATGCCCTTGCGCTTTAGGTAGTTGATGAAGTCCACGCCGTTGTCGGCTTTTTGTCGTGCGGTCTCGTCAAACAAAATCACGCCACTCACGTATTTTTCGAGATTTGGTGTGGTGAAGAACAGGTTGCGGTAGTCGCGACGATGTTGCTCGTCGTCTGTGATGTTCATGCTCTCAAATTTCTTATGAATCGAGCCGCCAGATTCGTCTGCCGCCAAGATACCCTTGCCCGCTGCCATCAATTTCTTGGCATTGGTGCGAAGCTCGAGGGTGCGCAAGCTTTCCTTGCCACCTACCTGCTCTACGCGGTAATCTTCGCCGATAATGTTTTCTTCTAGTTTCTTTAGGCTCAAAGTTCCGTTCAAAGTTGCGGCTTCTACGTTGGAGCGCGCCAATAGTAGCGCCTCTTTGGTCGACTTGCCGAGTAGTACCGATGCGAGCACCGTACCGGCAATAATAGAATGTGTCGTAAGGTCAGTCATCAAATTCTTCTTCTCGCCAAGACCCCAGCCCACGCGTCGTCCGCTAAACTCTACGGAGTCTGGCGTAATCCTAAACGTTGGGCGGTCGCTCTTGATATCTATATCTGTAAATATCAGGCTCGCGCGCTTGATGAGTGCTTCCATGAAGTCCATCTCTTTGTTGCAGCGCTTACTTACGAATACCGCAAGTCGCACCGAGGAGAAATTATCAAGATATGTCATAATTTGCTGGCTAAGCTCTGGCGTAACAATCGCCGAGCGGTCAATATAGATCCAAGTTGGTGGATTGTCTGGCGCGCGCCAACTGCTTGGTGGCTGCGAGCTAGGCGTTAGATAGCTGATGTTTTCATCTTGGCATAGTATGTAGCGATAAGTTGCTGGTGGATATTTTACGATGATCTGCCCAGACAAGAAGCTTGCCGGTGCATCCGAAATCTCCGCATCCACGCCAAAGCGCGAAAGCACCTCTAATGAAATTGCTGCACCCCCAAAAATCCCGACTCGCGAGAAAAAACGATGACTCGACCCGTCAAATGCGAAGTCCAGCCAATTTATATTATTTTGATCGCGCTCGAAGTTATTGTGCTTGTCATCCAAGCGCAAGTATACGTCTTTGGTAATATTACCAACTATTAGAATCCTACCCATGAATATATACTATCACAACTCGCCCCAATTGTGTCCAATTTTCACGTCAACAGCAAGCTTCACCGGTAGTTCGGGTGCAACTTTCTCCATCGTCTCTTGTAGAATCTTCCCAACTTCGTCTTTTTGGTCTTCAGGGCATTCAATAATTAGTGAGTCGTGCACTTGAAGTAGTAGCTCTGCTTCGGCTGGAAGCGCCTTGTCGAGTCGAATCATCGCGAGTTTCATGAGGTCTGCCTCGGTTCCCTGTATTGGCATATTTGCCGCCGCTCGCTCCGCCGCCGCCCGTATTAGATAGTTTGGCGACTGTACGTCTGGTGTTGGTCGGCGACGTCCGAAAATCGTCTCCACAAATCCATCTTCGCGTGCTTGCTCGAGTGTCTTGTCGAGGTATTTCCGAATCGGCGCGCGCAGCTCAAAGTATTTCGTAATGAAATCTTTTGCCGCTGCAACTGTCATGTCTGCCGCGTCTGCTAGCCCCTTTGCTGACATGCCATATAGCACGCCGAAGTTAATTACTTTCGCCGCGCGACGCATGCCTGACGTCACCTCGTCTATCGGCGCATGAAAAGAGTCGCTCGCCGTCTTCGTATGAATGTCTAGTCCGGCATTAAAATCCGCAATTAGCCCCTTGTCATCGGCGAGTGCCGCCGCAAGGCGCAATTCAAATTGAGCATAGTCTGCGCTTACGAAAATCTTACCTTCGCCCGCCACAAAGCCTTCACGAATTCGCTTGCCCTCGTCTGTGCGCACCGGAATATTCTGCAAATTCGGGTTCACGCTGCTAAGCCGCCCTGTCGCCGTCACATCTTGCGTGTAGGTTGTATGAATCCGTCGGTTTTCGTCCGCTAGTTGCGGCAAAGGCGTCACGTAGGTACTCTGCAATTTTGAAACTTCACGAATTCGCTCAATTTCTGGAATAATCGGGTGCAAAAGTCGCAACTTATCGAGCTCTTTTTGCCCTGTCGAGTAAAATTTCTGCATTTTCTTCACGCCTTTTGTAGGCAATCCAAGTTCGGTGTACAAAACTTCCGATAGTTGCATCGGCGAATTGATATTAAACGGATGTCCAGCTAGATCATAAATTTTCTGCTCGGTTTTTTTGATTTCTTGGCCAAATTCCACCGATAGCGCGGCAAATTTCGCCAGATCAATCTCTACTCCACGCTTTTCCATCTTGTAGAGTATTGGTATTAGTGGAAAATCTAATTCTTCTGCCACCCATTTTAGTCGCGGCAGCTGCTCGAAAGTCTTTTGTTGCTCGGCGTATTCTTGCGCTGCAATATCTTCGGTGCTAAGTCCCATTTGTTCGCTCTTGCGTGACAAAGGATCCAAAAGAAACGCCGCTTGGCCCAAATCCCAAAACTTTTTTCCACCCAAAATTTCATCAGCAATTTCTTCGCTCTCGTGCATCGAATTTTTCACGTTCCAACTCAAAAACAAATCGTCAGAAAGCGTATGGGGAGTCGAGGATAAAGGCTCAGAGGAAACTGCGGAAGAGGGGCGAGCCTCGCCCCTACTTCCGGCCGAACGCGAAGGGCGATGCCCCGTAAAGACGGGCGCATCCCCTGAAGTGTTTTCCTCAGAGTCTTTGTCCTCGGCTTCCGCAGAGTCACTAGTTTCCGCCTCGAAGTCTTTATTTTCGACTTTGGTGTCATCGCTTTTCGGCACATAAGACACAACCTTGTTAAACTTCCGAATCAAACTCCTAAACTGCAAATTATTCAGCGCTTCTTCCACGCGCTCCTTATCAACTTTTGTTATGTCGGTCGCCTCGGCGTCAAATTCAATAGGCGCGTCAAACATTATCTTCGATAACTCGCGACTCATATATGCCAAGTCTTTACCCGCGCGAAGCTTCTCGCCTACGCTGCCCTTTATTTCGTCTACGTGTGCATATAAATTGTCCAAATTATCGTATTCTTGCAGCAATTTTATTGCGCCCTTCTCGCCTATTCCAGGCACGCCAGGAATATTATCCGAACTATCGCCCTTTAGGCTCTTAAGGTCCAAAAACTGTTCTTTTCTTAGCCCGTATTTGCTCTCTACCGCCGCGACGTCGAATTTCTCCACATCCGAAAAGCCCTTTTTCATTTGGTACATATCGGTATCGTGGTCTACGATTTGCAGCATGTCGAGGTCGCCCGACACAAGGTCGACGCGCACGCCAGCGGCTTCCGCCTTGCGCGACAAGCTTCCCATAATGTCGTCCGCCTCGTAGTCATCTAGTTCGTAAAGTGGCACATGAAACGCGTCAAGTAGCTCCATCAAATATGGAATTTGCGCATAAAAATCATCTGGTGCTGGTTTGCGGTTTGCTTTGTATTCTGGATAGATTTCGCGGCGTTTGCGGATGTTCGTTTTTGCCTTATCCCACGCTACTGCTACGTAGTCTGGTTTTAGCTCATCAACCACGCCGATCATCATTGCGGCAAAGCCATAAACTCCACCAGTTGGCGTACCATCCGGTAGCGCCAGTCCGCGCATCGCATAATACCCACGATAAAACACGCTTTTGCCATCAATAATCACGAGCCGTTTCATAATACCAATTATACCATTGCTTGGTGTATCGGACGTTAAAAAGGCCCGTCGCATAAGTGCGTCAGGTCTTTTAGTATGGAAATAAGGTGCTAATCTGCGGGGGCAGCTTATCCGGAAACGGATCCGCTGCCGCCGCAACGCGGGCATTTGGAGTTGGGCTCGAAGGCGCCGCCGACTTTTTGTCCGCTGCCCCTACAATCGGGGCAAGTGCGTTTATTAGTTTGGCAGCATTGAATCGCGCCGTTCTCCGTGGTGTGCGGTCTGCCGCACTTTTTGCATGAGTATGTCATTCATACTCACCTCGCTTTCTTTTTGGATATCCTTTAGGCAACGAGCCGCCTTATGGATTCACTTGACATGATAGCTCATTTATTGCAAAAATGCAATCATAAGCATGTTAAGAAATTAGGCTATCGATAAACGCTTTTGTCGTCATATCCTTCGGCTGGTCAAATTCTAGTGCCTTCACTTTCGTATATACTGCCTTTATCAAATCTCGGATCCAAGCTGCATCCTTGTCGTTAAACTTCAGCTCCAGCGTTACAATCTTGCCCTTATCATCTGGCTTTACAAACTCAATTCGCCCGCTTGTAACCTTATAGTTTCGATAATTTCGGCTCCCCTCCAGCAAAAACTTATAAAAATACAGCTGCAGCTTGTGTTTCAAAGTAACGTCGTAATTTGTCCATTTTTCTTTTGGCGTGCCAGTCTTGAAGTCCACCACGGCAAGAGTTTTATTGGCTTCGTCGATTTCTACGCGGTCAATTTTGCCAGTTAGCGGCGCGCCGTCTAGCAGGATATTTTCACCATAAAATGATTTTTCGGCAAGCGCTTCGTCTGCCCGCAGTTTGTCGCCGCGTGCTGCTAGATATGCGCCAAGATCGTCCTGCCCTTTTTCAAGTAGCTCGGCTCGCTCTGTCTCGTCCGCGTCAGCTTCTGCCGCCTTTTCTACAAATAGCTTCATGAGCTGCTCGTCCGAAAGCTTTTCGTCCACCATCGCCTGTATGATTTCGTGAATTAGCGTGCCGTAGCTAAGCGAAAAACCGCCTTCTTGTGGCAATTTATAGATATGTCGTCGCAAAAATTCTTCTGGCCCAGCGTAGTCCAAATCAACATAATCATTGAGATGCGTTGGCGAAATTTTATAATACTCAACCATCGGCTTCAGCAGCTCGCGCTCGGTTTCGGCGCTTGGCACATATTTACTAAACCAATTTAGCTCCAAATCTTCTGTCGTGATTGCTTCGTTTTCATCGCGCACTACGCGTGCGAATTTTTCTGGAATCACGTCGCCCGCCACAAATTCTGCGCCACTCGTTTCGTCTTTTTGCTCGCGCTCGTTCAAGAATTTCAAGCGATTGACCTGCTTGCCCGAAAAGTCTGACGTGCTTGATGTGAGATGCAATTTTGCCTTGGCACGCGTGATCGCCACAAAGAAAACTCGTACCTTCTCGTCCAAAGAATCTCCCACGTGGCGTACGGAATCCATATTGCGCGGCAAGGTCAACTTATTCGTGTTCCCCTTTGCATTTCCCCAGTTTTGGTCGTCCGCCGCAATCATAAATACATGCTCAAATTCCAAACCTTTTGCCGAGTGTACAGTTAGTAGTTTCACGGCGGTTGCTGACTCGTGGTATGGTGATTTATTAAGAATCTGAATCTCAGCCGCCTGATAATTCGTCAGAATATTCGTAAAATCTTGCAGTAAAAGTTTGTCGGTTGCGGCATTGCATTTTGCTCGCACCATTTCGCGCAGTACGGTCAAATTCGTTAGTAAATTATATTGTTTTACTCCGCTAAAACACTTTGCGATAATCTCATTTATTACGTATTCAGCCGAAAAATCTTGTACCTTGCCCGCAAGGCTGGTAGCAAATACCGCTACGTCGACGGCCTTTGAATTTTCCGAAGCCAGCAATTGCTCAACGACAGTTTTCTTGGCCTTTTTCGCCGCCGAAATCTCATCGATTATTTCTTTAGGACTCAAATTCCAGCAGTCAAACGATAAAACCCTAAACCACAGCGCGTCAGCTTTCTTATAGTCCGCGTTAATCGCAAGCAGTAGTTGGCAAGCCGCCAAGATCTTGCTAATTTCTGGATCATTTAGGATGTTTTCGCGTTTTTGATAAGAAATCGGAATTTCGTGATGTTTTAGATATGGCAAAATTGATTCTAGGTATTTGTGTTTCGGTGCAATTACGGCAATATTGCTGCCGCTCACGCCATCGTCCGTCAGTTTTTTAATTTCTGCCGCCACCCACGAATATTCCGCCGCAGCCGATTTAAACTCGCGACGTCCAATATTCGTATCTGTGGTCCCGCGCTCGGCGCTAATGATTTTGTCGATATTTTGTGCACTCGAAAATCGGTCAGTCGCCTGCTCAATCACGCGGTGTGCAAATTCCAAAATCGGTGCACTACTGCGATAGTTTTTCGTCAACGTAATGATTTTTGGGCGATAGCGCGCGTCAAAATCCAAAAAGTTCGAGCTGCGTGCGCCTTGAAAACCATAAATTGCCTGATCGTCATCGCCCACCGCCATAATATTCGGTTTTCCGTTGTTGGACGGGTTGTCGGTTAGTAACTCCACAAGATGCGCCTGCGCATCGTTCGTATCCTGAAACTCGTCCAGCAAAATATACTGATAATGTTCTTGCGCGCCGAATTTCACCTCGGCATTTTCTTCGAGCAGTCGAATAGCCGACAAAATCATATCATCGTAGTCGTATTTGCCCTCTGCCGCCAGTCGCGCCTCATATTGCTCCATAATATTCGCAAGACTAAGTAATTTTTTGTTCGCCACGATATTGTCAATCCGCCAATGGTCGTTTTCGTCTTTGCTAAAATACTTTTCGCGCCACTTACTAAGTGGCGAGGCCGATGGCTTATCTTTCGCGCCTTCGTCTTGCAGGATTTCCGCAAGACTCGCCGCGTAGATATTCGCCACGGGTTCAACCTTGCCAAGAACGGGTTGCTTGCCTACAAAAGTCGCCAGACATTCCAAGATTTTTTCATAGAATGGCGCTGCGGCTTTGTATCTCGCGCCCTTCGGGATCTCATTTATCGTGCCTTCAAGTGCGGAGTTTATTTTGGCGTTATCAATTTCGTTTCGTGCGGCGATTTTGCGCAAATCTTCCGCTGTGAGTAGCGCAGATTTTATGTCCGAGATCGTGGAAATAATATCTTTCGTCTGCCAATCCCCTCTCAAAATATCATTATGCTTTAGCCCTTTTTGTATCTCGCGCACCATCACGAATTGGTCAAGTTCGTCTACCGCCGACTCCAACTCTGGCCGCTGCTCCTGCAAAATCAAAGACCCAAAAGCATGGTACGTCGATATATTAACCTTCTGTCCTTCCGCGCCAACCAGCGAAGTCAGGCGCTCGCGCATATTACGTGCGCCAGTTTCGGTAAATGTAAGACACAGGATATTTTCTGGCGAAGTATCGGTTTTCGCCATGATATTCGCCACCCTTAGAGATAGCAACTGAGTTTTGCCCGTACCTGGCCCCGCAATAACCAAGAGCGGCCCATCAATATAGTCTACCGCCTCTTGTTGCTCGGCATTTAGGGAGTTATATGCTTTATCAAATTCCATACCCCCATTTTATCATTTCACTCAACATATAGCTCGCTAAAGTCGCGGAGTAGCCTAGCGATTTATCAGCGCATACACGCCACTAATCAGCGGATAATTTTGGCGGTCAACTGTATCTAGTGCCGTAATTCCCTCAATCGTGCCTAGCTTGCTGCGAATCTCGTTTAGCGGAATGCCTTTTTTGATCATGCGCCCACACAGAAAATTTCGTGACGATTCGCTACTGCAAGTCATTACAAGGTCACCTATTCCGCAGGCGAGGTTGCACGTGTTTGCATTAGCGTCGTGATCGGATAGGTACTGACGCATTTCGCGATATGCCCGCGTCAGCCAAGCCGCCGATACGCTTGCTACTGGGTCTTGGTATCCTGCGCCAATCGCATAGACATTTTTTAGCGCTCCACACAATATCACGCCGCGCAGATCATCAGTTACTTCAATATCAACCTGTTCGTTCTCGAATAATGTCTTTGAGATCTCGTCAGTCGCCGTAAGCACGGCTGCTTTTCCGGTCAGCAAGTCATCCGCGAATGCCGGCCCCGACAAAACCGAAAAATGCTCAAATGTGCCAAAAATACTAGCATCAGTCAGCCCTTTAGTCGCAAGAATAGTCGGCAAAGATTTGAGAGTGGTCGGGTAATCTTTGCACAGTTCTGCCGTAGCGTCGGCTGGTATCGCAATAATCACCGCCTCGGCGGTTTTGGTTGCGCCCTCAAGCGTCAGCGCCGAGCGTTTTGGGTCAAAATAGGATACGTTATGTCCATTATCTATTAGTATCTTTCCTAAAGCGGTGCCATAAGCGCCTGCGCCCATAATACTTACGTTCATGGTAATAATTGTAGCATAAAAAAGACCCCATACAGTACATGTACGGGGTCTAAGTTTGGAGGAACTAAGCGCGCTTGTCGGCAAAGAAAAATACCGCAAGTACAGTTGGTCCCACATGGGCGCCGATAATCGGGCCAATGCGATGGTATGAGATATTTACGGCTGGTGCGTTTCTTTCGGCGATTTCGCGCTCGATCATTTCTGCGAGTACTTTCGCACGGGCAAGCTCGGAGCTGCTTCCATAGGCAATCCAGATTCTTCGGTCGGCGCGCTCAATCGTATCCACCACTTCTTCCATGAAGCGCTTCAGGATCTTGCCATCGCCACGATGCTTTTCGTAAACAGTAAGCGTGCCGTGATACGGCAGCACCATATACGGCTTGATATTCAGAGCCGTAGCAATCAGGCGCGTGCCGGTCTTTACCCTGCCGGATTTACCCAGCTGGTCGTAATTACTTACCGTAAACCAATGGGCGGTTATCTTTGATAGTCTGTCCAGTTCCGCCAACGCTTCGTCGAGCGTGACGTCGCTTGCGCAAAAATCTGCCATGCGGGCGAGCAGTAAGCCCAAGCCCACGGCAATCGAGTGCGTCTCCGGAATTTCAATTCTTCTTTCCGGAAATTGCTTCTGAAGTATCTCCTTTGCGGCGATCAGGCTATTCATCACGCCCTCCGACAGCTCATAATCGATACCGATATACAGGACATCATGTCCGTGTTCCAGTACCGATGTGAACTGCTCGATGATGGGCGCTGTGCCCATACTTCCTGTCGAGTTGCTACTCGCCTTTGCCTGAATCTTGTAGAACTCGTCTACATCCGGAAAATATCCGGTCTCATCGGGAAAATTCTTGCTTCCAACAGTAAGTCCAATCGGAAAACACCTAATCCCGAGTTTAAAAAGCTCTTGCTGGGTAAGGTCGCAACTCGAATCTGTTACAATTCGAAAACTCATAGTATATTCCTCCTTCTGAAAGTGCGTAACCTCAAACTAATGTAAGTTACTGTGGAAGATTATAACATTTTTGCTGCTATTTTGCAATTAAAACGGCAAGATTTTCGATGTGTGGCGTACGTGGAAAGAAATTATATGGCTGCAGGTATTCTATTTTATATTTATCTTGCAGCATGGCAATATCGCGCGCTTGCGTGATTGGATTGCAAGATAAGTAGATGATTTTTGGCACTACGACTTCGTTCAGGCGAGCTATCAATGCCTCGTCGCAGCCTGCACGTGGTGGGTCAAGAATTACTGTGGTGTCTGGCGCGATATAGTCTAGTACGTCCTCGGATTTTGCGAGGATGGTTTTGGCATTTGTGCCCATAGCGTTCTTTTCTAGCTCCGCAAACGCAGAGCCATTAACCTCAACTAGGGTTAGATCTTTATCACGCGCTACGCTTAGTCCGATTGTGCCCACGCCAGCATATAGATCCAGCACTTTTGTGGTCTTAATATACTGCGCAATTTCGCGAAGTACCATTTCGTAAAGCGGCAGGTTAATTTGGAAAAAACCATTCGGAGAATAACTATATTTGTGCCCCATTATGGTGTCCGTTAGGAGCTCCATGCGCGGGTGGGGTTTGCCCTTTTCAAATAGCGCCGCGGAGACTTTGTTGTCCATAGAGCATCGTGCAAGTAGCGCCTGATAATCTCGCGCCTCAGCGCCACGAGCGTTTAATTCTGCTACTAATTCTAGTGCGCTCGTCAGGATTTCTGGCCGCTCGATCGAACTAGAACTTATCGGTACTTTGCGGTGACTACCACGCGCATGGAATGCCAAAGAAATCGCATTAGTGTCGTTGTCCCAATACAAAGAATATTCCATTTTGTTGCGATAATAAAAGTCTTTTCCGTCAGTTTTGGCTGGATCACATTGCACAGTAATATGTTGCTGCGCGAAGCATTCTTCTACAAGTTTTGCCTTTTCGGAAAGCTCATAATCATAGTCAAAAACCTGCCATGGGCTGGTCGACAAATTGCAGGCGTCTTTTGGCTCTATGCGTTTTTCGGAAGCCTCAATTACGTTCGTAACTACGCCTTCACAGTACGAACGCTTATTGCGGGTAACTTCAAAGTCAACTAACTCGCCTGGCAAAACGCCCCAGACGAAAGCTTTTTTGCCTTCGTCTAGGGTTGCGATGCCTTGCCCGCCCGGAACCAATTTTTGGATACGTGCGCGTTCCATTTTTTACTCGTAACGTAATGCGTCGATTGGGTTTTTGCTTGCTGCATTGCGCGCAGGCAGAGTGCCAGCAAAGAATGCAATTACCATAATTACAAGCATCAATATTATTACGTTGTATGGCGTAAACTCAACTAAGCTGAACGTTGGGAAGGATTCAAGGAATCCGCCAGGAGCGTGGAAGATTGCGTTTGCCGCAAAGCCTGCCACCATCGCTGCCGCTGTTCCAAGTAGTGATCCCCAGAAACCTAGCGAGATTGCTTCCACCGAGAAGCTCAAGAATACTTCGCTCGAAGGCATACCAAGTGCTTTATCCAAGCCAATTTCGCGGGTGCGCTCTTGCACCGACATAAATAGCGTATTGATGATCCCGATTGCTGCAGTAAGAAGCGCAATCATACCAAATATATTAAATACTGTGATGATGATGTCGAAGAACGCCTTGAATGTACCCACCATGTCGTCGACCGTCATGCCAGTAAGGCCGACCGAGTCGAGCTGCTCTTTTACTTCTTCAACTGTATAATCTTTGTACTTGAATTCCGCCTGAAGTGCATATGACTGATCTTTCATGCTCTCAGGATAATATTTTGTATTCTCATCATAAATTGCATTGCTTAGCGATTTGCTGATGATTGCGGAATTTTGCGTGATGATGCCAGGTGCCTGCACGCCCACGACCTCTGCTTCAAAATCTGTGTATTCGAGCGTCACAGGATCTTGCACAGCAAGTGTGACTGTTTCGCCAATGATTGCGTCATCCGAATCGTAGCCCAAAGCCTTTGCGTAATTTGGTGGCAAAGTAATTTGATTTTTCTCGTCACCTGCGTCTGGTTTTTGGCCTGCAACAGTATCAATGTTTACGTCGCCAGGAGGCATCACGCTAGCATCGAGGACGAACTTCTTATCGGTTTTGCTGCTTGCGATATAGCTAATCGAAACAGTCTGCATTGGCTGTACGCTGTCGGCTTCTATAGCTGGCAGCTCCTTTAGCTCTTCGATCTGCTCTGCCGTAATTGGCGTAGCTGAAGTTTGGTTTGTGTTTGGATCGTATTCTTTTGGCTCGTCCGAAGTCACGCCAAGCTGTCCGGCAAATGCGTCTAGCGTGTCCGCCGCCATGATTGCGATGTATCCATCGCCACCGTACGATTCTACCTGCCCGTTAATGAACGAGTTTACCCCAGTTTGGATTGCGGTATTTAGAATAATCGTAAACGACCCAATGAAGATCGCGAGCACAGTCAATACTGTGCGTAGTTTGTTGCGCAAGAGATTTTGGTTTGCGCTTCTGATGATATCCAGAGTCTTCATTATTTTTTCCCGCCTTTCTTTGCAGCGCTGTCTGAGATAATTTTGCCATCCGTAATGCGAATTTGGCGCTTACATTTTGCAGCAAGATCTTCATCGTGAGTAACGACGATTATCGTGATGCCCTTGTTCTTGTTTAGATCAAATAGTAGCTTTGTGATTTTATCGCCAGTTACTGTGTCCAAGTTTCCGGTTGGCTCATCGGCAAAAATCACTTTTGGATTGTTCACGATGGCGCGAGCAATACATACGCGTTGCTTTTGCCCGCCAGACAAATCATTTGCTTTGTTCTTTGCTTTATCCGCAATTTCCACAGTCTCGAGCGCCTCCATTGCTCGGCGTTTGCGTTCGCGGAATCCGAGTCCAGCGATTTTTAGTGGCAAGATCACGTTGTTTAGCACTGTATCATCTGAGTTCATAAAGAATGACTGGAAAACAAATCCAAATTCTTTATTGCGCAGATGATTCAGGCGTCGTGCCTTCAATCGGCTGGTATTGATACCATTAAGTTTAATGCTCCCACTTGTTGGCTTGTCGAGCAGCGCCAAAAGGTGCATAAGGGTAGACTTACCTGATCCAGACTTGCCGATAATCGCCACAGTCTCGCCTTCGTCGATCTCTAGATCTATGCCCCGAAGCGCGTCGAACTTCGTATCTTTTTTGCCGTACGATTTATGCAAATCGTGCGTTGTTAGTAAAACTTTATCTTGTGTCATCCACCGATTATATATGATTCCGCCTTAAAATGTGTTAAAATCAAGGCTATTGGGTCGTCGCCAAGTGGTAAGGCACCGGGTTTTGGTCCCGACATTCGCAGGTTCGAATCCTGCCGACCCAGCCATGTGAATTAGGTATCGCAATCCGAACAAAAAAGTTGGAATTTTCCAATTTAACGGATTGCGTTTTTGTTTGCACGTCAACGAGATTTTGCTAGAATTTGTGAGCAAAAATCCAAAATGAAGGTTTTCGAACCACGGACTTTTGGACAACTAATCTGTATTTCTTAGATTATTCCAATAACTAGCTTCGTGCTGGTCTGGGGTCTTAAAACTAATATGACGATGTGGTCGAGCTGTATTATAGAAATGGATGTACTTTCTTAGCGACTCCCGCAGGTCATACTCAGATTTTAGCTCCCTCTATATAATTCCTCTCGCTTCAACGATGCGAAGAAAGACTCAATTACTGCATTATCGTGTGGCCTGCCCGGTTGTGAAAATGACTGCTTTATTCCGTGCCGCCTCAAAACCTCTCTCATCGTATATGAAGTATACGGCGTTCCGCGATCGGTATGCACCATCAGGCCTTGTGTTTCTCTGCCAGCAAGTGCCGAGTCAAAGGCTTTGCGGACTAAATTGGTGCTATTATTTCTTCCGACCGACAACGATAATACCTTCCGCGAGAACAGATCGATGAATGCGCAAATGTAGAAAAAATTATCTTTGTGCTTGTAGCATGTGACGTCACTGGCCCAAACTTTATTTGGCTCTTTAACGTCAAAATTCCGCAATAGCAAATTGCTTTTCCAATGCTCCCGACTAAGTGTCCGGTATTCTTTCTTTGACCCGTTTCGCATGCTGCGTAGCCCCATTTCACGCATCAACTCCGCAATAATCTTCTCGCTCACTGTCTGACCCTGATTGGTCAGCACCGCCTTAATTTTTCCCGCGCCGAAAATCTGGTTGCTCTCGTCGTATATTTCTTTGATGGATGCTTTGAGTAATTCGCGGCGCTTGAGAAACCATGCGTCAGCGCGCTTATTTCGCAAAATATGGTTATAGAATGTTCCTCTGGAGATTTCGAGAGCTTCGCATATGACATGGACGCTCTATGTGCCGTGAAGCTTCTCGGCTTCTGCGAGGCGATCTTTGGGTGGCGCATTCGCTGTGCAGGCGACTGTTTTGAGGACGTATATAATCTTCTCGCATTTACTTAGTCTCCGCTTCAATGAGTCGAATTCCTTTGGGGTAACAATCGCTCCAGTGGTTGAAGTTTGAGGGCAATATTGTTTTGCCCAGCAATAAAAAGAACTCCTTGGTATTTGGAGTTCTTTACATATATTTTCTGCCGATTCTCCGGAGTGATATCTCTGAGCGATTTTTTGTTTCCTTATTGTGTCTAGTCTTTTGGCCATAATGCATTCTCCTTAGCTTAAAGTATACCTAGCTTTAAGGTAATAGGCGTTACCAAGACTTATGATGTTGGTATGAAATTATTTGAAGACGGACACGGTATAGAGGAGCTTGCGGGTAAGAAATATTCGGCGATTATCCCCTAACACCAAGTAGGTCTTAGAACTCCATAGTATGCTACAATAATACTGCTAAACATTTTTAATTCACCAGAGAACTTTTATTAGTTTCCACACTGAACAGCGACCATGTGCCCTCTAGTGTGAAAACTCTGGTTGAAAATGTTTAGCGACTGCGCATGGTCGCTTTTTTGATTATGCGCTGATCAACCACAACAAAAGGAGTAACATGAAAGAAGAAAAACCAATCGTAACTTTCAAC
>JBKECJ010000006.1:0-2066 GCA_047974525.1 Saccharimonadales bacterium (SeqCode)
CGAGACAATTCCGACAGGAGCATTGTCGTTGGACATGGCCCTCGGTGGTGGTATACCCAAAGGGCGCATTATCGAAATTTATGGTCCAGAGTCTTCTGGTAAGACTACATTGACACTACACGCCGTTGCAGAAGTTCAGAAGCAAGGTGGTGTCGCAGCTTTTGTTGATGCGGAGCACGCACTTGACCCGGCCTACGCCAAGCGCCTAGGTGTCGATGTTGAGAAACTGCTCGTTTCGCAACCAGATAGTGGTGAGCAAGCGCTTGAGATTGTTGAGACGCTTGTGCGCTCTAATGCTGTCGATATTGTCGTAGTCGACTCTGTTGCAGCTCTAGTACCACAGGCAGAAATCGAAGGCGATATGGGTGACTCACACATGGGCTTGCAGGCTCGCTTGATGAGCCAAGCTTTGCGTAAGCTGACCGGTATTATTAACCGCAGCAAATGTACAGTGATTTTCATCAATCAGCTGCGTATGAAGATTGGCGTGATGTTCGGTAATCCCGAGACCACGACCGGTGGTAATGCGCTGAAGTTCTACGCTAGCGTGCGTATGGATATTCGCCGCATTGGACAGATTAAGGTCGGCGAGGAAATCACCGGCAACCGTGTGCGCGTCAAAGTCGTGAAGAACAAGATTGCGCCGCCATTCCGTCAAGCCGAGTTCGACATTATGTACAACCAAGGTATTTCTACCGAAGGCGACGTATTAGATATCGCCACAGAGAAGGGCTTAGTCGAGAAGTCTGGCGCATGGTTCTCGTACAATGGCGAAAACGTTGCGCAAGGACGCGAAGCCGCCAAAGATTATTTGAAGGAAAATCCAAAAGTATTAAAAGAACTCGACAAAAAAATCCGAAGCACCAAGGTGGAGGAGTAGAAGTTATTTGCTAAGATTGTAGTAATGAAACGAGCAGTAATTCTACACGGAACGGACAACGACCCAGGGATACTATGGAATCCTTGGTTGAAACAAGAACTAGAAAAGTCAGGATATCAGGTTTTTTCGCCAGTTTTGCCAAATAACCATACTCCCAACAGGGAAGTTTACGAGAAGTTTTTACGCGGGAGCGGCTGGGATTTTAGTGATAATTTGATCATTGGTCATTCCTCGGGAGCGACGACGATATTGAATTTGCTCTCGAGCGATTGGTTCCCAAAGGTCAAGACAGTAGTTTTGGTCGGTACGTTCCTGAGTCTAGATTTACTCGAGGATGTTGACTGGTATGAGCCCGGACAATTTGATGGGCTGTTTTTGGATGGATACAATCCAAAAAACATCGCTAGGAAAGCCGATAGATTTATTTTTGTTCATGGTAGCGATGATCCTTATTGCGACATAACACTTGCTCGAAAATTATGCGAAGAATTAAGTGGAGAATTCATAACAATTCAGAACGGACACCACCTAGGAGGGTCATCAGGGGTATCGGAGTTGCCGCAGCTACTCGATAGGTTAGTTGGGTGATCGGAGTAAATCACGCGCTGACAGGTGCACTTATCGGAGGGTTGGTCAGTAATCCTATTATTGCGATTCCGCTGGCTTTTGCTTCGCACTTTGTTTGCGATGCGCTGCCGCATTTTGGCCAAGATCCGGGTAAGCGTAATTGGAAGTTCAAAAGCGTACTGGCTTTTGATGGAGTGGCACTGGCGGTCGGCGCAGTTATTGCGCTTGTGACCAAAAATTATTTTGCTGCATTGACGGCGATCGTTG
The DNA here is from genome assembly GCA_047974525.1 of Saccharimonadales bacterium (SeqCode). Classification (GTDB taxonomy): domain Bacteria; phylum Patescibacteriota; class Saccharimonadia; order Saccharimonadales; family Saccharimonadaceae; genus UBA2834. The sequence goes on from JBKECJ010000006.1 coordinate 1,715, forward strand.
CGATCAGTCCAGATTTTATTTGGATAGCGCGATTTATCTTCCGCGAAAAATGGGGCATAATCGATCCTGGTCCCAAAAATGCCTTTAGCCAGTGGCATTCAGATATTCAAAAATACGAACGCGACTGGGGCGTTTATGTTGAGATTGTTTATTTTGCAGTGATAGTTTATCTCAACGTAGTATACGTATTATGATAGCTGTAATAGGAGGATAGACTGCAGTGATAGCGACGAACCATTTTTTGGCTGGTGCGGTGATTGGAACATTGATCGATCGCCCAGCCATTGCGCTGCCAGTTGCACTGATTAGCCATTTTATGCTCGATGTTGTGCCGCATTTTGGGTTTGATGAG
>JBKECJ010000007.1:0-147494 GCA_047974525.1 Saccharimonadales bacterium (SeqCode)
GTTGAAAGTTACGATTGGTTTTTCTTCTTTCATGTTACTCCTTTTGTTGTGGTTGATCAGCGCATAATCAAAAAAGCGACCATGCGCAGTCGCTAAACATTTTCAACCAGAGTTTTCACACTAGAGGGCACATGGTCGCTGTTCAGTGTGGAAACTAATAAAAGTTCTCTGGTGAATTAAAAATGTTTAGCAGTATTATTGTAGCATACTATGGAGTTCTAAGACCTACTTGGTGTTAGGGGATAATCGCCAATCTGTTGTATTGACAAAATACCATAAGTATGCTAATATATGTGCATATAGGCATTCCAAAAATAGGGGGTAAAATATTATGCCAATCTGTACATTTAGTTGTAAGCAGTCAATCGCGGCGCAGCTCGATATCGATGCGCTCATCGCCGCAACCAAGGCGGCAATCGCAAAAGTCATGAACGTTTCGGAGAGCAGCGTGCTAATCAGCATTCCGAGCATGCTTGCGTGTTCGGAAGACGACGTTACCCTGCTGATTCTCGCGCACGATACTCCTGAGCGTCATGAGAACGTCGACTCACGCGCGCTCGCAATTAGCATGGCGATCTCGCCGCTCATCCCAACGCCACTTTACGTGGATATATTCTTGGGCACCTTCGGGATCGCCAGCGAAGGCAAGGCAGAAGAGGCAAAGCTTCTTCTTGACTAGCTTACAAAAAAGCACCTGACATTAACGTCGGGTGCCTTTTACTTGCCTGCGACCGGTTAGTCTTCAACGAACTGAGAGTTATACAGCCCAGCGTATACTCCATCTTTTTTGAGCAACTGTTTGTGGTTGCCCTGCTCCACGATATTTCCATCTTGCATTACGAGAATCAAGTCAGCATTCTTAATCGTGCTAAGACGGTGCGCAATGATAAAGCTCGTACGCCCACTCGTCAGCTTATCCATCGCCGACTGAATCAACTGCTCAGTACGCGTATCCACGCTCGAGGTCGCCTCATCCAAAATCATCATTGGAGGGTTCGCGATCATCGCGCGTGCGATCGTCAGCAGCTGCTTCTCGCCTGCCGATACCGACTCAGAATCTTCGTCAATTATCGTCTTATACCCCTTCGGTAACGACTCTATCATGTGGTCGATATGTGCCAATTTCGCGGCCTTGCGTACTTCTTTATCGCTCGCGTCGAGCTTGCCGTACTTTAAGTTGTCAGCAATCGTTCCGTCCATCAGCCACGTATCTTGTAGTACCATGCCAAACGACTTTCGTACGTCAGCGCGCGCTAGCTTCTTGGTGTTGATCCCGTCGATCGTAATTTCGCCAGAGTTTGGATCATAGAAGCGCATCAACAAGTTCACGATCGTCGTCTTGCCGGCACCAGTTGGGCCAACAATAGCAACCTTCGCTCCAGGCTTAATGCTGGCGCTAAAGCCCTTAATGACCTCTTTGTCTTCTACGTATGAGAAGTGTACTTCGCTAAATTCCACCGCGCCGGTTACCTTGCCGAGCGTCGCCTCAATCACATCTGCACTCTGCTCTGGCTCTTCCAAGAAGTCAAATACGCGCTCGCTTGCCGCAACGGCAGACTGCAGCGTATTGAAAATCTGTGACAACTGCGTAATTGGCTGCGTAAACTGGTTCACGTACTGGATAAACGCCGTCAGGTCGCCTAAGCCAAGTCGCCCGTTCACCGCAAAGTACCCACCGGCAATTGCCGTTGCAACGTAGCCAAGGTTCGAGATCGCATTCATGATTGGGTGCATCAGGCCTGACAAGAACTGCGATTTCCATGCCGACTTATATAGCTTTTCGTTCGTCTTCGTAAACTCATCGAGCGCTCGGTCTTCAGCCGAAAATGCTCGCACCAAGGTCTGTCCAGAATAAATCTCTTCGATCTGCCCGTTCAGGTTGCCTAGCTCGTTCTGCTGTGTCTTAAATAGCTTCTGAGTGCGCGTCGTCACGAAGCGAATAAACACCATAGATAGCGGGATCGTCAGCATCGCAATAATGGTCAGCTGCCAGCTAATCGTCAGCATCATTATAATGAATCCAATCACCATCGTAATTGACGATATTAGCTGCGAGATCGACTGCTGCAATGACTGCGCGATTAGGTCGACGTCGTTTGTCACGCGTGATAGCGTGTCGCCAAATGGGTGTTTGTCGAAGTACGAAATCGGCAGCCTATTTATCTTCTGCGAAATTTCTGTACGGAATTTTTTCACAATCTTCACAGTAATTCCGGTAATAATCCATCCCGAAATCAAGTTTGCCCCTAGCGCAACTAAGTAGAACGCCAAAAGCTGCAAGGCGATCGCGCCCATCTCGTCAAATCGGTATTCATAAACAGGATTCGTGAATCTCTGAACGAAATCTTCAGACAAGATATTGATCATGTTGCCCATCAGTTTTGGCCCAGCAATCGTCAAGATTGTTGCCGCAACCGCAAGTATTAGCGTTGCGAAAATCGGCACTTTAAAACTACTCAGATATTTTAGTAGCTTCTTCAGCGTGTGCGAAGTGTTTTTTGGCTTCTGCACAATCTTTCCCCTATTTCCTCCACCTGGTCCCATTATTTCAACTCCTTTTCCGACAACTGGCTAAGTGCAATTTCTTTATAAACTGCGCAGTCTTTAAACAATTCGTCATGCGTGCCAACGCCTACTGTCTCGCCATTCTCAAGCACGATAATCTGGTCGGCATGCTTAATCGTGCTGACGCGCTGCGCCACAATCACGACTGCCGCATGCTGGGTGATGTCTTTCAAATTGGCGCGCACTTGTTGGTCTGTCTTGTAGTCGAGCGCCGAAAAGCTGTCGTCAAATACGTAAACTTCTGGATTTTTCGCAATTGCGCGTGCGATTGCGATACGCTGTTTCTGCCCGCCCGAGAAGTTCTTTCCGCCCTGTGCCACCTTAGACTTGTATTGCTTGTCCTTCTTTTCGATAAACTCCGCCGCAGCCGCCACCTTTGCCGCTTCCTTCATCTGCTCATCCGTAATATCCTGAGCGCCGTATTTGATGTTGTCGGCAATCGTTCCAGAAAATAGCAAAGCCTTCTGTGGAATCAGGCCAATCTTGCCCATCAAATCATCTTTCGTGAAGTCCTTAATGTTAATGCCATCGAGCATAATCTCGCCCTTGCTTACGTCATATAGGCGCGGCACCAAGTTTACGATAGTCGACTTTCCAGATCCGGTCGAGCCTATAACTGCTGTGGTCTCACCCTTCTTCGCCGTAAAGCTCACGCCCTTCAGGACTGGTTTTTCGGCATTCTTATACGAGAAGGTAACGTTCTTAAATTCCAATCCAGAGTTGTTCGCGGTATTCGGAGATTTGTCTTTAAACTTAATCGAAGGCTGCATTCTGAGCACTTCTCCAATACGCTTTAGAGATACAAGCGAGCGCGGCACCAGCACAAACGCCATTGCGAGGAACATAAATGACATCATTACCTGTGTCGCGTACTGCATAAACGCCACAATTTCGCCGATTCCAATCACCGATTCGTTTACGAGACTAGCGCCGATCCATACGATTAAGAGCGACGAACCCGATATCGCAAACTGCACAATCGGCATCAAGGTCACCATTAGGCGTGATGTGAATAGGTTTACTTTCGTCACTTCGGTATTTGCGCGCTGGAACTTCTTTTCCTCGTAGGCTTCGTTATTAAATGCCCTTACGACCCTAAGACCCGTTAGATTTTCACGCGTAACTTGGTTAAGTTTGTCGTTGAGCTGCTGCGTCAACTTAAACTTCGGCATACCGATTATCATGATCGTTACAATCACGACGATTAGCACCAGCACCACGAGCCCAATAATCCACGCCATATCTGGCGCCGTTGAGATAGCCATGCTGACTGCCCCTACCGCCATGAGCGGTGCCTGAAGCGACATCCTGAGTACCATCACGAGCGACTGTTGCAACGAGGCGATGTCGTTTGTGGTGCGGGTAATTAGCGATGCGGTCGAGAATTGATCAATCTCGTCGACGCTAAAGCTCAGGATATGGCGAAACAGCGACTCGCGCAGTTTTGCAGCGAACCCCGTAGCAATCCGCGAAGCAAAGAACCCCGCAATCACCATACCTACAATCCCGATAAGAACAATGCCGAGCATATGAAAACCTTCTGCCCAAACATAATCCATATCGCTCTTGCCGATACCGTTGTTTATAATATCCGACATGATGTCGGGTAGCGACAAACTCGAAAATACCTGCAAGCATAGTCCGCCCACAAGCAAAAGAATTTGCCACCAGTAAGAAATGAATATTTTTAGAATTTTTGACATGTCTCTTATTTTACCACCAATTATAGATTTGTTCGGTTGTCGAGCGCGGAAGTTAAGGTAATTTGGTCGGCATATTCAAGAGATACGCCGAGTGGCAGGCCGCGCGCGAGGCGTGTGATTTTCAGTTTCGGATGGGTCTCATGTAGCATTTTCTCGAGTAAAATCGCCGTAGATTCGCCCTCAACTGAAGGATTAGTTGCAATAATAATCTCATCCACGCTATCCTGTTCGACGCGCTTCACGAGCTCTCGGATGTGTAGCTGGTCTGGAGTAATCCCGTCCATTGGCGAAATAGCACCGCCCAGCACATGGTAAGTTCCTCTGTATGCTCGGGTGCGTTCCAGCGCATATATATCTAGAGGCTCTTCAACCACCAAAACCGTACTTTTGTCACGTGAAGGATCGGAATAAAGCGCCGAAACATCTTCACTTGCGTCCATAATCGCAAACGTCATGGGGCAAGACTTTACATTTTTGTGCAGTCGCGTCAGAGATTCTGCAATTTTTGTCGCCACCGCTTCATCGGACTTCAGCAAATAGTACGCATATCGCTCGGCGGTACGCGAACCTACGCCAGGCAGACGCCCAAGCGCATCAATCGCATCAATCAAAGCTTGTGGCAACATATAATTACATGCCTAGGTTGCCGAGTGAACCCATCAATGGCTTCATCTTGTCGCTGGCAATTTCCTGTGCTTTTGCATAGCCGTCACGCATGGCATTTTCAATCCAGCGTTCGAGTTCACTAATATCATCAAGATCAATTTTTGCAGGATCGAGTTCTACTTTCTTAATTTTGAGCTCGCCAGTAATTTGTACTACTACTGCGCCGTCGCCCGCCTCAACTTCAACAATCTCATTTTTTAGGTCTTTTTGCGCCTTGCGCAACTGGTTTAGCATCTTAACTTGGTCAAAAGTTGCACCCATTAAAACATACTCCTCTTCTCTAATTATTGTATATGTATAGTCTATCAGAGTTTTGGGATTTTTGTGAAGTGACGATGCGCTGTAGCGGCAGGTCTATTTCTCCGTCCCAAAGCCCGAGCGTGGCAACCTGCAGATCTGCGCGGTCTGGCACCGAACTCATTACTGTGATCCCAGTTTCTTTCTCGAGAATCTTATAGAAGTTATATTCGGTCGTATCTTCATGAATAAGGAGTACCGTGCCGGCGCTCAAATTCTTCCGTACGATTGAAATATCGTCATTGAACTGGTTTGCCACCATTGGCGTGTAATGGTATCCAAACACAAAGTGCGACAAGCTCGAAATCACAATTACCCCAGTAAACGCCGCGATTGGTATGAGCCCAAAGATTCGCGCGTAAGGGTTTTCTGGAAATAGCGAATACCATTTCTCAAGGATAGACTCTAGGCCGGCCGCCACGAGTACGGATATCGGAATCACCACAATGGTTGCCGCATATGGCTCAATCCCCGAAATCACAATTGAGAAGATTACTAGAAGACTTACCACAGTATTGCGGCTCGTAAATAGCTTACCCATCGATGCAAGTACGCCCACAAAAATCAGCGCAACTGTCGCGAGACCAAATAACGGGCTCAAGAACACACTTTCGTATGCCGATCCAAACGAGAAGAACGGCTGGAACGCGCTAATCACGTTGTCCGAATAGTTAAATGCCTCCGGATTGAATAATAATTGCTTGAGAATGTTCTCGTTCGTAAAGAATGACATCACGAGCGGCGAAATCACCAACGCAAACAGCGCAAAACAGACTATCAAGTGGTGAATTTTGAATTTCTTAATCGTAAATCGCATGTGTGGGTGAAAAATTCCAGCAATTGCGATAATTAGTGCGACGTAGGCAAGGTGCGGAGTGTATAGAGCCACCGCAAGCGTCACTATAAATGTACTTACTAGCACAGGGTGCGGCCGCGCCACGCCCAAGATCTTCGAGCCGAGCCACAAAATCAAAGTTAGCCAAAACAGATACATAATTGCTGGCGTACCAAAGCCCGCCAAAAACAAAAATGCCGACGATAGCGTCGTAATCACGGATGCGATAATCGCAACGTTACTCTTAAACCAGCGGTTCAAGAGGAGTACCAGCAAAACCGCCGTAACTGCCGCAATAATAATCGATGGAATCTTAATTGAATAAAGAGTAAGACCAAAAACCGAAATACTGGCTTTCTGCAATAGTCTATACGGCAAGTTCACCGTATCGCCCTCTAGCACGGAGCTCCACGTAACGTCATTTGAGCTGACCGCCGACTCCATCTCTTCTGTGCTAATTCCGTCTGGCGAAATCATCGGCAAAAAGATCAGCAAGAACAAGAAAACAAGGGCGAGGAGAGTATATCCGATGCCGAATCGATGGCGATACAGAAAAAGCTTATCTATTCTTAGACGCATATTATGTATTTAGTATATGTTTATTCATGTCTTTTGTCTAGCGACATAAAGCGCACGCGTGCCTTGTCGAAGAACAGCTCCACCTGTCCAGTTGCGCCGCGGCGGTGTTTTGCGATAATCAAATCTGTAATATTCTGGCGGTCGGTTTCGGGGTTATAGTAGTCTTCACGATACAAAAACATCACAAGGTCGGCATCCTGCTCGATAGATCCAGACTCGCGAAGGTCAGATAGTATTGGAATTTGCGGCTGGCGCGACTCTACCGAACGCGACAACTGCGACAATGCAATTACGGGCACACTAAGTTCCCTTGCGATCAGTTTAAGACCACGCGAAATTTCCGAAACTTCCTGCACGCGGTTCTCTGCCGAACGCTTGGACGTGCCCGCCATCAGCTGCAAGTAGTCCACGATGATTAACCCAAGATCATGTTCGTGCGCGGCGCGGCGCGCCTTCGTGCGCATCTCGAGTACTGTCATGCCAGGGGTGTCGTCGATAAAGATTGGCGCTTCACTAAGTGTCGCCATCGCCTCGCTAATCTGCGCAAAATCATCACCCGAAAAGTTACCAGTTTCAAGTTTAAACGAGTCAATTCCCGAGGCATCTGCAAGCATACGATTTATCAGCTGTTCTTTGCCCATCTCAAGTGAGAATATCAAGACCGCCTTATTATTGATCGTCGCCACGTTGTGTGCAAAGTTCAGCGCCAGCGCGGTTTTACCCATCGCAGGGCGAGCTGCCAAGATTACGAGGTCAGACTTATGAAAACCCGCCGTCATGCGGTCAAAATCTGTGTAGCCAGACTTCACGCCAGCGATTGCGCCCTTGTTTTTGTGTAAGTCTTCAAGCCGATCAAAAGTTTCGCCCAAAAGATCCGAAATAGATACCAGTTCGTTCTTTACGTTCTGGTCGGATACCTCAAAAAGCGCTTTTTCGGCTTCCCCCAGAAGCTCTGGCGTCTCGGAATCTTCATCGTACGCCTGTTCTGTAATATCTGCCGCAGCGGCAATCAAGCGGCGTCGCACAGCGGCCTTTGCGACTAGCTCTGCGTAGGCCTTTGCGTGCGCAGCGGTCGGTACATAGTTGGTAAGCTCAGATAGGAATGTCGAGCCACCGGCTTTTTGCAGCTCTTTTTTATGCTTCAGTTCTGCCGTTACCGTCAGTAAGTCTACTGGCTTGTGACGCTCGTACAAGTTCCACATCGCCTTGAAAACCAGCTGGTGCGCCTCCTCATAAAAATCATCAGGCGTCACTACTTCGGTAACATCTGGCAAAGAATCTTCCGAAATTAAAATCGCGCCCAGCAAAGATTTCTCAGCATCAATATTTTGTGGTGGTATGCGTTTTGCATTTTCTGCGCTCATAACGTAATTTCCTCTCCTCCGCCCATTATCTCAAGTATATTTGCAATTGCCGGATCTCTTGTTTTAGTTTCGGCCAAAACCTCCAAAGTCCGCCCATCGGGAATCCTACTCATAATAAAATCACGCTTCTTATCAATCGCCGCCTTCGCAAATTTATTCCTAGCATATATCGTCAGCTGCTTATCATCATATTCATAATCCGAATTCTGCACAAAAGACTTAATCGTAGGTGCATGTTTCACAATATCTTCAATCAAACCATTCCAATCAAACTTAGCCGAACTCAATTCTCGCGGCACCTCCTGAGCCTCCTCCACCGGCATTTGCGGCTGCGCAACCTCCACCACCGAGCTCTCCTCGAGCGGAGCTTCTTTTGGACTCTCAGAGGAAGCCGCGGAAGAGGGGCGAGCCTCGCCCCTACTTCCGGCCGAACGCGAAGGGCGATGCCCCGTAAAGACGGGCGCATCCCCTGAAGTGTTTTCCGAAGAGACTCCAAAGGAAGCCTTCTCGCGTAGAGACGCGCGCGACCCCGAAAGGTTCTCCTCGGGCGCCCGAAGCGAGTCGCCACCCACAAGCGCCAAAAGCAACTTTACCTCAGGATAAGCCGCCCTAGGCACATCAGAAAGCTTCTCAAGCAAACGCATAGCCTGCGGATAAGGATTCTCAACAATACGCGACATCAACTCCTCAGCAATAATCTCCGACTTCACCCCCTGCCCCGCCAACTGCCGCAAATACCCAGTAATCTCATCCGTACTAGCATTAAGATAAGCCTCATATAGCTGCTGCACCAAATCATCCTGCGGCAACCCGAGCGCCTTAGTAATAACCTCCTCGGTAATTTCCCCGTCAGACAAAGTCGAAACTTGGTCAAGTAAAGAAATCGCGTCACGAAACGACCCGCCACTGCGTTTCGCCACGATTCTCAGCGCACCGTCATTGATTTTGATTTTTTCTTTCTCAGAAATACTCTTGAGGTGTGCAAACATCGTATCGACATCCGCAAGTTTAAATACAAAAGACTGGCTACGCGAAGTAATCGTCACGGGCACCTTGTGCGCGTCTGTCGTTGCCATAATAAACACCACATGCTCTGGCGGTTCCTCAAGTGTTTTGAGCAGCGCATTGAATGCCGACTTCGACAGCATATGCACCTCATCAATAATATAGACCTTATATTTGCCTTTGGTTGGCGCAATTATCGCCTTCTCGCGCAAATCGCGAATATTGTCTACGCCCGTATTGCTCGCCGCATCAATCTCGATAATATCCAAATAGTCATCCTCGAGCTCGTAGTCAAAACCATTGATTTCGTGCGCCAAGATTCGCGCAATCGATGTTTTGCCCGTACCGCGTGGCCCCACAAAAAGATAGGCATGACTAATCTTGCCCGACTTCAAAGATTTTTCGAGAATATCCGTAATATGCGACTGCCCGACAATCTCCGACAGCGCCTTTGAGCGGTACCTCCTATATAGTGCCTTTCCCATTGAATATAATTATACACCAAAAAAGGTCAGAATCTGAGTTTCTGACCTTTTACTTTATCTTAAATGCTAGCTTCTACCGCTGACCAAGTTGCATCCGGATTATCTGCTGGAATAATTATCGTTACTTGATCTCCCACTTTGAGCTTGAAGTAAGTCACCGAGGCGTAAAGAATCTTGTATTCCTTGCCGCCAACTTCTACTGAGTATTGGTCGTCGTGGTTTACAAGTGTACCGATTACGGTCTTGCGCTCAACTGGGCCAATTTGCTTGTAGAGGAACTTGCCATCTTCGGCAATCGTTAACTTCAAAATGTCACCCTCCACCAACTTCGACTTCGAAGCGTAGTTTGCTGGCACTGGGTAATTTTTGCCGTCTGGGCCAATCATAATTTGACCATCAAACACGCCTTCAATCACCTTGCCGTCTGGGCTCTGCACAACTGTTGTACGTGGGGCGGTAATAGCCTCGCCGTCACCTAGGGTGGACGTCAGAAGCTCTTTGGCCGCAGCCAAATTTGTCTCTGCTTCTGTCAAAAGACTTCTTAATCGCTTTATTTGTTTTTCTGGTAATTCAGACATACCTCGCATCCTGTCTGTTAAATATAGTATCAGTATTATATTATAGTTTTCACGCCATAAAGTCAACTAAAATATTTTTTATTTTATCCACAGGAAGAACAGATATAGCGCGAAAAACGTTGTAAAAAATAAAAAATACCCGCTGGCTTTTCTGGCCAACGGGCATTTCTATATTAACGATTTTGAGCCAACAAATAGCTTATTATTAGGCGAGTTCTACAGTTGCGCCAGCTTCTTCCAAAGCCTTCTTCAAAGCCTCAGCTTCGTCCTTAGCAACTTTCTCTTTCACAGTGGCAGGAGCGCCATCTACGATTGCCTTAGCCTCACCGAGACCAAGACCAGTAGCTTCTTTAACAGCCTTGATCACAGCGATTTTCTGCGCACCAGCATCCTTAAGAACTACGTTAAATTCGCTTTTGCCTTCATCGGTAGCAGCAGCACCACCCTCAGCTGGGGCAGCAGCTACGGCAACAGCGGCAGCAGCCGGCTCGATACCGTATTCATCTTTCAAAACATTTTTTAGCTCGTTAACTTCGAGAACGGTGAGCTTTACCAATTCCTCTGCAATTTTCTTCACATCAGTAGCCATAATTGACCCTTTCGTTAAGTTTACTTATTTGCTTCGTTAGAAGCGTTGATTTGTTGCTTATAGATTTAAGCTTCTGCTTTAGCAGAAATAGCGTCAAGCAGACCATGCAAATTTCCGGATAGCGCACCAGTAACATCGTTGAGTGTACCGGTAAGCATACCAACAACCTCTCCAATAAGCTGTTCCTTGCTTGGGAGTTTTGCTAGCGCCTTTACTTCCACGTCCGACAAGTTGGCACCTTCACCGCTAAACGCACCCTTGAGTTCAAGAGCATTGTGTTCTTTGGCGAATTTGTCCAAAACCTGTGCTGGAGCCACTTCGTCTTCGCTGCTAGTTGCGTAAAGCAACTGGCCTTCGAGTCCGGTAGTGTCGGTGTCTTTATAAACAGCAATTTCGTTCATTGCTACTCGCACCAAGCGGTTCTTGACGATTTTGATGTTCACGCCAGCTTCACGAGCCATGCGGCGGAGTTTTTGAATATCCGCAACGCTTAGACCCTGATACTGAGCATAAACAGTCATTTTTGCGTCCGAGAGGATCGCACCTAAATCAGCAACCAATTCTTGTTTCTTGACCTTAGTAATTGCCATAGTCAAAAATCTCCTTTTGGTTTAATAAATGTTGGCCAAAATGTTAATAAATACGTCACCAACAGTATATAAGTATATGCCTCGGCGGCAAATTAAGGTGTAACACCAGCCGCTGTCTTTGGTAACTAGAGAGATTATACCAAAAATGTTAAAATATTGCAATGATTAGAGTAATTGCCGGTGGCAAAAAACACCATGGCTGGGCGATCGAAGCGATCCACGAGTACGAAAAACGTATGCAAAAACCATATATATATGATTGGGTCTTTTGCGACGAAAATCGCCTCGAAGCAAAAGTCTCGGAGCTCAAGCCCCAAGACTTTGTGATTTTGCTTGATGAAAATGGCAAAGAATTGTCTTCGCCGGACTTTAGTAAAACTCTCCAGAATCAAGTAGAACTAGGTAAGAACGTCATCTTTGTAATCGGTGGCGCCTTCGGACATTTTCCAGAGTCCATCAAGTCTCGCGCCAATCTCACGCTTAGCCTGTCGAAAATGGTACTTCCTCATCAAATCTGCCGTGTCGTACTTGCCGAGCAGCTCTATCGCGCCCAAGAAATCGCTTTAGAGCGCCCCTACCACCACGCTTAAGATTTAGTTATTGTCGTCCCAATCGTGGTCTTTGTCCTCTACATCCACATGTATTGGCCCAATGTCTATTTTTACGCGATCACCATCCACCCGCACGTTCGCTTCGTCCACTAGAGTATCTACCGTGTCACGCACGCCGTCAAGTCCAACTTGGTCGTACCAAATTCCACCAGTCACCGAGCCCGCAATCGTGAGCATCAGCATAAAAATCAACGAAGTCACTAGTCCTACGCCCGCCGTCTTCGTAAGCTTTGCTCGCAGTAGTGCCGTGGATAGCGATATCCCCATCGAAATCACAGTAAACGCAATCACCGCAATAATAATCGCGGTCGCCACGAACAGCCCCTTTGCAGGAATTGACGCCGCAGAAATTGCAAATACCGACCAAACCGTAGCTGGAATCAGCGCAATCAAGCATGGGATGAACGTCAGTAGCCCAATCACCCCAAAGAACCCAAGGAAAATTCTAAGCGCTACATTTCCCGCCGTTGGCGCATGTTTCTTTACTTTGTCGCCAACTACCTTTGCGCCTTTTTCGGTCTTTTCCGCAAAATCTTTTGTCGTCTCTTTGATCGACTCAATATTAATCGGCTCCCCCTTCATGGCTAAAAAATCCGACGCAGTTTTTGCCTCCGGTGCGCAAATCCACACCACTATATACAGTAAGATGAACGGAAATACCGCCGTAAAGACCGCAAGTATCACTACAAGCACCCGAATTAGGGTTAGATCCCAGCCGGTATAAGCCGCAAAGCCAGAAAGCACGCCACCAAGAATTCCATTCTCTGGATCGCGGAAGTATTTCTTCTCGGCAAAGGTATTTCGTACCTTATCGGCAATCTTCTCTTCCTTTGCGTCAGACTTCTTGTCGTCCGAAGAAAAATCTTTCGGGCTGCCAAGTTGTTCCTTTATCACAACTACGTGTTCTGGCCGAATCACGCCGTCTTTTGATATGCCCTGTTCGCTAAGTAGCTCCGTAATGCGGATCTCGATGTCATCCATCGCGTCGCGCTCGTCGCCCAGACTCTGCCGAATCGCCGCCAAGTATTTATCTAGCGCCTTCTTCGCGTCCACATCTATTTCGTACGGCACGCCCGCAATGTGAATTCTTATTATTTCGTTCATTTGCTTCCTTTCTCAAGTTTCGTTATTGCCCCATTTAATTTTGTGATTGATTGCGCCAAATGCTCTCGCACCTCACGCCCATAATCTGTAATTTGATAATACTTACGAGGCGGCCCTGCTGGTGACTCTTGCCACTCATGTTTCAGAAGTCCATCTCGTGAGAGTCTCGATAGTAGCGGGTAAACTGTGCCCTCTACGATGTCGAGTTCTACGGAGTTAAGCTCCTGCAAAATCTCCGACGTATATCGTGGCGTCTCAGTTACCAACAAAACACAGCGCGTCAACATGCCCTTTTTGAGTTGCACAGAAAGCTCGCTAGCGTAATCTATCGCGTCTTCTCGATGTTCTATTATGGTTTGCATAGTTCTATGTTATACAAGGTACTGCCATTTGTCAAGTACCTGATGGTCGGTGAGCTTGAGTGGGGTATGCGGTGGCATATTGCGAACCGGAGAAATACCTGGCGGGGCTATTTCCCGAGTGAGCACCCTACGCCTCCGCATACCCCACTCAAGCTCTCTGCCCTACCCTACTCCCCCCTACTGAAGCATCACAATCCCAATAACAGCCAACACAGTAGCAACAAGATGCGCCAAAATCTTCCGCTTAGTCAGCTTTTCCCTACCGAAATTAGGCCAAATCAACGTCAGTATAATTCCCAAAACAAACGTAATTATCATCATCGAAGCATTCGCCACCACTGACACGATAGCCACCGGTCCAAGCGTCAATGCAATTCGATATGCCACCTCTGCAAATGTATATATCCCTTGATTCACCACCAGCGCCGTCATGAACTTGCCCTTGCGCGCCTTCAGTACGCTAAAGAATCTTGCCCGCCACTTCTTAAACGCCGACACCAGCACGATATCCGTCAGCGCCTTGCCCACCATAAACCAGAAAAATGCCGTTACGAAATCATTTTCGCCCATCACCTCTAGGAAAAGTACATTCGATCCCACCGAAAACAGCAGGTATATCATCAGTAGCCCCGCCGCCCAGAACTCTAGGCGCTTCTGTCGCTTCCCTGTACTTGCAATCACGATAATCGGCGCAGCCAGCACTACTAGAAATGCCAATATCTCGAGCGGCTGTATTTCCTGTCCCAAAAATGCCCAGCCCGCAATTAGGTACATCACCGGCGCCAGCTGAACAAAGATCGTCGCGCCCGTAGTATTCTCGGATTTCAGAGCATTATAGTATGGTATCGACGCAATCGAAGACAGCACGCCAGACAATATCAGCAGTAAGATCGGCGTAATCTCAAACGGTACAATCGGCCAAAATATCGCAATCACAATCGCCGTGATAGTATAAGCAATCGCGCCAAAGACTTTTTGCCCCTGTGGCAAGCGCCCCTTAAAATTCACGTCCGTATTGTAGTTATCAATAAACGCGCCGAACGCCCATGCGAGCGCCACCAAAATAGCTAAAATCAACCATAGCATAACCACGATTATGCCATGTCCGTTCTGATTTTTAGGTTATATGTGTCGTGTTCACAAAAACAACCATGACGCACTAAGCGCGCATTTCCCTTGCTTTCTAAACAGAGGTGACATCATCGAAACTTAAAATAACCTAAAAATACGCTTGATATTCTGTAGCAATTTATGCTATAACAAATTCATAACTAATAAATGGGGCTGGGAGGCCCTTGGGAGAAAGAAAATGGAAAAAGTTATCAAGGCTTTGGGTATTGCAGCTATCGCTACAATCAGCATTTTGGGTGTAGCCGCACCACTCCACGCAACAAGTTACGACGCAAATACAAATGTTATGGATGTTACCGGTATGGGTACCGACGCACTCGAAGGCTTCGAGGTCGAAGACAACACCGCGTTCTTGGGTGATACTGCCGATATCGCCGCTAATGGCCTCACGATCAGGGGCACGCTTGATGAGGTACGCGCAGCTTTAGTTGCGCTCCATGATTATATTGCCGCAACCAGCCCTAGCTATGCTGAAATCAAAGCAGCTCTCGGTGCTACCCCAGACTTCACGATCGAGCTAACCGCAGACGCAGTCCTCACCGATGAAGATGTTGCCTATATCAATTTCTTCGCAGGCTACGTCGAAGCGTCCACTCCAACTGCGAATATCGTGAGCGAGAGTGAAGTCGACCTTACTGGTCTTACTGACGCCGCGAATACCCACGCAGACTTTACCTTTGGTACTGTATCAATTGAGACTATCGTTGCTACTGATGTAGCCCAGCTTGCTGGTCTCGGTATCACATGGACAGATGGTCAAATTTTCGATCTAGTCGATGGCATATTCTCTTGGGATGAAAATGAGAGCGATTTCGTTGCCGTTCCTGCTGGTGACCCAGCCGACGAAACTCCAGAAGTTACCGCTCCTGCAGATGTCGATGCAAAAGCCTAAGTCATAAAATCTTAAGCCAACTCTAATTACTTGCGCCAAACTTGTACAAGTTTGGCGCAGTTTAGGACTTCACTATTATGAGCAAAAAAGAACCTCCAGAGGCGCCGCTATATTATTTATTCCTTCGTCAGGCCGCAGCAATCATTGTTCTGGTCATCGTAGGATTTGCTACTGCGGCACTCTTAAGTCCAAGGAGCTATGAATCTGCGTCGGACGCCAAAGCCGAACCCGCAGCAGAAAACACTCAGTCCGACTCCGTTATCGAAGAAAGCATAAGTCTAGAAAACGGATCCAAAAGCGAGCTACCTGGCGGCGGCAATTGCAATCGTAGCGCCAACGAATCTCAGCCATATCGCATTAGTATCTCTGCTGCGGGCATCAAAAACGCCTGTATCGAGCATACCTATGTTGGCGAAAAAGCCCCAGGACAACTAGACGACCCAAAGAACAAGTGGAATTTTGGTTGGTACCGCGCTTCTGCCACGCCAAGCATTGACGGCGCTGGTGTCTACACTTGTCACGACGGCAACGGCAATCCTGCCAATATTATTCCCTCCATCTGCAATAGCCTGAACAAGCTAAAGGTTGGCGACGAAATCTCTGTCGAAACTTCCGCTGGCAAAACGCACACATATAGCGTCGTCCGCGCGACAAGCGTTCCAGTTGGCCAAGTCGATATGAAAGAGTTTCAGAATGTCTGGGGCGGCGGTAAACGCGGCCTCTCAATTATGGCGTGCGATGGTCGCTACGATAAGAACAGCAAGCGCACCCATCGTTTCCTAGTTTACGCTCATCAAATCCAATAAAATATATCACTACTTACACTTACCTATCGCCGCCGCCATATATATAATTGCTATCATCATGAAAGACTACCAAGCGTGGGTCAAAATTAAAACCCATATTCACAACACAAAAATGATGCACCCATACAAGGAAGGTGGCGTCTATTTGATGTCGATTGGCGAAAATATCGGCTGGGAGCAAGATGGCAAAGGCGGTCTGTTCGCGCGCCCGGTACTAGTAATCAAAGGATTCAGCCCCAATACTATACTGGGCGCACCGCTAACCACTAAGTCGAGAGCCAGCAAATACTACTACGACCTCGGCACTTTCAAAAATAACGTCCGAAGTTGGGTAGTTTTATCCCAACTCCGGACGTTAGATGTCTCTCGTATTAGTGGCAGAGGTCGCCCCATGCACAAGCTTACTCCGAAAGAACTTAGTGTCGTCAGAAAGACGATCAATCAGCTATTAAATTCCTAAATATAGGTGATGGTAACGCCACCAAAGTTCACCTCGCCTTCGAGAATGATCTGTGGACTGTCTGGCGTCAATGCTGGGTGGTTCTGTTCCGATACCCCACCAAAGCTCATATTTAGCTGGTTATCTACTGCCCAGTTCTTCGGCAGGAAGAGCTCAATTGCGCCAAAATTATTATCAATCTTAATGCGAGCAGTTTTGCCCTTTAGTTTTACTTCCTCAAAGTATGCTTTGATGTCGCCAAACGAGCAATCAAGTAGCGCTTTCTCAAAAGCCTCATCCTTGAAATACTTTGTAGTTCCCGTGAAGCTAACATCCGCATGGTTACTGCCGTCTCGTCCAACATACTTCATCGAATTCTTTCGCCAAGATCGGTGAAAC
Organism: Saccharimonadales bacterium (SeqCode); assembly: GCA_047974525.1. Taxonomy (GTDB): domain Bacteria; phylum Patescibacteriota; class Saccharimonadia; order Saccharimonadales; family Saccharimonadaceae; genus UBA2834. The sequence goes on from JBKECJ010000007.1 coordinate 17,001, forward strand.
AGTATATGAAATGCCACGCCCGCAAGACCAGCCGCTGCAAAAGTCATACCGACCTGCTCGCCAGTAAGCGCCGGAATCAAGCCAGTTGCACTAGCGATAGTCACGCCAGACGCCACTGCCATGAACGACCCGAGCCAAAATCGTTGCATGATAAACGCAATCGCCAGCGAAAGCAATGCGATGAGCGCCATCAGAATGCCGATATTTGCCCCAATCGTAATTACGCCAAAGCCCTGCAATAATACGATTACTGCTGCAGCTAGGAAATATACACCCCAGAACGCGCGCATCGCTTTGCGTTTTGGCTTGTCGATATTATGTTTTGGTACGTTGATGTTGATTTTTGCGTCAACCAACTTCTCCCCATCTTTCTTTTTGTTCATTTTGCTCTCCTTTCACTTAGCGCAAGTCTAAGCGTTTTAATATTATTTCGTGAAACGTGCAATGTCTTGAGCGATCCGTAAAACTCCACTCTTCCGGTGGTGCCCACAGTCGTCGAGAAAGCCAGTACATGTCGGATATTCGCTAGCCCCGATTTACTAGCGCGGGTATAATAATCCGGCAAGATTTTCTCCAACTCATACAGCCGATATTTCACCCGATACAGGTGCTTCGCCGTATGTGCATAGGTATAATCATCGTCCGCCTCAAAAAACATTATTTGCGAAGGATCGAAATAATACTCTTTGCTGTTGCGGTAATATACTATTGCTTTCACACCATCATTAAAACAGCCTGAAACCAAAAAGTCTAACAAAATCGGTGAGTGGTCATGGTTTTTCGGTGAATGGTCGTTAGTATAATCATCGTACCCTAAAGCGCAAGCGATATGTTACAATTATTCTATGAAACAAGGAAAAAATTGTGGGCTGGTTTAGCGACTTTTTTGGAAATCTTTTTGGTAGGCCAAAAACCGACGCCAGCATGGAAGTCAAATCTCCTAATGGTCGTTTGATCGCAAAGTTCTCGCTCGAACATGGCCAAATGAGCTATACAGTCCGAAAAGATGAGAAGATCGTGATTCGCAAATCCATGTTAGGTTTGAGTCTGCTCGGCATGCGCGATTTTCATGACAATATCGCACTCGTGCGCACGCATAGCCGCACAATTGACCAAACTTGGGAAACTCAATGGGGCGAGCAGCGCAAAGTTCGCAACAATTATTCCGAAACTGCCTTCTATCTTGCCGAACGTGCCCAACCAAAACGTATTATTACAGTTCGTTTCCGTGTTTATGATGATGGTGTAGCTTTCCGTTATGAAATCCCAGCACAAAACGACATCAAAAAGATGGTAATCTCCGATGAGCTCACCGAATTTGCCGTCGACACTAATAGCCTCGCTTGGAGTATTCCCGCATACCAGCCCGATCGCTACGAGTACAACTACGAGCGCCGCCCAGTCTACGAATTGCACGGCTCGGTGCATACTCCAATGACCATCGAGAGCTCCACGGGTCATTACCTCGCTATCCACGAAGCCGCGCTTTATGATTACGGCTCGATGAATATCAAGCTCGACAATGGCCGTCTCAAGTCCGACATTACACCTCTATCCGACGGCATGCGCGCATACGTTGATCTGCCATTCTCTACCCCATGGCGCACAGTTATTGTTGGCCATGACGCCAAAGATCTTACCGTCAGTCGTCTAGTCCTCAACCTTAACGATCCGCCAAAAGGCAATTTTAGCTGGGTAAAGCCCCTAAAATTCCTTGGTATCTGGTGGGCAATGTTTGTTGGTGAATGGACTTGGGCGCCAGGTGATCGCCACGGCGCCACCACTCAGCACGCTAAAGAATACATCGACGCCTGCAAGCGTCTTGGTATCCCAGGTCTGTTGATTGAGGGCTGGAACGACGGCTGGGAGGGTGACTGGCTCGAAAACGGCGAATTTAATAAGTTTATGGTGCCAGCGCACGACTTCAATCCTAAAGAAGTGGCAAATTATGCCATCGCAAACAACGTTCAGCTCATTGGTCACCACGAAACTGTCGGTTTCGTAGATAATTACGAGCGCCAAATCGAACAAGCCTATCAATATATGAAAGATCACGGTATTCATTATATTAAATCTGGATACGCCGGTTCAAAAATGATGGTAAATGGCAATCGAGAGTTCCACCATTCGCAGGCTGGCGTTCAGCACTACCAAAGAGCCGTTGAGCTTGCCGCAAAATACGAAATCATGCTAGACGTACACGAGCCAATCAAGGGCACGGGTATCGAGCGCACTTGGCCAAACCTTCTAACGCGCGAAGGTGCGCGCGGCCAAGAGTACGAAGGTGGTGCTCTCAGTCCATCTCACGCCTGTATCCTTCCATTCACGCGCCTGCTGGCTGGTGGCATGGATTACACTCCAGGTATCTTTGACGTGACTAACTTCACCAAGCGTGCCGCCTCTACTATTTCGCGTCAGCTTGCCTATTTTGTCACCATCTATTCTGCCATGCACATGGCGGCAGACCGCCCGCACATCTACGAAGAGCTTCACCCAGAGCCATTCCAGTTCATTCGTTCTGTTCCAATAGACTGGGAAAAATCTGTGCCGCTTCTTGGTGAAATTGGCGAGTGTTTCGTAGTTGCCCGCAAAGACCGCAATAGTGACGACTGGTATATCGGTGGCGTCACCAATGAAGTCGGCCGACGCGTCGAGCTCTATGTAGACTTCCTCGATCAGGGCGTCAACTATACTGCCGAGATCTACCGCGACAGCGACGATGCCCACTACCGCGATCATCAAATGGGTCAGGTTATCGAACAAAAAATAGTTCGCCAAGGCGACCTACTAAATCTCTATATGGCACCGGGCGGCGGCTTTGCTATTCGCCTGCGTAAGTAGCGTAAATAATCAATCTCTCAGTATAGTCATCGTTGCCGAGCTTTTCGCCAGCACATGTCATCAAAACTAACTGCTTCTTAGGCGAGCTCGAGAGTAATTGCGCCATATTGACTTTCTCCACCGGCAAAGTATTCATGCGGGTCACGACGTATGTTGCGCGGGTTTCGCCCTCGCCGTACTTGAGTCTGTCGCCGATCTGCACGTGATTTAAGTGCGCGAAAACCCCAGTGCTATGTCCATACAGAAACACCTTATTTTCCTTCGTATACGAGCCCACAATCCTATCTGGTGTCTCCAGCTGGCGATCTTTTAGTTCTACTGGTGCTACCTGCGAATTAAGCCCAATGCTGGCAATCTCAAGCGTCGCGTTTGGCGCAGCGATACTCGTCGCAAATACGCTAAAACCCGAAAACCACAGAGGCATCGCCACTGCAAAGAATATTCCAAACACCCGAATAATGGTCGCTGAAGACCACTCAAGAGGGTTCAACTTTCTCCACACACTCATTATGTACTAAGTATAGCAATATTAAGCGTATGCGGGAAGTCTAAACCCGCGTTGCATACACAATCAAACGATGCGTCGCGTCGCCATTGCCAATCGAGCTACCAGCGCACGTCATCAGCGCAAGATTCGCGCCTTGGCGTGCTGGGTTGATCGCATCATACATATTTAGCACCGGCTCAGAATAGTTTGAGCATGGGTGTGTAGGGTTGGAATAATCACAATACACTTGCTTCTTACTCACCTGATAATTTGTCGTTGCGCCATTGACGGTCACCGAAAACTTCGTGCCAACAGGCAAACTAGACAGCCCCCCCAAACAAATTCGCCGAGTTATGCGCAAATATATACTGATTATAAGAGTTATAGGTAGATGAATTAAAGATATAGCCAAAGCTATAAGACAGGCTGCCGCCAGTCGAGCTAGTCGACTTCAGGCAGATATTTTTTCCGCCAATCGAAATATAGCCGTAATAGCCACTACAAACACTCGATTTCTTGGTTGTCGAGCTACTACTCGCCGTTGATTTGGCGGCCGTCTGCTTGATTGTCGCAGTTGTAGCGAGTGCGGTAATATCCTTTTTCGCGACGTCAGAAATCTGGTCCACCGTGGTATCCTCCACGCTATACGAAACCGTCGGGTTATCGTTTGTGGACTGTACGGGAACATCAAAATATGCCATAGTTTTGGCTGCGAAAGTGCCAAAACCGGCTACAAAAAACATAAATAACACCAACAGATTGGCGTATCTGTAACGCTTCATATAATTTACCTCTAATCCAATATAACTACCCCTATGCCCCCATTTTATCACACTTTTGCTTATTTGTCAATCTTATCACCTCATTTATGGTGGTCGGTCAAGTTTATGAGAATTAGCTGATAATTTTGGTGTGCTATAATAACCATAAGTATGAAAAACAATCTAAAGGGGATCATGAAGCGTATTACTCTCGTCGATCCCTCGTGGCTGGCGATTTGGTTTGTCATCTATCTTGTATTTCTAACGCTCGACCTCTTTATGCCGCATTTTTGGGGTGCCACCCTCATGAAATACATCGGCATTTTTCTTGTGCTCGTCTACACCTATCAAAAGTTCCCTACCGACTATCTCCTAATTCTCGCCCTGCTCTTTACGCTCCTCGCCGACACTATCTTGGTTTGGACAAACTGGGAAATCCCAGGCGTCTACTGTTTTTGCTTTGCGCAGTTCTTCCATACCGCCCGCTTTACCCGCAGCCAGCCGAAGTTTCTGATTTTCTACTTTATGGCAGTATTTCTTATCTTTATTTTCGCTATCATGCAGGGCGTTGCTCCAATTTACGCCATCTCCACTATCTACGCCCTCAGCATTATCGGTAACCTCATCCTCGCAATCACTTGGTATCGTCACGACAAGACAAATTTTCATGCGCGCTGCGCTCTGATCGGTTTTGCGCTTTTCCTCGCCTGTGATATTTGTGTTGGCGCCCAGCACCTTATGCTTGATGGTATCTTTGCCACCAACTTTCTGCCGCTCGTCTCTTATTGCGTGTGGCTCTTCTATTACCCTTCGCAGGTTCTCATCTCTAATAGCTCGAATGTCGACGCCAAACATCCGTTGCCAAAAAAAGCCCCATAGAGTAAACTTTAGATATGAACGGGAAAACAAAACCATACGGAATTCTAGTGTTTGGTGCCCCAGCTAGCGGAAAGAGCCAGTTTGCGAGTCAATTTGCCGAACGATTCAAGTGTCCATTTTTAGATTTTGGTAAAAACCGAACTGTAAGCTATTCTGCCGCTGCAGGTATCGTCGAACAAGTGGCAGTTACTGGGCAAAATATCGTCATCGAAGGTTGCCTCGACGCCGAAAAACAGCGCAACGACATGCGTCATCGTCTCAAAAAGCGCGGCTACGTGCCAGTCTTGGTGTGGATACAGGCAGATGCTAATACCATCAAGCGCCGTCTTCACCAGCGTTACAAGTCTGTCGAGAAGGCAAAAGCCGAGTTTGCCGCTTGCTACGATCACATGGAGGCTCCTGCCGACATCGAAAAGCCAATCGTTATCTCTGGCAAACACACTTTTACGACGCAGCTCAAAGTCATGCTTGCGAAGTTGTCTAAGCAGCGCTAAATGATAGTAGAAGATCCAGAATTTGGCGAAATTATCGTGCGCAAGAACAGCCTAGCGCGCGGCGTTAAATTTTCCGTGTCAACGAGTGGGCGTCTTGCTATGTCTGTGCCAAAACACACCGCAAATTTCCTGCTTAAGCGCTTTATTGATGGCAGTCGCCAAGAAATCCGCGAAAAACTACCCATCAAAAACCCCGAAACTCAGCGCGCCCGTGACGCCAAGAAAAAACTCCTCGCCAAGCAAGCCAAGGCATACTTGCCCTACCGACTGGACTTTTGGGCGCAAAAATACGGCTACAAGTACACAAATCTCCGTCTCACGCACTCTGGTACGCGCTGGGGCAGCCGCAGTAGCTCTGGCACGATTGCGCTCAATATTGGCCTCATGAATGTGCCCGAGGTACTGCGTGATTACGTAATATTACACGAGCTCGCGCATATCAATCACATGGATCATTCTGCTGAATTTTGGCAAGAAGTCGAGGCGCATGACCCGCAGTACAAGCGTCACCGCAAAGCGCTCAAGATGTTTACGCCTAGCGTCTAAGTGCTATAATATGCTTATGACAAAGATCTCAGATACCCTAATGCCTCTATATAATAAGCTCTTGCCAAAGTGCGAAGAGCAAAAAATCTCTCTAAATCTCGACCTGCCCGACCCTACTATTCCAGTCGAAGACGCCAAAGCTCTCGAAAAGCTCACAAAAAAGCTCATCAAAGACGCCGCAGCGCGCATCGGTAAAAAAGGCACAATCACAGTTGGTGTCAAAAAAGGCGTAAAGTATCCTGTTATTATCACCATAAAAGATAGCGGCACGGCATTAACTCGCGAAGAGCGCGAAACTCTCGAGGCAGACGAAAACGTTACTGTGCGTTCGCGCATGGGCTATGGCACCACCATCACAGTAAAAATCTCCGCCTAAATATCGCAACCCAAAAAAATACCCCCATCGGTTGATGGGGGATTTTTTGTAAGGTACAATATTTAGCGATTTGGAGCGGCAATTTCGCCGGTGTTTTGCCCGTCGTCGAGCCCAGGCTCCACGCTCGGTGGGTTTTCATGGACGTCGTCCAGAGAATCCTTCGGTGGATCGCCAGTTACAACTTCTCCAGTAAAGGAGTCGTCGTTCTTGCCATCACCATCCGTGTCGACGTCTATCGTGGCGTTACCGCCATTATTGCCGTCAGTCATGCCGTTCCCGTTGTCGGCCGGCGTATCGTAACGATCGTCGTCGGCTTCGGGCATCGGCGTTGATGGCGGTGTATAGGTCGAAGGACTCGACGGCTCGGGCCTAAGCTCCGTGTCGTTGTCCTCATTCGGCCCACCACCATAATCTGGATTATCCGGATTCTGACCTTGTGGTCCGCCATCCGGATTTTTAGGTTCCGGAGTCGGTGTAGTCGGCGTTGGTGTAGGTGTCGGCTTCGGCGTAGGCTTTGGAGTCGGCGATGGTGTCGGATCATCGATGTCGATATCGATGCTTGGCGTAGGCTTCGGAGTCGGCGTTGGATCTTTGATATCAATATCAATGTCTGGCGTCGGCTTCGTAGGCGTACTGTAGCTTGTGCTGTCGGGCTGATAGCCGCAGTTGATGCGGTAGGACAACGATTCCCCGCTCTTAAAATAGAACGTGATCTCCCAGCCAGTCGTGCCTTGTGAATCTTTTAGAATTGGCCTAGGGATAGATTCCCTGCCAAGATGTTCCAAAAGCTCATCGGGTACCGCAATGCCATCGCGAATTTGGTAGCCCATTGATGTGTAGCCACCGGTAATTTGCGTAACAGTAATGCGTTCGGCGCGATTCCACACGGCAAATAGCTTATCCGCAGTTGCGACGTGCTCTCCGTTGTTCGAGATCAATCTCAGCACAGTAGTTCCCCATGCTTCAATCGACTGCTCCTCAGACGGGAGAATTTTCTCGGATACGGTTTGCGGCGCTCGCAGTCTAGCATCTAAAGCCAGCTGTGCAAGTAGCACCGGGTCGCCAGTATTGTTTTCTTGGTCGTAAATTCTGTTATACAGGTCATTTACAAACCAATCGACATTACCAGCAGGATCTTTTCTCACATTTTCAGGAGCTGTGGCTAGAATATCGCTAGTAAAACTAGCATCTAGGACATCTCCAGAGTTATGGTACTGATGTTCGGTAGGCGCAGTGTCATTGTAGAAAACAAACCTAAGCTGGCTTTCAACGACTTTCTGCACGACGAACATCGAAATCAGTAATAGCGTGGTAGCCAGAACTACCAGAATTAAGAGTACCGATGCAGCGCTTCTTCGTCTTTGCATAATAAAACCCCCTTCTCGATCCGTTAGATCTGTTGGCACGCAGTTAACAGCGCGCGTCACTCCGCTTCGCTTCAAGTTAATGTGCCATGGCACCCCGTATATATTAGGGTACGATACCCTTCCATTATACCAAATTATTGCGCTTTTGTCAATAATGGTATTGATTATTTTAGTATTATGCTATATAATGGCAGTCGAGGCAACTCGTACATTCTTATCCTTTGGGAGGTGTTCTTATGTTCAAAAACTATGCAGTCAGCAGTATGGAAACCAGACACAGCAAAGAACGCGTCGATCGCCAGCGTAATCGCCGGAGGTCAAACACCAGCATTATCGTTTGTGGCGTGGTTTGCGAAGTCAGCGTAGTGCTGCTCGACAAGATGTCGGTTGAGCTTCTCGGAGCTCACTCCTTCGAACAAAAGAGCTGGATGTTGTTCATCGCCGGCGCCACATTGATCATCTATGCGGTGGTCGAATTCGTACGTGGCTGGCTCTGGCAAGATGACGATCAAATTTACGAAAGAGAAATCGAAAGATTGTCCAATAAATAGGAAGTAAAAAGATACTCCCGCGCCTCTCTAAAAAAGCCCTCGTTCCACTTGGAACGGGGGCATCTTCTATCTCGAATATTTATTAGAATGCGCCAGTATTTGGCACGCCAATGTCGGTATATTCAAAACCTTCTGCGAGCACGAATGTGTCAACGCCATCATCGATTGTGACGTCTACTAGCCCAGCAATATGTGCGGTGGTCGTGCAGGTGAGGCTCGCGCCGTCAATTGCCACTACTACGTTCGTACACTCCGCGGCTGACCCGTTAATGCCGAAGTGAACGCTAATCGTGCGGCCAGTTCCCTCTGGCAGTTGGCTGATGGTTGGTAAATCGCTAGTATCTAGTGTAGTATGCACTCGATCTGGAGCATAGCTGCTGATGGTGGAGTTGTTGCCAATTCGACCTTCGCTGCCTGCGCCCCAGCAGTAAACTTTTCCTTCGGATGTAACTGCGCAGGTGCCAGTTGAGCTAACAGAAATCTGTTCGACAATCTTGCCATCGAGTACGCCAGACGTATCGGTAGGTACTGGTGTCTTGCTGCTAAGTTGCGTGCCGTCGCCGTACTGACCATTGGTGTTGCTGCCCCAGCAGTAAATCGTGCCGTTCTTAACTTGCGCACAGAACGTCTCGTTGTAGCCGGTGCCGCCTGTTGTGAGCTGAATAATAGTGTGACCGATAGTAGTAGTGTCCATCATCCATGGGAGGTAGTCGATATTTACGCTGCCCCAGCAGTAAACTTTATCATCAGTTGCGAGCGCGCAGATTTGCTGATCGCCCCAGACCATTTGTGTAAACATTTTTCCGCTAAGAACGCCAGTATTTGGCAATACGTTTGGAAGATTATAAGCGTAAGTAGTGTCTGTCTTCACGATATTATTGCTGCCCCAGCAGTAGATCACGCCGTCGGTATCTAGAGCGCAAGTAATGTTGCCGCCAGGCAGTATTTGCGTGAGCGTCTTGCCTGCCAATGCACCGGTGATGTCTACGGCGATCGGTGTTGAGCTCATGGTGTTTCCGCCATCATTTCGCCCATCGCCAAGCTCCCCGCCATCTCCATTGCCCCAGCAATATGCTTTGCCTTCGGTGTCAATCGCGCAGGTGTGGTTTGAACCTGCGTCTACGACAATCTGCGATAGTGCCTTGCCAGCTAGTACGCCAGAAGTGTCTACCGCTACTGGCAAGTAACTATCGCCGTAAATGCCATTGCCAAGTTCGCCAGTACCGCCTTCGCCCCAGCAGTACGCCATGCCGTTATTGTCGAGCGCGCAGGTTTGGCCGTATCCAACCGAAATCTGCACTAAAGTCTTGCCAGCCAGTACGCCCGAAGTATTCACGGCGATTGGTACTAGCGAGCTTATGATCGTGCCGTCGCCAAGCTGCCCGTAATTATTTAGTCCCCAGCAGTATGCTTTGCCGTCGGCTATTGCGCACGAGTGAGTATCGGAAGTCGCGACTTGCTGAACTGACCATCCATGCATTTCGCAAGATGATCCAGAGTAGTCCGCCCGCAAAAAGCGCGATGTCTGCGCAATTATCGAAACTAATCGGCAACTTATTGTAGAAGCGCGTTTCTTTGTGCGGATCGGGGAATTTTCTCGCGACTACGCCATCAAGATAATCCGTAAAGAATAATAACGAGAATAGTACGAGTGCGAGATATGGGGTGACAATCAGCGGGATCAGCAAGCTGAACCCGAGTCGGCAGAGTGTAAGGAAATCCGCAAATCTATGCATTTTCATGGTTTATTCCTCCAAACGATATAAATGTACAAGGAGTGATATCCTGAGGTTTGCATATTATAACATAAAATTCAGATACAAAATACCCCCTAGAAGCTAGGGGTTTATTGCGTATTTGGTGCTGGAAGTAGGACTCGAACCTACGAAGACCGAAGTCGGGAGATTTACAGTCTCCTGCGATTGCCACTACGCGATTCCAGCAAGTCTAGTATATTTTAACCTAAAACTACTCTAAAAGCTAGTTTTGGAGCCGCAAATCGGATTTGAACCGATGACCTATCGCTTACAAGGCGATTGCTCTACCAGCTGAGCTATTGCGGCATACAGAGTATTTTATATTATTTTGCGCTTTTTTGGAAGAGCCTGAGGCTGTGTTGTTGGTTTTGGCTTGCGTTGTAACATTTTGCGCTTCACGGGTTTTGCGGCGGCTGGCTTTTTCTCTGCTAGTAATTTCGAGATACGTGCCCTTGTAGCAGCTACGCCCTCTTCATCTTCGGCGCGCTCGTAAACTTCCAAAATATGCCTAAGCGTGGTGGTGCTTGGGTCGAGATCGTACGCCGTCTCGAGTGACTCGAGGGCTTTATTGCGGTGCCCGAGTTTTTCCTGTGCCTTGGCGTGGGCGATGTAGCGCGCTGGCAAATCGCCTTCTAGCGCAATCGCCTGTGAGAACGCCATCGCTGCTTTCTCGTAATTCTCTGTTTCGAGGTAAATCAAACCGACGTTGTGCAAGCTCGAGGCGTTGTTATCTAGGCTCTGTGCAATCTCAAAACATTCAATCGCGTCCTTAAACTGGCGCTCTTTTGCATACAGTATCCCCAAGCGGTTGTACGCCGCGGCGTTTTTCTCGTCGAACTTCAAAATCGTCAGCAGGGCTTTTTCGGCGCGCACGGTTTTGCGCTCTTTCATAGCGGTCTGCGCTACATTCCAGAGCTTGCGCATCTGAGGCGCTTTGCGGATTTCTGGCTCTTCGTCTTCCAGCACTTTGTCGGCGGGCAAGAAAAAAACTATATATAGTGCAAACAGCAAAATAAGTACAACAGCTAGCATGGAATAATTGTACCACATGGGGCGAAATATGGACAAAAACTCAAGCATTTAACAGATGTAAATCGTTCGCAAACTTGTATAAGTTTTAGCACTATACCAAGTTTGCGATCAGCTGTAGTTTGATGTGTCCGTTTGCCACTAGCGCGGCTTGCGCCGCCAGCAATTTATCGAGCTTATCGAGAAATTTGGTGTTGCCGGTTTTGAAATATGACTTATAAAGCAGTTGAATCGCCGCGTCTACCACCGCAAGCGCTTTGCCGCGCGCGTCAGTCTTGTCCTTCGCAATATCTGCCACGACTGCGGGCAGCTGCTGTGGCGTGGCGGCAATTAGGCGTTTCGCCAGATCCATAATTTTTGCGTCAATTTTTGGCGCATCGTCAATTTGCGAATTGTCACGCACCACGAAATTATGTGCACGCGACCGAATGGTCGGCAGCAGGCCCGCAGGTGCGTGTGTAAAAAACGCAAAGTGAATATTGTCCCCAGGCTCTTCAAGTAGCTTGAGGAATGCATTAGCGGCACCCTCTGTGAATTTATCCGCGCCATAAACCATCACAATCAAATCGCTCGATTGCTTGGTGCGAGTCAGTTCTTCGAGCTGGCGAATTTCCTCAATTTTGATACTATTTTTTTCGTCTGGTTGTACCACTATTGCTTTTGGCATGGTTATTTCTTCCATGCTGATGTCTTTTGGCAGCGCAAAAATCGCAAAGCCCGTCTGCAGAATTATCTCAGGTATCTGACTAGTCTTCTCTAAGAACATCGTTAAATTCCCTTGGCAGCTCCGACTTAAACGTCTTGCGAATTCCGCCTGGAATAGTGATTTCTAGCTCAGATGCATGCAGGTACATGCGCTTCGCTGGCGTGTCGCCATAGATAGGATCGCCCAAAATCGGCGTGCCGAGGTGCTTCATGTGCACCCTCAGCTGATGCGTACGGCCCGTCTGCGGTTTGAGCTGGAGAAGCGAATACTTATTGCTCCTATCTAGCACTTTGTACTGTGTGATTGCCTCGCGACCCTCGGCGTCAGGCACGAAAGTCGTTGGTCGGTTCATGTTGCGCGCCAAAGGCACATCGATAATTGCTTCAGGCAAATCCGGATGCCCCACCACCACAGCATTGTAAGTCTTATGCGTCTTGCGTTCCTGGAATTGCCTTTGTAGCATCGAGTGCGTCTCTTCGTTTTTCGCCACAATCATCACGCCCGACGTGTCGCGGTCGAGGCGGTGCACGATAATCCCAAACTCTTCCATGGTTGGCTCGGGGTTAAAATCCCCCTTTGAAATGCTCAAAATTCCCTCTGGCTTGTCTAGTACTAGCACGTTCTCGTCTTCGTAAATCACGGCCACTTCTGGTCGCTCTGGCATTGCCCTTTCCAGCAAATCCAGCTCGTCACTCTCGCTCACTAGTGTATTTGCCTTCTCGATAATCTCGCCGTTAACTTTCACTTGTCCATTCTTGATGTACTTCTGCAAAGTTGAGCGATTATACCCAGGGTATTTTTCGAGTAGCGCCATATCGAGCCGCTGCTTGTCTTCTGCCTCGGGTGCTTTTGGCAGCTCAATGTCGCCATTAATAATGCGAGACATATGTGGTTTGCTAAATTTCTTAACCATTTCGTAGTCCCAATGCAGTCTGAACTTGTACAAGTTTTTTGCCTGCGACCTCTCTAGCGTAGGCTTCGCCGCGTTCAAGCACCGCCTCTACTTGCTCATCCGAAATCTCTGCAACGCGCGCTTGAAAATCCGTCAAGAAATTCTTTACTGTGTCCGCGACCTTACGCTTTAGTTCGCCGTATTGGCTCTCGCCCGCCCAGCGCAAAATCACCTGCTGCAAATCCTCGCCCGTGAGCAGGCTCTCAATTTGTAGCAAGTTCGATACTCCTGGTTGGTTAAACATGTCAAATTGAATCTCGCCCACGCTATCCGTCGTCGCCGACATGATTTTTTTTGCAGCCTTTTCTGGATCATCGCTCAAAGAAATCTTCGAGTTTTCGTTTTGGCTGCTCTTGCTCATCTTTTTTTCTGGCTCACTTAGCGAGCGAATACGTAGCCCTTCGCCAAGATCCATCATTTTCACCTGCTCGTTCGTTGGTGCTGGCAAAGTGAATAGCTCGCCAAATTTATTATTCATGCGGCTTGCAATATCGCGCGTTAGCTCTAGGTGCTGGAATTGATCCTCGCCCACCGGCACATATTTTGCATCATAAAGTAAGATGTCTGCCGCCATCAGCACGGGATAATTGAATAGCCCTACCGTCACGGAATCTTTGTGCTCTTCGGATTTTTCCTTGTACTGAATCATGCGCGAAACTTCGCCCATATACGCAAAACAATCTAGAATCCAGCACATCTCGCTGTGCGCCGACACGCGCGATTGGCGATAAATATGAATGTGCGGATTTTCCGCATCCAACCCCGCGGCGATATAATATTTGATACCCTTAATTATCTGGCTATAAAATTTGCTGTGGTCAATCGGCGTGGTAAAAGAATGGAGGTCTGGCACGAACATATTGATCTCGTGTTCGCCCGCATGGCGTCGAGCCAAGTTTACCATTGGCGTATATGCCCCCAAAAAATTCCCTATCGTGGGCTCTTCGTTCGCTCTCACCCCTGTTAAAATTGTGCTCATCAGTACTTGTGTCCTTTCATTTTGTCTACATATCTAATTTTATCAATAACCGGTTAGTCTATACGCCAAGTCCAAATCATATCTATATTCTACTGGAATTATGGTAAAATGAAAAGCGCACGGGGTATTAGCTCATTTGGTAGAGCGCTTCGCTGGCAGCGAAGAGGTGGCGAGTTCGAATCTCGCATACTCCACCAAGCTATTCTTATCGAAACACCGACCGAAAAATCAGCAGGTCGGCTTTTTTATTTCCAATTACTATTGATCGTAGCGTAATCCGAAATACTCGTATTGCCAAACGTAGCAGCCTGCGAGTCTGGATTGATGCCTCCGAGATAGCCGTCTATGAACGTCTGCGCCGATCCAACGAGTGACGTCATATTATAGAACGTCGAGAAGAATATACCGCTGGCATTGCTGCTAGTAATTTTCCCGGCGAAATCCGCTGTTCCCCATATCGAATTAATGTCGGTATCGTTTACGCCGACTGGATTATGCTCTGCATAGTTTAGGAAAGTCTGGCCAAATACTCCGTCAAAATCCGTCACGCTCGTCATGTCTAACCCGCCAAACATCCCAACAGGAATCGTTCCAACAGTTGAGCTTGTCGCATACGTATTAAAAGTGTCGTAGAACAATCGCGTAATATTCGTAGCGCTGCTTGTGTCGACTCCCGCGAAGAGTCCAGAAGGAATCGTGCCGATAGTCGAGCTAATCGAAAAGCCAAGAAATGAGCCGCCCATGTCAATTGATGAAAACAGGTTGGCGGGTATTGTCGCGTTTGGCGAATTGTAGGCGAAATTTTGGAATGTACTAGAGAATGCGGAGTCAAAACTAGTGGTATTTGAATTTGCCGTGCTCATAAAGTCGAGCAGGCCACTCGGTATGGTCGCCGTCGTGGAGTTGTAGGCAAAGTCGCGAAATGTGTCGCGTAGAATTCCAACCACACTATAATCTCCTAAGGTTATATCGGCAAACAAATCGGCTGGTATGCCTACGGCATTTTTTGCCCCACGGAACATCGGTCCGAATAGGTCATGTCCCCATCCCCACAAGTCAACAACGCGGGCGATCTGAGTAAAGCGGGTGTCGATGGATTTAAATAAGTTCTTATTTGATTGCGCATTGGCGAGACCTCCGTCGTCTTGGAATCCAAAGCCATTCAGCCAGCCAGCCGCTAATGATCCGTTATCCTTTTTCGCGTTCAGCGACACAGTAGATGGCTTTATGGTAATTTGGTATTCGCCTGCGGTTGCGTAGCTGCATAGTATGCCGTCGTTTGATCCCGCGGACATCCCAGAATATCCAGTAAATGCCGTCGGTGCGTTCTGCGTATCGCAGTATACGTCCCAGTCATAGGCGTAGCTGGCCCACAGGCTGCCCGTAGGCACGCGAAACTCCGTGGCAGTGCCAGAGTAGTGGGATGGATCGGTATCGAGCGTGTCGGTCATACGGGTGTCCACAGTGAAAGCAAATAATTCTGAGATATATGTGTATCCATCCTCAAGAGTCGCCGTGCGTGCCTTGTTTGTGGCTACGACATCCATCAGCCCTACGTATGCGCTAGCAGTTGTGGTGCAGGTCGCCAGCGTGCTAGAGATAATATTTATGTTGATACATTCGCTATATCCATTTATTTCGTCGCCGATTTTGATACTAAGTAGGCTGTCGAACCCGCTTCCGGTTATCGTTACGGATGTGCCGCCCGCCTGCGTTCCTGAATCCGGCACGATTGTTATTGCCGTCGGCACGGCATACGCAGTTACGGTATTTTGTAGCCCCACCCCGTCTGCGGCAGTTAGCGTCACGTCTTCCGTTGTGCTGATGGCATATAGCTTGGTGCAAATGTACGGCGAAGCACTCGTGCAAGTAAAACCTTTATCGGCGGTAACTGGTTTGTTTGTAGTAATCATGACTAGCACCCCGCCGGTATCATCATCGTCCTCATAGCTAACTTCGCCTTGTGGCGGGAATATCGAAGAGTCTGGGTCGATCTGAGCATTATTCAGCATGTATTTTTCGTTGGTCGCGCCACTCCAAAACCAGCCATTTACCCGCTTTGCGTCTATCGAAACATCAAAACGCAAGTTAGCATTTGCAAAAAGATCCGTAAACCAATCAGGGTCTTCCTTGTCTGCGTCATCCGAAGATCCAAAAACAATTTTGTAATTATGCGTATGTGAAGTGCCCACCGAACCCGATACAATCTCGTGCCCACTATCAAGAAGTACGCTTGTTGGCATGGTAAACTTTATGCCGCGGCGCTGGTTCTCTGTTGTTTGTGTCTCGCCAGGCAAATAATACGTCACGTCTTCCGTACTGCACCCGCTGCCGCATGGCGCGACTAGTGCTTGGGAAAAATTATTCAGCATCATGTCTTTTATGATGTCAGTATCGGACATATCCTCAGGATAAACATATATATAATATAGCTCTGGGTGGTTCGTGAGGTCGGTTGTATCCCATGCTATATACCATGTCGTATTCGTCTCTACCGCCGAAGTTCCAATGTTCTCTATCGTGTAGGAAAATGTGTTCACGTTCGCCGTCGTCCAGTCGTTGACTGTGTCTGTATCGGCGTAAGCAGGATCTGCGAGCAGTTCGTTCGCGGTCAAATTACCGACATCCGTAGTCTCGATTCTCTGATCGACGATCTTGATTTCGACGTTGCCCGCCCGAAGAGCTATGAGGTCATTTATGACGTCCGACAATAAGGCGATGGCTGGCGCAATTACTAGTACTAGCAAGAAAAATGAAAATATCCACATTCCTCCGGCAAGTTTTGCCCTGTATTTTGCACCTAAACCCATTAACAAAAAAATTATAACATAAGCAAGTTATGCGTGTCTATAATTCTATTGCTTGTACAACGAAGAAATTTAGCATATCGTAATCTGTTGAAACTAGCGTAAGTTGATTTTGATTTTTATTTTTTTCGAATACGCTCGTGTCGGTACTTACTGTGGAGCGGCTTGATTCGACGGCGTAGGTTTTAGTTGATCCATCTGCGGCGGATATTGTTATTTCGTCGCCTGCCGATAGCTGGTTGATTTTCGTGAAAAATACGTTGCCGTATGAATGCTCGCCCACCAAAACCACATTACCCTGCTGGTTTAGCTCGGTATCGGAGTAGAGCGCTATTGAAACCTCAAGAGATGACCTGCTGGTGAATTTGATTATCGGGTATTTTATCTTTAGGCTCTCGATCTCGATATTCCCTAGAACTTCTTTACCATTTACATATGTTTTGCTCTCGATCGGGCTGTCGGCAAAATCTTGAGCCGCTGCAGTCAGCTTCTCATTGATCACGCTCTGTCGCCTCGACACGTAGAAATTGAAAGATATAAAGATTGAGCCACTAACTAGCAGTGCTATCAGCGAGATAATTAAGCCTCTGAATCGCCAGTCTCTACCCCAAGTAATGTATTTGTACGCGAGAATTACTAGCGCAAGTATCAGGATTGGCAGTACGACCATCCGCAAAATGCCACCAGGTTGGTGTAGGCTCGCAAGATAGTCGGCAGTAATATTGGTTTTATGTACTATAATGCCCTGAAAATTATCGCTAGTCACAAACCCGCCATCTGGATTATTATTGTTGTCGCCCTGTGTTGTCGCCCCGTCGTCGGATAGCGCTATCACGCGATGAATCGCAACTTGGCCGTTCATCGCCTCAGAGCGAAACGCAATAATGTCGCCCACTGCCACATTGGCAAAATCTTGTTGTTTGGCGACTGCTACGCCGTTGGTCTTTATCGTTGGCTCCATTGACCCAGTTACTACGAAATAAAACTGATGCCCAAATACGCTAATTGGGCGATTATTCGTTTTTGCGTCAATTGCCAAAAATGCAGCGGCTGCAAGTATCAGCAGACATATCGAAAGAAATATCCAACCGATAATATTAGAAATTTTTGGTTTCGGTTTCTTATTCGTTGTCGTCATCGGATTTTTTGCGATTCTTCAAGATCAGGAACAGGAAGAAGATTGCAGATACCGAAGATACCGCAATTACAATGACTAGGCTAGATGACACGGCGTCCCCGCTCCCCAATATTGATAGTCCGCCGGTGTCGGGTGGGTTTGGCGGGTTCGGAGTTTCCGTCTCACAATCTTGCTCGTCGGTCATTATGCTAAATGTATATATGAGCTTGAAAGAGGTATCTTGGTATTCGTTGCCGTAGCTCTTGTCAAACGTGAAGCCTGTATAAAACGCGTTAGTTTCCGCCCCGGGCTGAATACACTCAGCAATGAAGCCCATATCGACAACCTTGTCGTGAGTGTCGGTTATATTCTGACCCCCAGCCGCGTTAGAGAAAAATATATCTATCGCTGGCAAGAGCGTATTCGCGTCGCCGCTATCTGGCGCAATCGCAATCAGCTCAATCTTCACAGGATCACTAGACTGATTCTTCACAACAATCGGGTACGTGTCAGAAGCGAACCCGGGGCCAATATTAAACTCTTCAAAAATAATATTTTGGTTTTTAGTCGCAGCGGTATCGGTGGCGGTAATGGTGAAGTCAGCAGCAGAAGCGCTTAATGAGGTAAAGAAATTGGCGCCAATGGCACAGCTTGCGGCGATCAGTAAAGCGATAAGTTTTTTTGAGCCAGTCATTGCAGTCATTATACAGGTTTTTATCGTGGGAGTAAATAAACCGCCCATGCTTTTGGCACGGGCGGTAGATATTCTTTTCGCGATTGTCTTAGAGAGCGAATGGAGTTGTTACGACTGTGCTCCAAGCGTTTGCGCTTAGGGTCGTATTGTTTCGGTACTGCAAAGCTTGCGTCGAAACTGAGAACGACATCTTGCCGTTTTGTGCAGCGTTTGGTGCAGCTGCGTCAAAGTAAATCGTAAGAGCGTTTGCTACTACTGGAGTCCATGTAGTGCCGTTGCCATCGGTCTCAACCGAGCCGCTAATTACGTCAGCTGGAGCTGCGAAACCGGTAGTTTTGCCAAATGCAGTTGCAAGACCTAGGTCAGTATTCACATCAGCAGTAGCGACCTTTGTGCAGGTTGCAGGAGCATTTGTGGCCATGCCGCCAGCTGTCGTGCTAGCAGTAATGAGGGTTGCCTGTGTAACATTCCCAGTACATACCCAGATATAGTCAGCTAGGTTGCCATCTGCGATTGCGGCGCCTGCTGTCCAAGTTTCGCTTGCAGTCTCACAAGTAGTTTTGTCGGTATATGAAGTATCGCTACATACGCCGCCAACGTTGTTTGTTGAGCTTAACTCAGTAAACTGTACGATTTGGCGAATCCATGCCGATTTGCTGCCAGCGTTTGTTGCTGTGCCGCTAAATGTTAGCACATCACCAGGGTTAAGGTTCGTAGTTGTGTTATTAGTTAGTGCGGTTCCATTCTGTGAAGCTTCGATGGTGCCAGTAATATCTAGCGTACCAGCGGTTGCGCTGCCCGACCCTGTAATAATATCGCTAAAAAATGCAAAACCGGTTACTACGATAAGAGCAACAGCCGCAAATAGCGCGATTATGCCGATCATCATTTTACGATCACGGCGCGTATCTTGTTGTGTTATTTGAGCGTGTTGACTCATTAAATTATTCTCCTCCGACTTCAACAAAAGTCATAACATTGATTACTCCCTATTTTAATCAATAGCAGTATGCATGGTCAACGTTGAACGGGGGTACTTTAAGGTATATTTAAGCTTAACCATCAATGGCCACCGTAACCATTGTGAGATAATCCGAGGGGCCTTTTACGCAAATTTCGTCGTGCAAATAAATCGTAAATACAGGACCAGACGTTTTTATATTATGCGTCTCGGCATACTCCGCCATACGCGTGTGGATGTCTCCTAGATCGCCATAATACCCACGTACGACGCCAACCATATGGTTGCCACGCGCTCTCGACTCCTTTCCATCGGGGTCAAGTGATATCCAGTAGTGCGGTTCGCTTGGACTATCTACGAATCCAGCCCAGTCTTCGTGGATGCCGGCAATAGGCAAGTGCAGGTTGATATCAAGGTCTTTCGCTGCCCTGCAAAAACGCACAAATGGTCTGTAAAATCCCGCTTCTCCATCAAACTCGTTACGACGGCCGCGAACAAAATGTATTGTTTCGAGATCCACGACCGAGACATCGCCGATCTTTTCTGACATTAGTCCGCGCTTTATTAGTTGTCGACGCATATTAAGTACAGAAATACGTTCGCGTATTAATCGTGCCCTCGTTTCAAGTAGTCTTTCTTGATCTTCGATCAACTGCAAAATGTTCTCCGGCGTGCGATCTCTTTCCGTCTCGGCAATAGTCTTCAAAGGAATCTCTAGGCTGTTTAGTACGCTTATGAACTTTACTTGTATGATTTGATCTGGAGTGTAGTATCGATACCTGTTGTGTTTATCTCGTCTCGCGGGCATAAAGAACCCAAGATCGTCCCAGTACCTTAGGGCCGAACTCTCAACCCCCGACAGCTCAGAAAACTCTTTGATAGATAGAAAATCTTTCATTGAGTAGATTTTAAGCTATTTTTTATTTTTTGTCCATTTGGTATCCGATACTATGAATAGTGCGGATAGAGCTTGCTCCCAGTTTTCCTCTTATGCGTTTAATATATACTTCGATAGTATTGTTTGAGACTTCCTGTTTTTGTGGCCAGCACCCCGCAGCCAAAACATCTTTCGTTATAATCTCTCCCGTATGCGCCATAAAAAACCCAATTATCCTAAATTCTAGCGGCGTCACTCTGACTGTTTTCTTATTGCGTTTCAGGGTATGCAGATTGTTGTCTAGCTCGATATTGCCGTTTTTCAGTATATTAGCTTCCCTTGATAATTCCGTGAGTAGAAAGTTGCAACCAGTTCTCTTATCATCGCTAACGCCGTGCGAAGCCAAGGCTACTTGGTATCCCGCATTCTCAAGCACGCGTTTTATATCCTCGGCGACCGATTGCTGACTATCTATTAGTATCTTCATCGTCTTTAAGCCCTACTATACCACAAAAAACCACCCGCTGCTTTCGCTCGGGTGGTATTTGTATCCAACAAGGATTAGCGTTTGCTAAACTGTTCGCGTTTGCGAGCGCCACGTAGGCCGTAGTGCTTGCGTTCTTTTTCGCGTGAGTCGCGCTTCATGAGCCCGGCTTTCTTGAGAATTGGGCGGAATTCTGGGAATTCAGCAACCAATGCCTTAGAGATAGCGAGCTTAATCGCGTCAACCTGTCCGGCCATGCCGCCGCCGTTAACCTTCGCAGTGATATTGTAATCTTT
Organism: Saccharimonadales bacterium (SeqCode); assembly: GCA_047974525.1. Lineage (GTDB taxonomy): Bacteria > Patescibacteriota > Saccharimonadia > Saccharimonadales > Saccharimonadaceae > UBA2834. The sequence continues at coordinate 37,962 of JBKECJ010000007.1, forward strand.
CTGCTTCTGGGTGGCTGCAAGCGGGTCGGTAATCTCGGCGAGCAATGTTTTATTGCCGCAGAGATAGTCTAGTGCTGGCTTATCGTTGATCGTAACTTCGCCTTTGCCCTTAATTAGACGTACGCGTGCTGTCGCAGCTTTGCGACGGCCATCGCCGTAGGCGTATTTGGTTTTGCTAGCTGTAGCTATCATTATTTAATCTCCTTTGGGGTCTGTGCTGTGTGGCTATGCTCTTCACCGTCAAATACACGGAGGCGAGACAAGCGGTCAGCTTGGAGTTTATTCTTTGGCAACATGCCAGCAACTGCTTGCGAGATGGCGTTAGCGGGATTCTTCTCGATAACTTCAGCTAGTGTGAGGTCTTTAAGACCGCCAATATAGCCAGAGTGTCGATAGTAATGCTTGTCAGTCATCTTATTGCCGGTTACGACAATCTTTTTCGCATTGGTCACTACAACGTAGTCGCCGTTATCTGTATGTGGGGTAAACGTTACTTTGCTTTTGCCAAGTAGTTTGTCTGCGATTACTACAGCGAGCTTGCCAAGGGGCATAGTCGAAGCGTCAATCGTCCACCATTCGCGGCTGACTTCAGTAGATTTTTGAGAATAAGTTTTCATTATTTCTTCTCCTCTTTAGCTGCTGCCTTTGGGGCTGCTTTTGCAGCTTTTTCTTCGACCTTTTTTGCTGGCTCTTCGGCCTTCTCTACGATTTCATCAACAAATGAAATTGTAGCCATCTCGGTGTTGTCTCCCTTGCGGAAACCAGCGCGCTCGATGCGGAGGTATCCGCTATCGCGCTTGATTTGTGGAGCAACAACATCGACTAAGTAGCTGCCTACTTTTTGGTTATTAAGACGCGCTATAACTAGGCGACGGGCAGCGAGGTCACCTTTCTTTGCGTGCGTGATGAGTTTTTCTGCGTAGCGGCGAATTTCTTTCGCGCGAATCAGAGTAGTCGTAATCGACCCATTCTCAAACAATGCAATAATCAGCCCATTGATCAGTGCTGCACGCTGATCGCGTTCGCGACCAAACTTGCGTCCCTTGTATCCGTGGCGATGCATATTATACTTTCAACTCCGTTAACTTTTCTCTAACCTCATCAAGTGCTTTGGTGCCGAAGCCCTTTAGCTCTTTAAGGTCGGTTTCCGACAACATTACGAGGTCACGGATTGTGCGAATTTCGTTGTTGAGAAGTGCGTTTGCGGTACGAGCCGATAGACCCATTTCTTCAACTGGCATCATCAATCCAGATTCATCTTCTGCTTTTGTCGTGGTTGGTGCTGGTGCAGACTCTACGGTCGTGCTTCCAGCAAGCGCTTGGTACTGGTTCACCAAGATCGCTGCAGCTTCCTCAAATGCTTCTTTTGGAGTAAGCGTGCCATCGGTGTCGATAGTAAGAGTTAGCTGTTGTAGGTTTGTGTCTTGTCCGACACGGGTGTTCTCTGCTTTGTAGCGTACGCGAAGTACTGGGGTAAATAGCGCGTCAATTGCGATCATATCGCTATGTACGCGGTCTTCACCAGCTTGCTCAATACTTAGGTAGCCACGGCCGGTATCAACTACGAAGTCCATCTTCAATGTGAATTTTGGATCATCAATATTACAGATAATCTGTTGTGGGTTTGCAATTTCTACCTCTGCTGGCAACTTGATGTCACCTGCGAGCACTACGCCCGAACCCTTTTTCTCTAGGTGCAACTCAATTGGTGCATCCGAGTGGGACTTAACGTGAATGTTCTTAAGGTTGAGCATGATGTCTACTACGTCTTCCGTAACGCCAGGAACTGCAGTAAATTCATGCGATGCTCCTTCAACGCGGAATGCCGTAATTGCGGCACCTTTAATGCTGCTGAGGAGAACACGGCGTAGCGAGTTGCCAAGTGTATTGCCATAGCCATAGTAAAGTGGCTTGATGACGAAGCTTGCACTGTTCTCGCCGAGATCGTTGATTTCTGCTAATTCTGCTTCGTGAATAACTTTTGTCATATTTCTCCTTTAGCGTGAGTAGAACTCTACGATTAATTGTTCGTTAATGCCCACCTCGGCCTCTTCTCGCTTTGGTGATCCTGTGATTTCGATTTTCATCTTTTTAGCGTCAGATTTCATCCACGAAAGTGGTGACTGGTTTGCTGCGCCAATGATGTTTGCTAGATTTTTGAAATATTCAGTTTTCTGCGATTTCTCACGAACTTCAAGTACGTCGCCGGCTTTTAGGCGGATTGATGGAATATCAATGCGACGACCATTCAATGTGAAATGTCCGTGTGATACGAGCTGACGTGCAGCGCGGCGCGTGGTTGCAAAACCAGCGCGGTAAACTGCGTTATCTGCTCGGCGCTCTAGGAAGTTCAGGAGGTTCTCACCTGTCATACCTTCGGCTTTTTGTGCTTCACGCATCAACTTTGCGAACTGCTTCTCAAGTAGACCATAAATACGGCGAACTTTTTGCTTCTCGCGTAGCTGAGTTAGGTAGAGGCTTCCGCCTCGAATGCGCATATCAGCGTGCTGTCCTGGAATCCCAGATTTTTTCGCCATGATCTTGTGGGCTTTTGGAGCCAACGCATAACCTTCGCGGCGGGATTGCTTTCCTATTGGTGTAATGTCTCGTGCCATATTATGGTTTCCTCTCTCCCTTTGGTCGTACGCCACCATGTGGAATTGGCGTCTTGTCCGTAACGCTGTTAATGCTGATTCCGACTGTACCAAATGCGCGGACGGCGCTATCGCGGCCAAGTCCGATACCCTTTACGAATACATCAATACTGCCCATTCCATGATCGCGCTTTGCGATCTCGGCAACCTTCTCAGCTGCGATTTGAGCTGCATATGCGGTGCCTTTCTTTGAGCCACGGAAACCATTTGCGCCAGCCGAAGATGCGGTGAGAATCTCACCCTTCTTGTCGGTCACGCTAATGATGGTGTTATTAAATGTTGCTTGAATATGTGCTTCGCCAGCAGTGACAATACGTTTGCCTTTTTTGCCTTTGCTTTTAGCGACTTTTTGCTCCACAACTGGAGCTTCTGTGGTAGTAGTTTTAACTTCTTCTGCCATATTGACTCCTTATGTTTTGCTCGCTGCTTTAGGTTGTGCTCCACCGACAGCGATTGCTCTACCCTTACGAGTTCGCGCATTCGTACGAGTTCTCTGTCCGTTTACAGGAAGACCAGCTTTATGGCGTAGTCCCTTGTAGGAGTTGATATCCTTGATGCGTTTAACGTTGTTAGTTACGAGGCGTTTCAAATCTCCTTCAACGGAATATTTGTTTGAAATAATATCGTTGAGTTTCTGTTCGTCAGCCTCGGTGAGATCTTTCACCCGAGTGGTCGGCTCAATTTTGGCCGCCGCAAGGATGGCTTTGCTTGTGGTAGTACCTACTCCAAAAACGTAAGTTAGTGCAATCTGCACTTGCTTATCGCTAGGAATGGTTACACCGGCTATTCTTGCCATGCTTAACCCTGCCTTTGCTTATTCTTAGGTTTTTTCTTATTGATGACTCTCAGTACGCCTTTACGACGGACGATGATGTCATCGGGACTTATTTTCTTTACACTCGCGCGAACTTTCATGTAGTAGAAAATATCCTTTCCGGATAGTTAGCTGTAATTTAAAGATGCTCATATATGAACATCTAGCATAACTTCCTATTAAAATTAATCTTTGAGGCGGAAGCTGATTCTGCCCTTTGTAAGATCGTAAGGGGTTAACTCAACTTCTACCTTATCACCGGGCACAAGGCGGATAAAATTCTTTCGCATTTTACCTGACATGTGCGCGATAATAATATGACCATTCTCGAGAGAAACCCGAAACTGGGTACCAGGTAAAGCCTCAACGACTTTGCCCGTGAGTTTAATCACTTCCTTTTGACTAGCCATAAATTACCAAGCTATTGTATCAAATTTTTTGCAATAAGTAAAGAGTAAAATAAGGTTTCTCAGATTAGTTTTCCACAAGTACTGCGCGCACCATCGCTCGTGACAAATATGTTCGTCGCTCGGTCGTCCATTCGCCAGTACATGTAATTAGCGATATTGACTCTTTTCCGGCAACTGGAGATTTCTGCATCATGCCCATATAGGTATTTGCCTCTTCCACGCTCATGGTCTTGTTCTCTACCACTTCGTAGGTAAATTTAGTACCATCACCCCGTTCGATGATTATCTTATCGCCGTTGTTTAGCTTATCAAGCTTCTTAAACACACCAGCCTGTGTCGGGCCACCATTGTGCCCATCCATAAGCAATGTACCGCCGCTGCCTGGCTTTGATGATTTATTGTACCAACCCACATCATAGATGCTTTTTGGTACACCCATCTTATTGTCGCTCGTTAATCCAACGCCGAGCACTCGCGCATTGCGTGTGCCTAGGCGCTCGATCGTCAAATACCGTGGTTCATCTGCCGCTACAATATGCTCTCGGATTTGTGCTTCGGTAATCTCTTCCTCTTCAACTTCGGTTTCTTCTTCGTAGTCAACAGTTGCTGGGCCGGCAATGGCGCGCAGGCTACCTTCTTTTTCTCCGTAATAGATTTGCTCCCAAACGAAGACTTTGATAAGGCATCCTACGATAAATGCAAGGCACAGCCAAAATAAGATTTTCGGAATTTTGCCCACAAAACTATTTATCTTTAGACTCATTTGTACTCGTCGTAAGTAACCATCAGCGCTCGTGAATTAAGCTGACGGAGACTTTCGAGGGCCACCGTCACCACGATAAGTAAGCCTGTACCAGATAGGGATAGCCCGATAGGGGCACCACTGATAACTATAAAGATATAGTCGGTAATATAAGGGAGCATTGCAATCAAGCCTAGCGCAAGCGCGCCAAACAAGTTCAAGCGTCGAACTGTGCGGCTGAAGTACTTTTCGGTCTCCAAACCTGGACGCACGCCTTCAATGAACCCGCCCTGCTTCTGTAAGTTTTCAGCAATCTCTTTCGTATTGAATATGATACTCGTGTAGAAGAACGTAAATGCAACGACTAGTAGGAAGTAACAAATTGGGTAAATAAACCACTCTGGAGTTAGCCCAGAAAAGTTTGATGCCGATGGCGCCGAGAACCACGAAACAAGGTTTGCTGCCACTTGATTATCTGGGTTGGCGGATAGCATGATTTGCCCCACGAACGCAGGCAGCGACAAGAACGCAACTGCAAAGATCACTGGTACCACGCCAGCCGCGATTAGCTTGATTGGCATAATCGACTTAATGCCACCGTATGCGCTGTTGCCGTGTACGCGTTTCGCATAGTTGATAGTCACAATGCGCTGCGCTTCGTTAACCTTAACAAGGAAATACAAGACGATAACTAACCCCACTGCGAAGCCTAACACTATGAAGAATGCTGATGGGTTAACCGGTAGGTCGAACCAACCAAATAGGCTGAGTGACCCAGCAGACGTATCAAATAGAGATGTAATGATGCTTGCAAGCGTTGCTGGGAATGACGAAATAATGCTTGCGAAGATAATCATGGAAGTACCGTTTCCAATCCCCTGTTCTGTGATCAGCTCGCCGAGCCACATCAGAAGAATTGATCCTGCCGACATCGCCGTAATAGATAGTATCCATTGGATAGCGGTTGGCTCAATAGCAACCGTGGTGTTTGTGGCGAGAACCTGCTGGTAGAGGATAAAGATATAAGCAATTGACTGCAGGATCGCGAGTGGTACGGCCAACATGCGCGTCCATTGGTTGATCTTGCGCCTACCAGATTCACCGTCTTTGTGTAGCTCTTCCATGCGCGGAATCGCTTTAGTCAAAAGCTGAACCACGATCGACGCGGTAATAAATGGCGATAGTCCTACGAGGATAATTGAGAAACTTGTAAGCCCGCCACCAGAAATGAGATTTAGAAATCCGCCAAAGTCTGTACTTGTAATCAGATTATTTACTGCGTCCTTAAACGTGCTGGCATCACCTAGCGGTACTGGAATGTGTGCAAGCAGTCGATAGGCAATAAGAATACCAAAAATAATGGCGATTCGCTTCAGCATATCTTTGCTGCGTAGGGATTGGAGAATAGTCTTAAAATTCATGAAACCTCTGATTAGCTTCCACCATGATAACATAGTTTCACGAACGAATAAAGTGGTATTTGGGGAATTTACTAGTGAGCAAGAAAAAACCCGCCCTAAGGCGGATTTTCTCTGTTATTTCGAGCTGGATTTATTCAGCTGTTTTGGTTTTTTCGCGCATAGGCACGGTTGTCTTCACGAAGCTACCACCAGCTTTCTTGATCTGCTCGATAGCAGTCTTGCTAGCGAACTGTACTTTGAGATTAACCGTATTAGTCATTTCTTCTCCGCGTACGATAACTTTCACCTTTACGTATGGGCTGGTGATCAAGTTATTTTCTGCGAGTACGTAGTTGTCGACATCGCCCTTCAAGGTATTCAAAACATCAGTATATACAACATCTGCCTTGTCATGAATCGAGCGGAAACCTTTAAGTTTAGGGATTGCCTGCATAAATGCACGCTGGCCACCCATAAACCCTGCTGGCATCTTTTTGTGACCGGTACGGGATTTTTGACCCTTCGTACCGCGACCAGCGGTTTTACCTTGCCCTGCCGCAATACCGCGACCAACACGCTTGGTGCTCTTATTTGCGGCTACGTTCAGTTCATTGTATTTCATTACTTATCCTCCTTCTTGGCGGATTTCTTCTCTGCAGGCTTCTCAGCGTTTAGCCAATCCTTGCGAGCAACTTGTTGGCGTAGACCTTCAATAACCGCGTAAGCGATATTGGTTTTGTTGGTCGAGCCAATTGATTTGCTGATCAGGTTCTTAATGCCCGTAAGGCCAATCACCGATCGCACCACGCCACCGGCGATAATACCGGTACCTGGGGCAGCTGGCTTCATCAATACATGAGCACCAGTTACCTTGGTTTCAACTTCGTGGCAAATTGTTTCGCCGTTCATGTTGATCGTGATCATATTTTTCTTTGCGCGCTGCTCAGCTTTCTGTACTGCAGTAGTCACGTCTGCGCCCTTTGCGAGCCCAACACCGATTTTGTTTTTGTGGTTGCCCACAGCAACAAGTGCCTGGAAGCGCATGCGGCGTCCGCCCTTAACCGTGCGGGAAACGCGATTGATGCTGATATTTATACTGTCAAATTCTTTTGGCGCCTGATCTTCCATTGCACGGCGATTGCGACGATTGTCGCGGCGTCGGTTTTGGAAATCATTTTGCGATTTTTGTTCTTTTGCGGCAACAGCTTCATCAGAAAGCTTTGTTGTGCCGGACTTGTTGATTACTCTAGGTTGCTTGTTTTCCATACTAGAACTCCAATCCTTCCTTGCGGACGGCTTCTGCGAGGGCGCTCATGCGACCTGCGTAAAGTCGGGAACCGCGGTCAAAAACGACCTGCTTGACGTTGGCTTTCTTAGCTTTTTTGCTAATCTCAGCACCCACGTAAGCTGCCAGTTCCTTCTTGGTACCTTTTTGCTTTGCTCCAACTGTAGTTGCATAGGCGATTGTTGCGCCTTTGTCGTCGTTAATAATTTGTGCCGTAATATGAGTATTGCTAATGAATACTGCTAGGCGAGGTCGCGTCTCTGTGCCGTGAATCTTGGCGCGAGTGCGTTTTTTACGAAAATCAGCTTTCATGATTATTTCTTCCCTGCCTTTCCGGCCTTACGGATGATGACCTCATCAATATATTTAATGCCCTTACCCTTGTATGGCTCTGGCTTGCGCAAGCTGCGAATCTCTGCAGCAACTTGACCAACTTTCTGTTTGTCAATTCCGCTAACTGTGATTTCCATCTTCTCAGTCTTCAACTCGACACCTTCTGGTGCTTCGTATTTAACTGGATGGCTATATCCTAGCGCCATGTCAATTTGCTTGCCGCCGCCAGAAAGCCTAAAACCAACGCCGTTGATTTCTAGTTTCTTCTCAAAGCCTTTCGTTACGCCGACTACAGCGTTGTTCAAAAGTGAACGCTGTAACCCGTGCCAAGCCTTCGACTCTGGCGCGTCGTCTTTGCGAGTAACGATAATTTTGTTGTCTTCTACCTTAGTGGTAGTATTCTGTTGGACAGGAACCTGAAGTGTGCCTTTTGGGCCGGCAACGGAAATTTCCGCCTCGCCAACCGTAATTGTCACGCCTGCAGGAATGTCCACAGGTAGTTTTCCGATACGACTCATATCATTCCTTTGTTAATAATCTAGAGTATTATATCATATCTGGGCGTATTCTTGCAAGAGTTACACCCAATAACTTGAGATATTTTGCGCCATAAACAAACGCTGCTCTTCGGTTAGCTTGTCTGGTTCGTCAAAATAATGATCATCATCAAAAATATCCGCAGGCAAAACATCTATATAGGTTGCGCCTTGGGTTTCTACGTACAGTTTCGTCGACATTTCAGCCATAATATTGCCCGCAGCGCCCTCGATATGGGTTGGACTAAGTGGCTTAAGTAGCGCTTTTGCGATGGCTAGCCCCATTTCATCGCGGAATATATCATCAGTCAGAAGGACGTTCCGGCCATTAACCGCTCGACGATCAATGGAGTTGATAGCCTTGCTGCGATTGAGCCTACTGATAGCCTCGCGTTTCATTTCTTCGATCTGGCTACTAAACTCCGAGTAGATGTATTCATATTCTGTATTGTTTATTGAAGGGTTTAGGACGAAGCTTCCCGTCTCGATAAGCGCACCAAGCGTACGTCCTCGTGCGTATGGGTCGTTGATCTGCTCGTAATAAATCACGAAGATCCACGCGTGTAGAATCGAAGCCATTTCAATGCACGCCGAGAGTGCGTTTTTATCCAAACACATAATTATAGAGTCGTTATTGCGAAAAGTGTCTAGTCGCCCTGCTAATTGATCGCCAAGTGCTTGGCGATTCAGATAATACATTGAATATGCCTCCTTTTTTACTATTTTAGCATAAAAAATAACCCTCTGCATCTTGCAAAGGGTTATTCCTTTTACGGTTCTAGTAAACTTTTACGAGTACTTCGCCGCCAAGTTTTGCCTTGATGGCTTCTCGGCCAGTCATGATACCTTTTGAGGTAGACACGAGCACGGTACCGCGCCCAGATTTTACCTTTGGAATCTCCGTTGCGCTTGCATAAACGCGACGACCTGGTTTAGAAACTTTTTCGATCTCATTGATTCGTGAAATCGTGCCATCTTTGCAGATAACTACGTGAAGAATATCGCGTGGCTCAGCTTTTTCTAGCTCCACCTTGTCGATATAGTTTGCATTCTGCAATTTCTCCGCCACCGCAAACTTCAGCTTGCTGGTAGGAACACGGATTTCGGTCTTACCGACAGCGATCGCGTTACGAATTCGCGTGATCAAATCGGCTACTGCATCTGTTGATTGTATAGACATATTCTCTCCTTTCTACCAACTACTCTTTGTTACGCCAGGGATTTCACCCTTGCTTGCTTTTTCGCGGAAACTGATACGGGATAGGCCAAAGCGGCGCATATAGCCACGTGGGCGGCCGTCAAGCATATCGCGGTTCTTGAGTCGAGTTGGGCTCGAGTTGCGAGGCAATTTCTGCAAACCTTCTAGGTCTCCAGCTGCCTTTAGTTCAGCCCTTTTTTCCTTATATTGATCGTACATTTTTTGCCGTTTTTGATCACGGAGTACTGCGCTAGTTTTTGCCATATTACTTAGCCTCCTTCTCAAACGGCATGCCGAGTTTTTCTAACAACTTCAGGCTCCCTTCTTTTGAACCGTTTTTAATTACGAATGTGATTTCTAGACCATGTAGTACCTGTGCATCTTCAAAGCTGATCTCTGGGAATACTGTCTGTTCTTTGATACCTAGGTTGTAATTACCCTGAGCATCGAAAGACTCTTTTGGTACGCCGTGGAAATCGCGAACATGTGGCAATGCTACGTTGATCAAGCGATCTGCGAATTCATACATTTTGTCGTTTCGGAGTGATGTCAAGAAACCTACTGGTGCACCCATCGCTTTGCGAATCTTAAACTGTGCGATAGATTTCTTTGCGAGACGTGAAGTCGTTTGCTGACCGGTGATTTTCTTTAGAGTCAAGTCTACGGTCTCGGTGAAGCGCTTATCGTCGCGCTTTTTGCCTACACCAGAAGATACAATAATCTTCTCAAGTTTTGGAACTTGGTTGATATTGCCGAGCTTTAGCTCTTTCTTCAGGTCTTTAGCGATTTCTTTATTGTAAAGAGTTTTGAGTCTTGGTTCGTACGTCGTAGTAGCCATTACTTTATCTCCCGATTATTTGCTTGCCTTGCAACACGAACTGTCTTGCCGTCAGCATTTTTTACGTAACCAACACGGCTAGTAGCGCCGGTCTTCTCGTCGATCAATAGTTTGACATTGCTCGAGTCGATACCGCTCTGAATTTCCTTCTTGCCGCCTTTTTGGTATTGTGTTGGGCGCATGTGGCGAGTTCGCTTGCCGATTCCATCAATGAAAACCAAGTTTTCTTTGAGGTCGATCTTAACGACTTTGCCAGTTGTGCCTTTGTCTTTTCCGGCGATAACTTTTACCATATCGCCAGTCTTAATACGAGTTCCCATTATAGTACCTCCGGCGCAAGGCTGATAATTTTTGAATATCCAAGATCGCGAAGTTCGCGTGGTACTGGCCCAAAGACACGAGTACCTTTTGGAGTCTTATCGTCGTTTACGAGTACCGCAGCATTGTCGTCAAAACGAATTGTGCTACCGTCCGTACGGCGAATCTGGTCGCGGGTGCGTACGATAACTGCGCGCACGACGGCCTTTTTCTTAACGCCGCCAGTAGGCGACGCGTCTTTTACGCTACAAGTGACGATATCGCCAACTCGAGCGTAGCGAGCACGAGTACCGCCAAGCACGCGGATTACTCCGAGTTCTTTGGCGCCACTGTTGTCGGTTACCTTTAGTCTGCTTTCTTGTTGAATCATATTACTTCTCCCCCTCTTTTTCGGCCTTATCCGAAGCGATTTCGGTTACGTCTTCCTTAAGTTCTACACGACCCTTCGATTTCTCGATAATCTGAACTAGTTTGTAGGTCTTAGTTCGAGAAATTGGACGGGTTTCGACGATTTCGACGCGATCACCTTCGTGGGCTTCGTTCTTTTCGTCGTGCGCAGAATATTTACGCGTAACGGTAAACTGCTTTTTATAGATTGGGTGCGTCTCACGAGAGGCGATAAGGACTGTGATTGTCTTATCTCGCTTGTCGGAGGACACTACCCCTGTAAGTGTATGTGCCATTACTTATCTCCTTTCGTGGCGTTTATCTTAGTCATAATTCGGGCAATATCTTTTTTGATAGCGCCGATGTGGTGTGGGTTCTGCAATGTGCTGCCTAGACCTTGCTGGGCGACCAATAGCTCCTCACGCTTCTTCGCTAGCTGCTCTGGAAGTGGAAGATTACTAATAATCTCTGCTTCTTTTGCTGCTTGCTTATCTTGTTTCTTGTCAGCCATATTATAGCTCCTCTTTCTTGATGATTCGCGTACGTACTGGCAACTTGTGAGATGCTAGGCGGAGAGCTTCTTTTGCTTGCTCTTCGGTAACGTCAGCGATTTCAAACAATACTGTGCCGGCCTTAATTTTTGCAACGTGATACTGTGGCTCACCTTTACCGCCGCCCATCTTTACGTCAAGCGGCTTCTTGGTTACTGGAATGTGTGGAAATACACGAATCCAGATTTTACCACCACGCTTTACGTAGCGCGTAATCGCCTGACGAGCTGCCTCGATCTGACGACCATTGATGCGTTCGTTGTCGATACTCATAAGACCCCACTCGCCAAAGTCTACGCTATTGCAACGGGTAGCAACGCCACCGTTCTTGCCTTTGCGAACCTTGCGATGTGCTTCTTTTCGTGGTTGTGAAAGTGCCATATTACTTCTCCCCCTTGTAGATCCAGACCTTCACGCCAATAATACCAGCGATTGTCTTTGCGTGGTGTACGTGGAAGTCCACATCTGCGCGCAAAGTATGTAGCGGTACCGAACCTTCAATAAATTTCTCACGGCGAGACATTTCTGCGCCGTTCAAACGACCAGACACCTCAACGCGAATACCCTTAGCACCGGCGTTCATAGTAGAGGCACAAGCCATCTTGACCGCTCGGCGGAAATTCATGCGCTTACCAAGCTGGAAGCCGATATTCTCGGCAACAAGCTTAGCATTAAGCTCTGGTTTTTTAACCTCTTCCACATTGATGCGGATTGGGCTATCGGTAATCTTCTCGAGCTGCTTCTTGAGCTCGTTGATACCCGAACCTTGCTTGCCAATCACGGCACCAGCCTTTGCAGTCTGGATTGTGATGGTTGTCAGGTTTGGGCTTCGCTCGATATTGATCTTTGCAATCGTTGGGCGGCTCTTAAAGCGCTCTTCGATTACCTCGCGAATCTTAATATCTTCGATCAACCAAGTTTTAAACTCAGCTTTTCGCGAGAACCATTTGCTGCTCCAGTTTTTGGAGATTTGCAAACGATAACTAATGGGGTTAACTTTTTGACCCATTACTTTTTCTCCTTCTTTTCTTCTGCTTTAACAGTCGGCTTCTTCTCAGCCTCTGCTTTTGGAGCAGCTTTCTTTGCTTTCTCTTCGCCAACGACCTCGACAAAGATGTTCGAACTAATCTTCTCAAACGGCAACGCGCGACCGCGGCTTGCCGGTACGTAACGACGCATTCTAGTGCCTGCTGTTACCGAAATTCGGCCAATTGCAATCGTCTTAGCATCAATGCTTCCGCTGTTTAGCAAGTTTGCTTTTGCGGATTCAATTGCTTTTTTGACTGCAGTTGCAGCGCGACGTGGAGTGTTATCAAGGATAACAAGTGCGTCGGCGACATACCTGTCACGTACTAGGCTAGCAACAATGCTAACTTTGCGTGGCTGGCTGTCTACGCCTTTAATATATGCATGTGCGCTCTGTGTGCTCATATTACGAGTTCCCCCTTGCTGCCTCAGCAGCCTTCTTGCCGCCATGCTTGCGGAACTTGCGGGTTGGTGCAAATTCGCCTAGTTTGTGGCCGACCATGTTTTCTGAAATGAAAACTGGTACATGCACTTTGCCGTTATGAACAGCGATCGTGCGGCCAACCATCTCTGGGCTGATCGTCGAATAACGAGCCCAAGTCTTGATAATAGTGCGGTCCTCTGATGACAAAGCTTTGATTTTCTTCTCAAGCTTATAATCTACAAAAGGGCCTTTTTTCAGAGATCGTGACATAAACTAACCTCTCTTCCCTTCATGACGACTGCGAACAATCATCTTACTTGTTTTCTTGTTGCGACGAGTGCGGTAACCAAGTGTCAACTGACCCCATGGTGTGCGTGGAGCTTTACCAGCACCGTGACGGCCACCGTCACCACCACCGTGTGGGTGATCCGTTGCGTTCATTACGACGCCACGTACGCTTGGGCGAATACCCTTGCGACGGCTGCGACCAGCTGCACCAATCTTGATGTTCTGATGCTGGACGTTGCCAACGACGCCGATATTTGCTTGGCATGCTACCAAAACCTTACGAACTTCGCCAGATGGCATACGTAGAGTGGCATAACCATTCTCTTTTGCCATTAGCTGAGCCGATGTTCCTGCCGAACGCACCATCTGTGCGCCCTTGCCAGGAGTTAGCTCAATCGCGTAGATCTGCGTACCAACTGGGATCTGATCGATCGCCATTCGGTTGCTAGTCTCTACTGGAGCTTCGGTACCAGTCTTAATTGTTGCGCCTTTTTTCATGTTCGTATCGGCGAGCACGTAATAATACGTACCTTCCTGATCCTTAACACGAGCAATGCGTGCGCTGCGGTTTGGATCGTATTCAATCTCTTCCACAGTCAAAGTCAAATTCTCAGGTAGGTTGTAGGTCATCAAGCGATAATGTCGCTTCACGCCGCCACCGCGGTGACGTACAGTAATTCTACCTTGGTTGTTCTTACCGGCATTTTGCTTTTTACTCTTCGTCAAGCTCTTTAGGGGCTTTTTCGTAGTGATTTCGTCGAAATCCTGAGTAGTTTTCTGGCGTTGTGCCGGAGTAGTTGGGCGATATGCTTTAATACTCATTATTTATCTCCTCTGTTGCCAGTACGGCGACGAGCAAATAGCCCGGCTTTCTTGGTCTCAGTACTCTGCTTTTCGTCAGCTGCCTTTACAGTGGTCTTCTTTTCCTCTGTTTCAGTAGGTTTGGTCTCTTGTACTGCCTCTTCATCAAATACCTTGATCTTGTCGCCTTCTTTCAAGGTCACGTAAGCGATCTTGCGGTCTTGGCGATAAGTTGTACCAGGGTATGCATGTTTGCCGCGGCTAAACTTTGTGGCTTTGCCTTTGCGAACTACGATGCGGGTCGAAGTAACAGTTACTTTGTATTCCTCGGCAACGGCTTTTGCGACTGCTTGTTTGCTTGCGCCTTTTGGCACGTTAAACATATAAGTACGCTTTGTTTGGGCCGTATAAGCCTTTTCGGTCTGGATTGGACGGATTAACATTATTTAATCTCCTTTCCATTAAGCCAAGTTTCGATCATCGGGAGCGAAGCTTCCGCAATCAATACCTTGTCTGCATTTAAAATATCAAACACGTTCAAATAAGTTGGGCGAACGATTTTCGCGTTAGCGATGTTGTTCGTTGCGCGCAAGATATTGTCGGTCTTCTCTGGAACTACTACTAGGTAGTTTTTGCCAGCCTCGATGTTCAATCCCTTGATAGCATCTTTGGTTTTGCCGGTTTTAGCGGTAAAGTCAGCAATCACAGTAATTGTTTTTGCCTTGTTTGCCATCGACAATGCTTGGCGAACTGCCTGAACCTTAGCATTCTTGCTAAGCTTCTTGGTAAAGTTCTCTTCACCGGTGCGCCCGAAAGCTACACCACCATGGCGCCAAATAGGGTTACGGGTCGAGCCAAAACGTGCACGGCCAGTTCCTTTTTGCTTCCAAGGTTTTTTACCGCCACCGCGAACTTCGCCGCGCTTCAAGGTTTTTGCGTGGGAAGAGCGAGAATTGGCAAGATATGCATCATAAGCCAACTTCACTAGTTCGTGATTTTCTACGTCTAGGGAGTAGATGTCTTTGTTTAGTTTTGCGTCTGCCATATTACTCCTTTCCCTCCACCATAATCAACCCTTTATTTGGGCCAGGCACAGCGCCTTTAATGCCAATCAGGTTGTTTGCGGTGTCAATATAAGCAACTACGAGATTCTTCACAGTTACTTGATCGTGACCCATGCGTCCAGGCATTTTCCTGCCCTTAACGACCTTCTGTGGGTACATCGAGCCAATCGAACCTACGCGACGTACGTTGCCGTTACCGCCGTGAGTGTGCTTTGACTCGTGAAAGTTATGTCGCTTAATCGTACCAGCAAACCCCTTACCCTTGCTAATACCGGTTACCTGTACTTTGTCTCCCAAAGCAAAAGTCTCCACAGTGATTTCACTGCCGAGAGCCAATTCTTCTGGAATACTGTCTACACGGAACTCGCGTACATATTTAGGTTTAATATCTTTACCGGATTTTTTAACGTGTCCGGACACGGCCTTGCTCAGATTCTTACCCTGACCATATCCCAATTGCACAGCACTATATCCGTCGGTGTCGACAGATTTAGTCTGAGTTACTGTGCAAGGGCCAGCTTGAAGAATCGTCACTGGAGTGACAACGCCGTCTTCACTGATAATCTGGGTCATACCAATCTTGGTGCCGAGAATCGCTTTCATTTTTGAAGCGCCCTTTCTTTCCATTAAAATACCCAGACTTGTGGGCGGTATCTTATCGTTAAGACCTACACCTTGCGTCCAGATATCAATGCTTGATATTTAATGTTACTCGAGTATTTTATCACACTTTCCACCTCAAGTAAAGGGTTTCACCAGAGATTTTTTACATGAAAAAGCTCCGATTTCTACAATCGGGGCCGCGCGACATTTAGTGGCGCTTATTATATATGCTTTCTGCAATATTTCGGCGTAAGCCCAAACCTAGTAACTTCCACGTAAGCTGCCATGAATCCGCCCACACTACAGCCGAGCAGCGCACGATTATGGGCATAGATACTATAAATGATCACAATGCAGAGTATGCTAAGTTTTAAAAACAGCATATTGAACCCCCCCAATTCCATATGGCAACGCCATCTCAAACAGCAAACTGCATCATTGCAGCCATCTCGCTATTATATCACAAATCACACAAAATATCAAGCTTATTTTAAGGTTTCACCAAAGGAAAAGGGAGCGTCGTAACGCTCCCTTGAATATATGCATAAAATTCTTTTTACATCTGTACATTAAACAGATTACGCAGCTGGTTGATCAGATCTTCGTTATTCGCGTTGATCAGTACTGCCTCGTTGATCTGAGAGAGCTTTTGCAGCTCGCCACTTGCGCCGCCGCTGGAGTCCAGATTATACCCGATACTATGAATCGGTATCTGTAATCCGCCAACAATCGGCGTAATTCTGCTAAGCTTGTAGCCCTCATTTTGCTGCCCGTCACTCAGGACAAACAGCATCAACTTGGCGTCCGGCACTTCTTTCTGCTTCTCGAGCAGCATATTTAGCCCCACCAGCACGGCGTCGTACGTTGCCGTACCGCCACTTGCCGAGAGCGACTTTACTGCTCCGGAGAAATACGCTCGTTGCGTATCGTCAAATTGGTCTATCTCGAGATTGACATACACCTTGCTCGAATACGTGACCAGCCCTACATAGCTTTCGTAGCTAATGAATGACGAGGTGTTGATTAGCGCATCCTTAAGTGAATTCAGCGGCAAACCATCCATACTACCAGAAATATCGGCGACAAAAACCGCGATAATCGGGCGGCCGCCATCTTTGTTCTGTTTCCAGAGTTTCTGTGCGGCAATATAGCCTGCGCCATCGAGTCCAGGAGACTGCTCGACATAGTCGTCGTGCAGATTGAATCCCTTTTCGTCCGCCAGCTTTTGGCTTTCGGCGTTCAGGCAATACTCCACAAACATTCTGGCGGCTTCCTGCTTCTCTGCAGACACATAATCAAAGGTGTAAACCGGATGATCATGCCGAATGCCCTGCGGCGTATAAACATAATCTTTGAGCTCCGGCGTATTGTGATATGCCTGCTCCTCCATAACCATTGCTTTGATGATGCCTTTGCTTGCCTGATCCCTCAAAACTGCTGTCGTGTAGGCCACGGGCGGCGAGTTTCTCTGGTATTCAAGCAGTTTTTCGGAGGCGGTCGTCGATAGCGGATTGCTGGGATCAAACGCGTGCAGCATGGCAGTAAAAATATTTAGCCCCGTGCTGCTCGTAAACGGATTCGTATAGGCAAAGGTCAGGTCGCCAGCCAAGCTTGCTTCCAGTACTTTGTCTACCGTAACCTCGCCATATTCGGCGATAAACGTATCGTAAGTGTTTTTCTCCATCAGGATTCCAGCGGTGTTGCCAATAATGCGGTCTTCCAGCGTAATTACGCCAAAGCCGCGCGCTTTAAGCATTTCGCCCCAAGCGTAATTCGATGGGGCGGCAACATCGGGACGATAATCGCCGTCAGCGATATATGTCACGATCTCGCCAGAGGTAATCTTGCGTATTGAAACGCTAACGGATCTGCCGTCAATGGTAAACCCTTCTTTGTTGAATCGTTCTGCGATGATATTCATCCAGTCGTCGGGCGCCGCCGAGCTCATCTCGGTGGCTGCCGCAATCTCAATGTTTATCTGGCCTTTTCCTTCAACCGTAATTGGAAACGTATCTATGCTCGCCAGCGTATCGGCCGCCGTCGTCTCTGATGAGTAAATATCGAGCGGCGCCGTAACGCTTTCGGTCTTAATGGTGCTCACAAAAGTGCTCAGTTCCTTCAAGGCATCGTCATAGCTTAATGCATCCTCGCGGTCGGGGTTCGTGCTGCTGACGTCGCTGCACCCAGTAAGGGTCGCAAACACCAACAGTATTGCAAGTACAAAACAAGAAAAACGCTTTTTCATAAAGAAATTTCCTCCTTTTTGAGTGAATCGCGGATAACTTTCATCCACGCTTCCAATGTGGTCTGGCTATTGTCGTTCTGCTCACTAATCAAATCAGCGAGGTCGGCTAGGAACTTCTTAATATTATCAAGCTCCACCTGATTGCTTTTGAGTACTGCTTGTATCAACTCCACATGAGTCGAATACTTTTCATCACCCGCAAAAACGGCGTCGTCGTCCATCTCGGACACAATGCCACGGTTGATTACCTTCCTGAAGTTTTTGCAGATAAACTGCTCAACCTCATTGAGTAATTCTTCCGTATTACGCAGGTAGTCGGCCTCGTTCAAATCGAGGAGATTCTTAAGTCTTTCTTGCCTATGATCCATTGAGTCCATTTGGCTCTCACACTTATCAATTTCGCTCGCGAGATCAGGTCTCTGCTCCTTGAGCTTGATTAGCATGCGCCGGATATCTGCCGGATCATAAGTTTTCGCAGAATACGACAGCGTCGATTTCGACTCTGCCATTTTCTCTTGTTCGATTCGCCGATCTTCCGCTGATTTTGCCAGTCGTGCTCTAACAGTCGGTATAATACCAACTCCCGTAGCAACGATGCCAGCAGCGACAGCGATGTAAGGCACTATCGAAAGGATTGAGAACACTCGTATTCCCAACCCGATTACAATTGCAGTTTCGGCGGTCTTCACGATAACCAAGGCAACAATGCCAAGAGCTATCAGGCCGAGACCTACTTTCTTCATCGCGAATCCTCCTTTTTCAAGAATTTCATGCATGTTAATAGGTGTTATTTCAGTTCGATATGAGCACGAGATAGCGCTCCCAGGTAAGGGGCTTTCCATCTTCGGGGTCATATAAAGGAGCGACTCCCGTAAGGGTATCACCCTCGCCGGCGTCGTTGCGGTCGTATCCAATATACATATAATTGGTCAACCTCTCGCGAAAGACCGTGTAGTATCCGCCCTCGCTTTCGGCAACTTTTACAAAGCCTACTGCGCGTTCGGTGTCTGCAAAATCCTCTTGAATCGGTATCGCCACAACATCATTTGGGGCTGGAGATGCTCCGCAACCCGCTAACATGCATGATACAAAGACCATGATACAAACTAGCGTAGAAATCCGTTTCAAATTTCACCCTCCCTCTTTCTCAAACTGTGCGCGGTGTTGTCAGCCGAACTTTTAGCTGATTCTCAATTTCGATCAACTGCTGCTCGGCAGCAATGCGCTTTTGTCTGCCTTCTTGCTGGATCACCAGTACTTCGTCAAGCGTCGAGATAATACTTTCGTTGGTCTTGACCAGCGTTTCGATATCCACGATTCCGCGCTCAGACTCCTGAGCGGCCGCAATCGTATTCTGCTTGAGTAGCGTCGCGGTCTCGTTGAGCAGCTCGTTGGTTACGTTTGTAACCTCGCGTTGCGCTTCGATTGCGCGTCGGGTATGCTGCATGCCGAGGGCAAGTAGCATTTGGTTTTTCCAGAGAGGTATGGTGTTCGCGATACTGGTCTGAATCTTATCCGCCATAATCACGTTCGTATTCTGCACCATCCTTATTTGGGGCGCCATCTGAATACATATCGTCCGCGTCAGCTGCAAATCGTAGATTCGCTTCTCAAACCTATCGCATTGCTGCTCAAGGTCGCTCGCGCGTTGTGCGTCTTCCTGCGAACCGCTAAGTGCGGCCTTTTGTCGCATTTCCTCAAGCTCGCCCGTCCTCACCTCTTCAAGCTTTTGCTTGCCGGCAAGAATATACATGGTAAGCTCTTTGAAGTACTGCAGGTTGCTCTCGAAAAGCGAGTCCAGCATAGTGACGTCCGCGAGTAGTGTGAATCTGTGACCTTTTAAGTCGTCACAAATCTTATCTACATTTGCGCTTACGTCGGCATACTGAGCCTGCAATTCGGCAACGATGTTCTTGCCCTTCTGGAACAGTCGAGCAAGTCCTTTCTTCTCCTCTGTCGGCCTGAAGCCTCTGATCTGAACCACCAGACCGGAAATCATGTCTCCAACTGTGTCCAAATCCTTAGCTTTTACGCCTTTGAGCGCCGAGTCCGAAAACTGCGACGACTTATTCTGCGACGATTCGCCATAACGCGAAATTGTTGTCGTGTCATGGATATTAATCTTCGCCGCGAAGTCCTTGATCTTCTGGTGTTCCTCAGGGGTTAAATTTGCTGCTTCCTTCTCGATGACTGCAAGTTCCGTGGGTTTAGCTGCGGTTCCGGTTTCCAGAACCAATTCAAAATCAGACATACCAGTTCCTCCTTATCAAACTGAATTTTAACAAATACGAGGTAGGTGCAAAAAAAAGAGACCAACCCTATCCCCTAATTATACACCAACTCGGCGATTTTGTCAAGAACAACTCTGTTATGCTTGCTTCGTCTTATCTGTTAACGTGCGACAAAAAAAGACCCGATCTCATTGATCGGGTCTTTCCAATATCTAAGAAATTACATCTTAATTTCGGCATCAACACCAGCTGGAAGCGATAGATTCTGCAAGCTATCGATAGTTTTTGGCGTTGCGTTCATCACGTCGATCAAGCGCTTGTGCACTTTCATCTCAAACGCCTCACCACCGGTCTTGTAGACGTGTGGGGATTTCACAACTGTGAAGGTCGAACGCTTGGTAGGTAGTGGTACTGGACCACTCACAGTAGCGCCTGTACGGATAGCCGTATCTACGATTTGTTTTGCTGATTGGTCGATCACGCGGTGATCGTATGCCTTTAGGCGGATGCGGATTTTGAGGCCAGCATCTTTGGTTGCTTTAGCTTCTGCCATTTTTGCTCCTTTGTGCTATCCCTGTAACCTCAGATTAGAACTAGACGTCTAGTCGATGAGTTATCGGAGATAAATCATTTATTTAATTGTGTATCGAATTATATATAAAATATCAAAAAAAGTCAAGGAAAAAGCCCTCGGTAATATACCGAGGGCAGATTTTTACGCTGGTGTTTTCAATAGCATCTTGTGATGCGCTTTCATCCAGCCATAGTACGCCATTTTAATATCAGCTTCAAGCTGATCTAGCTCGTCCCAGCGAGCTTTATTGAAATTCCTGAATTCATTATGATGCAACCAGGCTCCGAACTTCAGCGTGTCGCCTGCAATGCTAAGTGCATGTATCTCGCTACCACACCCCCACAAAGCGCACCCCTCCTCATACGAGAAGTAGGCTTCGCAAGCTCCAAAGCAGGGCTTAAACAACGTGGTGCCCCGGACGTTAGCAACGGTTGGCGTGGCGACGCATATGCAGCCGTTGTACCACCGATGGTCTTCGCCATGCGCGTAGAAATTGTAATCGATATACACCGACAAGTACACGGCCGGCAAACCGTCGACAACTACCGACCGAATCTCCTCCTCGATCAGCCGCTGCAGGACGGATTTCAACTCCCTACATTCATAAGCACGCTCGCGCGCGCCATAGTAGCTCTTGATTGCCTTGAATGCTTTCTCCTCAGCGTAGCGACTCATAAGCTTCATTTCCAATTTCTGTTTCCCTCCCTAAACACAAAAAACGGCGCTACTAGATTGAACTCCCATGGGACTCAATACTAAAGAACACCTCCATTGTAGGTAATTATAGCACACTAAACATGAATTGTCAATAATAAAGAAAAAAGCCCCCGAGCATAGAACTCGGAGGCAATTTTTAATCTTAGATATCGAAGCCAATGACGTATTGATTGTCATTGCGGCCTGGCTTGATCAGCCAGTTGTGATACAGCTCGAACACGTCATCAAGCAATCGTATCGTTTTCGGCTTCCAGCCCTCATTGGGGTTTTCGTTCTGACGGCAGATAAAACAACCTTGTACCAAGAATCTGACAAAAACTCGTTCTGCCTCAAGTCGATCAGGCAGCACAACGTATTTACAGAATTGCCCGCTACAATCTTCGAGGTCGCTTTTCAGCAGTTCGTTCTTGAAGTTGATGGTGGGCTCAGCCGGACCTAGTTCGCTATCTTCGCCAGGGTTGAGCGAGTAGAACTGCTCAGCCTCAGGCGATGACGCAAATGCAAAATGCGTCTTGTAGTGAGGTCTCTTCTCGTCGAGGCGCTGTCCGACCAATGATATGATCAGTACGCAATCCTCCAGTTCCGAATAGCCCAAGATTTCTCTGCACTCAGTAATAATTTTATTGAGTACCAACTGAGTCAGCTCTGCATCCCCTCCCTCTGCTTTTAGTGGATAAATTCTCGGATAAATAAACTCCATATTGGCATGACCTCCAGAAATTTTTTTGGGTAGCCATAGATTAAAAAATTAAGTTACGCCCCCATCTAATCATTATACCACACCACTAGCGTTTTGTCAATTAGGCATAGAAAAGGCCCAACAAGAATATGTCGGGCCCACAGCAAGGAGGTATTAGGAATCAATGTCTATATCAAAACCTTTGAGCGAATTGACAAGCGAATCGATACCTAAATACCAAGCTACATTGAGACCGCATCGCAGGGCGGATTCCAGATTCTCTCGACGGTCGTCGATAAATAATATCTCAGACGGCAGTAGCTCCAGATCGCTCACTACGTATTCAAACGCACCATCATCGGACTTTACCATGCCGATGTCGTTCGAAAAGTAGCAGGCGTCGAAATAATCGAGTAGCTCACTAGTATTTCGGATGTACTCTACCCATTCGTGCAGGTTATCCGAGAATAACATTAGTGGGTATTTGCCGCGCAGTCCATCTAGCACGCGGATAACTTCTTGGTTTGGCTGGTTAAGATTCTGGCGGATTAGCTCCATCAGTCTTTCGGGCGTGATAGTCCATCCTGTACCTTTCAACAGGTGGTCGATGATGTATTCGCGCTCAGTCATTCTGCCGCGCATGAGGTTTAGAAGCGCCTCGTTTGCGATGCGTCGCTGCTCCATGAACTCCTCGGGCTCTATTGGGAACTCCGCCGCAATTAAATATTCAACACCGTCGTACCCCGTCGCAACCACTTCCCCGTAGTCAATAATTATTGCTTTTATTGCCATTAAGTTGCCTCCTCTAAAATAACTACAGTCACTATATGCGTATACCGTCTCTATAATTATAACATAATTGTGCGAAAACAAAATAGCCACCCCTGTAGGAGTGGCTAAATTTGCTCTCAACTAATAAATTAGTCAAGAATCTTGGTGATAACACCAGAACCAACAGTCTTGCCACCTTCGCGGATAGCAAAGCGGTCGTTGTTGTTCATAGCAATTGGAGCCATCAACTTCACCTTGAAGGTAACGGTGTCGCCAGGCATGACAATTTCTTTGTCTGCTGGAAGTTCGACTTCGCCAGTAACATCAGTAGTTCGGAAGTAGAATTGTGGCTTGTAGCCCTTTGAAAATGGAGTGTGGCGGCCACCTTCCTCTTTCTTAAGGATGTAAACCTCAGACTCAAAGCTGGTGTGTGGGGTGATCGAACCTGGCTTGGCAATAACCTGACCACGCTCAATATCATCACGCTCAATACCGCGGAGGAGAAGACCAGCGTTGTCGCCAGCTTGACCTTCGTCGAGGGTCTTCTTAAATGCTTCGATACCGGTAACAACCGACTTCGTAGTATCTTTAAGACCAACGATTTCAACTTCGTCGTTCAATTTTACGATGCCCTGCTCGATACGGCCGGTAGCAACTGTACCACGACCCTTGATCGAGAAGACGTCTTCAACTGGCATCAAGAATGGCTTGTCGAGCTCACGTGGTGGCTCTTCTACCCATTCGTCAACAGCCTTGACGAGATCCATAATAGCCTGTTCGCTATCTGCATCACCTTCAAGAGCCTTGGTTGCCGAACCCTTGATGATTGGAGTGTTGTCGCCATCGTAGCCATATTTGCTAAGAAGTTCACGAACATCCATCTCAACTAGTTCAACTAGTTCTGGATCAGCAAGATCCATCTTGTTCAAAAATACAACGATTTTTGGTACGTTCACCTGGTGAGCAAGAAGTACGTGCTCACGAGTCTGTGGAAGTGGGCCGTCGTTTGCAGCAACCACGAGGATTGCGCCGTCGATCTGAGCAGCACCGGTAATCATGTTCTTAACATAGTCGGCGTGTCCTGGCATGTCCACGTGAGCGTAGTGACGCTTCTCGGACTCATATTCGTTGTGAGAAGTTGCAATCGTAATACCGCGCGCCTTTTCTTCTGGGGCGTTGTCGATCTGATCATATGCAACCGCTTTGTTTACTTCCGAAGGAAGTTTCTTTGCTAGCACGTTAGTGATAGCGGCAGTGAGAGTAGTTTTACCGTGGTCAACGTGGCCCATTGTACCAACGTTTACGTGAGGTTTGCTACGGTCAAAATTTGCCATAGTATTTTTTTCTCCTTAATTAATAATTTCTGGGCGCTAATATTGACCAGCCCAAGATATACACCATATTATAGATAAGTTCTTGTGTAAAGTAAAGGGCAATAAAAACAAAAGACCCCGACTGGCTGTCGGGGTCAATTGCTCTAAACTCGCCTAGAGCGCGGGCGTGTTAGAAAGGATAGAAATGGGGGCGCTGATGCCAGCCGGTAGACCAGTCGGCGTGCTTTCGAAAACACGCGCCAGCCTCTCAACTGCATCAGTCTCCATCTGTTCGATGGCATCATCGAGCGACAAACCGCCGCGCACCAAGCTCTGAAGAGTCTTCAGATCCAGTTCGCAGTCGTATGCCGCGTTAATGATATCGCAGCCAAATTCGTCGCCGATCTTCAGGGCATCGTCAACGGACATACCTTCCCTGATCCTTTTGCTGATCGTATCGGTCGGTATGCCGTGGATTTCTGCCAACTGGTAAAGATAGTACATCTCGTCGCAATACGGATACTGCAACTTGCCTTCGCTGTTTCTGATGATGCCGCGTTTGGCAAGTTCTGCATCGCGAGCGCGGTTTTCCTGACGCTTCTTGTCGCGTGGCGCATTTTTCAGCGCACGCTCCTGTCGGCGTTTGATAACTTCGGGCTTGTCATCGATACCGGTTACTCGAATGTTCTCATAGGTATCGCCAATTTTCAGATTAAGTTCGTTTATTCTCAAGGCGTTAGCCTCCTATAAATATAATATCTATATGAATAGCTCGTTAAAGCTAGAAAAATGGGTTATGGGTACTCGGTTCTCCTTTCTAATTTTTAAACACACTATCATCCCAATCGATGATCATTATTCTATTATATCACACTTTGCCGAAAAAAGCAATACTGCTTATGTTCTTCTCGGGTAATTGGGCAAGAAAAAAGGGCGAGATTATATATCTCGCCCCATGTGTTACCGGAAAAACTCAAAGCTCATTACTTTGGTAGTTCCGGTCTTTGCGGCCGCCTTTTGATAGATGTATTCGCCACTTTTCAGCAGCAAGTTTATCAAGTCGGGCGACTCACGGAGGAGCTCGTCATAATTCGTGACGCGATAGTACGCCAGATGTCCGTCATACCAATATGTCCGACATAGGGCGTATGGCTGACCTTCTTCGTGGAAGAAGGACGTGTGCGAGTCGTCGCGGATGAAGAATTCTCTCGGATTGGTCATTTTTCGCTCGACTAGCTCACAGCCACTTGTTTCTAGTTCTGCTTTCGCCCACGCAAAAGCCTTTTTACCCAGCTCCATGAAAAACCACCTCCTAGCTATCTATGTACTGGAGGTGGTATTATAGCATACTTCTCGCTAAAAAGCAATAGTATTTATGCTAGCGGTTATTTCTTACGATGCACGACCGAAAGAAGCACCACGGTTGCCTTCTGGATTGCCAAGCGCGTCTTCACGGCTATTATGTACGAAACCTTCTTTATCGATGAAGTGCTCAGTCGAATTTGCGGCCTTTGCTGCTGCCGAGCCGAGTTCCGAGAAGCTCATTTCTGCTGGTTCTGCGGTCTCGCCGCTCCCGCCAGCCTCTTCTCGATCAATATCTTCTAGGATCTTCTGCAATATCGCATCATTCTGCTCCAGATATTTCATGACCTTAGCCTGAACTTCTGGGTTGTCTGCGAATTTCTCTTTTTGCCCCTCGAGATATGTATTGTCCTCTTGCACTTCGTCCCACCTCTGTTCTGGTGTTTGCGGTGCGGCTTCAGGATTTTCCATACAATTGCCTCCAATAATTAGTTTATGTTTTTATTTTAACAGATAAATCTATTTTGCGTTGCGCTTCTCGATAATCTCTTGCGCGATGTTTGGTGGAACTTCCTCAAAGTCCGAGAGTTCCATCGTCGATGCTGCACGACCCTGCGACATACCGCGGAGGTCGGACGTGTAGCCAAACATGTTTGCAAGTGGCACGAAGCCCTTGATCAACTTGGCACCACCAGGCAGATCTTCCATGGCATCTACGCGACCACGGCGAGAGTTAAGGTCGCCAATCACGTCGCCCATGAAGTCCTCAGGGGTGGTAATTTCAATTTTCATTACAGGCTCCAAAAGCACAGGTTTTGCGCGTTTGATACCCTCACGGGTAGCAAGTGCACCTGCAAGGTGGAAGGCTAGCTCCGAAGAGTCGACATCATGGTAAGAGCCATCATAAAGGGTTGCCTTTACGTCGATTACTGGATAACCAGCGATAACGCCACCCGTCAAAGTCTCCTTAACACCTTCAAGAACTGGCTTGCGGTACTCTAGAGGCACTACGCCGCCCTTGATTTGGTCTACGAACTCAAAGCCCTTACCGGTCTCATTTGGCTCAAACTTGATCCAAACATCACCGTACTGACCACGACCACCGGACTGCTTGATGTGCTTACCTTGTGCTTCGGCAACGCCACGAATAGTTTCGCGGTATGCAACCTGTGGCTCGCCAGTATTAGCTTCAACGCTAAACTCGCGGCGCAAGCGGTCGATAATGATTTCAAGGTGAAGCTCGCCCATACCCGAGATGATCGTCTGACCAGTCTCTTCGTCGGTGTGCACGCGGAAAGTAGGATCTTCCTCAGCTAGACGGCCTAGGCCGATACCCATCTTCTCTTGGTCGGCTTTGGACTTTGGCTCAACAGCAATCGATACTGGTGGCTCTGGAAAGTCGATTGACTCAAGCAGGATTGGATGTGCTGGGTCACAGATTGTGGTACCAGTAGTAGTATCCTTAAGACCTACGACAGCGGCAATATCGCCAGCTTCGATGTCGGAGATTTCCTCACGCTTGTCTGCGAACATTCGCACCAGGCGACCTACGCGCTCTTTGTTGCCGGTTGTAGCATTCATGACGTACGAACCAGATGACAATTTGCCAGAGTATACGCGAATAAAGATAAGTTTGCCTACGAATGGATCGGCTGCAATCTTAAATGCTAGGGCAGTTAGTGGCTCGGAGTTATCGGCCTTGCGGATGATTTCGTCGCCAGTTTTTGGGTTAACGCCAACAGTCTGACCCAAATCGCGATCAAGTGGGCTTGGCAAGTAGTCGACTACGAGGTCAAGCACCTTTTCTACGATCACGCCACGGCCATCGCCACCGGTGACCAAGTAGAAGTCGCCATCAAGCACGCGTTTGCGGAGTGCTTTTTTGAGCTCATCAACAGTAATGCTCTCTTCGCCGCTCTCAAAGAATTTCTCAAGCAAAGCTTCGTCGGCCTGTACGGCTTCTTCCACGAGCATTGCACGTGCATTTTTTGCCTTCTCAAGCATGTCTGCTGGAATCTCACCAACCATCAACTCGTGATCGGAGTATTCATTATAAGTGTAAGCCTTCATGTCTACGAGATCGACGATACCATTGATCTCTTTTTCGAAGCCGATTGGCAAGTGGATTGCAATAGCGTTCTTGCTAAGGCGACGGTGAATAGAATCAAGCGATTTGTAGAAGTCGCCACCGATTTGGTTGATCTTGTTCACAAAACATACGCGAGGCACGCCATACTTGGTAGCCTGACGCCATACAGTCTCAGACTGCGCCTCAACACCCATCTTGCCGTCAAACACAACCACAGCGCCGTCTAGCACGCGAAGCGAGCGCTCTACCTCTGCGGTAAAGTCGATATGCCCTGGGGTATCAATGACGTTGATCTTATGGTCTTTCCAATAAGCCGTAACAGCAGCGGAGGTAATTGTAATTCCGCGCTCTTTTTCCTGTTCCATCCAGTCGGTCGTTGCGCCGCCGTCATCACCCTTAACTAGGCTGATTTTGTGCTTTAGACCGGTGCGATAAAGAATCGCCTCTGAAGTCGTAGTCTTACCTGCATCAATGTGCGCGATAATACCGATGTTTCTGAAATTTTGTAGATCCTTAACTTGTTGGGTTGCCATATGCTTTCCTTATATTTTTTAGACAATAGTAATAGACTTTGAAGATAATATAACATAATTCTTATCGAGATGAAAGTAGAATTTGGCCAGATTTGTCCGATAGGGTTGACTTTGTTTTGCCAGTAAGATCTAGGTGCGCCGTATAAACTTTATCCCCGTAGCGCCTTTCAAATATAAATATCCCATTTCGCTTTGCTCGCTTCACCTTCAATTTGCCCCGAATCAGCACTTCGTCTGTTCGCCATAGCTCAAGTAATTTGCGGTAAAACTCCAATACGGAATCATCATCTTTGCATTGTCGGTCGTATTCGGCAAAATCTAGCGGCGCCCGCGCATTGTCACGCGAAACGCGCTTAATCACCGCCATCGCCTCTGTTTTTGACTTCCCCTCTTTGATTAGTTGATGATAAATCGCTCGCGATTGCACCCCTGGATAATCCTCAATATTATTTCCGAGGACGGGATTTTTCGTGCCAATTTCTTGCCCCTGATAAATACACGGGTAATTCGCTGGTAGCAGAAATTGCAGCATAGCTAGCGCCTTTGGATCGGCATTAAACCGCGATACTGCCCTTGGTGTATCGTGGGATTCTAGTGCAAACGACAGCTTCGGCTCGATCGTCCATTTCGCCAGCTTCTTAAACCATTTTCGGTAATTGACTGGCTTTGGTCGCGCCTTATCCGAAAACACAGTATCTGCCACATCCAAAATCCCTACATTAAACGACGCATCGAAGGCACTCTTGGTGAGCTCATGAAACTTCCCCTTGCCCAAAAAATCTCCGCCCACCGGCTCCGCCAGCGAAAATATCCGTTTCCCGCCAAATAATTTCTCCAGCGTGCGTACCGTCTCTTTTGTCTGGAAATAATAGAAGAACCCAGGAATACGCGGCAGTCGCCCAGACGCCAGCTTCGACTCCGAAAGTACGTTTGCTGAGTCCACGCGAAACCCCGCGATTCCCTCGTCCATCCAAAAATCAATAATCTTCTGAAACTCCCGCACTACGCGCGGATTTTGGAAGTTTAGGTCTGGCTGAGTCTTGTCAAAGAGGTGCAGATAATATTGCCCGCGCACCTGATCATACTCATACGCCGTACCGCCAAAAAACGACTGCCAGTTGAGCGGTTTATCAATCCAGATGTAATAATCCTTGTACCAAACGTCGCGGTGCCGTGATTTTTCAAACCATTCATGCTTCACGGAAGTGTGGTTTATGACCAAATCTAGCAGGATTTCTATCTTATATTTGCGCGAAACTTGTACAAGTTTGCGGAAGTCCTGCATGGTGCCAAAGCGGGGGTTTACCTTTCGATAATCCGATACGTCGTACCCACCCTCATTCCAGGGGCTCTCAAAAAACGGGTTCAGCCAAATATAATCAGGCCCCAGCTTGGCAATGTCTGGGATCCGCGCCGTAATCTCTTTGAGACTCCCAAACGCCGTTGGGTAAATTTGGTATATTAGCTTTCGCCCACTCATAATATTTTTATTTTAGCATAAAGAAAGCCTCCGACGAATGCCGGAGGCTAATATTATTGCGGTTTGGGTTTACTTTTCTTCGCCATCGGGCTGAACTTCGCTGCCGTTCGTGACGGGTTCTTCGCTCGTGCCCGTATCGGCCGTATCCGTATCTTCGGTGACGCCATCTTCGAGGCCGCCCTTGATTGAACCTTCGCCAATCACGCGGGTCTCCTTATTCAGGACGCCCAATGGGCCAACCACGGAGCCAACAAACTTGCTGATTGTGTCGTTGAAGGTTTCGCCATTCAGCGCCTCGTTCGACAGTCCAGCCTGCTTAAGCACGCGGGGCAGATCTCCGAGAAAACTCGTAAGCGTACTGCCCGTACCATCTCCTCTTGAGCTTCCGCCAAAGTCGTAGATGGTGGTCTTTTCGCCCACGCTCGCCATAACCTTACCAACATTGGTGGCAACTTCAACCTGCATAGAGCGGTAAATTTCTGCCAGCTCAACCTGAAGGTTAACGCCGTCGTGTTTCGCAAGTGCATCCGCCTTGGCAGATTCTGCCTCGGCTTCAGCAAGACCTTTCGCACGGATTGCATCCGCTTCGGCCTTACCTCTTGCAGAGATGGCAGAAGCCTCAGCCTCACCCGCCAGCCTTACCTTGTCGGCATCGGCAGCGGCCTGCAGCTTAACGGCTTCGGCCTGTCCAGCAGCATCTTTCTTGGCGGCGTTTGCTCTACCTTCGGCGGCTTTCTCGTCAACGGCAGCCTGCGCGTCCGCTTCGATCTTGCGCCTTTCAGCATCAGCTTGTGCCCCAATAACCTGCTCTTTCTTGACTGTTTCGGCCTGTGTGACCTTTACAGTCTGCTCGGTCTCGGCGGCGCGGTTTGCCTGTTCGTTACGAACAACTGCAACCTCACCTTCCTTAGTGGCAAGCTCCTTTTGACGTTCCGTCATCTGAAGCTGACCTGCCACTTCGGCGTCGGCCTGTGCTTTGTCGGTTTCTGCCTTAAATCCAGCTTCCTGAACTGCCGTATCACGCGTTTTAGCAGCGATAGCGACCTTGGAAGCGAGTTCGGATTCCTGAGCTTGCTGCTCGGATTCCGCGGTTTTCTGGCGAATTGCCTGATTTGCTTCTGCGGTGATATTGGCGGCCTTACGACGCATGGACTCGCGCTCTTCAGCGGCGAGATCTTTGTAGTAAGTTGCCTCTTTTGGATCACGTACTTCCTGAATATATAGCTGAACTTTGTAGCCCAGCTCGGCCATCTGGCCTGAAATATTCTTCTGTACTGCCTCGTCGAGCTTGTCCTTGCCCACCATGACGTCAACAGGCGTCATGGTAGAAATAACAGCACGCACTCCGCCCGCAACCGCATTTTTGATAATATCTTCGATTTCGGGCTTTTGCTTGTCGAGAAATTGCCGGATTGCTGGCTGCAGCGTCTCTATCGTATCGGCATTGGGTGCATACGAGATGACCCAGTCGATATCGACTTCGACACCGTCTCTGGTTTTCATTGTGTCGCCTTTTTGTTCAGCTTTTTCCACGCAGATGTCAAACTTCTGTGCGCGCTGGATAAACGGGATGACCAAACTTGCGCCCGCAATCTTTACTTTGGGCTCATAGGTTACCTGTTCTTCTTCGACTTCGACGCCGTCGCGCATCATTTTGACTTTCTTTGTAACTTTCTTGGTGGCGCCAATACCCGTGACGACCAGTACTTCATTACCGGAGACGACTTTAATCATCACCAGCAGAAGCACCGCAATCACGATCACGGCACCAACGATAGGCAGGTAAGGCAGAACAGCAGACAGAAATTCCATAGAGTATTTCCTCCTCAGATTTTTTTCCGCTCGGGTTCACAAAAAAATAAACTCCAAACTCTTAATGTGCATCCCCACGGTATCTGTCTATTATATCAAATAATTGACATTTTGTCAACAAAAAAGCCCCACTGCAGGGGCCAATTTGATTGTAGTTGTCGAGATTAAACGCGAGCAAAGTGAGCAAACGCGCGGTTTGCCTCTGCCATGCGGTGTGTATCTTCTTTCTTCTTGAAAGCAGCACCGGTCTCGTTGTAAGCATCAACAATTTCCGCCTCTAGGCGCTTCGCATATGGCATGCCAGAGCGAGCGCGAGCCGAAGTTACGAGCCAGCTAAATGCGAAGTGCATTTGGCGGTGACCCGAAATTGGGAACGGAATCTGGTAGTTAGCACCACCAACACGGCGGGACTTAACTTCAAAGTTAGGGCTGATATTGCCTAGAGCTTTTTCAAATACCTCAACTGGGCTTTCGCTATCCAATTTCTTGGCAGCACCTTCAATTGCGGCGTATACAGCACGCTCGGCAGTTTGTTTTTTGCCGTCGAGCATGGATTTGTTGATCAAACGCTGCACGAGGACGCTCTGATACTTGCGATCTGGGCTTACCTTGCGCTGCAAACTCGTAGTAGTTTTACGTGGCATAATTACTTACCCTCCTTCTTGGCGCCATATTTCGAGCGACCCTGTTTGCGACCCTGTACGCCCTGAAGATCCAAAGTACCGCGTACGATATGGTAGCGGACACCTGGAAGATCTGGCACACGGCCACCGCGCACTAGCACAACAGCGTGCTCCTGCAGATTGTGACCTTCGCCGCCAATATATGCCCAAACTTCTTGACCATTCGTAAGACGCACGCGTGCAACCTTACGAAGAGCTGAGTTTGGCTTTTTTGGAGTCTTGGTAGTAACTTTGATACAAACACCACGCTTTAGCGGAGCGGCTTGATTATAATAGCGGGTCTTCAACGTGTTCAAAATAGAACCAAGCGCTGGAGCCTTGCTTTTCTTTGGAGCTCGCTTGCGCGGCTTCCTGACTAATTGATTGATTGTTGGCACAAAAAATCCTTTTCCTTAATATCTTAATAAATTGTTTTAGTCCTATCTGTTTCAGCAATAACAAATAGAGCTACGAAAACTCTTCCCTTTATTCTACTTCATTATTTTAGTTTTGTAAAGCCCCATCAATTCTATATAGATAGTGGCTATTTGTCTTGGCGATAGGCTTCATGCCGTTAAATTCAAACGCTTTGCTCACGACGTCAATACTTTTCCCGTGTTTGCGCACATGCTTCTCGATCACGGGCATAATCATCTTCATCACGCGGTCCAGTCCAAACACGTACACGACAGTCATATCGGACGGCAAGACAGTCTTCGTCATATCGCCGTTAATCACCTGTACTTTCTTATCTCCACGGCTTTTGCGCCGCGCTAGCGTCACGAGTATCGGATTTATCTCTATGCCAACTGCCTTCTTTGCTCCAGACTTTGCCGCCGCCCGCAAAACCACACCATCGCCACACCCAAAGTCTACTAAGACGTCATCCTTGGTGAGCGGGCGCAGCTTATCGAACGCTCGGATAATTTCTTTCTCACCACTCGCCACATATGGCGCCCCAAATAGTGCCGTTACCAGAAACACCCCCACCACAACCAATACCAAAATCACCGCACCTAGCGCTATGTACATGTAGAGATTATACCCCTCATGCGCACGCTTCGGCAATAAACTGCTATAATATGCTTATGAATACAGATTTATGGGGAGATGTCGCAACTTGGGCGGGTGCCGTAGGTACAGTTGGTGCTTTCGTAGCGGCGTTCGTACAAATCAAAGTTGAGCGTAGTGCTCGCAAAGATCGCGAAAAGA
The DNA here is from genome assembly GCA_047974525.1 of Saccharimonadales bacterium (SeqCode). GTDB lineage: Bacteria > Patescibacteriota > Saccharimonadia > Saccharimonadales > Saccharimonadaceae > UBA2834. Next base: position 71,254 of record JBKECJ010000007.1, read on the forward strand.
AAGAAACGGATTTATCCGAAAAAGCACAGGCATCGAAGGTTAGCTCTTGGGTAGAAGACGGAAAAATCGTATTTTCTAATTCTTCCAATCATCCCATCTACGATCTGAGGGTCTATTTGACGGACGGCTCAATGCATGAAGAGCGCGTTATGGGGCCGGGGACAAAGCGCATTAGCGACGCCAAAGAAAGCGGCGCGCACGTGTCCAAAATCGAGTTCACAGATAATCAATCCGCCACAAAGTGGGTACGCGAAGCCAGCAAAGCTCTTCGCAAGCGATAATTACTCGTCAATCTCGCTCGCCGCGCGCTCAAAATCCTTTTGTTTTGGCAGGGTCAGTTTTTCCATTGGCGGGAAAGTCGCATCATACGCCTCAAGTCCACTCTCGTCTGGATATAGTGCAGCGCTAAACTCAATCTTGCCCGACACGTCGTCCAGCGCGCCATCATACAGCGGCAGCGCCATAATACCCGTATAGAACTTGCCATCTGGCATTGAAATTCCGTATTTTTTCGCACCCACGAAGCCGTAAGTCTCGTAATGATACCTAAATCCAGCAATGACAATTGCCCTATGTCCTGCCTCCTTCGCCTTCTGTATCGCATGCGTAATCAGAATTCGCCCCAAGCCTTGCCTATGACGCTCTGGCGCAATGCTGACCGGCCCAAAGTGCACTACTGGCACCTTTTCACCATCGGGCTCCATAATCCACGCTCTTGCAAAGTGAATACTTCCCAAAATCTCCCCATCCTCCTCAATCACAAACGACAGCTCTGGCATATAATCTTCGTGATCCCGCATCGTATGTACGAGATAATGCTCATTCGCCCCCGGAATATACAAATTCCAAAACGCCGCACGGGTAATCTCCTCAACTTTTCGGTAATCTGCTGGTTTTTCTTCTCTTACTGTAATCATATCAAGCATTATACAGCAGTAACGATAAGGGGTCGCCTTGCGAACATGCCAAAAGCATGTTATAATGAACACTTGCACATTATAAATATGGCCTTTAGTCGCACTATTTTTGAAGGAGGGCAAAAGTATGAAGAAAAATACCCCACCTGAGGTCAAAGTGGAACAAAATATTGAGCTTGGCAGCTATACCGCCAATAATTTGCTCAAACCCATGGCAAAATTCATCGTTGGCAACGCCACAGAGCTATGGAACTATTATTACGCAGTTTTCGACGCCAAGACCACCGCCTTCGAGTTTGTTCGCATTCTTGGCGAATTTTCTCGGCGTGAACCTTGGCATATCGAGCTGAAGAACGACAAGGTGTCCGTAGTGGCAGTCTTAGGCGGCTGCACTCTGCGAATAGCGATCGGCAACTTCCACGACGAAGTTACCAGCGCGTTCCCTATCGAGTCGGTAAAGTATACCAACTCAGACGGCGAATATATCCACATCAAGGTACCAGAGCTCCACGGCACTATCTACTTCTCGTCCAACGTTAGCGACTCTTACGAAGCCGAAAAGCGGCTACTAGACGAGCTGCACATCATGTACTCCCGCCTCGCAAAAGACAAGGAGTTTCTCGAAGTCAGCGCATAATCTCACGCACTACCTAAAGGCCATCATAGAAGATATCGCCAGATCTATTCTGGCGATTTTTCAATCGAAAAAATACCCGCGAATCACTTCGCGGGTAGTTATTCTCATAAAACATAAAAAAATGGAGCCGCGATCGGGATTTGAACCCGAGACCTCATCCTTACCATGGAAGTGCTCCATCGCAACAGATAGCGACTCTTGAAATAACCTATGACACATCATATCGATCCGCACAGATCAGTTTGTTTAGGAACAACGATTCAATAACCCCATATTAGCATTTCGAGCTCAAAAAGTCAATATGTTTATGGTCTCATATGGAATGAAATTTGCGATACTGAGCTTCAAGATCATTGTCTACGACGTGGGCGTACATTGCAGTCGTATCCATCGAAGAGTGTCCCATCATAGCGCTCAGATAGCGCATATTGCCGTTGTTTTTTAGAAAGTTAGTTGCATACGAGTGGCGTAACGTATGGGGCGTTACGCGATTAGACTCTAGCCCTGCTTTTCTCGCGGCGTTACGTATGACGAGCTGTATGGTTGTATGATTTATCCGCTCTCTATGCTGGAACGAAACTATGAGAGCCTCACAGTTGTCTTTACGAGTCGCGAGATAAGACTCCATGAGTTGTTCTGTTCTCTCGTCGATAAAGCAAAGCCTTGGCTTACTACCCTTTCCAATAATAGTAAACCGGCGCTCGACGATCTGCCCTCGATTAAGAGATATTAGCTCGGATAGCCTGATTCCAGAGCTATAAAGCAGAGAGACAATAAACTGTGCTCGAATGTTGCAAGCAGAGTTTATCATCGCCGTGACTTCTTCGGAGGTTAAAAATCTTGGGACTGTCGAGGAGCGCTTTGGTACCGGTATCATACCTGCTTTTATGCAAGGTATTTCTCGAATATTTAGGTAGTTCAGGACTGTACGCAGTCTGACGATATAATTGCGAACAGTATTCTGCGATCGCCTCTTCGAGAGATAGTTCTTCCAATCTCGGACATCGTCGAAGGATAATTCAGAAATTGGCTTATCGGGTACAAAAAGAAGCAATGCTTTCTTGCATACCTCGTGGTTTTCCTCGGTTTTAACGGATTGGTTCTTAAATCGAATATAATCGTTCTTATATAATTCAAATGCCTCTGAGATTAGTAATTCTCTCATTAAAAAAGCACTCCTCCCTTAATTATTCGTAGGGTTTCAGAGTGCTGATTTGTTCTTTCAAATTACGCCGCTGCTGGCCGTACCACCCGATTCCGATAGTCTACGTAGTTTCCTTTTGTGTGTCTTGGAGCCGTCATTGGGCTTAACTGACCTTTGCCATCTAGCTCGTCCTTAAGAATTCTGCTGAAGACTCGTGACCTGTCTCGTATTTCGCTGTCTGTCCTGACTATTGACGCAATCGTTCTGTATCGTTGCTCACCTAGTGCCTTGAAGCATTTGCAATGCCAAGGCGTCATGTCTGGATTACTTGTAGAGATTAGCTCTCCGCCTATGCTGATGACCTTCTCTCTGATTTCTAAAGCTGATAGTTTCCTATCTTCAAATTGCAATTTGCTATTTACTCCTTGCAATTTAGAAGTTGCAATTTGTTTGATTGACTCCATCTGTTATTACCTCCAAATTTTTAACGCACGAAAGGTCTTACGCTCTGTTGACCTCTTAGCGTCTATTTTTTATGATAAGAAAAGATAATGCAAGCAAGAGCGTTACTCGAAATTAAAAATTCTTATGTTTGTCAAGAAATCAAAAGACCTCTTGCGAGGTTGTTTGATTTTGGTCGATACCATAATACTAGCGCACTTTAAGCGTTTTGTCAACCTGCGCCCCGTGCATTTTACTTTCTTCTCCGCATCGATATAATAGATAGTGGGTGCCTTAGCATGGATTAGCAATCGCGCTCAGCGTCAACGACGCTAGTAGGTGCTGCGCGTCGATTTTATTAAATTTAATTTCAAATGGAATCTGGGAATATCTCAGATCAAAAAAGAGGATTCCACAAATAATCTCGAGAATATTAACTTTGATCATGATAGGAGTAGTAATGGTAACATTTATAACTTCAATTAGTTCGACGTGCGGCGCTGAGCGAGATGGCTAATCCAAGAATGTTTACTCGTTTCCGCGCCCGCCGCGTGGTGGGCGCCGGCGCGCTTTAGTTCCACCACGAAGTGATATATAATGGAGATACAGCCTTGTTTGTAGGCTGCGTGCTAGCTTAGCTCAGTTGGTAGAGCAGAGGCTTTAAGACCCTCAGGCCATCGGTTCAAATCCAGATAGCTAGCACATAATCTACAAACTACGAATATTGGGTAAGCTCGGAAGCGGGCGCGGTTAAGATAGGAGAAGAGGTGAGTAAGTTCAAGGATCAGCTAGTCATGGCGTTTATTGCGAAGAATTCTGGTGACTTTCCACAATACTACGTCACGGACGAGACGAAGCTGTATCGTATCGAAGACGAGGATTATTTGCTGGCGCAGGCGGTCGTTAGTGGGGCGGTGGACGAGGAGCGCTTCTATTTGATTGCGAAGAAGCACGTGTGCGGTACAGCTATTTTAAATATGAGCGGCGCGAGGGAAATAACTTCTGACGAAGCAAAAGAGTTATCTAGTCATGCGTGATGTCGGCGGGTACCTTCAGGCATTCTCGGCGCTCGAGGCGGAAATAAATGCGCTCAGCTACTCAATTTTATTTGACGACAACCAAATTAATACGTATTCAATGAAAATCGCCGAACTCGTCATGCGATCCGGCATTGAGCTCGAATCGGTGGCGAATGATATATTCAGGGGATGGACGAGTGAGGATGAGATAAAGAATGACGACGGGGCGGCCGAAAAATCATTCGCGTGGCTAAAGAAAAGTAGCGGATGGAAGCTTGAGCAAAAACAGATCTCAATACTTTCTCCTTCTATGTTTTTCTCCAGAACTTTCTCTCCGTCGTTTGCTCCGTTTGGGTATAAGAAAAATTCGTCTGACGACTACTATTCTGCCTACAATAGCATTAAGCACGACCGCGCCAAGAACTCGCATAAGGCGAACCTGAATATACTGATCCGATCTATGGGCGCGCTGTACGTTCTGCTGACATACTTTTATGGCTCTAGGATAAATTCGACAATATTCTCGGCTAGCGTAGCCGATGCGAAGCTCAGTTTTTTGTCCGATTTTGGGATGGATTTCAGTAGCGACCTAGACAGGTCTATATTTCTTACTTTGTACGATTGGAGATACTACGACTATAAAGAGGCGCACGGCGAAACCCTGAGAGGACTTATCGAAACAATCAAGCGCAACGGACGAGAAGACGCGGTTAGAAAAATCGCGAGGTTCCCTAGGACGTCCTACGATACGATTTTTAGATTTATCCTTAGAAACTCCTCGGAAGGAATTAGTATGCCGGAAAGAAACAAACTCGCAAGGAGTCTCCTAGCGGACGGACTGCTAAAAGAGCTCGAAATGCGAACGAAAGTAAACTACAACTACGAGCGAATTTACGCTGAGTCCGAGTCGGAGCTTGCCGACGAGAACGAAACGTATAGCCGTCGCATTTGCGATAATTTTGACGACCATATATAGAAGCTTATCGTCTGACGATCTGGCGGACGGACAGAAAAATAGTCGCTGCTATTGCGACTATCTTCCTACTCATTGTTATCGAAAAACTCTTTTCTTAAATCATAGTTTACACTAAAAACTACTTCGATTCAAACATTATCGTTTTGACAAAAGTTTTCTTCTGTCTGTCGATCTCATTGAATGCGTATCCAAGCAACATATTAACTGTCATATTTAATGACAATGATTGCTCTTCGGATAGCTTGCTCACCCTTCCATATAGTTCTTTGTCCGTTATTCTTAGCGCAATTGGAATTGTTTTATTCGCGTCTCCAATCTGCTTAATAGCTTGCATTTTGCGCTCCTCTCCATTTTCTTCTTTTTTTGATTGCTTTTGTAGTAGGTTCAACTTAAATATGGGCACACCTCCCATAAGCCAGACGGACAGTAGCAAGTAATTGCGCTCTACAACTCGACGACTGTTACGCTATAAGCCAGATGTACGTCGGTCTCTGACTCAACTTTGATTTTAAACTCGTCGCAGAGATTTCTCACCTGCTCCAAGTTTTGGCTCGAAGTAAACCATAACTTAACTGCACCGCTCTTTTGACTGTATTCTGCAATCTCGGCGTTTTCGGCAAACCGATTCGCTATTTCTAGCATGGTTGTATTAGCATTCACATTGATTCGTTTCAACTCTATCTGGTAGAGCGAAAAGACTTTTTGTTTTAACATTGAGTATGTTATCGTCTGGCTTTTTAAGCTGCATAGCTTACCTGCTACTCATCTAGTATAGCGCATTTGCAATAAAAATGCAACACTTTTGTTGCATTTTCTTATATTCCCATAGCCTTCCGGTACTGGTCGATCTCAAATGCCATGTACTGGTCTTCTCCGTCCTTCACGTACTCCCCATAGAGCTGCATAATCTGCCGACTTCTCGACCCAGTATGGTCTCCGCCGCCACTTATATCTGCCTGAATCAACACGAGAATCTCGAGCTTTTTCGAGATTCTTACTTGCTCTGCGCCACCAGACTCAAGCTCTCCGACCCGCGCGTCCATCGCAGCGACCCTGTAATCCACGATCCCAATGAGCAGTCCGCCTACTATACCAAGCGCAGCGGCACCTCCAGTAATTATACCGGGGATTGTTTTGAAGAATTTTAGTATTGATTCTGACGCTTTAGACATGCTTTCCGCCACCTGTTTAAGTTTTATTTTGCACTCTCTTCTATCCCCTTGCCCATGCCCAGAAAACGGAAAGTCAAAGGGGCATGGGTAAGAGGATAGAGCTTCATTTAGGCGTCACTCGTAAAATTACGCTTCATTGGTTTTCGCCTTGTTGTAGTTGAGCTTGAACTTATCCAGCATCTTATTGAGCGCCGCAGAGACTGCCAGAGCTACACCCATCGTCTCTAGACCATAAGACAGGTTTAGGGCGTATGCTACGCCGAGATAGGCAAGGCTTAGAATCGGAATCATGTAGGCGAAGAAAGCTAGTAGATCATAAACTACGCTAGGCAGATAAATGCCAGTCCACCCGTCCTCCTGCGTGACGCGATCCGTCTCGCTCATTGAGTCTTCTGCGGATTTCTTTTGGTCTTCCATATTAACCCCCAAACCCATAACCTTTGAGCTTCGCGAGCGTAATCGGCCCAATAAACCCATCAGCCTTCAGCCCAGTTCGTTTCTGGAACTCCGTGATTGAGGCTACTGCATAGGGACCATAGACGGGTCCGAGCGCCTTCGCATTGGTATATGCTGGGTAGTTCTTGCGCATGAATGCCGTAATGCGCCCGATGATGTCTCCTTTATCGTTTAGCTTCCAGTAGCCACGAGCTGGGAGTTCTGTCGTAACGTCCGCTCCGGATACTTCTAGAACCCTAACGTTTTCGACGTCTTCCGTCCATCCAAGAATGGTCGGCTTATAATCCTGAACACGATTCGCCCATGCCGTGTAATTTTTATACGCGACGAAGCGTCCGGTATTATTGTCGTCCGAATAAAAGACACCAGTCTTGGGGTTATATAGCATAACATGGTCGTTCGTACTTATAGCACCATAGCGTATCCATACTGGGATTAAGACGTCTATTTTGGGCAGATCATAGATTCCGTAATGTTTGGTCTTTGAGGCGTCCCATGCGGCGCGCGCGTTTCTGTACTTAGCGTATGAATCGGATATTCCATATGCACGCCTGACATCTCGTAGGCACCATCCGAGCTGAGTCGCGATAGTTAGGTTAGCTGACCTGAGTTGTTTAATTGTCGTTATCATCGGGCTCTCCAGTCTGGTCTACGTCGGGAATTTCGATAGACTCCCCATTCGTTTGTTCGATAGATAGTGGCTGGCTATCTGGAATTTGATTTGTAATTTCTTCGCTCATACATCTCCTTTCGTTTTAAACTTTCGTGTAATACATCGTAAAGAATGACCTAGTGTAGGTGGTATAGGTGCCGGTTGAATCAATCACGATTTGGGTTGTATTCGCGTAGGCGTTCGTACTCGTGCCATACGGAAACGGCAAAAAGCTCGTTCCATCCGTCATGAACGATTCTAGTTTGACGACAAGATCTATGCCTGCCACGTCATGAGTTATGCGGGTAGTGCCGGTCGTGACAGCGGTAGTTTTCAGGATAGTTTTCTTGTATATAGTTTTGCCGTCGACCCATTTGCTCGAAGTAGCTACTTCACTCGAGGCGTAGTTGAAATCTCCAATTGAATCAAAATCGATATTATCGGCCTTCGTCATATTGAAATCGATTATTGATGCAGGCAACCATTGGTTAGAGGAATTCTTTGATATGACGCCAAGCGGTAGCTCCTTAGGCGGAAATTCACCAATTGAATCTGCATGCTGCTTCAAAGTTCCGCTTGAATCGAGCGTGAGATAACCGACGCCCCCAGCCGGAATTACTGTTGTCGTGTTAGGAATAGTTTGCTGATCAACGATAACCCACTCTCCATCGACCAGCGCGGCGCCATCGGATAAAACGAGCAAGCTCGCAGACGCGGACAGTGTGCAGCCGTAGGCTACCTTTGAGGGGCTGGGAATAAGGGCGTCAACGTATGACTTATTTGTGATGTCGCTCGCGGATGACGGGGCTGAAACTTGAGACCTTCCAGACGCGTCACGCTCGACGATAGTGCCCGCGAGCGGCGAGGAACTAATATCCGTAATAGATTGGTCGCCGGAGCTCGACACGACGTACGCCCGGTCATTCGTAGAGGCGTCCGTAATTTTATCTAGCTTTCCGGAAGAAAGTGCCGAGATGTCTGAGGTATTAGTCGAAACGGACGACTTCAGGGTGTCATAGCCGTTAACGGATCCGGTTCCGTCCGCTTCGGCGAACACTTGGCCCTCCGACGCACTGCCTTTTATTAGTCCTGGGACTGAATTTGTAAAGTTAGCGATTGGCGTTGATCCTCCGCCAGAATTTGTGAGAATCCACTCTTCGCCAGACGAAGTTCCGTAATACCCAAAGCGCCTTTGGTTGTCGATGTCCCATAAGACCGCTCCGTTTATTACTGTTGTTTGTCCAGAAGCGGCAATCCAAGCATTAGTGATGTCTGTCTGCGTGTATATCTCCGGAACGCCATTTGCGGCGAAAGCTTCATTTTTCAACGACACTATATCATTTTTTGCCTGCTCGAGCCCCAAGAAAGTTGCGGCATTCATCATGCCAGCTTCAGTTTCGTTAGCCGTTGGGAATACGGCTTGCGTAGAGCTTTGAGTTCCATCTGATAGATTTATCGTATCCATGTCGGCCGTTACGGCACTAGCGTCGGTCGATAGACTAAAAGTCTCAATTAGATCGTAATTCGCGTCCGTTTTATTCACGACGTCTGACGGCTTGGCAAAGCTTTCTGGATTATACCCGCTGTCTTCGGCAATTTGCCCATCACTAATGGACACAAAATTCCCAGCTACTCCCTCGATTTCGAGGCTTCCGGGGTCTCCCTTTTCGCCTGTAATTACTTCGATCGTTATCGACTGAGAGCCGCAATCGTTGATAAACACCCTAGAGCCAACTGCCCCGTCAATAGTCGTATTGCCAGAATTAGCATTGCTCGGCCCCCCAGTAACCCCAAACTCAAGAATTGCTTTTCTAAGCGGAATGTCGTTTTCTTCAACCACGACTATATCGGCATAATAAACGGATTCTGGGTCGAGCTGGCTTTGCTCTGCCGTAATTGGAAAAAGAACTTTTGAATTGTCTTCAGGATCTAGTTCGCCAGTAATAATAAATTTCGCACTCGTGGAGTCGCTCTCGTCGTCAAATGGAACGTCCTTGCATGTCAGCGTAATGGTCGCCCCCTCAAGACTAGTAGGCTGCCCATTCACTCTGTAATACATCAAAATAGAGTTGTAGACCCCGCGGTTTAGATTGGCGATTCTGGTAGTTCTAAGGCTTCGCGCCATACAATATCCTCTACATGGCGCCTAATAACTTAATTATACCACATCACGATTCAAACGGCGACAAGAATGTGTTGATTTTTAGAGTTATCGTCTGACCGACATTCGTGACAGTAGCTCCATCTTGGTAGCTAATACTGTAATTTGGCTCGACGTGAATCCTCACTTGTCCCGTAGCTGGTCGATAAATATATCCAATCAAGAAATCCTCCGTAGTCTGTCCGTTGAAAGTATACGTCGCCGGAATGTTAAAGTTGGGAGTAATAACGCTTTTGCCAGGGTACTTGCTGGATGATATATTGAATCGCATGCTCGCGGATTTTTGTCCGACAGCAGCGGTCGCCTCGAATGGAGAGATCGTGCTGCCAGCTGGTATCACGAACGTAGCGGGGATCGTCAGCGTCAACGCGCCTGAATCATCATTTATCGTCGTAGCGTAATCGGTATTTATGTTGAATCTGCTAGGCTTCATCGGCGTAAATCCTGCAATAAAAATACCCACTCCCCGTCGCAAAGCTAACTTCGGAAGACGAGACATTCATAATTGAATTTGCGATACTTGAAGTGCCCAATATGTCATTATTCAGCTCTACCCATCTGTATACTCCCGAAGACACTTCGATGCGCTGCCATGCGTCCACCTGTGGCACGAATCCGAGGTTATGAGGCACGCTCACCTGTCCAGAAGTTGCGTCGGCAAAATTATCGAGATAAAGCTTCGGGTAGTTGAAATCGCTATTCAAGACAAACTTGTTCGCGCTCTTGTCTCTCGTAGGGGCTACAACTACATCTAAGGTCGTCGCCTCGTGGAAGACGCCCCAAAGTCGTAACACGAAGCTCGTGACGTTTGCCAACCCGTGGACGTAGACATTGGTTTCGTCCGATTCAACAGCGACCTGTTTCGCAATCTGCTGTATGTCGTTGACTGTTATGTTTGTAGGCCACGTAGTGTCCCAACTGTCGGACGACCAAGTGCCTTTAACGAATGGTATTGCGCCGAGTTCGTGAGGTATCGTCAGGCTGAATCCGCCCTGTGGGTTGCTTATGGTTCGTTCGTCTGGGAGCCAGATTATTTTATCCATCGGATAGTCGGAATTTATACCAAAATTGTTAATTCTAGCGGGAGCCGTCATGTTGATTTTAATTCTTCAAGAACATTATAGCCGCTCTTAGCTATCCATAGTCCCGGACGCCTATCGTCTGGAGCCTGTCCGAAAAGAGCCGAAGGTAATCCGCTGGAGTCGTATACGAGCTCGCCGAAGTTTTTGTCTGGGAGCCTGCCTGAAATCAACGCGGACTGCCCGTTCCCGCCAGCGATCCTCTTAGTAAACACTTCAGAGTCAAGCATTTGAAGGTTGCGATTTATGGCGGCAATCTGAGATGCCATATCCATATCCTCATTTAGCATCGTGAATCGATTGGCCATTTAGCGAATCCTTTGCGCCTGCGCCGTTATCGTATGACTTTCAAGACCAAACGGCTCGAAGGCGGCGTGGTGTTTGTATCGAAGCTGCGCTCGACGGAATTCTCCGTAAACATAAGGCAACGTGGAGAGAATCGTGCCAGGCAACTCGTCCTCCCATCCGTAATCTTCGTACGATATTGAGTCTCCAGAAAAAACACTTACAGAGAAAGCGTAGTTTACTTTTGTGCTAAAGTCCTTAGCAAAGCCGCAATCCACTTTGTACTCTCTGCCCTCTTCGGAGATCTCTGGTCGCCATTTCGTAATTCGCTTTAATAGCGCCGGAGCGCCAAACCCTTGAAATATCGTGCCAAGCTCGCTCCGCAGGATGCCACCAATGTTGCTCGAGCCGGCATCTGAATTTTCGCCCTTAAATATAGCCCCAACGCGACTAGAGCCTTGCAAGAACTCGCCATTAGGATTGTTGCGCGCGGCGGTAGCAGAGACGTATGCGTCCGTGTCGATAGACTCCCAAGCGCCCGTAATTAAATGGTAGACTAAGCACTTATTGTTTTCTACTGAGTCACCATCGGCGTAAAACACAAATAGCCTATTATCGAAAAGTTCTGTGATGATTTGGCTTTTATTCTTAATAGCCGAATAGACGTCGTTGATTGTTTCGCCAGTAATATCTTTTTCGCTCGTTCCATTGAATATGTATATTCCGTCATTTGATGGGTAGTATATGAAGTTCGTATCAGCCGATATGCTCTCTTGCGTAAAAGTGCCTTTCTGGGCTGCAGCGGAGTTCATGGTAAAAGTAGTCCAGTCATCGCCATAAAGTGCGTATTTGTTTCGTTTAGTCAAAAAGAAAAGCGTTCCGCCCAGCTCCACGAAAGCCGCTAAATCATCACCGCATTTTGGAGCCGGAATATCACTTACGAACGATTGTTCGACGTCAAATTTGTCATAAAGCGGTAAACGCTCGGAAGTAAAAACACCATTAGGATCATCGGCAGACATGTAAAACAAAAACGAGCCAAACATCATTACGTTCCTTGCAGATAAGTTCCGGCCGGAAGGATCGGCAATCTCTATTTCGGAGAAATCTTCCAAAAGAATAACTCTTGGATTACCGCCCGCGTCGCCTACATAGCGCACCGCGGCCACGGGGTCAGAATCATCATCTGGTACATATTGCGCTTGATTGAAGCGTACCTTCCTAGTCCCAGTTGGGAGTTCGTCATTCTGGATCGTTGTTTCTCCGCTTTCGTCGGTTCGGTAAAGAATTCCATTCTGAGCGAAAAACGTCGTAAATACCCCAGAATTATTTGCGACGAAAATACTATCGACGCCTCCGGCGGTCGCGCTAATCAGTCGATATAATGCTCCGTTATTGCCAAAATCCGTTGAGGTCTGTATGTAGAAATCTCCTGCGGCATCTGGCTGGAGCGAGAATTGCAAAATATAATTACCACCAGAAACAATATCTGGAGCGTTAACGAACTTAACTTCAACCTGAGTCTGCATGGTAGATAAGTCTGGGTAGTTAATATTACTGTGTGCCACCAAATCTCCCCGCGAGCCATCTTCGTTCTGCGCGTATAGTCTTACGGAGACTACACCCTTAGAGTCTAAGTCTTTTCGACACATGAATTGTATAGCCCAAAGCCTAAAGTCACCTGAAGCCACTACGGGCACTTCTAGCGTCGAATCGCCCGATAATACATATTCTTCCAAGTTCTCATCCGACCATTGCTCTTGAGCCGTTGCGCGCCCCATAGCGTCGAACTTTACTGTGCTCCCGTGACGCGTCCTATACTTTCCAATCTTCTCCATGCGCATGTCCTGTGCAATAAGTAGGTCGTAAGGCTTGAGTTTTTGTTCCGGCGTATACGTTTTGATGCCGCCACTAAAATCTGCCGAGACGCTCTCAAACTTCCGACTCGATGATTTCGGGATAGTCTTTGATCGTTTAAATCGTGACTTTATGGCCATATGGCAACCTCGCCCTATTACCGCTGTCGTTTTGTCGAGGCCCAAATCGCCTCTTCATATTCTCAATGACTTCGAGCTGCTTGTTTTCGTAAATTTGCGCAAAATCAAAGTTGTCTCGCCATTGCTCTACTCTCGCTAGCGCCCCGAGTACGAGGCATTCGCTAAATTCGTCCGGGATAACGGCCTTGTCTTCCGGCTTCACTAGCTGTTTTGGCTTCGCCAGGTACATATGTCGAACTTGCCATAGCTCAGGCAGCCCCCCAACCGTCGGCGCACAGGGCTTATTGTCGCGCGGCAGAGTAAAGAATACCTTATTCGAAAATACGGTATAGGTGTAGTTTCTATCCGGATACGCATATTCCGTAGATTTATCGAAATACTCGCGGAATGGCAGATACCTCAGCCTTCGAGGCATCGAGCCTTTCTTATTCACTAGTATCTGCTCAGTCTGCTGCCAATCGCGCGGCAGATCCAGCTCTCCCCCGCTTACCTCCACGGGATCGTCATAACGTTCCAAAAACATATATTCTGCTTCGCCCAGAATTTCATTTTGGCAATCATTCAAAAAATCGCCAATCTGACCATCGCCTAACTCGGGATCTTTCGCTTTGTTGCGTACCCTCTCTGTGAGCTGCGCTAATGTAGTCACAATAATCTCCTACATGGCGCCTAATATTTTAATTATATCACACAGATATTACGATTTCCACTTCAATACGCGTTGTTTTATGGTTATGCTGTATCGTTTCTGAGAATATGGTAAAATTAAACTAATTTAATCTCTTGGAGAGAAGGAAGCATAATGGATAAAAAGTTAGTGCAGCCAAACAACAAAAAGACGCTAATAATCGCTGGGGCTTGTCTGCTCGCCGTCGCAATCCTATCCGCGACTGCGCTGATTATTGTCAATATGCTCAATACGAAAGATGATGATTCTGCGCAGAGGCTTGAAGATGCGAAAAACTGCGTAGTATCGGCAGGCCAAAAATCTACTTCCGGATCATTTGCAGACGGTTCCTATACTCCGTCAGGCGCCAGCTACACACAAATTATCGCCGAATGCGCTGAAAAACATAGCGTCTCTTATGGCGACCTAACAGCCGAATTATAGGGGTCGCATCGTATGAGCGAGGCTCCGAATGCTAAAAAGCACAACACAAAGGTCGCTACTTATCTCGTCGCAGGCTCACTTATAGTTTTAGGGTGCGCTGCCTTCGACAGCCAAACTACTTGCGAAAGACAGCCCATTCCTTTCGCAACAGAAACAGTTCGTCTAGATAATCAGTATGCGGACTATAGGAGCGAGGCGGCAGGAATTAGCGGGGAAAAAGAAATCTGCCGACAGCACGGAAAAATAGTCTCCGAAAGAACGACAGCAAGTCCAGTTAGCAAAAAAATATATGTCGGCACGATCGCCAGGTCGCCAAGTGCAACATATACCCCATCTACCCCCAGTAGCCAATCTCCTCCGGCCACAACGCCGAGAGGGAGAACAGGGGCAATCTGTAATGATGGCTCATCAAGTAAAGCAACGGGCTCTGGGGCGTGTAGCCACCACGGCGGCGTAGCGTATTGGACGTACTAAAATGAAGTATGTATTATTTATCATTGGCGTAATTGGGATTATCTGGTCGATTTGGATGCTCGGCGGAAAAATAGATAACCACAAAGAGACTGGGTTGAAAATTTGCGGAGATTTATATGCCTATGATGGAGTGTATCATGACAATGACTTTATTTGGTACGCAGAATGCTATAGTGAATATGACGATTCAGCAAACACTTGGTTCGGATGGTCGTTATTCTTGCTCATAATAGGCACGCCGGTCACGATATTGTCTGGAATTGCAATCCTGCGCTCCAAGAGCAACGCAAAAGCCACTCCCAAGCAAGTCAACGATTCGGTCACTGGTTAATAGTTTGCGTAGATTGATTGCTCGTATCCGCTCAATAAATCGGATATCGTCGCAAGCTTTCTCTGCGCACTATCGCTAGTGTCAGTAAACTGTGGCAACATATCCGCATAGCGTTTTGCATCACTCTCCGTCGCACCAAGATTCACGAAGTTCTTTATGATAGCCATTCCGAGGGAGTTTCGCAGGTCATTGTAGTAGCGCACGTTTTCATCTAGCCCTCCAAATGTGTTCGTAAGCACTCCAGCTAGTCCCTGTCCGCCGCCCGCCTTTGCGAAAGCATCGGCAATTTGATTAAGGCTATTTCGGGAATTTTGTATGTTTTGGAGGGTTGTCTTATCACCTGCAGACAAATCGGCGCTCGCACCAGATTGACTTTTAGCCTGTCGTTCGTAGGTGTTTTTCAGCATGCTGTAAACTTCATTTAGCCTATCGTAGGCTACCGTATCTCCCATCATCATTGCGTTCATCATAGCTTGCTCTGTATCTTCAAGCCCCACTTGCTGCCCATTCGGGAGCGTATAAGTTGGGCTCGTCGCCATAGTGGTTGTTTGGCCAGAAGTGTATTGGCTCGGAAGACTATTCAGGGCACTCAAGATATTATTCGCGCTTTGCTCCGAAACTTGGGATGGGATCGATAAGTCGTTCGCATCGCCGCCCCGTGATTGGAATCCTGAGATGAGGTCTGCAATTCCATCATCAATGAGCGCATTTTGGCCATTCGCAGTATTGGCGATTGCGTTTTGCCCTTGACTCCGAGCAACACTCTGACGGACATTAGCGTTGATCATATTGCCTGGAGAAACGACTACTCCGCTCTCTCCAAGCTTGAAGTCGCCGAATGGCGACCCGGCAGAAGAGCGAGCCTTCGGCATCTGCGCCGCGTCGCTTCCGTTGACGATATTTAAATTCCTGTCGACTCGAGCTTGTCTGACTGGCGTTAAATTCTGACCCTCGCGCATGGCTAACTTCAGTGCCTCTGATTTCGACAACGGGATATCCGTCCTTCCGGCCGTCCTTCCGCCATATGTCGTCGAGTTATTATCTGCCGAATCAATAAATATCATGGCACGCGTTGGTGTCTTGATTGACGAACGAAGCGACGACATTGGAGTTCCGGAATCCACCGAGTTGACCATATCATCTACCCTTGCCTGCCATTTTTTGTTGTTCGGGAACATGTCGCGCAGCTGCTGAACTTGCGCAGCGTTATTATCAAGAGCGGCTCCCAATGCCCCAGTTCC
The DNA here is from genome assembly GCA_047974525.1 of Saccharimonadales bacterium (SeqCode). Classification (GTDB taxonomy): domain Bacteria; phylum Patescibacteriota; class Saccharimonadia; order Saccharimonadales; family Saccharimonadaceae; genus UBA2834. The sequence goes on from JBKECJ010000007.1 coordinate 87,347, forward strand.
TCTTACTGCCGAATCTAGATTATCACCGATATTACTTGCAATCTTGTATAGCTGATCGGCGTTGTAGGTTATGCCCCCACGCTCAAGTGTTCCTGCAGAATCGGCTGTATTGGCAAGTTTTTCAATTTGGCGTTGCAGCGTTAGCGCATCTACGCCTGATTTATTTCCAGATATACTGCTTGGCGTTTCATCAATTAGCTCGGATAATAGCCCGCTATACTTACGTATGCTCGAATTATTTTTCATACCGAGCTCTTTTACTAGTCTATTAGCGTCAGTTAAATCGACGACACCCGCCCCACCTGCCGTGTCGCGGATAATCTTACTCCCAGCGTCCAACATGGCGTTCATGCCCTGCCTGATGTCATCGGCATTGGTCAGCCCGAAGTCGCCAGCTACCGACGTAAAGGTCTCAGACGGTCTTACCCGATCATTGACGCGCTTGGGGACTACGCCGAACTGCTCGGTTATATCTTTTGCGATAGCGCGCTGCGCCTTTACCTGTTTATTATTCAGCTTGCCAACCCCCTCCGTAGTCGCTTGCGTAGTGCCGTTGACACCCCGAATCGTCCTTCCGCGCATCTTGTTAATAGCTTTTGAGCCAATACCGAGCGCGCCGCCCATTGCTCCTCCGGCGAGTGCGCCTCCACCAATCCCGCCACCTAGGTTATTTAGTGCATCCTCAATTGAACCTCCAGACGCAAGAGTATTCCCAACGGCTGAAGTTCCGCCTCCAACTGCACCAGAAAGTGCACCGCGCCCGACATTTCCAAGAATCGTAGTTGGATCCGTAAGCTTTGTAGCGCCGCTTCCAAGAATGCTCGTTATCCCTTTGCCCCCGGCCTTTTCAGCAAGCTTCCCGACTCCTTTTAGCGCTCCGGCAGTCAAACCTTCAGCGGCCGCACCTGTCCCGGCACGCCCAAGAGCAGTGCCCAAATCTGCTTGATTCCCCTTTTCGTAAAATTCATCTCCAAATCCCTGAGCCGCACCACCAAATACGTTCCCAGCTATCGCTCCGGCTCCGGGAATGAAGCTTGCAGCGGTTCCCGCCGTTTTCATAGCGGCGCCTAAGTTCTTTGCGTATGCGTCTTTAGCATTATCTTCTCCGTAGACATTCGCGACATGGGCATCCTGCATAGCCTTAATCTCATCGGCATTTTTACCCGAAGCGAGGCCACCTATAGTGTGGCCCATGCTTCCAAAAAACGAAGCTCCAGCCTGCCCGACAGGTTTAACTACGCTATTGAAAAAATCTACTAACGGGTTGCCACTGCTTTGGCTTTGGGTGTTCTGGTTATATCGTCCAGCAAGAGTTTCCAGATCCGCGTTAACACCTGTGGGCGCAACCCATTTTTTGCCACTTGGTATATATCCGCCATTTTCAAACATTATCTAGTTGCCCCCACTCCCCCGAACGAGCCACCACCAGATTTATTCACTAGGGCAGGCAACCCAAGCATAGATCGTTGATGATTAGTAGCAGTACCATTGATAACAGCGCGTGCGTTTGCATCGCCAGCGCTCGCCATATCGTTCAATATGTCGTTCATGGTAATCGTCGAGGAGTTTAGGGCTACATAAGCATTCGCAGTTATCGGCTTGCCATTTGCATCATAAAAATAAAATCCATTCATGTCGTTACCCTTATTTGACCCCCTTTGAACTCGTCCGACCGTCTTCGTCTCAGCTGCCTTTTGCGTATTGTAGTAGTCGCTCAAAGCCTTAGCCTGAATTGAAGCGGCTTCTCTCTGAGCCTGTAGCTGCGCCTGACGATCAAGATCGGCTTGGTAGAGGCTCTGCGCATACTTATACTGATCGTTCGTCAGCGAGTTTAGTGTGTTCTCGAGGTCGAATTTGCGATTATTATAATTCTGTCGAGTAGACTCCTGATTTGCGTTCAAATCGCGGTTTAGCTGTGTCACGGCAGGAGTATAACTATTCTTCTCGTAATTAGCGGCATAATTCTGCCCAATATTACTCCAGCCAAGTCCACGGTTAGCCGCAGTAGACTGCGCGCCGTAGTTGTACTGGTCTTTTGCGCTATCGAGTCCACCTTTGTCTATATTGTATTGCTCGCTCAAAGAGTTAAGGGCTCCCGTAAGCTGATCTGGGATAGCGTTAATCTGGTTTTGAATGCCCTGCTTTTGCGAAGCGTAAGCTGGGTTTGATTGTTCTATATATGTCTGAAGAGATGTCGCCACGTAAAATCCTCTACATGGCGCCTAATACTTCTATTGTATCACGCGCCATCAATTTTTCCTATATTTTAATCGTCGAATCAGCTCGCTCAATTGTGCCCCCGAACGTATCGGGGACACTAGGAACGAGCTATCCTTATGCGGATTGAAGAATTGCCACGCCCTTCTTCTTGCCGTTCGCGTCAAACACCCAAGCGCCTGGGCGATACAACGCACGAAGCACCGCGCCGTCTGCACCCGCTGCGCGAGCCAAGTCGCCAGTAAGAATGCTGATGCTCTTAAGTTTGTTGACCGAACCCATCACGCGGTTATCCCACAGGACTGCCTTAACGTTAGGGGCTGCGGTAAACGCTGCCTGCGCATATGGGCTCGTTCCGGTGGTCGTCATAGTATTGAAGAACTCGTCCGGTACGATTTCTACATCGATACCGAGAAGCTGCTTCTGTTCGCCCGTACGCGCCTTGCCATCGTTGTATGACGGCGTATAGCTCGTAAACAGGTTCTTATTAAGCAATGGCTCTACGCTCGCCGCGATAAACAACGTCTGGTTTTTCGCATACGACCTTTGCTGCTTGAGCGCCGCGGCCATCTCGCCAATGCCAGTAATGACGTCGGTCTCATCGTAAGTCACGACATTCGCGCCGCCATACGCCGTAGCGGCGTTGATAGCTGCGCCAAGCGCGATCTTATCAATGAGCGGGGTATACTGCTCCATAATCGCAACGTTCATGATGCGACCGCCCTCTTTCATCGCCCCAGCGGTGTCATCGATTTGAACCGCGGTAAGCATTTTGTTCGTTTCGTAGAAGAAGTCTACGTCTTTTCGCACGACGTCTGAGTTGGTCTCGGTAGGGTCGCCAAAGAGCGCGCTAGTGTGCCCAGCGATAAAGTCGCTAGTATCCACAGTACGGAAGTAGACGCTAGCTACGCCTCCATCCTCTTTGTATTCGCCACGACTCTTCATGTGGACTAGAGTCTGTGATTCTTTCGTAAAGAGCTGGTCTAGCTCTTTCGCATATTTGGTTGCGTAATCAACATTACGGCTATCAGCTGCCATAAGTATCCTTTCAAAAATTAGGGTTAAATCCGCAACCTAATTTCAATTAGGCTTGATTGAAGCCATCAAGGAAGTCATCTTCTTTGTCGCCCGAACCGAACTGTTTACTGTCGGTGGAGCCCCCAGCTAGCCTTTGGGCGCGCTGTTTGCTAGAGATTTCGGCCAATGTCTGTTTTCGTGTTTGCTCTTGGATGGTTTTAGGGTCTACTGCCCCGCCACCAATCAGCTTATACACATCTTCCAAACTCATAAGACCGTTAACGACTAATTCGCCGCGCCTAATCTGCTGTCCGTTTGGGAGCATAGTAGGCTGCTGCAAAAACTCAGCCATCTTCGTTTCTTCCTCTGGAGTGAGATTAACCTTCGCCTTGAAATCCGCCGACATTTGGCGGTTTTTCATCATCTGCATGTCGCGAGCTATAATATCCATCTGCGTTTGTGGCGCAGTCTGCGTATTCTGAAGCTCTGTCTCTATGCGAGGCGCATTAGCCTGTCGCTGTTCATGCATAGCCTTTTCTGCGTTTCGATACATCTTGGCCATTTTCTTGAAAGCGTCAGGATCTGAAGGGTCAAGATTCTTTTGAGTCTTTATGTATTCGACGTCTTCGTCAATCTCAGGTTCTGCCTGCTCGGCATCTTCGATCTCAGGTTCGTCTCCTGCATTAGTTTCTTGTTCTGCGGCAGTTATTTCTGCCGACTCTTCTGGCTGCTCTTGGGTTCCGGATGCCTCCGCTCCAATGCCTTGCCCGAATTCATCGGTTGTAGTTTCTTCTGTCATGAACTCTCCGTTAAATTAAGTTGCTTTCACGGGGATAACTCCCCGTAATCCTAGCCCTGGTCATGTTTTTAGGCACCATGTCCAAATTGGATTATTTAATAAAATCCTAGGCTAGGGTTACGACTAGCTATCTGTGTCTTCGTTTGACTCCGCCTCCTTTCTCTCTTTTTCTTTGCGCTCGGCATCAATAGCGAAACAGTTTTCAATCGCAACTAGCACTCCCTTAATTCCTGCGGCACGCTGGGTTTCTTTCAGACATTCAAATTCGGTCGTCGCGTCCATAGCCCGCTTAACTCGCGCATCGCGCATCTCTTCAAATTGTTCGCGGATTAAAATCCCATCAGGGCTACTGAATACTCGCAAGAATGCACTTACGCGCGCATCCTGCTTCTGTCTTTCATCGGGCGTCATACGAGCGCTCCTTGGTCTTGAGCAGGGTCGCTACCGGACATTATTTGTTCGGATTGCTCCGGTGCAAGCTCATTCATCCCTTCCTGAGGAATAGCGAGTGCGCCGACGCCCAACTCTTGACCCTGTGCCGGAGGAGTGATCATCCGCTCAATCTCTTCCTCAGATGTGTCGACGAGCATTTTCGGCAAATAAATTCGTTTAATTTCTTCTAAGTTATTGGTTGGATCCTGAATCAGTATTTGGTAGTCTCGACGGGCACTCTCGCGCTCGAGCTCTTTTGTGCTTTCGCGCGTAATCTTCAATTCGACCTTCGGAGTATAGTTACCCATAAAGCGCGACATCTGAAGATCTTTCCATTCGATATTGTCTCCGTTAATAGTGCGGATTTTTACTATGTCGTCCGCGTATAGACGCATAATTTCAAAAACGATTTTGCCTTCTTGGAAGAACAGGTCGTCAGCGATCGTTCGTGCCTTGAGTTGGATAATTTGCGATGCTTGGGCCATCTGCGCATTGACTTCCGTAGCGGTCTGCTTCGTGGTCGAGCTGATACCCTTCACGACGCCATCAGTAGATAGGGCTTCGCGGATCTCCTGCTTAATGTTCGCTCTCTCTTGGAATGGCAGTCCAGAAATAGCTGGAGGGTTGTTCCATTGCATAGCGTTTGGCGGCACGGGCCACGTTTTGCCTGGGGCAGGGTCGAGGTTGTCGATTCTAGTGGCGTACTCTGGGTCAATTGATCGCTCTGGGTAGAGTGTATAGAGTTCAGCCTCGAGCGAGATCTCCGTAAAGTCGTTTAAGAGCTCCTGCTGGTCTTTTATGACGTCTACGCTAGATCCACCATAGACGAGCGAAGTATCTATCTCTGAGCGCCCTAGCGCGAACGGAATAATACCCTCGAGCGGCTCTTCGCTAGTTGGCTCTTCTGGAGCTACTGGCATTTGCGGCCACTCTTCCTCTGGGATTAACGCTAAGGCTTCCGCCGATGGCATATCGAGCATAGCCCTCTGGTACTGAGCTAGCGCCACCTCGTAGTCTGATCGTTCTTTTTCATATCGAAGCTTCGCCTGTGTCAAATAAGGATTCTCTATATCTTCAATAACTGTCGCCCTATTAGCCACAGTCGCCACACGTTTTTTAGTCCATATCTCAATAATCTCAACATGGTTCTTTGAGCTTGTCGCTCCTCCAGTTGACTGACCGAGGTTCATATCCTTAACAGTCTTATCCGACCGATACATATCATCCTCGCCGCTCGAGCCAGTAAGTTTGTCTAGGTTCTTATAGCGCCTTTCAAGCTCGCCAGTCTCAGGGTTCACTATCTGTGCGGATTTTAGCTCCGTCTTGGTGGCGTGGTATCTGCGTCCTGCATAGCGCCAATTGCGCCACGAAGTCGCTCTCGGGTCTATGATCGTATCTCGAATTGGGATTACCGTCTTACTGACGATCCCGTCAGAATATTCATAATAAAACACTCCATTGCCGACGATTTCCATGTTCTTGCCATTTTCGAGGTTCTTCTCCGCCCATCCGTCGCGCAGATAGAAATCGTCCATCATCTCAGACAAGATTTCAGTATCGCCGTCCTGTTGCGGATCGTCTGGCACGAAAACGAATTTCGGAGAGCTCGAATATAACGCCGCGACAATAGTAATTATTGCCGAGCGCGTCATAGGCACGAACGTCTTAATGACGCCAGCGTGACGTCTCATTGTCCTTATGCCGTTATATAGTTTCCAGTTCTCGTCCCAAGTCGTATGGTATCGCTGGCTAGCATATAGCCAAGACTCTTCATACTTGTCTTGAACCCAAGTCAAGGCGTCGTCTTTTCCGTCTCCCCACTTCTTGTTTTCTTTAGAGTCAGCCATTATAGCTCCATGAAACTAAAATTCACCAGCTTATGTGCCAAAAAAACACGAGCGCATTTACTCGTGTTTTTCCGCGACGTACTTATTCGCCAAGCTGGAGGGCAATCACGAACCCATCTTCGGGATTATCCCGAGATTTTCGTGACTTACCTGCGTCGTCGCCTTCACCCAAATCATCCGCATCTTCGGATAACTTATTCATCTTCTTATCGCCCTTGCATTCCGCTTCGAGGCAATCAAGGAGCATATTAGTCTGCTTTCGTACTGCGTCGATATTCAACTTCGGCTCCTTGCCGTCCTCTACGGAGTCGGCGATAAAATGTAGCAAGTCTTGATGCATCCGCTCTTGTTTGCTGTTAAATCTTACGATAGCCCGCGCAACTGTTCCGTAGTATGGGTTGTCACTTTCGTCGAGCTCTGCGTACCCTGCGCGCGCTTCGGCCTCGTCGGCGTCTAGATCGTGCAGGTTTTCAAGAAACCGAGCCTTTAAATCTCTACCTTCGTCATCATTCCATTGCCTTCCAGCATCCTTAGTTGTGGCGTCTGAGCCTTTTTGCATAGCAATTCTCCTCATGGCGCCTAATATATTCACTATACCACAATCACTATCTTTGTGATATATTGGAGATATGTAAATGCGGCGAATAGTCGCATTTTTTGTTACCCAGAAAGCGCTAGAGCGTCGCTTTTGCAGAACAAGGGTAACGTTGCCCGCCTATGCGACGGCATAATGCGAGTTGAGATTGTCGCGCCTCCGTACGAGCCGGAACAATATATATGACAGGATCATTGTACTGCCACCATGCGAGCTTAGAGCATGGCAGTAGGTCGGAAAAATCCTAAAACTAAATTTAAAAGGAAGAACTATGAAGAATAAAACAAGAAAAAGGCTCATGGTGCTCGCATGGATAACCATATCAGTATCATGCGCAATTATGGCAATATACATGCTTATCGATGGAAGGACGAAAGAAGCATGGGAGCTAATCGTGTCTGCGCTGAAAATAATAACCGGGATCGGACTGGTTAATAAATAATTCTAATCGCCGCACTTCTCGTCGCCAAGCTGGGGCTCAAGCGCGCGTCTCTCGGCCTCTCTTAGCTTTTCGGCTGCTCGCATTCGGTGCGCGAACCCCTTGACAGCCCCCTCGGGCCACCCTTTCTGTCCCCCGATCTTGCCAATCTTTGAATAATAGTCGTCGCCATATTTCCTCTTCTTCGTTATTGCTGCCTTTTTATATTTATTCATTAGTCACCCTTTCTGCCCCCAACTAGGCACGTACGTGTGAAGTTTACTCTCGCCTCCACCCAAGCTAGCGTTTTTACGAATATCTTTAATTGCCATAACTGCATACTGAAATGCGTCTGCGCCATGAGAGCTCCAGTCGTGCTTCGGTACCTTCGACAAGATCTTATTCTTCTCGCTCCATTCGTAGTGATAAGCGCCTATGCACTCAAGCCCTCTTTTACATCTTTCTTCATCAAAATAGAAAGTCGAGAACATTCCTCGAGCCAAATCTATCGCGCCATAACCTTCATTTCTTGGCAAAACTTTGAAACGAAAATCTTGTAGCATTTTCTTTAAATCGTCCAAGAGCGAAGTTGCTTGAACTTGGTTAATATCGCTCGCGCGATTACTCCGATTATTCGCGTCATGCGGCAGATAAACCGTCCCAAACCTATATCCTAGGTTTCTCAAATCCGAAAAATAATTCGCAACAGGTCGCCCGAAGTCTTCTAGATAATCAATGAAGTAAACTGCCCCGTCTCGAATCTGCATGAGCCAAATTGCAGTACTATCACTTACGCCCAAATCAAAGACTGGGTGGACTTCATACCTATTATCGTATGGGTATTTGCCGACCCTGTTCGCATTTCGGGCTTCTGCGAGTTGACGCGTGAATATGCCGCCATTTACTTCCGTAAGCGGCTCGCCTCGCCATACGTGGCGGTAGTTTGCAGGATCGAGAACTTCGAGCTGCGCGCGCTCATCCAAAACTTCCTTCGGCAAGTAATTCTCAATATCCCAGCTGTCAATTTTCTGCACGAAAGTTCGACCATCGTCGATTGGGCGTGAGCTAGCGGGATTATCCGTGCCTATCAGCGGCTCTGCTACTCGCAATCGCGCGGGGTCACTTTTTGCGAGTCGGTTACTTGTCCAAATAAGCATGGATCCTTTAGCGCGAATCGTCGGTATCAGCACATCAATGCTCTCCGTAGACGCGCTCTGCGCCTCCTCGAACCAAAATACGTCTACGCCCTCAAGAGACTTAACTCGCTGCGCATCCCTCGCTCCCGACGACTGAGAAGTACGAAGGCCTTTGAATATGATTTCAGACTTCGTATCTGGAAACCAAAAACGCTCGCTGTTGTGCTGCCATCCCGTCATTCCGCACTCTTCGATATTTGAAAGGAAAGCTCTATGGACGGAGTCTTTTGTAGTGTTTTCAAGCTCACGCCCTACACAAATTAACGTCTTCTGCGCCATTGCGGTAATTAGCAATGCTCGGCATACGTTCTTGGTCTTGCCGCCAGCGCGTCCGCCCTCTAGCCATATATGTCGCCTGTCTCGATTTAGAATGTGCTCTATGGCTTCTTTATAGGCTGGCGGGAATTCGATGCTGATCTCCACTACCTATACCTCGAAATATCATATGCCAATTTCTTGACAGCCTCGGCCGCTCCTTCGTCGATGGCGGCTCTCATCGCCCTGCCGCACTCGGTTCGTCTTCTTGCCGACATCATTTTGGGAATAAATTTATTGCTGGAGCGGACTAAACTTTCGGATAATGAGGCGACTAACTCTAGCTTCCAGCTTTCGATTAGGGCTTTTTCGGCCATTCGAGTAAATGCGTTTTTATCTTCCACTTAGTTTCTTCCTTTCTTTTGACTCTTTGGAGCCAAAACTAATATTCACGCCAGTTATCTTTTCATCTCCGCTAGTAACATCAACAGCCTGCTTTGGCTTACCAGTTAGCCTATCTTCGATCTCTTTGGCTACCTCCAACCGCTCATCATTCACGATTTTCCACGCCTTTACTTCGGCCATAGTACGGTCTTTCATAGGGGTATCTTTGTCCCATGCTCGAAACTCTTCTTCACTCATAGCCATGAATCGCCCATACTGATATGTGTATGTATGCCTCTTATCCCAAGTTCCGCTCGAACGCGGATTCCCACCTGGTTTACCAAATTGTTTATCTACTGGAGGGACTACTCCATTTATTGGGCTACCCTTCGCCTGCTCTGTGGCGGGTTTTTTATTGCTCATATTCTCTCCTTAATAAGCTCTTTCTCGCATAGCACCTTAAGCCTTTTTAGCTCTCTATTTCTTTTCCACCACGGGATACTCAGTAAATGCTCGGCGAAGTTTACATAAGATTTTGCATATATACCATCTACTTCATGTACTATGCCAAGCTGCATATCTTCGCCAATTTGTTTGATCTTGCCTGATATAGTCACAGACAAAAGATCGCCATCGTCATTGTATTCAAAATTCATATCCTATCCTCAACAAACTTCCTAGCTTCATCAAACCCACGGCAAACCACAGATTCGATTCCGGCACTATTTAATATTTCTAGCCATTGCTTTTGTTCTGGCGATAATTTGCCGCCTTTGCGGCGTTTCATTTCAACGGCGACTAGACGATACGCGTAGTATTTGACCGGCAAGGCATAGCTGCTGCCTTCTGCACGCAAATCCACTACCCTCCGCGCGAGTCCAGCTGGCACGACGACCAAGTAGTCCGGAAAGCCCTTACTCTGCCCCATACGCTTCAATTTAGCCGTCCTAAGCATCGCTGTGCGCCCTCTGCCGCTCTCATTGCCAATATGGGTGTGCGGTAGTCCTTTTAGCGTTAGCCATTGCGAAAAAGCTTCAGACTCTTGGTCTTCGGTTGGGTTTTCTATGTTTGATAGGCTAGGCATGAGAACTCCTCGAAATACCCTCCCTTAGTAGTTTTACTATGTAGTGTTTACTGGCAGCGTCTATGAACTGAGCATGCGTTTGGCCGGTAGCAATGATTGTCTCATATACGCAAGATTCTATATGATTTAAGCTGCCCCTTCCTTCAAGTATTTTTTTGATTCTGGGTCGGCTTGTCGAAGTTAGTTTCGCTAAATTATCCTGAGACCAGCCACGGCTGTACAAAATAGCGGCGAAATTTTCTTCTTTCATTTCTCGTCCTCTAAAAGTTCGGGGTTTTCGTGGATATTTCCGATGACTCTCAATAGGCTAGCAGCGTCATCGTCCATCCAGCATCCTATACTATTTGGGTGAGCTGATATTGTAGGCGATAATCTAAACCCACCAGAAGTAAAAATAACATACGTGACCGCGCCAGCCATTAGCCCAAGCTCATCCCAACTATCGTCAAGTTTTACTATATCCCCTTCGTAAACTTCCTTACCTTTTTTATCTTTGAGTCCGGTGAATTGCTCCAAGACAAATGCGTCCTCTTTGCCACCATTAATTTTTCCACTCAAATTGTACTGACCATTTGGAATATGGGAGGTAATTCGTTCTGGTACGAATCCCGCCTCACTAAAATTAATGTGGGATACCATGTGCATAGTTTTATCGTTTTTATCCCATACTCTAAATTTTAGTTCTCTCATATCTCACCTACCTTTTCTACCAACCAGCCAGTAGCTTCCTGATAAGTCTTAAATTGTTCTCTAGCTTTAACTCTTTGTGACTTACGCCATATTTTTGTCACCTCATACTCAATATGGACGGTATAGCTCTTCCGGTGGTTTTCGTAGCTTATAGACCAACTGAGAACTTTTGCATCTAATTGTACTGTTCCCATCATTTCGCCACCCCAAGCACCACCTCATAGGCGCGCTTTACTTCTGGGATTTCTAGAGCAGCTCTAGCCTCGCTAGCAGAACGGTAATGCGCATGGTCTTGAGACTGGCAATAATAGCAGCTGGATGGGACGAGCTCATTTTCTTTATTGTCGTATATTATCGAGACTTTTTCTTGATGATTGTCGCCCCAGTCCGGAACAAAGTCCGAACTACGACGAATAATCGCTATGGCTCTTAGATATTCGCGATGAGCTTCAGCTTCGCCCTCAGTCTCAAAGCAGTTACCCAAATCCCAGAGCCTATTATCGTCACGATCATCGCGCCATACGTATCCGTCGATGCTTCCAGCGCTACTTACTCTAAAATACGCGCCCCCTTTGTCTGGCTTCCACGCAGCAGGCGCCTGCTCTTCTACCGGCTTCACCATGGTCCTGCTGAACTCATTGTCCGGCATCGTGAGGATTATCCCGTCCCTCGTGAACTGCAACGTAGTTCCTTCGCCCTCTAACTTAATAGTTTTCATATTTTTCTCCTATATCGGCGTTATAGCCGTTATTATTATTTGTTTACCACTAGGTTTGATTGCGTCCGTGATCTTCATTTGCTCGAATAGCTCGCCCGCATGATTTCTCTCCGCTCGCCATTCTGCACCCCGAACGAAATGTTTGAGTACTGATCGGCATTTAGCCTCTGAAGCGCCCTTCGGTACGATTACTCGCTGACCGCGCCAACTCACGGCGCCGGCTCTGAGATCGACGGAAATATCTAGGCAGTCGAGCCTATTGCCGAAACGCTCAGCGGCGGAACGTAGGTTATTACTCATGCCTCCTCCTTTGCAAAAACAGTAATGCCTATTCGATTATTCGGATGCGACTTAAATAGAACTCGTCCGCTCCGCGCCAAAAGCGTAAGCGCCGAGTGAACTTCTGGAGTATCCGGCGTAACGATCTCGCCCCGCTCACGGCAATATATGCCGCGCCTGAGCCAGTCCGTCTTATGCAGAATCCTCTCCTCGCCGCACGGCGCAGAAACTGCATCGATCATCTTCCAAGCGATTTTGTAAAAGTTGTCGTCAACCATTCTTATGCCTCACCCGAGATCGCGCACATAAATAGCGCTATCAAACAGACTATGATGATAATTGAGAGAACAAATAGCATTATGAATAGGCTGGGATTTTGAACCCGATTTAGATTTTTCGGGGTTTGCTCTGCGCGATCATACTTCGATTCCGCAATGATCTTTTCGAGCTCACGCTTCGCCTTACGTCGAGCATTGCGTTTGGCGTTGTATGTGTCTAGAATTTCGCGGTATTCTCTCATATCGCCAGCCTTGTCGATACTCCGAAGAGTCTCTTTGCTGACGCCCAAGTAGCTACTTACCCACTTCTTGCTATAACCAGCCTTGAGAAATTTTTTCGCTTGCTCGAATAGCCGAAGATTTACTTTAACTAATTTCCTTTTTTCGCCCTTCATAAGTTACCTCCTTTAAAATGGCTTATCCCCCTAGACCCACCTATATTTGGCGGCGGCTTAGAAAAGAATGTGGACTAATCTTATTCTGTTGCCGTTTAGATATAGATGGATCTAGGGTACCGATCGGCAACCGCGCACGATCGGTACTACCATTTAGGAGTGCCGGCGACTTGAGCGCTCTCTCAAAGACGCTCAAGCTCTTGGTCATCTTCGGCCGTGAAAAATAGCGGCTTTAAAAACGAAGACCAGCATTCCTAAAATTGTTAATGTTCTGGCGTAAGCAGCCCGATATTTTCCGTCAGCGCCGTGATCTCAAGCCCGCAGGTGCCCCTCGCCGCTTCAGATAGATCTCGTAGGTCGCCAACAGTCAAGTCTGCCCAGTTGACTATCATTCGACTTCTTTCAGATTTTTTAGCGCTGCGGATAATTCTGGAGTAACCTCATATTCGGTACCGCCAATATTTATCGTTTGAGGCTTCTCCGCCTCCGCGCTAGAGTCTTCCTTATCCAACTCTTCAATCTCGTAATCACCGATGACATACTGATGTCTCCAGTAGCTCGTACCAGTTTTATCCGTTATTTCGGCAAACTTAGGTTCGGAGCTATCGTCGCCCCCGACGAAATATCCTTTCTTGTAGCCTAATTTCGCAGTTAGTGCAGCGTTGCCGGAGACCTGAGCGCTGCCGTAGACCCAAGCGTTGCCGGAGACCCGAGCGTTGCCGGAGACCCAAGCGTTGCCGGAGACCCGAGCGTTGCCGGAGACCCGAGCGTTGCCGTAGACCCGAGCGTTGCCGGAGACCCAAGCGTTGCCGGAGAGATTAGATTCTTTTTCTACGAATCCACCCTTATCTCCTTTTTTAACTCCGTGACTTGGAATATCTACAATCGCTTCAATGCGAAAGAGGGTCTTGCCGAGAAAATTTACGATTGTCTCGGTTGTTAGTTTAAATTTCAATTCTGCCATATTTACTCCTTTATTTTTTTAATTGGCGCGTAGCATTGAACCCTGATCGGCTTGATCATCCCGCTCCCTAGGTAGAGCATGTCGCCCTTTCCGAGTAGCCTCTCGCCACCAACTTCGTCCAATATGATCTCCGAGTTCTTTGCCGTAGACACCCTCAGACAAGCCTTAACTGGACAGTTCGCCTTTATAATCGGAGCTACGATCGTAGCGTCTGGTCTCTGTGTAGCGATAATCACGCTAATATTCGCAGCGCGACCTTTCTGCAGGATCCTCGCCAAGTTCTTCTCCATCTCAACTCGAGTATCGACTGTATACGTCTCCATTTTCGGTTCTCCCGTCTTCTTGTAGTAGCCAGCTACTCTCTCTCGTTTTTCTTTACCAAGCTGCATAACTAAGTCTGCGTACTCGTCGATGACTAAAACATGACGCTTGCCGTTTCTGATCTTCTTCGCATACCTTGTCTCCATCAGTCTGACGAGCCTCTCGATTTCGCCGACGATACCAGCTTTATCCGTCACGATACTGCAATACTTAGGCTCAAGGTCTTCGAAATCCATCGCCTTGCAGTCGGCTATCGTCACCGCACAGCCCTTCAGATTCATGATGATATTTCTCAAGAACACGGATTTGCCAGATCCTGTCTGACCGCCGACCAACATGTGTGGCATTGCTCCGATTTCATCGAATACATCGTTCCCGTTAGTGTCTTTGCCGATTGGAATTTTCGACCCCGCAACCTTCGGCATGACTGGGAAAGTTCGTTTTTCGTTCGGAACTTCGATTCCGACAGTATTCGTCCCATATATAGGCGCAATAATCCTTACCGCGTCCGTTCCGAGCGCCATTGATAAATCGTCGTCAAAACTGGCAATCCTGCTGAGTTTCTGTCCGCGGTTCGGGATGAGCTTGAATGTAGTCACGGCACTTCCTTCGATTTCTTCGTCAATGACGCCGCCAATGCCGAACTCAATTAGCTTCTTGAGGATCTTTTCCGCCTGTGTGCCCTCGGAGTTCATAATGTCTACAACTATGTCCGTTGGAGCCGTCCTAGGCGCCTGCACGATCTTGTGTGTACGAAATACCGCTCTCCCTCTCTCCGCTTCGTACATTTGATCATATATGAGCATGGAGTCATTACCGGACAGCATATCGCTGGGGTTCGGGAAAAATTTTGAATTTGGATTATTCACGTAATTCCAAGATTCAACTATTAGCCTCTCTACCGTTCCCCCAATGCCAAGTAGGTCGTCTCCGGATAGTACGTAGTTGCGGATCTGCCTCGAGCCGTCTTTGTTTTTCGAGATTTTAATCTCCTCGAAAATCACTCTATCGACAGGTTCCCCATATTTCGCTTCCACTAGCTTTTTGTAGATATATCCCTGAATGGAATATTTATAGTTGTTCTCGTCCTCTGGGCTATATGCTCTAACGGACTTTCGATCAACGACGTATAGCTTTCCGTTCGCATCGCGCGAAATTTGGTCTACATATCCGATAAAGTTAACTCCAGCAATTTTGTCCTCAACCTTTTCTTCTAGCGCGAGAATCGCGCCATCATATGCGTGCTCTTTCATCCAGAACCCAACTAGGTTTGTGAGTTCTTGGTTCATCTTTTCACGGCTGCCCGTCTTGCCGAAATTGATCTCGAAGTCCTGAACTAACTCAATTTCTTCGATGGCGGCAGCCATAGCCTTCGACGAGTCCTTTGAGCTAAGATATATCTCTGTATATTTATGAAACGCCTTGCCAACAATTCCGGCGGGGCTCTGAAGTTCGTCGTAGACTTTAGCGATATACTTCTTTTGAAACTCAATTGGATTGCGCAGAAAGCACATCATCGACGAATAGCTTAGGTGACTTATGATATTATTCATCTTCGGTCTCCCCATCTATTGCATTCGTCGGATCAATCTCTGCGCTCGTCCTACCAGTCATCTCCTCTTCGATGTAGAGTCCAGCAAGACCAAATCCCATCCTAATCGCGTTCGCTTCGGCGCATTTGCCGAGCATGACGCGTGGCATCTTATTCCAGTTATTGGGATGTTTCTCGTCTGAGTTATCGAACTCTTCAAAATACGCAGTAAACGTTGCGGCTTTTATATCTTCAACTGCACCTTCAAGCAGCCCATAAACTTCTGCCGTCGCGGAAGACAATTTGCCTTTTTCGTCATACTCGTAGGTTATCGAAGCCGTACGGGTGTATCGAAATGGTCTCTGGGCTCGAGCCTTCTTCCTGAGCCCGTGGATACTGACGATTGGAATAAGCTCGTCCCTTTGAGTTGCCTTACTCCAGCGATAAGTTGCATAAATCTCTTTCTTGATGGGGCTTAGCCCGTACTGTTTTGCTGTTTCCAAAAACAGATACAAATCTTCTGTCGGGCGCAGAGCATTATTCCGATCCAGCTTCAAGATTGAGAGATGGATCGACTGCGCAAGCCTCGCGCGTTCGGAATTGCTCAAATCCGGCTCAAACTCTTTCATTATTCCGAGAACGGGCTCATATGTCTCTACGCGAAGCTGGTTCTTGGTTTTTGACTTTCCTATGCCCTTCTGGGCGGAATTTTCGGCTTTGTTCGTCATGGCTGACCACCAATTCCGAAAACTGGTTTCATTTTAAAATTCATATTATCTCCTAAATGTATTTATTGAACGGCGGCTATCTTCGTTATCAGCCGGTTGATTATGCGCTGCCTTATCTCCCAAAAAGGGATAGTCGCGACACCGCCGCTTTTTCTTATCTTTATCTCGTAAAACAAGTCCGCGAATACGCATTGCAGCTAGTGACTGGCTCATTATTCATAGAGCCCAGTTCGACTTCAGCGTCAATCGTGCTTGCGATAATTAGTAATACGAGAAATATCACGGCGGCTAGAATAGCGCCGATCTTTTGTTTTGTTGTCATATTTGTTTTATCTTTCCGTTTTCTCTCGCGTAAAGCCACATGACCCATGGTTTAACTGGTGCATATAAATAATGGAGTATTTTTACGCGTGTTCCTTATATAGATGGGAGGTGCTAGTCGCTATTGCGACTCTAGAATTTACTAATACTAGGGTGCACGTAGCTTTATGCGAGAGAAATATTGACTTCATACTGATGCCGTCTGCCTTCAAAATTATTACTATTAAGGCGACGATCAATATTCCATCGTTAAATTTCTTTACTTGCCGAATTGTTAAAATTCTCAAACTGGGGTCGTCCGTAGCTGTTTGTTGATTCTACGGAGCTGTTGATCGACCAAAATCAAACAACCCCGATAAAATAAAAAAATCCGCTATTTGCGGATCAATAAAAAAGAACACATCTAATGTGTTCTGAAAAGGCTAATTTGTGGAGCCGCGATCGGGATTTGAACCCGAGACCTCATCCTTACCATGGATGCGCTCTACCAACTGAGCTATCGCGGCAACTGATAAAAGTATAGCATAAAAGAATATGTTATGGTATACTTTTCAGTATGGCAAAAAAGAGCAATACTAAGCGCAAACTCGTCGGTCTCGTTTCTGAGGAATCCGGCATTCGTCAGTATTACACCAAGAAGAATACGATGAATACCCCCGACAAGCTTTCTCTTCGCAAGTATGACCCAATTCTTAAGAAACACGTCACCTTCACGGAGACCAAAAAGAACCTCGGTCGCAACGAAGTTAAAGAAAAGAAGCGTTAATTCAATCAAAAACCCGCCCACATACGAGGCGGTTTTTTGATGGGAGATCCCACATGGGATTCTGCTACGTCACCCGAAAGCAAGAAAAAGCCCTCCGAGTGGAGGGCTTTTCCATAATCATTCGGTTGAAATTCTCTACCCGAGAGTATTTTCAATCTGAATACTAGGACCCATAGTCGTCGTAATATAAGCCGACTTCACAAACTGGCCTTTCACAGAAGCTGGCTTCTGGCTCTTCAGGCTCTCAAGAAACGCGTTCATGTTTTCCATCAGCTTGTCTACGCCAAACGAAGTCTTACCAAGACCAACATGCACAATTGCCTGCTTGTCTACGCGGTATTCAATCTTACCGACTTTTGCGTCAACAACAGCCTTTTCGATGTCATTCGTAACGGTGCCAGCCTTAGGGTTTGGCATCAAGCCTTTTGGCCCAAGGAGACGAGCGTACTTACCAAGCTTTGGCATGTACTGTGGTGTGCTGATAAGAACATCGAAGTCGATCTTCTCTTTGTCGAGCTGCTTCAAGAACTCTTCGTCCTCAGCAATGTCAGCACCAGCTTCTTTTGCCTTCTTAGCAAGGTCAGCAGGAGCAAATACAGCTACGCGCACAGTTTTACCTGTACCAGCTGGCAAGCTCACGGTTGCGCGGATGTTCTGGTCTGCCTGGCGTGGGTCTACCATCAAGCGGAAATGCGCTTCGAGAGTAGAATCAAAGCTAACTGGGCAGGTCTTAAGTGCTAGTTCAACAGCTTCTTTTACGCCGTAAACTTTGCCCTTCTCAACCATCTCAGCCGCCTTGCGGTATTTCTTACCGCGGCGCTCTAGCACGCTACGCGTTACTGGGCGTGGGCCAGCTTTCTTCTCTGGCGCAGCTTCTTCAGCCTCGATCTTTCGCGCTTGGCGATCGTCCTCAGCTTTTACTTCGTCAATGTGTTTTTTGGATTTCTTGCCAGATTTGGCAAATTTTTCTTCTGTAACCTCAGCAGGTGCAGTTTCTTCAACTACTTCCGTAGCCTCTACAACCTCTGGATTTTCAAGATTTACATCTTTGGCTTCATCTTTTTTAGCCATATATTCCTTTCGTGGTACCAACGAGCCGTTTTAGACTCTCCCAACGTTTAATGTATTAACCCTAGTATTTTAGCAGAAAATCTTGGGTATGACAAGGGGGCGCTATTACTAGAGCGCCCCCGAAATCAAGAGAAGGAAGTAGTAGAAGACCATGACAAGGCCAAGCGAATCAAACCGATCAAGGTATCCGCCGTGTCCTGCCATTAGTCGCTCAAGGTGTTTTGCGATTGGCATATTGCGAGTAATCTCGTCAGCATCCTTGATCCCGAGCTCACGCTTTGCAGCCGAGCCCAGCAAGTCGCCAGCAGAACCCACAATACCGCCAAACAGCACTAGCCCCACCTTTGGAACAATTGACATCGCTCCGCCAAATACCAGTACGAAAATGCCCGTAACGAGCCATGAGGCCACGAGGCCTCCGATATAGCCCTCCGCCGTTTTCTTTGGCGAAAGTTTTTCGAGTAACTTCAGCTTCGTTTTGCCAAGACGCGACCCCACAAAGTACCCTGCAATATCCGTCACATATGCTGCGATAGCTATTGCTAGCATCTCAGTTGGCCGAATCGGACAAAGCACTACGGATAGCGCCGCAATCATCAGTACGCCCGTCTCCAGAAACACCGGATATTTACCCTGAGGTTTTTGAGCGGCGACCATACCGTACGTTGCAGAAGCCCAAAGCTCGAACATTGCCATTCCAAAACAGAGCATTAGCCCAATTCGGAGTGGCCACGCATCAGCTAGGCTGATGGTTAGAAAAAGCAGTACAGCAAGTACCAGACCGGTTGAAATTCGTTTGCGCATAGGTCATATGCACCTCCTTCAATAGATTGTAAAAGTTACTCCCATCTCTTGCTCGCCATCTTACCATACTTGACAAATTATCGCAAGTGTGCTACAATTAACAGATTGCTGGACATTGCAACCAGAGTACGTTCAAAATTAAGGAGGAAACAAATGACCAAAGACAAACGTCGCAGAAAGCGACGCTTTTGGCGGTGCATGACCATCATGGTCGCATTTTACGTCCTTAGTACCGTCACTCTCGCTGCTCAGTATCCGGAACGCTTTTCTGCGCAGCCCGAAGCTGAAGCCGAGACTATTCCTGAGCCTATACCACCTAGCATAATTGTAGACCCACCCGAAGAGACCATCCCAGAAATCGTTTTAGAAGTTGAAGATTCAAACCTAGACGTGCCCGATACCGAGCCCGTCGAGGTAACTCCTGAGACTGTTTCAGAGCCCGCACAAGAAGATTACGCCCCACTTTCATATGCCGCACCCTCGAATTATTCGGAGTCCAGCGAAGACCGCGAGCTACTTGCTTGTGTCATCGAGGAAGAAGCCGGTAATCAATCTTTGGAAGGTAGAATCGGTGTCGGCAACGTTGTTATGCATCGTGTCGCCAGCGCCCACTATCCCAACACCATCTATGATGTGCTATACCACTACGACAGTAGATATGGTGGTTGGCAGTTTTCTACGGCCCCTCTGCTCGCGCCCTGCACTCCTAGCGAACTTAGCTATCAGGCAGCAGACGCGGTGCTAGCCGGAGAGAACGTATTGCCCGAATCAAAAGACGGCAAGTTAGTAGTGTTCTTCTCACTCGCAGGCGAAAATGACGACGTCGCTATCACCATCGGTGATCACGTTTTTTGCTATGCGTATCTGTCAGAGCCCTAAAAACTTGTACAAGTTTACCCCCTTAAAAAAGAGCGCCCTTCTGGGGCGCTCTTCTCATTTTTTGTTTCTACGATTAGTCAATGACTTCAACGCCCATCGAGCGTGCCGTACCGGCGACTACCTTCATCGCACCTTTCACGTCGATTGCATTTAGCTGATCTTTTTTGATCTCTGCAATTTCTTGGAGTTGTGCTTTGGTAATTTTGCCAACCTTCTCAAGGTTTGGCTTGCCGCTTCCCTTTTTGATGCCGATTTTTTCACAAATCAAATCATCTACAGGTTGACCTAGACATACCCAGTCAAAAGTACGATCATCGAACACCTGAATGTGTACGATAACGTTCTTGCCCATGTACTCTTTGGTCTTCTCATTGAAAGGATTGATGAAGTCCATCATATTGAGACCCCATTGACCCAATGTGGAGCCAACTGGAGGCCCAGCCGTGGCTTTACCGCCAGGGATGCGCAACTTCAAATTTCCAATAATCTGCTTTGCCATAATATTTTATTTCCTTTTACTCGTGTTAACGAGTGCGTAACTTTGATATTTTACACTAAAGTTTCTTAACTTGCAAGGCGTCTAGCTCAACCGACGTATCGCGGCCAAACATGCTCACCATCACCTTGAGCTTACCCTTTTGCGCATCGATATCGCTGATTGCGCCTTCAAAGCCCTTGAATGGACCATCGGTAATGCTGACAACTTCGCCAATTTCGTAGTTAACGGTATATTTTGGATCTTCCACGCCCATGCGCTTCTTGATCTTTGCAATTTCCTTTTCGCTAACTGGCGTTGGCTGTGTGCCTGTACCCACAAATCCGGTAACACCTGGGGTGTTGCGAATAATATACCAAGTCTCATCCGACAATTTCATCTCGACTAGCACGTAGCCTTGGAAAATCTTGCGATCTACCACTTTGCGCTTGCCGTTTTTGATCTCAATTTGTTTTTCTTTTGGCACGATTGCGTCAAAGATCTTGTCCGCAAGATCAATGCTGTTGATGCGCTGCCTAATACTGTCCGCCACCTTATCTTCGTAGCCGGAGTAGGTATTTATAGCGTACCAAGCTCGTGTATCGTCATAACGATTTACTGCCATTTTTTTATTCTCCCAAAATTAGATTAAAGATAAACGTAAAGAACGCATCGAGTAGCGTAATAACTGCTCCAAAGACGATCACGTAGATGATGACTGTTAGGGTCATCTTCCAAGTGGTTTTGCGATCCGGCCAACGCACCTGACGCAGCTCGCGCCAAGAATCACGAATGTATCGGAACGGCGCAAAAATCTTACGCTGTTTTTTAACTTTTCCAGCTTTTTTATCAGCCTTCTTTTCTGTTTTTTTAGCTGCCTTAGAAGCCTTCTTGTCTACCTTTGCAGGTGTCTTTTCCGCCTTCTTGACCTTGTCTACCTTAGCCTTGGACTTGTTGTCATCCTTTTCGTCGGATGGCTTCTCTTCCTTAGCCTTGATCCTAGTGACATTTGCCATTGAATCACTCCCATTAAAAAATCTTCCCTGAGGAAGTTGTCAATAGTATATCAAATATATTCAAAAGACACAAGAGACCATTTAGGATTATTGCGAGCCGGTGAAATACCTGGCGGGGCTATTTCCCGCGCGAGCATCCTAATCCAAAATGGTCTGCTTGTTGTCTTTTATCCAGTCTAAAAGACCTACTTGTGCTCTTTATATCATCCTAGAACAGATAAGTAAGGTAATCCTTCATCATACGAGCGCCAGAAATCACCGGCAAATAAGCATTAAGCTCCTTATGAATCCAATATTCAAGATCAAAATCATTAGCCCAAGCCTGCGCCGCAACTTCCATCTGATCGTAAAGCTGTGCCACCTCTTCTTCTTCGGTGCGCCCATCGATGTTAAGATAGTTATCGTCTGGCATATCCGCCACGCCGCCATCGTGCGTCGAGATCAAGAGACCCATATTAGCAATATCCTTCATCCAGCTCGTACCGCAAGCCTCAAGCCCTACAATAGGGGTATTGATAGCCACGTTCGACCCAAGTGAAAGCCCCAACCCCAACTCTTCGTCATAATCTGGCAAATAGTGCACACGCTTCTTGAGTATCGGATGCTTATCGATTAGCCTTAGTAGCTCCATCAAGCGCCCAAACATCGTTGAGTCGCCCAAATGCACGCGTCCAGCTAGGATATAATGCGCATCGTACTTATCTAGAATCTCTGCAAGCCTCTCATGATCGGTAAACGGTAGCCATGGCCGTTTGTAATCTACGAAACGTCGCTTGAAGTCAAATAGAAGTGCGCTTTCTGGAATATTCACCGCATTGCCGTACTGGTCGGTACGGTTTGCGAGAATCTCATTTAGCTTAGCGCGACCAAGATTCTTCAGGTGTCGAATATCGCCCGCCCCAATACGTTCCACCTTCGCCTCATACCCCTCAACTGGCAGGCTAAACTTATCAATAATATCGCGATCTTCATAATACTTCACAATCTCAGGCAGTGTCCACGTATCGACGTGAATACCGTTCGTGACGGCCTTAAACTTAACCTTGTTGCCGTTGATGTCGCGGTAATTTGCCACACGTGCGTGCAATTTACTCACACCACTACGTAGCTCGGCGATTTCAATCGTAGGCGTACTTAGCTTGATGTGACCATCGGTAAATTTATCCGCTAGCCATCGACGTACGGCCTTAGATTTTACATTTGGAAATACATATTGCTCAAACTGCGAGAAGCTGAACATCGCCTCTGCCGCCTGCACCAAAGTGTGGTTCGTATATAGAGTATGTTTGCGGGTATATACCACAGCTTCGTAGAAATCCATGCCGGAAGACACTAGCTCATCTAGACGCGCAATCGCTGCAAAGAAGGTCGCAACCTCATTCAGCTGAATCACGGCAGGCTTCAAGCCAACTAGTTTAAGCGCCTGATAGCCGCCAAAGCCCAGTGCTACTTCCTGATACAGACGGTGGTCAGAACCAGATTCGCCAGAGTATAGCTCACCAAAGTTCGGCTCAGTCACACACAGGAAGCGTGTTTCGCCGAGACGTTTCTCTACTACCGAAAGCTCCACCGCGCTAGTTGCGGTCTTAATACTTACAGTGTCTACAAGGTTAAAGCCATGCTTCGCATAATCCATCTCTACGTGATAATCCGTCTGCGCCAAATCATTCATCTTCTGATGTGATTCCCATGGGTAAAACGGCGTAATTAGCACAAAAGGCACCTGCAACTGCTCGGCTACGCGTCGCGTATCAGCAGCCAACACCCCAAGACCACCACCCCCGCGGATCCCGTTTTGCTTGTCGTAAACTTCCATCGTCCAATAGCAGTAAGGTCGCTCGTCCGATATTTTATGTGTCAAAGCCTCGCGCTTGATAGCAGCGTAGAATTCCTCAACGTCTTCGATATTATCTAGTCTGTGATATGTATTTTCTTCCACCATATTGCCACAAGTATAGCACAAGCGTATTCATATGGACAAGGAAAAGCCCCGAGTTTTAAGTCGGGGCTTCTGGTTCAGGTGCGGGATCATGATCATACTTCACATCATCCGGCACATACTCTGCGAGTTTTCGATAAAATTCGTAGCTCAGAACGCGCGCTTTCTGTAGTAGTGCGACGGTTTCAAAGTCGTCCATCTCGCCCACATACACATCGTGTCGCCGCCAGACATTCAGTCCGCGACCAGCACGTTTTTTGCGAGTAGCGACAAATGGTATAAATACCACATTGAGCTCGCCCTTCTGTCTGCGCCTTAATGACATCACAATCGCCTCTATTGATCGTGGCATCTTCTTGATACCCTTCTTATCACGACCGATATACGCGTCGTAACTCGGAAAAATATAAGGCGTTCTGGTAGCCGAAGGCGCCACGGCAATCAAGTCGCCCGCCATCAAGAAATCCACTACGCGCTCTCCGAAATGCTCTTCAAAGCGGTGCTTTATTACCTCGATAGCGTGTAGCATTGTCGCGTCGCCGTCCGCAATTTCGTCAAGTTTCTCCTTGGTTGATGGCGTAATCATCGGCATAATGCAGACATCCAAGCCATCAAGTCTTTTCAGTACCGGACACAACCCCTCATACCATGGCAAATTTACCGGAAACAGATAACGTTTGTCCGGAAAAGTCGTCATGCAGAAGTAAATCGTAGCAAGCACCTCAAATAAGCTTTGGTGATTGAAGTACACCACCACTCCGGCCGCGCCGGCGTCGCCCACGCGATAGTCGTTCTTGCAGTAGCGAATCGGGAAAAAGAATTTCACCCATGCCGCTGCTCGTTTCTTTAGCGCAAGCTTTGATCTTGGCCCAATATAGATCAGCCAGACGATAAATTGACAAAGCCGCCCTACAAGACTCATTTCGAGCCGTAACTTGTGTGCCTTTAATGATTTCAGCACAGATAATTGCCTCGAGCCAAGCTGCTCGACCAGTTCTTCTGCTCTGCATTCCACCAGAGCTTCACAAGACATTGAACGCATAATATCGACCCCCTTGTAAAAGTACTTTTGTGTGACGATTGTAATTATAACATTTTTGGCGTATATTAGATAGAGACTGGGGATTCGCCAAGCGGTAAGGCACTGGGTTCTGGTCCCAGCATTCGGGGGTTCGAATCCCTCATCCCCAGCCAAGAAAAGACTACACAAATGATATAATGCAGTCTGGCGGAAAACCCCTTGATACAAGGGGTTTTTCGCTATTTGTAGATGAAAATGAAGTCATTTCACCTCTAAAATCAAGATCAAACCTTACTTTTAATTGTCCCGAAAAACTGAGCAAAAATAGACGATGCACCAACCGAGCCTCATTTGCACCAACCCAAGGATGAAAAAATCAGACACCCCCAAAATCGTCTAATCATGCACCAAGGATTATATTCTGTCCAAAAAAGGACACCGAGTTTGAAGGGCACATATTTGTGCCTCGCAGTTTCTGCGGTGTCCTTTTCTGAGCAGGATTATTCTAATTATGCCTCACAGGTAAAAAAGCGCAAATACGACAAGCAAAATATATAGATAGAAAAGGCCCGCAGAGTAATCCGCGGGCCGATGTAATGTACTTAGCGCCTTACTTGCGCTATTTGGATTCCAGTAAAACTGGAACCTCGGAGCCATCCCTGAATTTGAACGTCAGGGATTTATCCGCCTGTACTGTAACCGACTCGACAGTTGCCTGCCACAAATCCTCAGCGAACTCGGTGACAATATCGCCTGCCAGACTTAGCTCATCAAGGTACAGGCGTATTTTTTCTTTTCTGGTGCTTTGTTCAAGAATTTTATCCTTGATGTCCTCAATCACCTTTTTTGCCGCACTGCACTCGTTACCCATTTCCCTGAACCGGCGTTCAAATTCGCCCTGATCTTGCACTTGTCGGGTATTCTCATCTACATAGCGGCGCATGCGTCCAATGGCGGCGTCACGTACAACCTCTGCCTCTGCCAGCTTTACCTCCAGTGCCGAGGTGTCCACCAGCAGTGGCAACAGTTCCTCAAGCTCAGCAATGTAACGTCTTTTGTCGCCTAAAACCTGATTAAATGCCGTCACAAAGGCAGATTTTATTTCTTCCTCGCGTATATGCGAGGTGCCGCAGCGTGAATCATCAGCGTATTTCCGGTTGCAACGCCAAATATGACTGCGATATTTACTGGTTGAATTCCAGACCTTTGAGCCATAGAATCCGCCGCAATGCCCACAGACGATTTTTGCCGCAAAAGAGCTGTTGCTATTTAGCTGCCGCCGTAGGGGTTTGCGCCGTTTTATCTCGCTTTGAACCAAATCGAAAGTTTCCGGCAAAATAATGGCGGGGTGGGAATTGTCAATGTAAATCTTAGGAATCTCGCCCTCATTCTTTTTTATGGTCTTGTTGAGAAAATCCACCGTGTAGCTCTTTTGGAGCAGCGCATCACCTTTATATTTTTCATTGCTCAGAATGCTCGTGATGGTACTGACGCTCCATATCGATTTGCCGCTGGGTGTCGGTACACCTTGCTCTGTAAGGTAATCCGCAATACCGCGATAGGTGTAGCCGGCCAGAAATAATGTGTAAATCTGCCGTATAATAACCGCTTCGGATTCCACAATTTTCGGCAAGTCATCCTCGCCTTTCTCATAGCCTAGAAAGCGTTTATATGGCAGGTAGACCTTGCCATCCTTCATGCTTTTCCGCTTGCCCCATGTAATGTTTTCACTGATAGAACGGCTTTCTTCCTGCGCCAGCGAGCTCATAATGGTAATGAGTACTTCGCCCTTGGCATCGAAAGTATAAATATTCTCTTTCTCGAAGAAAATGTCGATTCCCAGCAGTTTGAGCTCCCGCGTCACTTCCAAAAGTGTCACAGTATTACGGGCAAAGCGAGTAATTGACTTGGTAATGACTATGTCAATCTTCCCAGCCCGGCAGTCCTCCAGCATTCGCTGGAACTCAGGGCGCGTATCCTTTGTACCAGTCAGAGCCTCGTCAGCGTAAATGCCGGCGAACTCCCAATCGCCACGGTTTCCGATATAGTCATTGTAATAACTGACCTGTGCGGACAGGGAGTGGAGCATAGCGTCCTTACCGGACGACACGCGGGCATAAGCCGCCACACGCTTGCGCTGAATGGCTTTAGGTATTGCATCGATTTTCCTTATTTCTCGCATTAATTTATCACCTCGCAGTTTGATATATTTTTTTGTATTATGACCTCGCACCTAATCGGAGGTCACACCATCTATCACTCTCCTCTTCAGAAGAGTCAAGGGTCATTTCGATTATTTCTTCCTCGCCTTGATGGTCAGATGGATTTCGATGTCAAGCTTGCCGTTGTCGGGCATGACGCCCTCATATTCGCAGCCATCATCGGCAAAAAACCTGTAAAGCCTGTCAATGCAAGCATTGACGCACTCTTTGAAATTTTCCGCCAAAGTGTTGTCAGACATTTTTCCACACCCCTTTCATAAAAATAGCCGGGGAATACATGATCCCCCGGCTTGTACACCTTACAGCTTCCGTACCCGGTCGACACCGTACACGATGCCGAGCCCGGAGCCGCAATCCCAGTTCACGAAAACCGTTGCTGTATCATCGACAAAGCTCACAGTTCCCTGATCGCCGGGCTTTAGCTTGCTGTATGGACCATCGCCCATAGATACGAGCGCCACACGGCAGCCGGTCGGGTACGCCGAGCGTACCCGTTCCACGGTCGCCCTATTTGGAAAGCCGTTATTGTGTCTCATAATGTACTACACCTCCTGAGTGTTTTCGCCATCAGGCGTATGTTCGTTAGCCTTTTTCGGCGGCTGACCATTCTTCCAGCTGCTGTCGCCGCTGAGAGTTCCCAGCATTATCTGCCGAACAGCCTTGTTTTCAGGGCCTTTCAGCCCAAGCCGCGCAAGGAATAGCCGCATGGTAAACTTGTCGTTGTCCGTAGGCTTTTCCTTTGCAGTAACCCGTGATTGGGTTTTGGCCATCTCGCACAAAGCGCAGATAAACCGGGAATAAGCATCTGCTTCGCCCTCTATACCTATAAGGGCAAACCATGGGAATCGCAGTTTGTCCTCCGTCACCTCAACCGCCAGGCAATCCTCGTTAAACGGCAGATCATCCAGCCTCAGTGCCTTTTCGATCAGCGTTTGTTTGCTGGCAATGATTTTCCTGAGATTGGCTATTGCCGCATCGGTAAAACCCTCTCGTGGAATCTCGATCACCAGCTTATTGCTGCCATGATCCGGATTCTCCGAAGTATCCGCCTCGAAGCCACGCTCTTTCAAAGCGCCGACCAACAAATCTCTTGCACTTTCCTCTACGCCCTCCGCAAAATCCAGCGTACCGGTTTTATCCACCATGCAGCTGCCGATTTTGTAGGCAAAGGTGGGTGCGCCCTGATAAACGGCCTCCAGCGCTAAAATCTCGCCGATTGCTGTGACCAGCGCCTTGCGCTGCTCTCCCGTTACGTTATAGTTGATGTTCATTTTCCTGCTCCTTTCGATTATTTTGCATCACCATCAATCACTCAGGATGCTGATAAAAGCAAGTGTGAAATTGGTTTTTAATCGTCGACAGGGAGTTCCTCAAGCCGATTCAGCAGTTCCCAGAGGATTACCCAATGCTCGTCATCTTCTGGTTTTTTGTCCCAGCCCCGGTCGTAGCTGATGATCTCGCTTCCGGAATCCCACACCGACAGCTTACTGACACGACCTTTGTTGATGCCGAACTTGGAGCCGACATCATACACTTTGGCTTGAAACCTGTATTGCTCGATGTGTCCCTCATGCCACTTATCCCGAAGCTTTTTCACCTCAAAGCAGATGTCCATTTATGCATCCTCCTCGGCTTCGCCGGTCATGATGAATCGGCTGTATGCGTTAGTATCCATGAAGATAAAATCTGCCAGTTCGTAGTAATCCTCACGTAGTGCAATCTCAAATACAGCCTTAACATCGAACATATTGGTCTCGCCGGTATCCCGGACAGCCAAAATTTGCTCCTTGATTATCGGTTTCATACAGTCTCATCCTTTCTGTTTTCATAACCATCTATCACTCAAAAGAGCGAAGAAGGCAAGAGCGAGTTTTTGGGATTTTCCTGTGGCACCAGAGCACCCGTGAATTCCCACGCACCATCACAATAAAGCGCAGTACCAATATCCATGCCGTTTTCTCCGCCGTCCTTGTGTTCGTAGCGGATATGTACGCTGACCCAATACTTGGGTGCGTCCGTTTCCTTATCCCTGAACACGCTGTTACTGAAGCTGTGAATATAGCAATGCTTCAAAATAGCGGAAAAGGGGCCGGTCTGAGATGCTACGTTCTTCGATGCAAATTCAATGTGGATCTTTTCTCTGCGGATGGCGATTTGAGGAATTTCAAATTCAGCGACAATGAGAGCGGAAGCCCTGATTTGCTTGTAAAGTCCTCTGAAATCAATGGTTTTGGCGAAGTCAATCAATGCCTCATCAGCTTCACCGATATCTGCATCTTTCAGGACAGGCACAATACCTGTATCCTTCTTTGGCTCAATGCTGTATCCAATAATTCGGATGTGCTCCTCGCCACCGCACATCGGCTCGGTGAAGATAAGAATCCTGTCAGAACGGTAATGCTTTGCCGAAAAGACAAAATTTCCGGCATGGGTGACCTCACTGGCAGTGCAGACTTCCTCAAGCAGCTGCGCAAGTTCTGTGCCGTCATTTCTAACGACACGATTTATGCAGCGCTCTCGGATTTTTTGCTCCAATTCAAGCAGTGCCTTTTGGTGATAATAGTCCTTTGTGGTCATAATATGTAGCCTCCTATTTTTGTTTTTGGGGTGGGTTGCCATTTGCGGCGTACTTCAGCGAGCCTATAACCGGGCGGTATTTTTTTACAAGTGCCTCCTCCACTTTTTTATATTCCGCCTGGGTTATCAGGCTCCGCTTTAGCAGCTGCCCGGCAATAGCCAGCGCCGCATAATAGTCCTTTTCCCGCTGAAGCTGCTCTGGCTTCATGGCAAGCCCTCCCCATAGCGGCTGCGAAAGTAACATTCACGACCACAGTATTTGCGTTTTTTGTTTCCGTAGCTGTTAAACTCAGCGCCGCAGAAGTGGCAGAGCAAAAGATGCTCCTTCTTGCGGCAAGCCCAGCTGCGGTTGTGATTCCACCACCCCGACCGGCATTTGTTATTGCAAAAGCGCTTCTTTTTCTTACCCGGATAGTATAGTAGTGCCTTGCCGCAGTAGTTGCAGACATTATAATCTTCATCGTCTGCGTCACCCATGTCGATGTTTTGCCGGCGACAGAAGGATTTTATTGTATTTGGGGACAGGTTCGTAGCATTGGCAATTGCGCTGTAAGAGAGTCCGTTTTGCCGCATGGTATGTATGGATTGCTTTTGAATATCCGTTATCATAGCGCCACCTCCTGTCTTGCCCACGTTGCGGCCACACAGCCCTCGTGTGCCGTTTTCAGACGCAAGCCCAGCGCGTGTACCACATTGACCGTAACGGCGTTTCCAGCCTGTTTATACGCCTGCGCATCAGAGGTGTTCTCAAGCAGTTTATCGATCTGGCATTCGCTGAAACCCTGTAAACGGAAGCATTCTCGCGGCATAAGCCTGCGGATGCGCCCGATGGGAGTCACCACACCTTGTGCGCTGCCCGTATTCAATGTGTGTGCAATATTGTCGCCCACACGTCCGCGTCTGGTGTTCATGGTGGCAAAGCTCAGGTCAACGGAATCGCCAGCGGCTGCCTCTTTGTATCCAGATTTGGTGGCTTCCTTGATGAGCAAAACACCGTGGCGATCCTGAGAAGTGAGGGTGAACATCGGCTCCCCGGCATTTTTGATGCGCCGTCCGTTTTGCCTGATCTTTTCCCGCTCAGGAGTCAGAACCGCATGGGCGGATGTGTTTTCGGTACTGTCATTGAGAGCTACTTTTATCCCTTCACCCTTATTTGTCGTAATAGTAGGGCAGAGACCGCCCGCACTGTAAACCTCTCCGTTCTGACCTCTGCCGCTGGGATTCACATTGCCAATCTTCAGTACAGCATTCTGTGTCTGGTTCCGATTTAGGCCCCTAAAATCGCTGGAGCCTAAAGTATGAGCAACTTCAATCTCGCCTGTGATACCGTCTTTACGGTTAAATCCAACGGCATACAATCCAGTTTTCCCACCGGAGCCGCCGGATTTCGCCAGCAACGTCTTGGATAGCCCCTCGGGATCATAGACTCGAGAGTCCTGCCGTCCGCCTATGAGTTGTATAAGAGTTTTTGTGTTTGTGTCTCTGACAGGTAATACTTTTCCGGCGCATTCTCGATTAAGATATCCGACAATATATACCCTGCGTCTTGACTGCGGGACTCCGAAATCCTTGCTGTTAAGCACCTGCCATTCGACGCTGTACCCCATGTCGCAAAGCTCATAGAGGATGGCAGCAAACGTCCGGCCTTTGTCATGCGATAGCAAACCTGGGACATTTTCAAGCAGAAGATACGCAGGCCGTCTCGCACGAGCCACACGGGCAATTTCAAAGAAGAGAGTGCCTCGAGGGTCGAGAAATCCTTGTCTTCTGCCAGCGATTGAAAATGCCTGACAAGGGAATCCGGCGCAGAGCAGGTCGAATTCAGGCATGGTGTCTGTATTGATTTTTGTTGCGTCTTCATAAAAGACCTCGCTTTCCTTTACGTTATGTACCGACCTGTAAGCTCTGTCGGCATGTTTATCTATTTCGCAGTGACCGATGCATTCGTAGCCGCCTGCGCGTGTGAGTCCGGCTCGGAATCCACCGATACCGGCAAACATATCAAAAAATCGTATCATTCGATTCCTCCTGTGGTTCATCCGCTAATAAGCGGAAGTTATTATTTCTGCGTGCATATTCGAGGGCTTGGTACAGCTAAGCCGGGCAGAGACTGGAATATGTAGCCGAAGCGGATTATGGCTCATTGTTACTTTTCTGCCGTCAGGCAAAAAGTGTTTGTGTTATTTTGAGATTTCAGTAGACTTTACCGCAAACTCCAATCTGCATAATAATCGTTTTGCAGTTTGAATGTGCTCTGGCGGATTATCCTCATCAATAATTTCCTGAAGATATCTTTTCATATAAGCTATCTCGCCATTGATAATAGTGCACTCAATTTCTTTTATGTTTTCTTCTGTATCATCAACATCATCGCGATAACCATAGGTGTCATATTCTTCAGCAAATCGGTCAATATCGACTGCCAACTGATGGATTGCTTCTGGTGCATTTTCTTGCTGTGTGCTTTTCATATATTGCTCCCATTATTATTAATTGCTAAAAGGTACTCCCAGCCATAAAACTGCTCATGACCTCTCATCCCACCCCTGTCCGCTTAGCTGCATCAAACCCTCGAACACCTGTGGTTACGGGACATCATCTACTGCGTTTAACATAACGCCGCCCCCTCCACGCCCTGACGAATCAGGTTTTCTAACTCATCAGGCGTAATTACGATAAAAATCCTCGGCATCTTCGGAAACGCCTCTCTGATGTGCGCGGTAAGGCTTTCTTTCCTTGCCTCATCCGGCACGATCCAGACCGTAAGCGGAAACACCTCATGTTCTTTCTGCTCGAGTCCACTTCGGTAGTAGTCATAATAGCGGCGGCATTTTTCCACAACCGTAACCGGCGCTTCGGTGTTCAGGTCAATCTCCACGAACCACCTATCCTCGTATTCGCCGCAGACTGTAACTGTGAACATATCCGGCCTCAGTGCGGTCAAGTGACCTTTGTGGCTGTACGAGCGCCAGCAGTCCGGCTCCATTTCAGCTTTGATTAGCTCCAAGCCCTTGCCGCCGCATATTTCTGTCAGCTGGATGAAGCATTCCGCAACCGCCAACGTATGCTTTAAAAATATTGAAGAAGGTTCATGCGGTCGCCTGCGCGGACGTGCCGTGCCGTCACCGAGCCGAAGTAGCCGTTCCCCAGTCTCTGTCAGATGCCAGATACGCGAGCCCGACCCGGCATTAATCCCTCCAACCCGCCGAGCGAGGTTGTTAGTGAGCTCCAACCCTTTCAGCTTATTCATGTTCCGATTCGCAGCCTTCAGCCCAGCCAGAGCCGTAGTGGCGCTCTCAAAATAGAGTCGCTGAATCTGCTTAGTCGTGAGATGGCGGCACTGCCTTAAAATTGCTAAAATTTTGAAATCTCGTTCACTAAGAGTGGGCGATAGTTCTTCGAGCTGCCTGCGTGAAATTCGTTCGGTCATGGGCGGCGCCCTCCGCTGGGAAAGCTTGAGTGCGCTGTAAGGGCGCTTAAGCAGTCATATCCCTTAATTTTGATGAAGTGCGACGGTGTGGTCGCTTCCACGCTTATCTTCGCCGCTCGAAAACCCAATCGATGAGTCATTGCTTTTTCCTCCTCCCGACACCCCCATCAGGCGGTTCGCCGTCAATGGGATTGTCATCTGGTGTTAATATTTTCAAATACTCGGCTTCTACCTCCTCGGCAGGGATGCCATATCTTGTCATGCTCCGCGCCCGAAGCTCCGCCGCAGTTTGGATAGCGGGAGGGGCAGGTATGGTCTGTCCTTGTACCCATCCGATGTTTTTGCCGTCCTGCTGAAATGATGTATATATCTGGTAGCGCGGTAATGTCATGAAGTCCAACGCCGCAAGTTCGGGAGCCATCGCCGCCATATCCTTCGCATCGGCGCTGTTGAGTCCAAAAGCGATTTTATTCCTTGCGTTGGCATCGACTCCGGCACGGATTTCCGGCGGCAACTGTTCTCGGTATTGATGCGCCAGCGTGAGCGCCATGCCAAGCCCTCGCGCCTGTGCCAATGCGTCGGATAGGTCGGTTGGCAAGGATAAATAATCCTGTAATTCATCGATGAACACGCTGACTGTGTGTCGTTTTTCCTGTAGGATATTGGCTCTGGATAGTGCCAAAGTCCAAGTCAAACCAACTATGAGCGATCCTAATAATCGTGCCGACTCCGCACCGATGACCCCACGATTTAGGGGGACAAGGACAATGCGACGTTTATAAAACAAGTCCGTGAGGTTGAATTTCGGATCTGCCTGACCAAGCACATTGCGCAGACCTGGTCTAAACAGAAACTGTCTGAGCTTATTCATAACCGGCGCTATTTCCTGTCGGCGTTCGCTGTCACGCATATTCTCAAAATGCTCCCAAAACGGAATCAGCCCAATCTTATCCGTTAACCGTGAGGTTATTTTCTGCCGGAATGCCTCGTCTGTGAGCAGAGGCGGCAGCCACAAGAGTGATGCGCCCTCCATTTGAACCAGTGTTAGCAATGCTCCGCTCAAAATATCCTGTGAACGGATGCCCCAGTTTTCCGAAAAAATCTCTTTCAGCACAGCCAGCACCGCGTCCGCGATGAGGGCAGGATTTTTATAATTCTTAAAAGCAAAGGGGTTAAATCCAACAGGGCTTGGGTCAGAGGGGTCGATAACGACCACCTCGTCTGCACGCTCTGGAGGTATACGTTCCAGAATAGAATTCACCAAATCCGCCTTGGGATCGATAACCAAAACGCTGCGTCCGGCCTTTATATCCGCAAGGATCAAATGCAGCATGGCGGTCGATTTACCCGAACCCGTAGGCCCCAGAAGGTGCGTATGCTCCAAGCTGTCTTGTGGCGAAATACTAAGCTTCTGCCGATTTTGCTTATTCATGCTGAGGGCAAAGGTGCGATCAGATTTTACCGTTGTAGGCTCCCTATACCAGTTCGGTGACAGTGTCTGGTTCGGATGCAAACCCTCAGTTCCGGGTAGTTCTTCCTCGCCAACAGGCACGAGTAGAAAAGTCACAAGCTCCTTCACCGACAAGCGGAGGGGAAAGCTCCAAGGCACATAAGCCAAATTGATCCGTTCCGGCTTCTCGTTATCTGCATAAACTCGCACACCGGCGGATTCCAGCGTTTTTAATGCACTGTGAATACTGCTGATTCGCCCGAGCACGTCATCGCCTGAAACGCCAAAGCGAACGACCGCCTGAAAGACATGCTGTCCCGCCTTGTCACGGGCATTGCTGCGACTTTCTGCTGATGCCTGACCCACATTACCCAGAATGGCTTGTATCCACGAGGCGTTGGGGTCTTGCATTTTTGCCGGAACCGCCGAGGGCGCATATGCGCCCCCGAGAATAATCTGCAATACGGTTTCCACATCGCCACGCACAGCCGCCATTGCCGCAAGGGTTGCACGGGTGACCGCCATGGCTACATCTGTCTTGAGGGACAATGCAGGATTTGTGATTTTGAACTGCCGCGCTGTACTGACCGGCTTTCGGGTATGCTCCGGCGCATCATAAAACTGAATATTGCCGTGGGCTTTCATTGCTTCTTCAATTTTGCCTATGTATTTGCGTTCTGCGCCCAGATAGTAACGGACATAACCACTGCGCCCACGGGCTTCCCAAATAATTGCGCCTCTGGGGAGCGTTGCGGCGAGGTGGGAGAGTAACTCCCACACCGCCTCCAGCTCAAAGGGTCTGCGCCAGACGACCTCGCGCCAGACACGCTCTGTCATTTTCCGACTCAACATCCGAGCCCCCTTACCATTTGGCTTTGTTTTTCCAGATTCGATATCCAACGGCGATGCCAGCGATCACGATGGCTATAATGAGCAAAACGGGCCAGATTTCGAGTATGTAACACACCGCGAGCCGCAGGAGAAAAGCGCTCAGGGCTAAAAGCACGGCTGTTTCCATGATTCTTGTGATGAACTTTTTTGGTTCTCTGTCCACGCTTCATCAATCCTCCCTCCCGTGATTTTTGTCGCTGGGAATGGGATAGCCAGGGATTACAATATCGCTGTCAATCTCGTTGCCCCAGCAGTCCCAGCCGGGTTGTCTGCGGCGGGCAAATAATTCTAAGTAAGGCCCCGGCGACACCCTTTCTATGATGGGATACTGCTCTTCCGGCTTATGTGAGTGCGGGGGCTGCACCGGCGCGAACAACCAGTTCGGCTGTGCGTTATAAAGAACAGGCGCTTTGCCTTTGGTTCCGAGAAGCATAAATTCAGCCGCATTTCTAAGGTATACGCCCAACCCAAGACGGGGCTTTATCCAAATGAACGGCGATCTGGGCGTAAAACCCCATGCCTCCAGCACATCGTAGCCGTGCCGCAGCGTGGCGGCCGTGACCCAGAGCCAGCAGTGGGCATTTTCCTCGGCCAAGTCCCCAACAGGCATAGCCTTGATGCGGTCAAGGGTCATCAGGTCGTAATGATTTATCGCGCCTCGCGCTCCCTTCTGCTCCACATCCCAAGGCGGGTCGGCCATAATGGTCTTATATAACTTTTTAGGCTTATTCTCTTTCATAAAATCTTCCTTTCGCATATGTTTGAAATCTTGCGGACATTTAACCTCAGAGGGCATCCATTTATGAAGCATGAGCGTTTTCAGCTTTGCAAGCGATGGGACACCCTCTAACAGAGGTCAAATGCCGTTTAGTGGCAACGAAAAATGCTGTTGTGAAATAACTTTGCGGTGTTGTAAAATCGCTGGTTTGGCTTAATTTCTGTGCCGTAACGCCTCGCGGATCATAGCCCGCCCAGCATCAATGGCGTCTAGCTTGAGGTCAATTTGTTCCTGATATAATCTCTGAGCTTCGGTTTCTACATAGCTTTGCTGAATATTGGTGGTCGCAATCTGATTCTCAAGCCTTTGTATCTCGGCAGTATGGTTCTGTCTCATTTGATAAGTCTCTTCTTTTGACTTGTTGTATTTTATAGCAATAATAAGCGCAGGCACTCCTATGGCAAGGATACAGACGATTGGAATGATTAAGGTATTCATGCTCTACCACCTCGCAATTCTGTTGGCCGCTGAAGCCGTATACGTATCCGCTATTAATTTGTACCTATGTGCCCCCGAAGGCACCGCGCTGGTAAGCTGGGTTTCCATGAGGGATAGCATTACAGCCCCCTCAAGCGCAGTGGTGGCAAGCAGCAACTTGCAATTTTCGGACATCACCGCATCCATGACATTCTTACGGGTTGCGGGGTCTGCGGCAGCCAGCATCATGGCTGTACTCTGTCCATTTGGCTGATAGGGGGCGACAGACGTTGTTCCTTTAGCTGGAACGATGCTGCTGTCTGAAAATAAATCTTTGTTTGGCATTTGTGTGTACCTCCTCGTTTTTTATGGTTTGATGATTGGTTTTTCAATGGTTCCTTCCAGTTTCACATTCTTCCCGCGATACTTTTTGGCTGCGTCCACAAAGGCTGAAGCTAGAATTCCTTCCACCACGGACTTGTTGGAACGTACCGTAAGCGAGTTACCACCAAGCGCTGCATCGACTATGCCCTGAATAATTGGGGTTGAGATTTTTGTAAGCTTCACGCCGTACTCGGAAGAGGTTTCCAAAATCTGCTTCACGAGAATCTTTATTTTGGAATCTTCCGTAAGCTCATCGAAGCCTACATAACATTGGAACCGAGCTGCGATTTCTTTAAGGGTGCCAAGCTCCACAAATTTCTTCCTTGCGCTCTCGCTATCCTGATAAATCCTTTGTGTCAAAGTAGTCTGCTCATTCGTTGGGGCAGCTTCGTTGTAGCTGATTTCAACCGCACTATCTGTACTCTTAATATCCGTCACATCATCTGCTATTGAAAAACCGATACGCTTTTTAGGACTTGCGCCGAGCTGGTAATTCGATGTAAAGATTAGGATGCTATTTTTGAAATTGTAGTGCCGACTTCCATCTTTGAGCGTGGTTGCAGCCGTAGCGATCCCGCTATCAAGCACCGACATGAAAGTACGCAAAATTTCAGGATGCGCCTTATCAAGCTCGTCAAACACGAAAATTTGGTATTTATTGTCTTCTACTGCACCGAATATGGGCTTTTCGCCGTGCCCAATGTAGCCAGGGGGGCAGCCTACCAAATTTTGGTTAGAGTGACTTTCGGTGTACTGGTTCAGGTCAACCCAAGTGCAGCCGTATTCCCGACCACAGAGTCTTGTCAGGATTTTGGAGATTGCTGTTGCCATCTCGCTTTTTCCAACTCCGGATGGGCCATAAAACAGCATTGAGAGTGGTTTCTTGGCGTTTTCCTTGGCCACAAATAATGCTGTCTGCTGTGCCACCGTTTCGACGGCTCGCTCTTGACCTACGATTACTTTTTCAAGTTCCCGCTGGATGGTTTTCCTGTCTGGGGAAGCATTGACTGTCTTTGCCGGTGTTTTAATTTCGGAAATGTTTGCGACCTTGCTGATGTCGTAATCCTCCGGTGGCGGTGTGCTTTTGGGGCGGTTAGGCTTGCTCGTAGGTTGTGGCGGCGATTGCGGCGCTGGCGGTTCTCCGCCGGGCAGTTCCCTGAGAAAATCCACCAGATGCTCAAAACTCCTGAAAAACACTGGGGCTTGGATGGTCAGGTGCATCATCGGCGGGTCGCTGCCTTTGTAAATAATTCGCCTGTCGAGAAAGACGTAATATTTCTCGCTGTCCCGATAAAATCCGATTGCCGCCACATCTGGGTGGCAATCCGGTGTGAGCTGACGGTTTCCAAACAGGATGACTGTGCCATACGGCTGGCTGTCAATTCGCCGTTTCAGCTCATGGGCTTCACTGTCTGTAATTTGTGCAAAGCGTTTAATATCGCATCAACTCCTCCTCATTCAGCAGCTCCGTCAATTTCTTCAAACGCCGCCTGTATTTGCTGTAAATGTTGTTTATGACTCTACGATGCGGAACGACCTTTTCCTCCCACCTTGCCCGATAAGCCTCATATAGCGGCTTCATCTCTTCATGAAGCAGATTGGTTTCCTGCACAGCCTCCCAGTATTTTGCTTCAATCGGCGCAAGCTCCTCACGCATCTCCTGTTCAAGCTCATCCTGCTTGGCAGTGAGTTCAGCCTTGGTCAGACGGCACATTTCCTGTTTTTTAGTATTTTCCATTTGTACAACCTCCTGTTTTTTATAGTGAGAGTGAACTTGTGTGTCTCCTTCTAAGGGGTAGTCATCGGGAGAGTTCATCTGTTAACCCTCCCGATGAGGCAAGCGGTTTATTTGGTCGGGTCGAGCTGATCGCTGTAGCAAAAATACTTTGCTATTGCAATGGTAAGCGGCATATACAGTTCGGTCTCTGCGCTTGGTTTCCCGTTGGCTTTATCAATTGCATCCAGCGAATACCAAATCAAAATCGCATGATCTTCGGCGTAGATTTTTCTGTCGGAAAGAAATTGATCCTTTATGTTGTCCTCCATAGAAATCAGCAGATTGCGATTGTTGTCCATACTGCACTTCAGCCATGATTTGCCTGCCAATTCGAGTATCTTTCCGTAGCAGGTGACTTTATCCAGCCCGGCGTCCTCCCATAGCCACTTTGCGCAGATGTTCAAGTCAAGTGGGGTGTCTGGAAATAAAGCAAATGCCTCAAGGATATTCCGTTCAATTACATTTTTGATGTCCTTCATCGTAGGGGTCATATCAATTCCTCCTAGCTTAATTTGTGAGAGTCATATCGCGAACCTCTCTAAGGGGTAGTCATCGGGGAAGTCGGCTTGTTAATCCGCCAGATGATATTTTTCTAATTTTTCTCTAATCCGCTT
The DNA here is from genome assembly GCA_047974525.1 of Saccharimonadales bacterium (SeqCode). Taxonomy (GTDB): domain Bacteria; phylum Patescibacteriota; class Saccharimonadia; order Saccharimonadales; family Saccharimonadaceae; genus UBA2834. The sequence goes on from JBKECJ010000007.1 coordinate 126,327, forward strand.
CAGGCGCTTGCAAATAGCGGCACGGGATAAACTCAACTCCAGAGCTATTTCTGTCTGGCTTAATCCGTCTTTTGCTATGTATGCCATAGCTTCAATATCTTCCGGAGACAGGATGCTGCTGATCCCGGTAAAACGTTCATCCTCCAGATTTTCTATCCAGCCGTAGCGATCGTTCGCAAAAAGTTCTCCCAAGGGAACACTCAACGCTTCCAAATACTTCTCGAACAACGGAGACTGATCCTCATCCGCCTCATCTCCATCGGAAAAATGATCTCCTCCGTCAATGGGCTGTGTGCGGGTAAAGAAAGCACGGTCACGGTTGAACTGGTGTAAGTCCGTCTCATACATTACCTGTGTGTCTTCTTCGCTCATCTCGGCAGCAATGGCTTTTTGTTGAAACCTCTTAAACTCGGCTTTGAATTTTCCTTTTTCTGTTGCATAGAAATAACCCATTTTCAACGACTCCTTTGATTTTCAAATTTTTTGAAAACCGCCGAGAGCCGTCTTTTTGATCCGTGAGACAAAAAAGATGGCAGGTGGAACGCCAAAAAGGCGTCCCGCCCTGCCATCAAAGTGGTCTCAGCGGATTTCGACTTAGTTTATTGCCGCAGGTTAAGCGGCTTGCTTCGTGTTAATAATTTTGATTTCTCCGTCAGGCTGCCGTTCAATCAGGGTGATGCATCCCTTGATGCAGATTTCCACCGCACCTGTGGTTTCATTGATCCGGCATACCAGCCGTCCGTCACTGTTACGAATTTCTTTCATTTGGATAACCTCCTGAATTTGTATTTTTGTTGTTATGCAGCCTCCTTCGCATGTGCTATGCACACTTTCAGCCGCAGGCGCGCAAGCTCCGGGGGAGCCGCAATGCACACTATCTGTGGCGGTGGGGAGGCCGTTTTGGTTATTCAGTTGTCAAGGTGCGAAAGAGTTTTTTAAGCTCTGGTAACAAGATACCAGAAGAACGGCTCAGGAAAACTGAACAGAAAAATCTAGGAAATTCCGATATATTTCCGCCAATAAAAAAACCGCCAGCAATGACACTAGCGGCAAAAGATATCGATGTTAACTATGTTTTTCTATATGTTTGGCTACAGTTATGATATAATATATAAAGATAGACGGCTACGATGGGTGGTGGTAATAGTGAAGGATTTTGAAGTCAGTCTTGAAGGAACGCTACTAGGCATTCGTAAGGCTGGATTTCTTGCGGATTATATAGAGGGCGAACTTCTCAGCATATTGGAGATACCAACACGAGTTAAACGGACTTATGAGCAGGACAAAGCCCTGCTCGTAACGTTTATACAGAAATATATTCAGGATGAAACCGATGCGGAGCTTTTACTGGCAGCATTTGGGCTGCTTGAAGGATATGAAACCATACCGCAAATTCAGGAACGCCGCACAAAATACTATACAAATGGCTTCCCTAAAGGGACATATAAGAATCCGCAAAGCACATTCCAAAAAAGAGAAAACGTCTCTATAAAATGGCTGGCTAAGTGCATTTTTCGAGAAAAAAATTTAGCAGCAATCATACAGTCTATACCGGATAAGATGCCTTTGCCTATACCAAAGTATCCCCAGAAGAATAAAAATGCAGAGATTGTTCCTTCATCTGCTCCATATATCCTAACACCAAACGCGTCTCGGTGGGATAATGCACAGATACTTGGTCGAGACACATATATAGCCGACCTCTGTGAAAAACTACAAATCGGAACTCCGCATTTGCAACTGGTCGGCATGGGTGGCATTGGGAAAACAGAAATACTAAATAAAATATATGTGAATTTTTCTGATAGCCGCGTTGACCACGGTTTTGATCATATTGGGTTTTTGTTTTACGATGGTTCTTTGGATAACAACCTAGCACAACAATTGGTTTGCCCTGAAGACGGCGGAGCGGACGAGACATGGAACTATTTGCGTGGTCTATGCGAAAAGGCTCAAGTGCTCCTGCTGATTGACGATATCCGTCTCCAGCAAAATGGACAAGTGCCGGATGATTCGTTCGCAAAGCTATTTTCACTCAAAGCTGCAGTTTTACTCGCTTCACGTATCCCAATGAAAGGCTTTGATGCTCGAAAAGTAGACGTCCTCCCTAACGAAGAATGTATGCAGATATTTATGACGCAGCGTTATCTTGGGCTAGACTCTGGCTCTATGGAACTATGCGAATCCGACATCTCTGCCCTAATAGATATTTTTAAAGAGCGTGCTGGCTACAATACATTGATTGTGAATCGCTTGGGCGGGATGGCACGAGATTATGGTTGGAGTATTGAAAGACTGACAGAAAAGCTAACAGAAAAAGACTTTAATATCCGTAAAGGGGTAGAAGACGAGGAAAAACTCCAAGAGGAAATTTGTAAGCTGTATAGCTTTGATGAAACTTTAAGCTCTGTTGAGAAAAACATCCTTGAAGCATTTGCAGTTTTCCCTGCCGTTCCACTCGATTTAGAAACCTGTGCCAAGTGGTTATGGGGAGACACAGGTGTAGATGAAGATGATTGCCGCCTTATTCTGAACAAGCTTTCCAGAAATACATGGCTGATGCAGCATGCAGATAATGAGAGCGATCTCGTTTCTTATTCTATGCACCAGATGGTGAGAGTAGCGGTGTTGACACAGGTAGATATTGAGCTTGTGCATCATCGTAAACTGCTAAACCACTGCCGAGAGAAAATATTGTGGGAGAATGGAGATATCTACTTAAAAGCATCACCATTTATTCCGTTTGCGCAAGCTTTGTGTAATTACTTTTTATCCGAAAACGACATTGAGGTTGCTGTCTTGATGAACTGGATTGGAAGATATTGCACGCATTCTCGCGACTGCGATCAGGCATTGGAGTGGTACGAAAAAGCGTTACCTATATTTGAGACTGAGGCCGGAACAAGCCATTTCTACACTGCGAATGCCTATAACAACATGGCGCTTGCATATATCGACAGCAAGGACTTTTCTGCTGCACTTGAACTGGCTCAAAAGGCTTTAGGGATTTGCGAAGAGTTGTTTGGTGCAGATGATTCTCATACGGCGGATGCTTATCAGACAATTGGATTGATACATTCCGGGCAAAAAGATTTCCAAAAAGCGTTGGAACTCCATCAAAAAGCCCTCAAAATCAAAGAAAATACAGTAGGAGTTGACCATCCAAGCCTCTCTGCCATCTACCATAATATTGCTTCGGCGTATGATGACTTGGGCGACTACAACAAGGCACTTAAGCTATATGAAAAAGCCCTTGATATAACATTGGAAACGTATGGAGATGAACATCCGGATGTTGCAAAAATTCACTATAATGTGGCAGCAGTTTGCTATGAACTTGAAGATTATGATTCTGCGTTAGGGTTTTTTGAAATAGCTGCCGTAATCCAAAAACAGACTCTGGGCGATCACCCCGATCTGGCTGACATCTGTTCGTTTATTGCCTTAATCCATGCAAGGCAAAAACACTACGAAGAAGCTCTCGAGTGGCTTCAGAGAGCTTTAAATATTTTTGAAAATAGATATGGAAAAGATCACGTTAAAACAAAATCTATTTTAGATAGAATAGCCATGGCCAATAATAGAATGGTACAGGGGTAATTGCAGGCAACTCCGAGAGTCAAATAAAATAAATAGATTAATATATTTTGCAAATAGTTGCATACGAACTCAGCTTGACGCCGCATAAATTGCGTCAGGCTGGGTTGCTATTTTGCATTCTCGAGCCTTGAACAATCGTGCTATAATCAGCCTAAGATGGAGCAACCGAATTATCACTTATCCAACGAAGACGAGTATATTATCTGCTTCATAAGAAAATTTGGTCCCACTTCAGCCTCTGAAATTCGAGAGATACTCCCCAAGAAGTCTTATAGCGCACTCTGTAAAAAGCTCAATTTTTTAGTGTGCTTGGGACACCTTAATCGAAAAATCGACGAGTATAGCCTCATTTATGAATTGAGCATTAATTCATAGCCATCCGAACGCGCCAAGCCTTAATCAAGCCGCGGATAACCAAACCGCGGCTTTTTCACGCGCATAAAAATTGTAATGGCTGTATGCGAGATATATCAACCACAAGCACAATCTGCTATAATATTCCTAAGTAAACAGGAATATTTCATGGAAAACCACCCAGACCAGGGACAAGAAGCAAACATAGAGCAAACTCAACCGCCATTTGAAGAACAGCAAGCCCTATCCGAAACCGACAATTCCCGCGAAACACTGGCGGATGTTAAAGTTGAGACCCACGATGTCGCGATTTCGCTTGTGTCGGAGTATCTGTGCGCGGACAGGGCGAACCAGATTGCCGAACAACTACGAAATATTGATCGTTTCGGAAGCGAAACCATTTAGAGCCAGGCGGCAAACGGTACGCTATCCCCTGAAATCGTCAGAGTACAGCGCAATTTGGAATCGCGCGGCATATATGCCGGACTCATGACGCCGGAGGAGGCGCGCAAGGTTGCGGACTTTGCCGGAGATGCCACGGACGACATAGTCGCTCAGAAGCTTGAGCGCCTTCGGGACACCATTTTCAACAGTATCAACGGCGTCGAAAACAGACGGGACTATATACTCAATCCCGAGAAGCACGCACGGCTCAATGCCCTCGCTGATAAATTCGTCCGCTATGAGCGCGGCGAAATAGACACCTCCCGTTGCTTTGATCAGAGCAAGTATTTGCCGCTGGAGAATTTCCCGGAGCTGCAGGATGACCGTCCCTTTGAGGATGTTCAACAGTCGCTGAAACAAGAATACAACCTCCACGCCGACAGTGACACTTTTCACAGCTACCGCCAGCCGGGCGAACGCCTTGGCAGGAACTTCTATGCCTATTATCTGGACAACATGGAAGATGACGAGCTTTTGGAGGAAGGGATTGTGGATGAGGGTGATGTGTTCCAATACGGCCCGTTCACCCGCAACGACCTGTCCGACATCGAATTGTTCGCGTGGGCCAGCTGGACGGATGTCACCAACCAGCGCCAAAAGCAACGCCTCGGCAGCCTGCTTGAGGAATACGTCCCGCCACGTGAGAACGACATCGACACCGACCTGACCCGTGAATTTATCGCGCGTGAGGTACTCAAAAACCGCCGCCCGGAGGCGCGCAATATGATTGCCCTCACGTCGGCCTTGGGACAAAAAAGCCTTGGGAAAATTGCCGATGCCGGAAAATCCCTGCCCGTGGATTTAGCCGATACCACTGCGGAATTAAAGAAAACACTGCGGCTCTGCGCCTATTATTCCGGCAAAATCTGTGGCATGGGCAAGCAGGAGCTGCTCAATGACTACAAGGCCGCTCGCCCCATAACGCCAGACTTCTTCGAGGAAATCCGCGCCCGTGCCGAGGGCTGGACGGGAAAACAGGCCCGGCGCGCCGATTCCGATTACGCCCCTTACCTGACAAAGCTTGACGACCATTTGTTCAACGCCGAGGCTCTATATATAGACCTTATCTCCGCCATTGAACCGAATAAGAGCGGCAAGTCCGGACAGAGAGTTCTGGGAGCAATTGGAATAAACGCCGCAGCCAACGCATAATACAATGGAACAATACGAACAGCCACCGGAAATTATTGAAACGCAGGAGCAAACCCTTCGCGATGAGCCGTTTTTAGCACGACTACAGCAGGGCGAGGATTTTCTGCGCAAGACGGCGGAAATCTCCGATGATTCCGAAATAGAATTATCCACAGAACAAAAGCTGTTATTTTCAATGTTTGACGCTTCCCCAACTGACAGCTTTGCGGAAACGGAAACCGCCACCGTGGGGCTGTTTGGCTTGCAAGCGGGCGGCAAGGAATACCCGTTTACGCCCGAGTACAAGAAAAAAGTCCACGAGTGGATCATTATGAACATGGCGGAGCGCTCCGATTCGCCGGAACGGCTATTTGAGAAGTTATCCGCCGAAAACAGCAAGTGGGAGCGCTGTTATGCCGATTTGTTTTATGACAAATATGCTGCCGAAATATCCGCTGAATATGAGGCTCCCATTGCGCAGGCCAAAGCGGACTCGGACGCAAAATTTATGAAGCAGAAACGATATGGCGATGAATTTCGACAGTTCATGATAGAGCGAGGATTTTTGACTCAGGAAGAGATAGTCGAGTACGGCTCTTTTCAGCATAAGCATCAGGAAATAATACGCAGACTTAAGGACAGAAGAGACTTCCGCCCGATAAAAACACCGGAGGAAGAAAGCAATATTAAAAAAGACAATAAGCTCATCTACGTGGACGGAAAGCCCTATGAAACAGGCAATCTGGTAACGCTTGGTGAGCTTAACACACTTTTTACTCCCCTGCGAAGCCTCATAAAAGAAGAATGCGGTCAGGAGTTCAAGAAAAGTGTCGACAGGGGCCGCCCCATCAGTTCAATTATGCGACATTATGCCACAAAAGATTTTTCTGATTTGAGCCTTGAGGCGTCAAAGCAGGAAATTAGGAATTTCTATCATGATACGATAGGCGAAAAAGTGGACGTCGAAAAATTGCTGTCGGACTATGAGGCATTATGCCGCAGGCAGTTTGGCGATCTGTTGCCTGGTCATGCCGAGGGCGAAATCTTTTGGGGCTATCCGACCAAGGAGGAAAAACTCCGCTTGAAAGAAATCATAGACGGCATCAGGAAGGAGCGTGACGACACCATTAAAAAAGAAGCGCCCAAGCGGGCGCTCGGTGAAATTATGCCGCTCAAAAGCAGCATTGCCGCCGCGCTGACAGGTAGTGGCGAGGATATATCCGATGCATATGTCCTGCCCACAGGCATCATCGTACGCAAGAATGACGACCGCTGCCACACCGAGGATATGTCACCGACGGATTCGCGGCTTACCTCGGCAATGACCGATGAGCGACGCACAAACTGGGAGCAGGCGTGGCGGATGTACTACGAACAGCAGAGTATCGGTTCTTTTGATTCTATTGTGCGCAGGCGCGTGAATCAGGAAATCAGCGCCGATGTCACAGACCACGAAGCTGACCTGAGTGATTATGAACGCGAACTAATCCAACTCAAAGCAATCTATTCATTTACAACTACAAAGCTGATCGACGAGACAACCGGCAATCTCCACTCGCAGCTTGACAGCTATGACGTATCGATGCTGTCGGATATTATGCCCTATTGGGGCCGCTTTATATCCAGCGCAAGCAAACCTGAAGCACACAGAGCGGAATCGGCCCAGACGATTCGTAAGCAGATCGAGAGCTATCTGTCCGGCGGTTCCGGGGCTACCGGCCTGCTCAGCGCCTCCGGGGAAAAGCTCTCACTCAATCTGTCGGCCTTCGGACAGGTACTGGATGCTGTCGGAGATAAGCCATCCGAAGCGGCGGGTCTGCTGTCCGCCGGTGTCGCCATAGGATTATATTCGGGACTCAGCAAGGAGCTGACCGAGGAATTCAGCCTATTGATCGGGGAGAAGGCTTCTGTTTCTAAAATGGCATTTTACCGGGCTTATGGGCAGAAAGTTGAAAATCCCGTACAGCGGCGCAATCTGGCCTGCCGGACGTTTTTCGTCTCGGAATTTAATAAATATATTTCTAAACAGTCCGATAGAGAGATGGCAGACTTCTTTGACAGGATGTAATATATGCAGGAGAATTTTCTCACGCTCTGCAAGAATTAAGTGGATTGCATCAATTGCTCAAAGATATTGACAATTGATACATATTTGCTACAATAGGGTTACATCGCCTTGATTTGGACTCGTTTCCCATCAAGGCTTTTTTGTGCTAGTATCGATAATACGGATGAAAACTATCGTATATATAGACGGACAAAACTTTCTCTATAAGGCGGCAGATGTTCTTATTTCCACAACTAAAACCGCTAGCAAGCAACAGCTAGATGGAATGAATATTCGGATGGTCATCGAAAGTGTGCTTGCAGATATCGGCGATTATGATCCCGAAAATACCACCATCCGATACTATGGCACCAAAAGGATAAAACGAGTCACACGCTTTGGAGATGCTATAAGAGAGAAATCAATACGCTTCGCGGATAACTTACGGCGCATTCGTAGTGCGCTGAGTAGGTGTAATGTTGACTATATTGAAGCAGGTCAATTACAGGTTCGCGATAGCGACGAATGCCATAATTGCCATACTAGAGATTATCGCTTTCAAGAAGAAGGCGTGGACGTGCGATTAGCCGTAGATATGGCAAATGACGCTATAACAAAAAATGTTGAGAGAATCATTCTCGTTAGTTCAGATACAGCTATCGCATATCTCAGCAATGGATGTTTCGTGAGTAAAGATTTAGCAGTTTATATGTTATAGCGTCGCGCTTTTATAGTAAATCCTGCCGTCCTTAACGGATGTACCGAATCCACATTGCACATAGGACGTTCCCCCCGAAACGACTTTGTTCCCGTATACTGTGCTCCCGATACCCAAGAAGTTTACGCACATAGCATACGCCTGAAAGCCGTCATTTGAATTTGCTCCACCAGAAGTCTTGCATTTTAACGAATAGTAGCCATCATTTATCCTTTTGGGTGCATCGCAACCCGTGATATAAGCGCTGGTTGGCTGTGTTAATGCAAATACCGAAGCCAGCGATAGTATCCCGCCTGTAGTTATTAATAATAGTTTGTTTTTACTCATTTTTGAGTCCTCCTAATTACTATTTTAAATATATTACGTTTGAGTTAGAATGTAAACATGAGTAATATAGTAGAATTTCGGAATGTGACCAGAAAATATGTACTCGGAAAAAAGGAGATTAAGGCAGTAAATGACGTGTCTTTTTCTATTAAGCAAGGTCAATTTGTCGTTATCGCGGGCCACAGCGGGTCTGGAAAGTCTACGATACTGCAAATGATGAGCGGGCTAGAAACACCCAACTCTGGGAGCATTATGGTTTCAGGGAACGAGATCTCGCGGATGACGAATGCAGACCTAACCAAGATGCGCCGCAACGATATTGGCATAATTTTTCAGAATTTCTACCTAGAACAAGAGCTAACTCTTCGGCAAAACATCGAGCTTCCAGCAATGTTTGCCAACATCCGGAAAGATGTAAGAAAAAAGCGTACCGCCGAGCTAACTCAAGCAACGGAACTCAGCGAACATCTCGACCATCGACCGGCAGAGCTATCGGGCGGACAAATACAGCGCGCAGCAATTTTACGAGCCATATATAATAACCCTAAAATAATTGTCGCTGACGAACCAACAAGTAACCTAGATAACCAAAATGCAAATAATGTATTAAAAATACTTAAACGATTGCAGGATGAATCGGGCGCCACGATAGTCATTGCTACACACGACAATAAAGTCTTGCCATTTGCGGACAGAGTCATAGAGATGAAAAACGGAGCGATTTTATGAATTTTAGTGATTCCCTGCTTTTGGCTACATCTAAGTTGAAGATCCGAAAGCGGCGTACTATTGCAACTATTATCACGGCTAGTGTATTATTCGGCGTCGTGATTGCCGCATTCATGGTGATATTCGGACTTAAAACGGGCATCGAAGACACCGCTCGGTCGCAATTTGGAAACAAGGTGTATATTAATACCACCAAAGACGTATTCCCCTTAAATGAGCAATCCGTTCTGACGCGCGCGGTGCAACTTTTTAACAGCAGCGCCGATCCCGACAAAGAATACCCATTAGTAACAGTCGATGCGCAGGGCAACCCAGTCGATGAAGCTTACCTCGACACGAGCAACGTCTTCGCCATGGTGGCGATAAGCGAGTACAAGCAGAGCGCCAAACAGCAATTTGAAACCGACACAAAAAGTCGAATTGACGGGTACGATGCCGCCCTTTCGTCGATATACGAGTATGTAATACGTGGCGACACGATAAATATTGGCGATAATTATATGGTTGATAATTCGGGCTATACCATAGCGTTCATTGACTCGTCTTTCACGAAAGAACTGATCGAAGTCGAGGACTTTGACGAATCCGCCATTCCAGTTATTATGTCGGCAGAAAACGCGAGTCAAATATTTGATTTTGAATTGCCTGCGCGCACACGCCCTAGCCAAGACCAACTCGAAGAGTATATGCAAAACCTCAAGAATAAAGCACTCGGACAAATTTACGAAGCAACGATCAGCTCCGAAAACGGTGCGACCACAGCAAAATATCAGATCGTTGGCATAACCGCGCCACTACGCAGCATGGCGCTTGCGAAAAGTGTTGGCGAAGTTCAAGTATTAGATTTGATTATGGCTAAATTAGGTGGCAACGCTCTTCCGCTCGTTATCGCAGACCCATATTCGCAGACGTTCATAGAAAACTATATGCTGGCATCTGGAACGGAAACCACAACGATTGATTTAATGATAGAGTTCGAGCACGAGGATGAAGCCGCAGAATATTACGAGCAGTATTCATGCGACGCGAGCGCGGTCAGCAATTGCTCTAGCGTTACCATTATAGAATTCGCCAACAATCACATGTTTATCAGGAAAGCTTTTGACGATGCAGACAAATTACTAATAATATTCGCAGTTTTCTTCTCGATTGTCGCGGCAATCATAATGATCGCGACCGTCAGTAAGGTTATCGATGACGAAAGTCGCTCAATCGCCCTGTATCGCGCAGAGGGCGCATCAACCAAAAACATCCTTCAGGTTTACGTGGCATATGTCGTCATATTGTCTCTTATGATTTGCGCTGCTGCACTTGCGGTAGGGTTATTATTGGGTGGCATAGCTACGCTATTCAACTCCAGTATCGTCACCTCTGCCGTGAGGGTTTTCTATAATATCCAAAGCGATATCTACATCCCCCTAATCGGGTTTGATCCGCGAATATGGCTAATATTGGCGGCAATCGTAGTCATCGCGCTTCTGAGTCTTGTTTTGGTCTCTGACAAAATCAAAATAAAGAACATCGCAAGGAGCCTCAAGTCGCAATGAACGAAAATCAAAAGAACGCTGGTGGATCAAAGCATGACGCCACGAGCAAAGAAAAGATAAGGGTTGTCGACCTTGCCCTGTCGCATTTGTATCTTGGATAGTAACCCTTTCCGTTTTCGGTATAACTGGAGGGTATAGCTTCAACACATTGCCGACAAAACTGGTTTTTCTGAGGATGGTGTTTTTATCGCTAATCTTAACCACTATGATTGAAACACTCGTCCTTGTCGTCAGAAGAATCAAGGGGGACAACTAGTGTAGTGCTCCCACTTTTAGAACCATATACGCTTAGGGTTTGCCCCAAATTTCATGATCGCTGTTTCTGCAGAGCTGAGCAAACTCGTAAAATGCAATAGGGTCGCGGCACTCCCAGCGTAGCAAACTGCCGTCTCTTTCGAGACGGCAGTTGTTTCCTGCTTCGTGAATAACTTAAACAGCTGGCGTGATCGCGATTGACACTACATCGCTATAAGTGTCAGCAACAGTAGTAACTGCGGTCTGCACGCCAAAGGTAAATGTACCAACAGCGCTTGTAACAGGAGCGGTATTAGAGCCAACCGTCAAAGCCGTACCGGTAGGCACACCGTTGTAGTTAGCTGCGTTCGTGATAGCCGTCAGGCCGCCCGTACCGGCACCCGGAGTGGTTGCTGCAAACTTGTAACCCCAGCCCGCCGTGCCCCCGCCAGTCAACCCTGTCAGGTTAGCTGTAGTAGAAAACGCCGCAATCGTATTTGAAGCGTTTGCCCCGACAAGCGTGTTCGTACCATCCTTGTCAACAATCGATACGCTTGCGCCGCCGTTTGCGCTATAATTGATAACACAGGTAACTTCAGATGTAAGACCGGCAGCGATACCGCCGCCAGCTACGTTGCTGGCCGAAGTACAAATCGACTCGCTGCCGCCCAGCGTTGCGTTGATCTTAAAGCTGACATCAACATCCTGAGATGCCGCATAAGAACTGATAGGCACGACTGCCATCCCTAAGCCCGCTACAACGCCTATACCCGCTAGTATTTTTACAATATTCTTTGACATTTCTATTTCCTTTGTTTACTTGTTTATATTACGACAGCAAAACCGCTGAAAACATAATAATTCTGGTTCGCCAGATGCGGCTTTGCTGTGTACTATTTATTTTTATGACCTTTTACCATTTCACGGTAGTACACATAAGCGTTTTCGTCAACACTCGACTTTTATACAGACAGTTTTTCTGTCAAAACAGTGACATCCCCAGATATGCCCGATCCAGATCATCCTGCGCCACACCAAGGTAGCGTCGGGTAATCTCGTAACTGCTGTGGTTGTATATCTCCATAATTACTACTGGAGATACTCCCCCGCTCGTCCACGCATGGTAACCCCAAGACTTTCTTAGACTATGGCAGGAAATCTTTCCTGTAATACTGAGTGCGGTGACGGCCTCGCGTACAATCCTCCAAGCCTGCATGCGGCTGATCGGTTTGCTGTCTTTACGATTATTGGCAAAGATAAAACGGCTTCGCCGGTGCGGGAGATAGATCCGCAGTGCATGGATAACCTGCTCATTCAGCGCGATAGGCTTTATTTTGCCGGTCTTTTTCTCAATTATCGTCACACGAGTTCGAAATACTCCGCACCTTTCGTCATAGACATCATCCCATGTAAACGGTAAAATATCGCTGATCCTGAGAGCAGTACAAGTATCCATCACGATCATCACGTAATCACGGTACTGCCCACGCTCTAAAAAATACTCCGCAAGCCGTTTTAATTGTTCCTTGTCCCTGATTGGTTCTGTTGCTGCCATAAATATTTAAGCCCCCTGTCCATCCATAATTTGCGGACGGAAAGAGAGCAACGTTACATTTTCTATCATCCGTCACCTTTTCCACCCACTTCTTCTTAGTTTACACGGTCATGGCCGGACGAATCATCCCAAGTCCCTCTGTAAAACGCAAAAAATTGCCCACCACAAGTTGACTAGGGGGCGAAAAGACGGTAAAATAGTTACCAATGATAGAAAATGTAACATCCATAGGGATTAAGCCAGACTACCTGATTATGTGAGGCGGTTTTTCACCTACTCTGGTATAATTTATAGATTACACAAACTTTTTTCCAAAAATATAAAACCAAAACCATCCGGCATGCATCTCTGTGGCAGAACCGGATTTTTTTAAGCAAAGGGGGCAACTTCATGAACGACTGGGACATTACGCTGGTGACCGAAGCACAGAGTGGCAACACCAAGTGCTTTGAAGAACTATATGAGCTTTACCATAAAAAGGTCTTCGCCGTGATACGCACAACGGTTAAAAACAGAGCGGATGCTGAGGACATTCTCCAACAGACGTTTCTCGCCGCGTGGCGAAATCTTAAAAATCTCAGCAATCCAGCAGCGTTCAATACTTGGATCCAGCGGATTGCTATCAACCAATGCTATGAACTGCTGCGCAAAAAGAACATTGCTATTTTGTTGGATTCCGAAAATGAACTGGATAATATGGTGGATGATGCACCTGACGATCTTATTCCTGCTGTATATGCTGAGCGAGAAGATTTACGCATCCGGCTGGGAAGGATTCTTGAGGACTTAAGTGAAGTACAGCGTCAAACCATTACATTCTATTATTTTAACGAGCTAAAAGTGGAAGAAATTGCGGAAATTATGGAATGCAGCGCAAACACCGTAAAGACGCGACTTTTCCTTGCCAGAAAGACAATAAAGAATGAGATCGAGGAACAGGAACGCAAAACAGGTCAGAAGTTTTATGGTATCGCAGGGATTCCCATGCTGGCGCTATCACAGATACTTGCTCAGCAGGTGGAAGCCGCATCACTATCTACCGCTGCATCCAACAGTATCTTGGGTAGTATTACTTCTACCATCGCCAGTGAAGCGGCTGTGGCGGCACAGGTGGCAGCAGAAGCCGGAAGCATGGCAAGTAACGCCACTTCCGCTGCGTCAGCCACTACGAGCGCGACAGCGGCAGGAACGGCGGCAAAGGCAAGCATCCCACTTGCGACGAAGATTATTGCGGGTGTTGTGGTTGCTGGGCTAATTGCCGCTGGGATATTTATTCTACCGCCGCTATTAAGTACAGAAGAAATACCTCCATCAGTAATTACGGATGAGAGCAGCTTGGACGGACATCCGAGTGAAAACACCAGCGAAGAATCCACTCCCGAAGCCTCATTCTATGATTCCCTTAGCGACGAACAAAGACAGTTGCTTTCCGAGTTGGAGGCTGCGCTTCGAGCCTCAGACTATGAGGTAGCATATGGCATCCAAGGCTCATCGGAGTTTCATTCTCTATGTGATGAAATACCAGATTGGGGTGGATTTCGGTATTATCCTGATGAGGAAACAAGTGCACTGGTATATAGGGGTGACAGTGGTACTTATGAAATGTCGCTATACATCGGAAACAATGGGAACGGTAGCTATCGTTTGGGGAGATATGCTCCGGATGAGGATATACTCTACTCGCTGAGTGAAACGAACTATTCGGGCGGAAGCGCCAACGGTGCATTTATCACATATTTCTATTTCCGTGAAGATAATGGAGAAATTTTGCCTTACCGTTTTGAAGGTGATCTGGTTGACGGCATAGCACAGGAGCCTGTCAATGTTTACAAAGAAGGTGAGCCTTTCGGGAACAGCAGACCGGAAAGCCATAGTTGGTGGCCTCAGTGGCCAGAAGAATAAGAAAATGTTTTGGAGGGATACAGGATGAAGAAACTATCGGCACTTATGGCCGCGATTATTGCTATCTGCACACTGCTTACCAGCTGTGCCAGAAACAACGATACTATTAGCGACACAGCCAGCGAAGTCGAACTTTCTGATGACATAGTAATAACGCATGTAGGCGAAATTCTTACGTTTGGCGACTACGAGTGGCAGGTCTTGAATATTCAGGATGGCAAAGCGTCGTTAATCACAAAAGATGTTATTAATATTCGATCCTACAATGATGTTTATGAGAAAATCACTTGGGCAGACTGCTCCCTGCGTGCATGGCTCAATAATGACTTTTACGGAGAGTTTGATGCATCGCTGCAGAAAAAAATACTTGAAACAGAGATTATTACCCCCGACAACCCATGGTTTCGTACAGACGGCGGTGATAATACCACCGATAGAATATTCCTGTTAAGCATTGAAGAGGCAGTTAAATATTTTGGTGATAGCGGGACTCTGACGGAATCCAATTGGGATGGGTTCGCATATTTGGATGATGAATATAACGGCGCACGCCAAGCACAGCTAATTTTAAGCGAAGCAAATATGAGTAGCAGCGTAAATGCGATTGATAAAAGTCCAACATATGGAGGAGAATATTCGCGTAGTGAGGCGATAAGGCTTCTAGATGATGTGAATGGCAGTCCTTGGTGGTGGCGTCTGCGGTCCCCTGGCGAAAATAATTATTCAGTTGCGTGTGTATTAAATAACGGGACGATTCAAGTCTATGGTTCCTCTGCAAGCAACGATTATCTTGATGGGGATGTTTATGGTGATAATATTCATGCAGCGCTTGGCGGCGTTCGTCCAGCAATGTGGATTGAAGCATCGACAGATTTGGCGGATATCTCAGCATCAGACGAACCGGAAAAGCCCGCACCAAGCGAAACGCCCATAGGTCCAATCGACCCCGACGACTACTATGGTCTCGGGGAAATCGGGTTCAACTTAGTTGAATTCATCGAAGATTATGGACTAAATTGGCAGCAAAACGGTCCCCATGGAGGTATTATAACCAAAAAAGGCTCCAATGATCCGATTTGCTATGCAGAGTTCGGAATCGATATCGTGTACTTCGCAGTGCAAAAAGGCGACGTATTGGAAGTCTATTCCATTTTCGGCTATCTAAGGGAATTCAGACCCGCAGATGGCGTCGTCAACTTTGGAACTACGAGCAACCCCGACACTTACCCGTGTCCGGAAGATAATCTCTATGCCTTCATTCAAGGCATAGAGTGGTTTGTCGCCGGCGACTATTCTACCGATCCGCTATTGGGCTACAGCCATGCTATGACCACTTTCCACACTTTTTCAATCGCCCCCGAAGGATATATCCAAACCGACTACGCCAACCGCATCATGATGCGACTCATTGACGCAGACGGCAACATCACAGAAGAAACCATATTTTAATTACTTTGGAGGATGACGATAAGAATGAAAAGAATTATAGCCTTCATGCTGATATTTATAGTGGTATTCTCGTTATCGGCTTGTAGCGGCAGTCAACCATCAGAAAATTCCGGAGATGATATTGGCCCATCCGATTCTGTCAACTTTCGGAAACCTAGCGAAACACCTGACCCTACGCCAAGTGAAGATGAGGCACCTGTTCAACCAAACACTCCTATTGCTATGCCAACAGATTTAGGTGGCATTGAACCCGGTGAAAGCTGGCAGTTTGGGGAGTTTGGCTATGAGCCGCAGGTCATAACAACAGCAACCGCCGGAGATTGGTCTTTTACGGTTTCAGTACCTACAATCCCAGAGGAGCTTGAAACATTCGCAAAAGAGCGCGGAGATTATTATGTGCTAATATACCAAGAGAATCAGAATCAGGGGTTGGAGCGAGCCTATTTATTTTTCTATCAAGATTATTTTGATCTGACTCTTATGAGAGAGAAAACCACTAGCGGCCCCGGAGATATCCTGTCGCCTGGCAGAAACAAATCTTTTCCAGATGCACAAACGCAGTTCCCTTATTTGTTTTCGTGCGATAACACAACCGTGCAGGGAAGCTGGAGTTCAATGTATATTTATTATTTCTGGAATCGAAATCATACTTCCTTGGATTGGAATGTTCAAGACGGCACAGTGAGTAAGCAATGGGATTTTACTGACACATCTTTTACTCCGCCTGCAGAGTATGTGCAAATCATGATAGAAGCTGTTAGTGCAATATAGAACATAGGAAATGAGAACTAGAAAGTTAATTATATTTTGAAAGGAAGTTTTAACCATGAAAAAACGTATTTTCACCTTAGCACTGGCGCTTATTATGTGCCTAACGCTAATCCCTGCGACTGCATTTGCAGCGACTCCAGCAGGCTGCCCCGAAGACGGTACAGGAATGGACAGCATTTGGGGCTATAAGCACATGGAAATTGCGGACAAAGTGGCAACTTATGCCAAAGAAAATGGCTGGGCTAGCGTAGATAGCATACCTCAAGGCTGGAGCGATTATGAGAAGTTTTCCGGCAAAATCTCAATCAGAAATTACACTAACGTTAGCGAAGGGCAATGGTGGCAGCTTATATTTAGTCTTTCAGATAACACCTATTGCGCTGTCTTGAGGTTGTATTATTCGGATGGATCATCAATAGGTAAGGTCGCTTCAGAAGAATCTGTTGGATCAGGAGATTTAGCAATGTCGGAGCTTGAATATATCATCGACCGATGCACGGAAAAGATAGGGGCAATAGTTTTGGACATTCCATCTGAATGGGCAACTGCCGAAATCAACGCCGCAATCGCAGCTGGCTTAGTACCAGATAGTCTTCAACAAAACTATGCCCTGCCCGTTTCTCGCGGCGATGCAATTCAGATGTTTATCAACCTTATTGAAAAAAATTCAGGACAATACATTTATGACTTTATTACATCAAAGGGTGTCTCAGTAAATTTTGAGGCATTCACAGATACTGACGATTATGCCGTTTTTGCAGCCAATGCTCTCGGTATTATAAGCGGAGTAGGCAGCAGCAAATTTGATCCGAACGGCACATTTACCCGCGCACAGATTGCGGCGATTATTAACCGTGTCGCTCATGTATTGGGTGTAAGCACAGCCGGCTTTACCCACAGCTTTACTGATCTTGCTGGGCATTGGGCGGATGGAGAGCTTGGCTGGCCTGTTCATGCAGGGATTATTAGCGGCGTGGGAGATAATCGCTTTGATCCAGATGGAAAACTTACGACTGAGCAAGCGATTGCAATTACTTATCGGGCATTGTTGTATTTTAAGAATGAAAACAATGCTGCGACTGCACCGTCTGCACCGGACCCAGACTTCTTGAGTAACAAAATTTGTGATGAAGTTAGAGAATACGCTCTCTCTTTGGGGTTTGAAACGGTCGAGGACTATACAGATTCCTTGGGAGGATGGCAAATAAATATAAGGAATGCCAGTACCGGAAATTGCAGCACGCTTGGACTCAGACTCGCGGTGGGTTACGATTACTGGCACTACAGCATAATCACCCACGACAGTTACCGGGCAGCTGTTGAGAGGGGTGGGATATATAGTATGGATGAGATGAAGACTCTCATTTTTAAGTGCTCAAATTACTAAAATTAACTATTAATTACATTCTGAAATTAAACGCCCATTGCTGGGCGTTTAATTTATGCAGAGCAAAAAGGGGGCTTCGCATCATGCCGTCGTGATTTCCCCCACATTCTGCGGTGCTTGTAATGCATAGTCAGTCCATGATAAGACGTAAAACTCACTGCCTCGGGCGCACTCTTATCAAGGCTGTTGCCGCCGGCCAGATAATAGTTCCTGGCAGCCTTATTAAAGTTAGCCTTCGTGCGCCTGCCCGGATGAATCCGGTGCGGGTATACGACCGCACCCAAGAACGGCACACCTCGGTGCATTTCCTGCAAAAATCTCTTTTTGGGGTGCAGATTCAGTCCAATATTCGTCAAATACTCATCTATTATAGGTACGATCTCCAGCAGTCTCGCTTTATCCGTGGATATAACATAAAAATCATCTACGTACCGCCCGTAATGCTTGAACTTCAGCTCATGCTGTACGAATCTGTCCAATTGGTCGAGATAGATATTGGACAGCAGCTGGGAGGTCAGATTGCCGATCACAATTCCTGAACCCGGTTTTGCATGAAATAAGCTTTTACTCTTCGGCAAATCATCCCAATTCCGCTTGCTGCCCCGCGTCTGCACACCCTCCGTGGGATCATCAAAAATGACCTCCTTCCACAAATACTTACACAACTTGTATTCCCAAGCGTCTTCGCCATATTGCCGCAGTAGCCCCCAAACCGCACGCTCGTATAACTTTTCCCGAGGCAGGCTCATAAAATAACCCTGTATGTCCAGCTTGAGAACCCAAGCCTCGCGCTGTCCGTTTTGCGAGGCGCTCATCATGTGATGACGCAGTCTATCCACGCCAAAGAGCGTGCCCTTTCCCATGCGGCAGGAGTAGTTATCGTAAATGAAACGCTTGTCCCACCAAGCTGCCACGAAGTCATATAGCAAGTGATGCACCACGCGATCGCGAAATGGTGCAGCGAAAATCTCCCGGATTACCGGGTTTCGGATAATAAACGTAATGCCACGAGATGGCTTATAATTTCTCGCACAAATCTCCTCACATAGCTGAGACAGATTCATAGTCAGACACATCTCGAAGCGCTGCTCGTCCGCCGTGCCGCGTTTGGCAAGACGCGCCTTGAGGTAGGCTTCATACAATAGCTGGGTTAGTTTTTCCTTTTCGTTTATAATAAAAATCCTTATGCTTTTTATGTTAATATAGAAGCTGGGGCGAAACCCCAAGCAGCAATCATTCCTGCCCGTCTCCCGACCGATGCATTTGTGTCCGCCCCGAGCTCGCCGCCGGAATGATTACATTAACAGGTCAGGCGAATACTGATTTCATCAGTTCTATACCTTCATGGGTGTCGGATAAGTCCGGCAAGCCATCAATGAATTTCGCCTTTAACAGCCGTCCGGCGCTTGGGGTGGTGCGTTCTCTGGCAGCTGGAACAGTGACCTTGGCAATCAGGGTAGCTACGGTTACTACTGGTCGTCTACGGTCAATTCTGCCGCGAGCGCGCGTATTCTGTTCTTCGACAGTTCGGCGGTCAGCCCGGGTAATGGCATCAGCGATAAGTACAACGGATTTGCCGTTAGGTGCGTCCTGCCTTAGTTGTTCCTGTAGTTGGTCGTGGCTCGGCTGCTCTCCCTGCCCAGCACTGTTAATTTGCCGCTTGGGAAGGTTTCCCCACAGCTATTTCTTTTCGTATATTATGCAAGAGCAAGCCCATCCGCTGGGCCTGCTTGTCTACAATAATCTTTTCATCATTTAATATTTGTACCATGTATGCAAAATTGCCTATAATTTCTATAAGCTCTTGTTCATCAAAATTCACATGCAACTGATATAACTTTTCAAGATACGAAATCAGCTTCTCGGCAAATGGCTGCATCGAAGCACACATCTTGTCTGTCGCTAAAACAATATATCGACCAAGTTCCCGAATATGCACATACAAAGCGGCACTGCCGGTGGTGGGCATCAGATACGCATCCAGCTTTTTCCTCTTTATTTCCTCCATCTTCGCCCAATCCGCGATCATGTCGGAAGCTATGGTTTTTGGCATTAGAAAAATCATTACAGACGCTTCATCTCGAAGCAATTTCATGCCCAATTTCGGAAGATCATTTCGCATCCTGTCCACCTGTGCTTTGTGGTAAGCGGTGAAAACACGGTCTGCATTAAGATAATAATCCAACGTAGAATTTATTTTACTTTTTAGCTCCAACTGTTCATGCACCAGATTGACCATAAAAAGACAACTGTTCATAGTAGTCTGCCAGAAATCACTACCCGTGTGATAGAAAACTATTTTGTCAAAATTATTTCTCTCCCACTTCACAATATCATTTTTAGTCTTTAGCTTTTCCCATGCCGGAGGTTTTTTGTCTTTGTGAGTGTTGTGGAGTCATCCTCCCCCAAAATGCTCCCTTGGTTTTTGTTTTGCGTTTTTGTCCTCACCGCATTCCTTTCTTTTTTTGTTTTGCGTGAACGCTAAGATATTGAGATAAATTTTGTTCTTTTTTTTGCTCACTTCTTGTTCAGACAGGTCTGGGCAGGGAGAGCAGCCGAGCCACGACCAACTACAGGAACAACTAAGGCAGGACGCACCTAACGGCAAATCCGTTGTACTTATCGCTGATGCCATTACCCGGGCTGACCGCCGAACTGTAGAAGAACAGAATACGCGCGTTCGTGGCAGAATTGACCGTAGACGACCAGTAGTAACCGTAGCTACCCTGATAGCCAAGGCCAACGTTCCAGTAGCCAGAGAACGCACCACCCCAAGCGCCGGACGGCTGCCAACCGGTTGGATAATTTGTAGTTGCACCCGTCGTCAGCGATCCTGCATTCATGGAAGCGTTTAAGACCGGGAAATCTGCCGCTGTGTATACTGTGCCGTTGGTGGTCGCTCCGCCGGAGCCAGACATACCGGATGGGAGGCGGAAGTTAGCTGGGCAGATGCTGGCAGACACTTGGTTGCCA
>JBKECJ010000008.1:0-1810 GCA_047974525.1 Saccharimonadales bacterium (SeqCode)
AATATCTTTTCGTCAAAGATATCTTTGAACACTTCGTACTCAAGCATAATTTTGCTCCAGATACTTTTGACGAATATCATCGATCAACGCACCGTCGATATGCCAGAATGTCCAGCCGTTGCATGACGGTTGGTCTTGCAAGACTGCGCCGACTTTGTGGATAGAACCCTCAATGTCGCCGCTCTTCAATGAGCCGTTGGCGGTAACGATTGCCGAATACTTGCCGTCTTTGCTCGTCAGCGTTGCGCCAGCTTTGATAAGTCCAATATCAACCAGCAAGCCAAAGGCGACGCGCGGGGCTTTTGCTTCGAGTTTGCCCGACACTAGCGTTTCGTCAAGCGATGTTGTGTTGTCGAGGCGTTGCTTCGCAACTTTGACATAGGTATCGTCGCGCTCAATACCGATATATTGCCGTCCGAGTTCTTTTGCTGCAACGGCGGTTGTGCCGCTGCCGAGGAATGGGTCAAGCACAATATCGCCTGGCTTCGACGTTGCGTTGATAATCCGACGGAGCAACGCCAGCGGCTTTTGTGTCGAGTGGGCTTTTTCGCCGTTGATTTTGACGCGCTCTTGCCCGCTGCATATCGGAATGAGCCAATCGCTACGCATTTGTTTGTCCTCATTGTGGGCTTTCATGGTTTTGTAGTTAAATGTCGGCTTTGACTTTTCAGATTTGCCAGCCCAGATGAGCGTTTCGTGCGAGTTGTTAAAGCGCGTGCCTTTGAAATTCGGCATGGGGTTTGTCTTGACCCAAAGAATATCGTTCAAAATCCAATAGTCGAGGTCTTGCACAATTTTGCCGACACGGAAAATGTTATGATAACTGCCTATCACCCAAAGCGAGCCGTTGTCTTTAAGCACTCGGCGGCACTCCGCCAGCCATTTGGTCGTAAAGTCGTCGTAGATGGCGAAGCTATCGTATTTGTCCCAGTCGTCGTCAACCGCAGATACTTTTGTATTATTTGGTCGCCACAAGTCGCCTTTGAGCTGCAAGTTATACGGCGGGTCGGCAAAGACTAAATCGACTGATTTGTCTGGCAAGGTTTGTAGTGTTTCGATACAGTCGCCCTGAAGAACGGTATTTGTTTCTAATTTTTTACGTGTGGACATATCGCGCTGCTTTCCGCCCGGACAACCGAGGCGGTCGCAAAATAAAAGGACAACCCGTGCGGTTGTCTAGACTAAAGTAAGCGCGAGTCGTAAGACACGTCCTACACGCACAAGTTGTCCGTTTATGGAAATGTCTTAGTTGTGTAGACAATAGAGCTACTGCGCTTACTGTTAATTTACTTTAATCTAGACCCTTCTATTATATCATTTTCATACGCCCAAGCAGCGACTACGTGAAAATAAGCTCGAGGTGTTTTGCGTAGAATGTAGCCAGATAAGATACCCCTGGCACAAGACCTGTCGTATATTATCTGGCTGGGGCGGAGAGATTCGCTTTTCGACCTCAAGGTTGAAAAATGCCGGGGAACAAAGACTTTTGTTCCCGTTCAAATACTAACCTCAAATCATAGAAAAATCCGTTAGCTACTGAAGAGCTAACGGATTTTTCTTGGCTGGAGCTAGGGTATGGGAATATAACTTTTTCAGAAGAGCTAGACTTTGACCCTAGCGAGCTGGATATTGTATACGAGGACGATGATACGGAGATATCGCAATGAGGCGTTCACATCGAGGCGGCTTGATCTCTATGACCTTACTTGCAGGCGCGGTATATACCTATTGGGAATATATCGACTACATTATCGTAGCTTTACTTGCACTGTTTTCTATCAAGCTGGTCGTCAAAATCGTTAGGAAAATC
>JBKECJ010000009.1:0-1766 GCA_047974525.1 Saccharimonadales bacterium (SeqCode)
CTTTTGCGCGTTCGCCACCACTCAATTCTGCACCCGGTGTTGTTTGTAGGACGTTCTTGTCGATATTGAAGCGAATGAGTAGATTGATTGCGTCGTGTAGTTCGAGTGTCGGAGCGAGCTGACGTATATTGTCGAGCGCAGAACCATGCGGTAAGGGCAGAGTTTGATTTTGATCGATATAGATGACGCTAGCGTCTTTATTGAGGTGCGCACTGCCAGAAGTAGCCTCGATGTCTCGCATAATCGCTCGCATAATCGACGTTTTGCCAGATCCGTTATCTCCGTGCAGCAGCACCTTGTCGCCCGACCGAACTCCAAAGGAGACTGGCCCGATTTTTTGACCATTGCCATAATCTACTTCCAGATTAGAGACCGACAGCAGGTTGAGTTTTTTGCCCAGCTGCTCTTTGAATAGAAATTTTAGCGATACATCTTCTTCGGGACGTTCTGGCTCATCAAGCTGTCCGAGACGGGTGCTCATGCTGCTTGCCGCACTCGCAAGTCCGCTGGCCGCTTTTTCTTTGCGAAAATGAGCGGTAAGTTTGTCATTATCTGAGCTTGAGCGATTTGATCCAGCTGAATTTGCCTTGACTCTCGCAGCTTTAGCGGCGCGCTCAAGTCGCTTCTTTTCTTTTTCGTACTGCTCGTAGCGGTCAAAAGTAGCTTGCTTCGCTTTTTCTCTCGCTTCAATATATTCGTCATAGCCGAGACCGTATTGTCGTACACCTTGGTCTCCACTCATAAGCTCAATGATACGACTCGTTGCGTTTCTGAGGAAACGACGATCGTGCGACACCATCAGGAAAGACGCATTAGAACCTTCGATAAATTTTTCTAGTACAACGACACCCTTTTCGTCAAGATTATTGGTTGGCTCATCAAGTAGAACAACATCGTAACGCGAGGCAAACACTGCCGCAAGTGCAATCCGTGTTCGTTGTCCGCCAGAAAAATTACCAATTTCCTTGTCAGTATCAATCGAGGCTATGTCAGCGCGCCTTAGCGCCTTTTCTAAGTTTGCATCGAACAATGCTACCTCAAACTTGTCATAACGCTCGAGCGCATCGGCATAGAGTAAAAGTGTGCGTTCGCTCGAGTCATGTTCGAGCTTAGCGCACTGCTCGTCAAATTGTTCGCGTGCATCCTTGACTCCTGTAACTTCTTCGATGAATCCATGCACACTATGGTCGAGCCATTCGCGCAAATCCTGCGGCAACATACCAATCTCTTCGTCGGTTCGGATAATCTCGCCAGAAGTAGGGGTAAGATCGCCATTGATAAGTTTCAAAAGCGTTGTTTTGCCAGCACCGTTTGGCCCCACGAGGCCAATCTTTTCACCGCTATTGATAGTGAACGATGTGTCATGAAGAATTTCTTTTCCGCCAATTTCGTAAGATATATGGTTTAGATTAATCATGTCAGCATATTATAGCTTCTTTTTCACCTCTCAGCAACAGCTCCACTCCTAGCCTGCAGGAAGCATTGCAGTTCGCCGACTTAATGAAGTTCAGTATCCCTACTGCTTGCAACAGTCAAACCGACAGGAAACACCCTTTACAACTAAAAAAATCTCGGCGGGGGAAATTCAAAAAAATAAGGTAAAGGGTTTTTCTGGTGGAGCGAGCGGGCGCGTGCGTCCGCAGGCGGTGGGGCTGACCGATGCAAGTCTGCGTCCGAACCAGAAAACCTCTTTGTATTTTTTACATTCCCCCGCTGAGAGTTTTTGGGATTTGGAACAGAGTTCTCTGGTTCGGGTCGCCTACTAC
>JBKECJ010000010.1:0-71489 GCA_047974525.1 Saccharimonadales bacterium (SeqCode)
AAGCGCCGGACGGCTGCCAACCGGTTGGATAATTTGTAGTTGCACCCGTCGTCAGCGATCCTGCATTCATGGAAGCGTTTAAGACCGGGAAATCTGCCGCTGTGTATACTGTGCCGTTGGTGGTCGCTCCGCCGGAGCCAGACATACCGGATGGGAGGCGGAAGTTAGCTGGGCAGATGCTGGCAGACACTTGGTTGCCACTCGTGCTTTGGGCGTAGGTTCCTGTGCCACCTGTTGCGGCGTACCAGTTGTATAATAGTCCGCAGCGCGTGTTTGTGTTTCCGGGTATGTTAGTGCTGCCCGTGCAGTAGCTGTTTGCCCCCGGATCAACATACTTTGCTACATCAGAATTTGCCGTAGATTGGGTACTTGTACCGTCTACCGTTAGATACTTACCGCTCTCCTGCGACAAATCTCCAAATCCAGCATACTTCAGGTTATCTACCATCCAGCACTTGTTATCTGCCATTTTCTTGACGAAATATAGCTGGGAATCGCGGGTATCTCTATATGTCTTAGCCGTAGTAGAGCATTGCGTGTAGGCATCACTACCCTGCAAGGTTGGGTAAGCCGTACTGTTATATGCCACATTAACCGTGCCCGTACTTGCCATGCCGGACTTCATCACCGCTATAGCTTTATCCCCTGTCGTGGTAATGGTATTTGGTGCCTTACAGAAAATTTGCGTATCACTCACCACTGTGAAGCTCGCGCAAGCAGTGCCTCCAATAGTGACACTCGTTGCACCGGTAAATCCCGTACCCACAATAGTGAAAGACGGACCGGATTCTGTTCCGGCAATTGTACTGGCTATGTTTGGGGATACGAGGGTTACAGCGGCTGGGGCAACGTACATATATCCACCCGTCCTCGTGACACTTCCGCCCCAAGTTGTAACCGCTACATCCTTAGCTCCGGCAGTTTTGGCCGGCGTATTGCAGTAAATAGTATCCTGCCCGGTACTCGGCACATTGCTGGATATACTAACGTTCGTACAAGCCGTACCGTCAATAGTTACGGCTGTAGTGACGGACGCGTCATTTACGCTAAAGCCTGTCCCCACGATTTGAATTGCAGTACCCCCGGCTGTTGTTCCGCTGCTAGGTGTAACGGATGTAATGGTTGGCGTTGGGATAGTGGAGATGTTGGCGGTGGCGGTGTAGCGAACAGTGTTGCTGTAGGTGGCAGCAGTAAGGTTCATATCTGCCTTAGCACCGTAGTATACGGTAGTAGTGTCGCTTGATGTAGATTGAGTCGTGTTTTTTATGGTTGTACTTGTTCTGGGGTTTGCCCATGTACTGCTGGCAGAGGGTGTTGGTGTGGCGTAGCTGTCGTCAAAGCCGTTGGTGATAGTGTTAGCCGCTGAGCTACTGCTCACTTTGTTCAAGGCAAATCCCCAAGTATTATTGCTCAGTACTACAGGCGTTGCAAGCGTTCCGGTGGTTGCGGCAAGGCTGTTTGCGGCGGTTGTAGTGTTAAGGGCTAGACTGTATCCTGTTGGCACATTAGTCCCGGCTGTAAGGGTATGTGAACCTGAAGCTAAAGTACCACTGCCGGTTGGGGTAATCTCCATGGTGACGCTGCTGCTTGAAGCTGTAAGGGTCATGCTGGAGGTGCCTACTAAACTCAAGCCCGTGACAGCATTACTGGCCTGTGGGCGGATAAAAATACTACCTGCTACAAATGACAGCAAAAAGCTACCTACTAGGACACCCATTGCCGTGACGGGAATGTCTGCCTTGCTGTTGTTGAGCTTGAGTGAGCTGGACTTTGTGGGCTTAAAACGTCCTAGCTTGTCTTTGATGAACAAATTTAGTTTACTTATTACCTCTCGCATATGCTCTAATCATACGGCTTGCGGTTAGTTTTTACAACTCTTGAAAATCCGTAAAACCATATTATAACAGTAAAAAATACAACACCATGACTTGCTTCTCTACAAAGGCATCATGGTGTTGTATTTCTATCTTAGCTCATAAAAAAGCAACCTGTCAGGTCGTTTAAAATGCAGATTGCATAAGCAATTTTCTTTTCTGGATAATACGTGTTAAATCTCCCTGCCAAAGCGTTTTAGACGCAAATTTTGGAAGGGAGGTTTTTTATGTGTTTAATAATAGATTTGGCATCGAAATCGAGTTCACAGGTATTACGCGGGAACAGGCGGCGGAGATCGCCACAGAGCATCTCGGCGGCATGGCACGCTATACAGGAAGTGGGTATTCCGCTTGGGAGGTAACGGCACCAGATGATAGGGTTTGGAAGTTTGTCTACGACAGTAGCGTCAGCCCGTTAAAGAAAGCTAACGGACAGATCGTGGAGGCATCGGGCGAATACAAAGTAGAGTTGGTCAGCCCCATTCTCACCTACTATGAAGATATCAGCACTCTGCAATCCCTGATTCGCAAATTACGTGCAGCAAAGGCTTTTGCTCCAAACGATGCGGGTATTCATATTCACTTGGATGGAGCAAATCACACGTCAAGAAGCATCTGTAATTTCGTAAAAATTATCGCCAGCAAAAATGACTTGCTCTACAAAGCTCTGCAGATTAAACCGGAGCGAATGAGTTACTGCAAAAAACTTGATGCAAGGCTGCTTGAGCGCATCAACAGCACGCACCCGCGCACATTGGAGCAGATATCCGAGATATGGTATCGAGATTATGGCGGCATTGATCATCGGCATTATCACGATAGTCGCTATTTTTTCCTCAATTTACACGCCTTTTTCACCGGACACCACACAGTTGAGCTTCGAGGCTTCAACTCTACGCTCAGTCACGCCGGGATGGTTCGCAGTTATGTTGTACTTGCGCTGGCGCTCAACCATCAGGCATTAACACAGAGCAGTGCCAGCAGCCGCAGGGTGCAGTCTGAAAACGACAAGTTCGCCATGCGGACTTACTTAAATCGAATCGGGTTTATCGGCGATGAGTTCAAAAGCTGTCGGGAGCATTTGTGTAAGCATTTGGACGGCAATGGGGCGTGGCGTTTCGGCCTGCCCGACAGAAACGGAGGAGACGAAGAATGAGACGGAGATATTATCTCGCATATGGCAGTAACCTCAACATGCAGCAAATGAAAATGCGTTGTCTTGACGCAAAGCCTGTGGGCATCACGTTCTTGCAGGATTACGGACTGCTCTTTCGCGGCGGCAACAGTTCTGCTGTGGCGACCGTAGAGCCGAAACTTGGCTGCACAGTTCCCTGCGGGCTTTGGCTTGTATCTGCCAAGGACGAAGTCGCACTCGATCGCTACGAAGGGTGGCCGTATCTTTACCGCAAGGAATTGGTGCCGGTGCAGCTTGGCCTGCGCCGCATGAAGGTGATGGTCTACATCATGAATGACGGTCACGATATCGGCATACCCAGTATTCATTACTACAACACGATTCGTAATGGCTACAGGGATTTTGAGCTAGATACAGCAGCGCTGGAGGCTGCGCTGAAAAACACATACAAAACTATTGCACCTTAACAGGCCGTACGTAACGGCACAGCCCTCGCGCATAGCGGGGGCATTTTCTTAAACTATATTTTTCGCATCACGCATGATGTTCTTTTTCAATGCGTCATTAGTATGACACGAAATTTATCCCCAGACGAATTGGCAGAATACATTCAAAATCACCCTGACTCCATCATAAAAGACATCAAATAATGTCAATTCTGTCTCGGAGGCTGTTTGGGAGGTGTTCCCTTTGATGCAGCCAGCACCGGCTCCGAAATGCTTTTCTTGAGCACTCGCAAAACAACGCATTGAAATTGCCACTCTTCACCGATGTCAAAGATACACAGGAATTCTTTATTGCGAAATAGACCGACCTCGCTCAAATTATAATCACAGGTCAAGCAGACATCCATCCCTATGCCTTTGGCAAAATAGTCGCCATAGTCGTCCCATACGCGGTTAGTCATGAAAAAGGCGTGCATGTGATCCTCGCCGAAGCTAAACGCCTCCAGTATAGCGGAGCTTAATTGTTCCAAGGTTGAGTCGGCTGATATTTTGATATGCCGGTAACACTCATCGTTGAGGGATACGGAAATTTCATATGTATTGCAATTTTTAAGCATCTGTTCACTCCTTGGGTTTAGCTAAAGTAACAGTAATTCTACGACCGTCCAGCATTTTTCCGTCCAGCTCGTCGATGGCTTTCTGGTTATTTGCCTCATCCATAAACTCAACAAAGCCATAACCCTTGCTTCTTCTCTCTTTGCCCTCAACGATTACCAACACGCTTTTTAGTTCGCCGATTGGCTCAAAAAAGGCTTGAAGACTCCCGTTCGTGGTCGCCCAAGCTAAACTACTAACATATAAGCCTTGTGACATATTGCTCCTGTTTTGATTTCCTTTTTCCAGGTTAACTCAATTTCGAGAGGGACGCAAGGCATTGATATATAAATAACTGCCTGAATTCCATGAGCTATGAATCCGAAAAACCGTTGAACCTCAAGATCTCAACGGTTTTCACATGCATTAATTAAAACAAATCGTGCCGGTTGCGAGCAGGCTTTGAGTTTGCCATAGCGACATTGATCTCGCGTCCGTCCAGTACCTTGCCGTCAAGCTCGTCAATTGCCTTTTGGTTGTCAGCTTCATCGGCATAGGTTACAAATCCAAAGCCCTTGCTCCTTTTAGTATCGTGTTCAATAATTACGGTTGCTTCTTCTACCTCGCCTATGGTTTCAAAGAATGCCCTGAGACTTGCGTCTGTAGTTGCCCATGCTAAACCGCTGATGAATAAGTTTTGTGTCATATTGCTCCTGTTAGTTTAATTCTCAGCTCGGATGGTGTCCCCGAAAACATAAAAGAGGATACTAACCGAGCATTTCCCATTCTAGCAAATTTCGTGGGAGTGGCAGCGTTTTAATGTCACTGGCATCCGTATAATCGCCGCGAGCTCTCGAACCGAACAACACTCCGTGATTCCGAAGGATATCGGTAATTTGCATTAATTACCCGAGTACTGATGCCGGATTCATTAGGCAGATTTTTCATGTGACTCTATAAACTTTCTAAACATTGGGGCATATATATCTTTTATCTTAATATAGATAGACATTGCTTGAGCATCATCATAGGTATGACTTGTAATATTGCGGTTCCGAACCAAAGCAATCCATTCATCGTCAACCTGCAAAATGCCCGCGCTCTTGGCAGAACGAATCACATCTACCGGAGTTGCGCTCACCTGTATCCCTTTGAACTCCAAAAGTGACTTTAGAAACTTCCAAAACAGTTCAGTAGTAAATTCAAAACGTTGAATTACCGAGTCGGCCTTTGTCTCCGGTGTGGGGAACTTTAGCGATAATGCCTCATCCAGTCGCTTCGACGCATTTTCAAATTGCCCAAATTTATAATTCGTCTTCTCTATATGACTAAGTATATTATAATTTTAGCTTTATTAACAGCGTTAGAATATTGAAAAAACCCGCAAGGAGAATAGCCGTGTTTTATACTTGGCTTTTTTCCGGTTCTGACGTATTGTCATATCTTCTGCATGAAAAAACCTTTCGCTTCGCGAAAGAACAGGGCGAGAGCGGTTCTTGCTTCTTTGCCCGTAAACCACAAACGGAGTCCCGTGGCGGACTCCGTTTTGCATGCCATATTTCGGTTGCATTTTACCTTTTGGACTTTTTCCGCCTACTCAGTAGAAATATGCCACACCCAGCAGCAAACACGAATACCACAAGACCAGCAACCAGATAGTCTTGCTTGGAGATTGTAACTCCAAGGATACTAATAGCCCCGGTTTTTGGCGGCTGGATTACGCCGTTCATAATAACCTCATCCAGGTCAATAACGTCATCACTTAAGCAGTCGTAGGCCGTGACAACCACGGTAAATTCATCTGGACCGAGCTCCGCAAGGCCGGGGATTTCAATTTCCGTAAAGTTTGGGATTTCTCCGGTCTGTTCAACTTCCAGCATATATTCCGGGTCAAGCAGCGGCTTTTCTCTTGCCGTATCGGTGATCTCATACACCTGAAAACCAAGCTTACACACATTTGAGCCGTATCCTACCTCAACCTTATCCCCATCTTCGTTAACGCCTGCCGTAACGGCTCGGTAAGAAAACGCCTTGGCATCCCCACTCATAGCTTCGCCGGCCATATTGGTACCGGAAACCATGATCGTATAGTTTCCGTATTCATTTACTGGCAGGTCAAGTTCGAAATTGCCACTTTCGTCACCCGGCATAAACGTATTGATTAGCTCCTGGTGGCCATCTGGGTATGTTAAATACACTTTTATGGTCTGCGCATTAGCATAGCTAATTTTCGACGTAACGCCACCATCGGAATAATTGATGTCACCCTCGTTGGGCGTAATAATTTGCGCCATGAAATTGTCATTAACGACCTTAAAGCTCACTTCTACGTCATTACTTACCGCCGATGCCTGCTGCATTGGCGGAAGTCCCGTGGCGGCGACCGTGACTCCAATCACGAACGCCAATCCAAACAGGTTTTTTGTTTTTTTTGCACACTCTACTCATGCAATTTTTCTCGCTGTTTATTGTTTGTATTTACTGCGTGTCCGGGCCGCTCCACACGGCTGTTCACGCCTCTTGTATTTAATGGTAGAGTACATTACTAAAAATGTCAATTCCACACCTCTGACTCATTTGCTTCGCGCATATTGCTTTGGAGGCGCTCCCTTGGAGTCGGTCAAAACCGGCTCCAAAATGCGCTCCTTAAGAACCCGTGAAACAACACATTGGAATTGCCACTCTTCGCCTATATCAAAAATATACAGGAATTTCTTATTGCGACATAGTCCTACCTCGCTTAACTTGTAGTCACAGGTCAAACAAACATCCATCCCTATACCCTTAGCAAAATAGTAGCCGTCATCATCCCATACACGGTTAGTCATAAAAAAGCGTGCATAGCCCCGGATTTTTCTATTTCATCTGCCAGCTTTTTCTGAGTATCGCTTTCCATCGACAGCATTTCTAAAGACGGCATGATTACATAATCCACTATGCCCTTACATTCAGATAAGGCTCTGAGCATTTTTTGAAGTTCCGACCGCTTTTCAGGATTATCTGAACACGCAAAATCTACAAACCAGAACGCCAACTGATACCCCCTAGGCAATCTGAACAAATTTGTTGGAATTTTACAACATAACAGATTGCCTTTTTTATTTCCCAAAAAGTAAAACACCGAAAAATTTGAAGCAAAACTCAAAAAACACAACTTATGAACCCTCAGCTCTAATGCACCCTATCTGTTATTTTTGGATTTTCCATAATAAACAGTCTCTTCGGCCTGTGCCGGGGTCTTATAGCTAAGATATCTGTGCGGTCGGATATTGTTATAAAAATGAACATATTTCTTCAAAGACCCTATCAAGTCGGCTTCAGATTTGTACCTTCCTCGATACAGTTCTTCTTTCTTTAGTGTAGAGAAAAACGATTCAACTACTGCATTATCGTGAGGCGTACCCGGGTTTGAAAATGAATGAGATATATTATGCTTGTTGCATAGTACCCTCATCGTATATGAGGTGTACGGCGTTCCTTGGTCGCTGTGAATTATCGAAGGGGACGTTCCTCTGTCAGAGTACGCCTCCCCAAACACCCGAGAAACCAGCCGCGTACTGTTTTGTCTCCCAATATTCATGGATACAATTCTCCTCGAAAATAAGTCCATAAATACGCAAATATAGTAATACCGATCCTTGAATTTATAGCAAGTCACATCGGTCGCCCATACAATATTTGGTTTTTTAGCGTCAAAATTTCTTAATAGAATATTAGCTTTCCGCTCCGGCCAGCTCAATGCCACTGAGTCTTTGCGTGAAGAATTCCTTATGCTCGAAATTCCCAAATTCCGCATCAACTCAGAAACCAACTTCTCGCTTATTTTGTGTCCCCGATCAACAAGAACCGCTCGTATTTTACCAGCACCAAATATCTGATTACTCTCATCATAGATATTTCTAATTTCCATCATGAGAGACTCGCGACGTTTCGAATAAGAAGTATCGTCTCGTTTATTTCTCAACATATGGTTATAAAAAGTACCCCGCGGCACATTGAGTGCATCGCAAAGCGCGTGAACACTATACTTTCCATACACTTTCTCAAGAGCCACAAGCTTCTGTTTTGCCGGAGCAGAACACGAACAATCTACCTCGCGCATAATTTCTAACATGTCTTCGTACTTTTTTAGCCTTCTCTTCACTGCATAAAGCTCTTCAGAAAGCGTAGTCGATTCACTTCGCGAGGACTTAGCATTGTAAGCCTTTAGCCAATAATACATTGTACTTTGAGGTATTGCTGTATCTTCGCATATGGCCTTTACAGATTCGCCATTCATATATCTTGATATTAGTTCCAGATTGTTCTTACTCTTCAATAATTGCGGCATAATTCCCTTTCATAAAAATTGTGCAAAATATTATACAATATACTCCTTTACATAATATACTAACGACTATAGAATGTCTGTATGGATACACAGGCTGAAGATATTGAAGCAAAAATCCGCGCGCTGATGAAGCAGGGCTCTGAACACGAAAAACTGGATTACAAGAGAAAGCTCGATATTAGCAACAAGGCAGATTGCGTAGAAATCGCAAAAGACATTGGCGCAATACTATCAAGCGGAGGAGGCTCTATCCTAGTTGGCGTTGATGATGATGGCAAACCTTCTCGACAATATACCGGCAAGATGATCTCGTCTTTTGACGAAGCAAAATTTAGGGCAAAACTAAAAACTTACATCGCAGAACCCATAAACATTACAACGCATGCCGTTAAAATTAAAACATGCAATTTTCTACTGATAGATTGCGGCGCATATCCTAGCGGGTTTGTCGTATTTAAATCTGACGGACAGTACGAAAGAAGTAAGGGCATGAAATTAGCGTTCAGAAAGGGGGATGTATATGTACGGCACGGCAGTGCGAGTGAGCGTTGGGAGCAGCACGACATAAATAGAATAATTGATACCGAAATGAGCAATCGCAAAGCTGAATGGCTGAAAGAGGCCGAAATGCTTTTTTCTCGAATGTCAGGCGGCCACACCCTAGAAAGTGCCGAGCAAAGTAACCGGCTAAACGAACTGTACGCAGAATTGAAGACAAAACTAAGTAATAATACTCTCAACATTTCTGACATAAAGACATTGTTAGACGAAATATGTTTTATCGCTATAAAAGCCACCAAGAGCGATCAGGAAGATTTATTTAAAATAGCAGTCAAAAGGCTCAACGACGTTTACAATTTTGGCTTCAATTCTCACGGGAACTGGCAGATGGATCTTAGGTTTAAGCCAGAACATTTATGGTATGAAGTCCTCATCCGTATCCCCATAGTAGGAGGAATCTGCATGAGCGAGCAGAAGTATGATTATGTAAAAGCTTTATCACTCCAAAAACTGCGCGGAGACGAGGGCAGACATTACAGCAACTGGTATAGACATGCGCAAGTTATGTCATATCGTTCTGATTTGTTTGGCAAAGGAGGGAACGTTATAAGTTCGGCCATAAACTTAGTCACATCCGATAGTCGATTCGGCGATATTCTAATGCAGAGCGAAGATGATATGAGAACTGAGTTTTCTAGATTTGATTATTTAGCCTGCGTTTTCGCAATTGATGAAATGCAAGCAGTTGATTTTTCATACTTTTATCCATCATTTTCTCTCTTCGGTGAAGACAGGATAAACCAACTACTTATTGACATCGTACTCAACAACGACCTGCGTAAGAAACTGTTCAAATCATCAGACGAAAATTTAGCCTTCATTATTAAGGAATTAGACAGGCTCGCTTCGAAAGAGTCGTTTGGCTGGTATGCAGGAAAATGGCGATATGGAATAGAGGAATTTATTTCAAAAGCCACCCCATTTAATAAATAGAGAAAACAAGAAGTATCAATTTACACTTCTTGCGCCCGGACCTTGCAGTCAAAGGCTTATTCTGAATGAATAATTTCCGTATATGTAAGGTGTCTGCCAACTAAATCAACAATCTCAAAACCATCATCAAAAACATCTTCATTCATACTATATCTTTTTACTACGCCCACATTATTATTCTGATAAACAACAACCTTCGCATAATCATCGCCTTCTTCAATCACGGAAAAGTCAATTGCCACTTTTGCCATTTCATACCCCCGATTATCGAAGTATACATAGGCAATCTGATATGTCGCCCCAACCACGAATATAGCGCCCATCAAGAACACTGAGCCTCTAGTAAATAGGAGTTCATCACCGCCAAACAAAACTCTATACCAACGTTTTCTAGATTTCGACGCCCTCTTCTGGAGATAACCAGTTAATAGTTTTGCCCCAACAAAAATTAATATTGCTATACCTGACAGAATAGCAATCATAACTACGGCTACGAGTCCAATTGTCGCAAAATCAAAAATCTTAGGCACAAAATCTATATCACTGATAGGTATTTTGAAATATCTTAAATATCCAGCTTGCCACGACATCACTGAAATGTTTATGACGACAGTAATAAAAGCCAACAGCAAGGCAATATCAAAAAACCAACTTAGTCTGCTTTTTTGGTCATTCTTGCGGCTTGTCATGTAACTATTATACCACAAATAAGCATAATCATAAATACCCATTAACGTCAAACCGACCGGATATCAGAACGCAAGCCTCATTAACGTGTATTAAGCACCAGTTTGCTCGCAAGTCCTATGCAATAAAAAGTAATCGTATATTGTTGAGGCATATCGTGTATTCTTGTGGTGCTGATACCCCCTAGGCAATCTGAACAAATTTGTTGGAATTTTACAGCATAACAGATTGCCTTTTTATTTCCCCAATAGCAAAACGCCCAACTATCTGAAGCGAAACTCAAAAAAACACGACTTATGAACCCCGAATTCTAATGTGTCTTATCTGTAATTTTGAGATTTTTCATAAAAACAGTCAAAAATGATATAGTTTTATTTTGCACCCGGCCTCGCAATAATTTTTGATGCTTTCGCATATCGTGTATTTTTAGCGATATAACATGTATTCTTGTGGTGCAAAGCGGTGAGATTATATCAAAAGTGACGTCCAGACACATAGAGAACCTTTTGACATATTTATGAGTGTATCAAAGGGTTCTTTTAGATTGAAACTGAATTTTTTGCCGTCCAAAGTGAGGTTCGAAAGTAACAATCCAATAATTTGGCGTTTTTCTTCGATTTGGGCAACTTTAAACAGCCTTTCGGCGTGTTCGAATATAGACAACAGATAACCAGCAGTGATATAGAATTGCTGGTCGGATTGGTCTAGTTGGCTTTCTCTACGCTGTAAATTGGCTAATTCTTCGGCATAGCGGGCGTTATTTTCGTTATATTGTTCCAGAGTAATACACTTGTCCGCCATCATATCATATGTATTTTGTTGACGGTTCGAAAGTTGTTGTCGTCTTTGGGTTATTTCTTGGCGTTGTCCTTCATAGAAGTTGACTTTGCCAATATGTGTTTCGTTCAAGTCATTGCGTAGTTGTTTCATACGCTCTTTTGGTATATTAAACTTCCTCAAAACTTGTTGAATAGCGTCGTCCAGTTCTTTTTCTGGGATATACTGCAACTTATCGTGTGCGTTTTTGCCATTAGAACATCGGTAATAGTAGTATTGATGAATATTGCCATTTTTCTGTTTCTTGGTTTTCTGTTCGGGCGTTACAGTGCAACCGCACACGCAACCTATCAGACTACGATAGACCGATGGGATACCGCCATATCGACTACGCTTGTTGCTATGACCTTCAAGTATGGCTTGGTTTTGTCCGAAAATATCATCGCTCACAAGTCTTTCATAGCGATGAGGGTATTTATCGCCAGTTTTCTTGTCTGTCATCTCGCCAATATAGAAATCGTCCCGTAAGATATGGTTTATTTTGCCCTTATAAAACCTCGTGCCGAATTCTTTGTTTATGGCTTCTGCGAGTGATTTACACGAAAACGAACCGCTAGAAAACCTGATATGAATTTGCCTAACAATAGTCGCTTGTGGCTCGACTGATATTACGCTTTTTACTTTGGGGTTCTCGCTAATTACGGCGTGCTTATAACCATACGGACAGCCCCACGGTAATTCGCCGCGGTCTAATTTATTGTATTTCGTATTGTTCCCATCTTCTGTTACTCGGTTCAAGAACTGTTTGGCAAGATAAACCTTAGTGTCCCAATTTTGTAGGTCGTTAGCCGAACTATTTTTGTGTAGCACTAATCTATCGTCGATACAGTGGATAAACTTGTCGTGTTTCAACCGCAGGTCATCCATTACGACAGCGTCCCTATAATTGCGGGTTATTCGGTCAACTCGAAACGATATAATTTCTGTTATGTTTGGGTGTTCTTCGAAATATTTAGTCATTTCCTCGAAGGTCTTTCGGGCTTTATGGTCGCTTGCGGTTTCACTGATTGTGAAAGTCTTTACAACATCGATACACTTTTCTTCTGCATATCGCTCAGCCCTTGGCAATTGTATTTCCTTCAACGACAGGCCTTCTTTTTCCTGTCGCTTGGTTGATACACGGGCGAAAATGATTGCTTTCTTCACGCCCGCCACATTACACCTTACTTTCTTCGATAAACTTTTCGATGTCTGTTTTCTTAAATAGGAAAGCCCTACCTACTTTATAGCCTGTTATTTTCTTGGCTTTTAGCCAACGATAAACCGTGATTTTGCTAACACGGAAAAGTTTGCAGATGTCGTCTATGTTATAGAACCCATCGTTGTCATTCATACTTATCATTATATATCAATTCCTTTCATTTCGCTAATATAATCTTTTACTTTTACTGGCGTAAACCGTTCTAACTCTTGGCTAATCTTGTCAAACCCATTATTGAACTTCTTCTTGAAATGAATTGACGACATTTCCTTGACTAATCTCGACCACTGGGATGAATTTGCCCCGATTAATTGCCGAATATCACGGCTTCCAATTTCGTCGTATAGTGATTTGATGGCAACGGCTTTCAGAATTTGCGTTAGACCTGAATTCGGGTTGACAGCAATTATTTCAGTTGCAAAATCGGCAACGCTTTTCGCCTTGCTTTTATCAAATGCCAGATTGCCGCCCTTTATTTGTTCAAATTCATACTGCAGTATCTGTCTAGAAATATCAGATGAAAATAGGTCTTTGAATATCGGTCTTGCAGGTAGTTTTATATCAGCCTTCTTCATAATGTTGGCGATGGCTCGACGGTCATTATATCGGGCTTCAATTCTAACAACTTCAAATGGTCGTTGCAGTTGGTTATCGTCAAATAGCGACATCTGGCAGTAGTTATCTTTTTCTAGAGTTCTTATGACGAGCGACTTCTCCGCTATGGTTGGCGTACTAAAAGAAGGCCGTCGCGTCATCAACAATATCGAAAACGTCGCCAGCCTCTATCTAGTCAAGACCATCTATTCCGTTATCCTCACAGTCTATTATATGTTCATCCCCTACGCCTATCCATTCACCCCACTCCAGATGACCCCAATCAACATGTTCACTGTTGGTATTCCGTCCTTCTTCCTTGCGCTTCGCCCGCTATACGACAAACCGCGTGGCAAATTCCTCACCAACGTCATCGAGAACTCCCTTTCCGCCGCCGTCACCATCGTCATCGGCATTCTCGCCGTCCGCCTCATCAGCGTCATCTTCTGCCTCCCAGAAGCCAACATCTCCACAATCAACATGATCATCACCGCAACTGTCGGCTTCACGATACTGCTCAAAGTATCAAAACCCCTCGGAACTTCCGAGGTGGTTATGATATCAATGCTAGTTGCGGCGTTTATTGGTACAATTACCGGCTTTACTGGATTCCTCGGCTACGATTTCGAGACCAGCATGTTACCGTATCTGGCAATTGTTGCCGCTAGCCCCCTACTTTTCCATTTTATGTCTAAACGACTTGCTATAAATACTTCTCAATAAACTCACGAAGCGATTCTTCGTTCGTAGTATCAATAAGTCTGTCTACTTCAACACCGTCTTTAATATACATAAATGTTGGCACGCCAGTAACACTAATCTTATCTAGCACCTCTGCCTTCAAATCTTTATCATCATTCGCAACATCAGTATCGTAATAGTAGATTTTGTAACCTTCCGCCTTCACAACCTGAGTTAGGATAGGTGCAAATACTTGGCATACACTACAAGTTGGTCGCCCAACATACAAGAACCCAATCTCGCCATCTTCCAAGAAGTCCACGACGTCCTGATTCTCAACAGCAGTAAACAAGCTATAATCTGCCTCGCCATCTTCTACCTGAGATTGGTCGTCATTCTTCTTATTGTTGCTATTATTATTTATCGACACAACAGTCGCAACCACAACCGCAAGCAGCGCAATTATGATTACAGCTGCACATATTATCGGCGCAGCATAATTTTCCTGTTGTTTTTTCTTCTCTACTTTTTTTGCCATCTTCCGCACCTTTCATAATAATTAAATCTTCATAATTTCTGCTTGTTTTTCTTCAAACAGTTTTTCGATTTCGCTCGTAAATTCCTTCGTCAGGTCGTCGATCTCTTTTTCGCCCCGCTTCTTTGCGTCTTCAGCTAGTTCGAGG
Source organism: Saccharimonadales bacterium (SeqCode) (assembly GCA_047974525.1). Classification (GTDB taxonomy): domain Bacteria; phylum Patescibacteriota; class Saccharimonadia; order Saccharimonadales; family Saccharimonadaceae; genus UBA2834. The sequence continues at coordinate 14,557 of JBKECJ010000010.1, forward strand.
TTCTTAATCTCCTTACGGCCATCTTCGCGCGCATTGCGGATAGCGATTTTCGCGTCTTCCACCTTGCTGCTAGCATTTTTTACGATTTCTTTACGTCGCTCCTCGGTCAATGCTGGAATCGGCACTCGCACGATACGGCCATCATCTGTTGGGTTTAGCCCAAGAGCCTGATCGGCGCGAATCGCTGCTGCAATATGCGCAATATTACTTGGATCAAACGGCGTCACAGTCAGCATCGTTGCATCTGCAATAGTTACGTTTGCCACCTGATTTAATGGCATATACTGCCCATAAACTTCCACCTTGATACCCGCAAGCATATCTGGATGTGCTCGCCCAGTACGCACCTTCACCATCTCGCCCTTGAATCGTTCAACGGCATCACCCATTTTCTTTTTTACGCTGTTAGTATCGAACATATTTTCTCTAACTCCTTTTCGTTCTTAAATCGTATCATAATATCTCCACTTCCACGTGCGCTCACCCGAATCTTCGCTTTCGCGCCAATCTTATCCGAAATTTCCTTCGCCTGCATCTCAAAGTCCGATTGCACGGAAATCTTCGTTTTCTTTGCCTCGGTCTTCTTGTCCACCATATACTGCTCGACCGCTCGTGCGCTCCACCCCTCTTCGATAATCTTTGGCAGTACCTTGGCAATCAACTCTGGGCTAGCCTTGATCAATGGTCGCATTTGCCCCTCGGTCAAACCTTTTTCTACCATCATGCGTTTGGCGTCTTCCGGCAGAGTCAAAAGTCGCATCGTATTTATCACCGCAGACTCACTTTTACCCACGCGTTTTGAAACTTCCGCGTTAGTCATATTAAACTGCGATTTCAATTTCGCATACGCCGTTGCCGTCTCAATAGCATTCAAGTCTTCGCGCTGTACGTTTTCAATCAGCGACAACTCCAAGCGATTCTGGTCAGAAAGCGAGCGCACAATCGCGGGAATCTTCTTCTTTCCAGCCAGCTTCGACGCCCTCCACCTTCGCTCACCCGCCACAATCTTATATCTCTTGCCAGATTTCGTTACTACAATCGGTTGCAACACCCCATGCTCTTTTATCGAATTTGATAGCGCCTCAAGTTGGTCTTCTTTAAATACCCTTCGCGGCTGCTCCGCATCCGGCTCAATCGTATCAATCTCCAAGTCTTGCAGCTTGCTAATCTTCTCATCTACCTCGGCAGTTGGGTCAAACTCATCATCAACTAGCTCCGTCGGTATCAGCGCCTCAAAACCCCGTCCAAGTCCACGTGCTGCCATTATTTCACTCTCCCTAGTACCTCTTTTGCGAGATCCTTATATGCCTTTGCTCCCTTACTAAACTTATCATACATACCAATCGGCACGCCGTGACTCGGCGCCTCCGCCAACCTAACGTTTCGCGGGATCACGGTATCAAACACCTTGTCTTTAAAATATTTCTTAACCTCGGTCATCACCTGTGGACTAAGCGCAGTACGCTTATCATACATCGTAGCCAGCACGCCAAGTAATTTCAAATTCGGATTCATCGCTTTCTTGATTAGCTTCATGCTTTCCAAAAGTTGCGCCACACCCTCAAGTGCGTAAAATTCCGTCTGTACAGGCAGCAAAAGATAATCCGCCGCAATCATTCCATTCACAGTCAAAAGCGACAAGCTCGGTGGGCTGTCAATCACAATAAAATCAAACGAGCCAGCAACCTTCTGAATAGCATTTTTCAGCACTACAAATTTGCTCTTCATACTCGCCATCTCAACCTCGGTATTTGCAAGTTCTGGCATCGTTGGCGCCACCCAAAGGTTTTTGCATTTCGGTATTTCTTTTATAACCTGAGTAAGCTCGGCTTCACCCAGCATCACATCCGTCATCGTCAGCTTAAGATCGCGTTTTTCTAGCCCCAACCCCGAACTAGCGTTACCCTGAGGGTCAAAATCAATCAGAAGAACAGACTCACCTGCTTTCGCCAAGTAATACGCCAAGTTAATCGCGGTAGTGGTCTTGCCCACGCCTCCTTTTTGGTTTGTCACCGAAATAACCTTTGCCATAATCCCAGTATAACATATTTCACGTCATAAAAAATCCGCCCGTGGTTAAACACGGGCGGTTTTGTGCTTCCAAAATCTTAACGATCAAGGAGTGCCAATAAAGAACGAATTCGGATGCGAGCTGGGCGCGTATCGCGCACATCATCAACTTTGAGCTGAGTATATGGCTTGCCAGCACCCTCAAGGATATACTGCACCTCGGTCGCCGTCACGGCGTCGAGCCCACAGCCAAACGACACCAATTGTACCAAGTCGACATCCGTCTGCTTAGCAACAAATCGCGCCGCCCCATACAATCTTGCGTGGTACACCCATTGGTTAGACATCCGTGTCTTGCCGGTACGCGCCAAATGCGCCACCGAATCTTCAGTCAGCACCGCGACACCCAGCCTATTCACTAGCTCCGCAATGCCATGGTTTACTTCGGGGTCAATATGATACGGATGCCCCGCCAGTACGAAAGTCCTTAGCCCCGACTCTCGCGCCTGCTCCAGCATCTGCCCCCCCTTCAGCATTACCGCCATCTGAAAACACTTCTGAGCTTCCTGCGCATTAGTTAATGCTCGGCGCATATCATACTTGTCGAACCTCTTGAACAACTCATGCTCCGCCAGCACCGCGATCAGCTTTTTGGGCTTATCAAACGGAATTGGGTCGGAGTACATCGTCACATCGTTGCCCCGCAGATACTCATACATATTCGATGCCACCGCGTAAGGATAGCCCATTACTACTGGGCAATTGTAGTGGTTAGTAGCGCTCTTGTCCTCTGAATTTTCCCACTTTATAAATGGCATCCAGATTTTCTTCACGCCTCTCTCCACCAAATTCACCACATGTCCATGCAGCAACTTTGCTGGATAGCAGACTGTTCCACTAAAAATGCTCCAGATACCTTGCTCGTAAGTGTTTTTGTCGCTAACATCCGACAACACCACCTTGTAGCCGAGCGTACCCAGAAACGCATTCCAAAACGGGTAGTTCTCATACATATTTAACGCAAACGGGATTCCGATTTCCCCCAAATCTCCCCAAGAGTTCTTGTGAGAATCTTGGTATTCATCAGAGTTGTGTTTCAGTAGCAGCTCTAGCTTGAACTTCACCATATTTAGGTCAGTCGGCTCAGCTTGATGCCACTTTGCGCCATTCGCACGATCTCTCGCCAAAAGCGCAGCGCCATAAGCCCCCATCAGTCCAGACATCTCCGGACGCAATACTTCAGCACCAGTCGTCAATTGCAGCGCGCGATACACGCCATCATTCCATAGCGTGCCTCCTTGTGCGACAATTCTGCCGTGTAGTTTTTTCTTCACCACCTTATGAAGTAGATTATTCACGACTGAGTACTCCAAGCCAGCGGCAATATCCGCTAAATCTGCACCGTGTCTCTGAGCATTCTTAACGTTACTACCCATAAACACAGTACATCTCGTACCAAGGTCAATCGGGTTTTTCGCCGTACACGCCAGCTCGTCAAACTCCTCAGGAATTAAGCCCAAACTATCGGCATACGCCTTCAAAAACGATCCACACCCAGAGCTACATGCCTCATTCAGCTGCAAGTCCACCAGCCGTCCGCCGCTAAACTCAAACATCTTTACGTCTTGTCCGCCAATGTCGATTACAAAATCAACATCTTCGTACAGTTCTTGCGCCGCGCGTTGATGCGCCACAGTTTCCACTTCGCCGCTTGTTGCAACTCCGCTTTTCACAAGCACATCCTCGCCGTAGCCAATCGCTACTTTGTGTTGCACTCGCAAATCCTGCTCATAAATCACCCGCTCAACGTCTTCACCAAACTTTTTGACACTTCCATCGTTATAGTCGTACATCGACCAAACAATATTGCCATCCTGATCAATGAAAACCGCCTTACGTGTTGTGCTTCCCGCATCAATCCCCACATAAATCCGAGAGTCGATCCCCGCCGAGCGTCCACCGCTCATCATCTTTGGGTTTTTCTCACGAAATTCCTGCAGTTCTTCGGCATTCTCAAACAACGGCGGCAAACACTTCAACGCGCCTTTTTCGGCCGGTAACCCCTTGAGTTTTGCATGCAGCTCGCCAAAACTTGTACAAGTTTCGCTTGCTGCAGAAAGCGCTGCCCCAATCGCGATATAATATTCCGCGTTCTTCGGGCAAGTAAATTTAGCACCAGCCAAACGTCTGTGTTGCTCAAATGCTTTTCTTAGCTCGCTACAAAATGTTAGCGGGCCACCAAGCAGCACGATGTGCTGACCGGACTTCAAGTCGCCCTGCGCCAACTGACCAATTGTTTGGCTAGCAATCGCGCGGTATACTCCCGCAGCAATGTCGCCAAGCGGTCGGTTCGAGTTCAGGAGCGGCTGAATATCCGACTTCGCAAACACTCCGCATCGCGAAGAAATCTGCGCCGGATTTTCCGACCGTTTTGCAATCTCGTTAAAACCAGTTGCATCCGTCTTAATCAGCGTCGCCATTTGATCGATAAACGCCCCAGTTCCACCAGCACAAGAGTCGTTCATTCGCATCCGCTCACTACCATTTGGTAGCAGCACGATGCACTTCGCATCCTCTCCGCCAATTTCCACCACGGCATCCGCATCGGCAATAAACGTCCGCACGGCAATACTCGTGGCCTTCACCTCTTGCACGTGCCTCAGACCCAGTTGCCGAGCCATATCAATCGCTCCAGAACCAGTCATCGTCGCCACAATCGGCTCATCGCCAAATTTTTCTGCCGCATCACTTAGGATTGTCAAAATCGTCGCGCCTATATCCGAATTATGTCGCTGATAAACAGCGTGCACCAATTCGTTTTCGGCATTCAAAACTACGCATTTCAAAGTTGTGGACCCGACATCGAGTCCAACTCGTATCAAGCCCATCATCTCGCCTCCTTGTTAAAGCTTCGTTTTTCGTGATATCCATACGCATTCGCCACCAAGAGAGCAATTCTATTCTCTTGGTTTGTCGGCGACAGCCCGGGATCGTAATTTACCGATAATATCTCGGCATCTTCGTATCTTCGGCCTATCGCTCGTGCCGTGCCTGCGCCAATCTGATGATTTGGCAGACACGCAAAGGGTTGTGCAATTACGATATGCAGGCAATCGTGTTCAATCAAGTCCACAATTTCTGCAGGTAGCAGCCAACCCTCACCCATGGAGCTCTCAATCGGGATTATCCCGTGCACTCCACTCGCTAACTCCCAGATACTCGGCCATTCCATACTCTCAAAAATTTGGTACTGCCTCAGCGCTTTATTTATCATTGATTTTCGTCCTTCGACATAGTCAATAATCTTGCGCGTCGCAGATGCCGTAAGTTGAGAGCGCCCCAGATTTTCACTCTGAAATACGGGGCCAGACAGGCAGTACAGGAAGAAATCGATCAGCGGCGATACTACAGCTTCGCAACCCTGCGACTCAATCAGCTTTATCAGCTGATTATTGCCATCAGGATGGTATTTCAGTAGTATCTCCCCCACTACTCCGATTTTCGGTTTACTCCCAATCTCCGTCTTAATGCTTATCTTCGCGTACTCACTCAGAATTCGATTCACCCACTCCATCATCTTCTCGTCGTTCATACCAACAAACCCTTCGCGAACAATGTCCGCCAAGAGTTCATCCGTCACTGCATCCGTATCGCCAGAATCTTGCTCATATGGTCGCACTTTATTGCGCAGCACCATAATAAGATCTCCCAGCAGAAACGCATACATCGCACGTATTACATCGCGAATCTCAAGCCCAAGCTCATTCCACTTCTCGCCCTTTCGGGGAGAAAATGCCAGCGGAATTACCGGAATTTCCGGGTGTCCACTTTCCTCAAGAGCCTTACGGATAAACCCCACATATTGTGAGGCGCGGCATCCACCGCCAGTTTGCGTCATCACGATTGCCACCTCGCTAGGCTTACCATACTTACCGGACAAAGCCGCGTAGCATACCTGCCCAATCGATAGTAGCGCCGGATAACACATGTCGTTTGGCACTCTTTCGAGCGCCCAGTCCACCATCTCTTTCGTCACTTCGGGTACTATGATTATATCAAAACCCGCATCCTTGAGCACTTGCTCGAGTAAGCAAAATTGTTCTCGCGCCATTTGCGGCGCAATCAACTTGCGCCGTATCTTATTTTTCAAAAAGATCACGCCCTTTCCTAATATTTGGGAACTCACATCACAAAAAATTAAGCTGCGCCCCCATAGTGGCGTATTCTAACATATTTTACCCCTTTTCGCTAATTCACCCCTATAAGATGTACGAATCAATGATATTGGCTAGCGGGTATTCCAATAGTACAATTCCGTCCGGCTCCATTCGCTTTGCGAGATGCGCCAATAGATCCACTTCAGTCTTAAAGAAATGCAAAATGCCCTCATTTTGATGTAGCCCCATCGAGTCCATCACCAACACCTGAGACACAAAGTCCTTATCAATCTCCACTCCAGGAGTCAGCCCGCCCAGCACAAGAACTCTCGAAGGCGCGTCTAGCATATAGATAGCCCTCAGCGCCAAGTTGACCGAGGTCTTAGAAATATCCGCGCTGTCATCAATCACAATCGAGCCATTGATCCCTCGCCCAGGCTTCAAATGCCCCATCAGCGGTCGAATCGCCTCAACACCCTCAATTATCTTATCTTCTGGCACATGAAAAAGATGCCCAAGTGCAACCGCCATCGTTACCGGTCGCAAATTATGCTCACCCAGCAGGCGTACGTGCGCCGGCACCGAAGCGCCGTCTGGCCCCTTAAACACTCCGCGCCAACCCTCAATATTAAAATCTGCGTTTTCAAAATAATAATCGGCGGGCATTTCATCGCCATACGTCGCCACATTTGGATTCTTCAAGTATTTCGAGAATTTTTCCGGCACATCGTTATAGTTCACAAACACATTGTGCGATTTATTAGCCAACTCAAAATATTTCTGCGCCTCGTCATCCGTGCGGCAGCTCGTTATCACCATAAAATCCGGTTTGAGATCTGGAAATTTCGCCGACGAATTAAAATCCATAATCACGACATCCATCGTTTCGCTATGATTTATCCCCACACTGATTGTAAGCGCCTGCCCCAGTATGTTGCCTATCGCCTGAATCGCCGATCGTCGCCCAAAACTCCCCGCCACAACAATCAACTTTACTCCAGGATTTTTCTTAAAGTACTTCTCAATTCTATGATTCGGCCCAAAAAACATTATTTTTTCGCTTTCTTTCCCTTGCTAATCTTCTTTGCTCGCGCCTGCTTTGCCTCAATTAGTTCATCTTTAGCGTGAATACCATACATCAAGTTGGTCAAACCAGCGACCAGCATAAACGTTGCGAACACGCGGATAAACGTCGTCTCGCTAACACCAGGGTCAGCCAACAGTACAAAGCCAAGTATGCTTCCTACCATGCCATAAACAATCCACATGAATTTATCAGTCATATTCGTAAAGCTCGAGAAGCCCGAAATAATCGAGGTCACCGACCTCAGCAATACATACCCAGCAATCAGCGCGATATGAAATTCATAGGCAAACGAAGCCGCAAGTACCAAAGTCAAGCCAACCCCAAACTCTAGAAGCGCAATCCCAACCGACATACCCCAACTATGCTGCCTCTGTTTTCGATAAATCACATTTATCACCTGCACAATAGCCAGCGACATCAAAACATAGCCAATTACGTAAATGTAATGTGCCACGTCTTCCGACGGAGAGAACATCAAATATAACCCCGCAATAAACGTTACTACGCCAAGAAGCGCAAAAATCAGCCAATGGCTCTCAATATATTTTCGTCTTACTTTGCTCACTTCAATACTCCTTCGTGATATTTCATCGTATCTATAACTTAATCATATATTAAGCACAAGTGTTTTGCAAGCAAACTTAAACGTGGCGACGCTTAGCGCGCGTCTTCTCTATCAGATGTGAAATCTTATATGCCGTCGGCTTTATCACGAGGTCATGCGCGTGCAGATACTTAAGCTCCGTAATACCAAAGCTTCGTTTGAACTGGCTCACGCCATAAAACCTATGTTCAGTTTCGTCTTCGCCAGTAATCCCCCACAGGTTATATCGCTTGATACCACGCTCCCGCGCCTCACGCATTGCATGAACATGCATTAGCGGCGCACTCGACATCCGCGTACCCATCTGCGTCGAAACCCCATAGTGATAACTCGCCTCATTGCCATAAAAAATCATAAAGTTCTGCGCCAAAATCTCACCCTCAAATTTCGCCGTATATAATTTCACCTCATCATACTTCGCAAAAGCCGCAAATTGCTTCTGCAAAAAATCCTCCGAGAAACTCACAAAATCATGCCGTTTCGCCGTCTGTAACTGTATATCATAGAAGGTCTTAATATCTTCGGGATTCGTGCTAGCTTCCACCTGCACGCCGTTTTTCTCTGCCTTGCGCAAAGCGCGCCGAAAGTTCTGCGATGCCCCCGCCAGCACTTCCTCTTCATTCTTTTCAAGATCAAGCACGCCAGCAAATTCCACCGAAAGATAAATTGGCGCCGGTTTTAGCCCCAACTTCTTAAATAACTCTCGCGATTCTTCAGAATCTTCCAGCTGCGGACGCACCCGCACAAACGCACAGTCATTCTTCGCGCCTTGCTCTCGAATATCATCAAAAATCATCTTCACACCCGCCTCATCGTTCCAATTCAAGATCGGCCCGCCAGCAATCGCCATATAGGTCCCGCGCTTCGCCGTCTCTACCTGCCCCTCGTAAGCTCCAGCAATTTGCCCGTCCCGAGTCAACACTCGGCGCACTACAGTCTTGCCGCGCGACTCATGAAACTCCCCCCACGCGAAAGAGTGCAAAAAGTTCGCCTCTGGCCGCCCCGCCACAAACTCATCCCACCTCTGTTGATCTGTGCAATTTTCCATCATTTAAGCTGCGTCCTCCATTGCATCCGCATAATCCCAATACGAAGCCAGCGCTTCATCAGCAATATCCCTAAATTGCTCAGGGTATTTTTTAAGCACCGATACCATTTCGTCTGCGTGCATGCGCTCCTCACCCTCAAACAACATCACGCATACCGGAGTTTCTAGCCGTCTTGCGCCGTTAGTCATCCGAAAGCCCGAAGAAATCCGCACACCGCCCACATTCCCAACTTTCCTAAAACCTTCCGACACTTCGCCATTTTCGTCCACCGAGCCAATCTCTCCACCCTTGCCCGCATTCAAAGTAATGTCTACCGGCAAGCGAAAAATCATCACATCCGCGCCTTCCAGCACATCCTCCGCAATCGTAGACTCCCGCGTCGATTCATCGCGCTTCTTCGACGAAAAAATCCCACTCTTTTCTTCCTTGTATCCAAATTCGTCAATAATTAGGCCCGTCAGACCCTTCTCACACACCTTACCAGCACTATTAAACTGGTTCCCCTCTGCGTCGCGCTGCACTAGCCCATAATAAGAAGGTTCGGCACGCATAATCGCCTGCATCTCACCCCGCGTAATCTCGCGCCCAAGACGATTCTCATACTCAGCCACCGCGTCACGAGTTTTCTGCTGTAACTCCGAAGCAATATCATTTTTTTCTGCCCCCTTGATAGCCTTGCGCAAATTAGCCAGCCGCTCCGCACTTGCCGCCTCTTCCGCCAAAACATCCCACGCACCTGCGTCACCCCCCTGATTTTTTTCACCTCCAAGTTCTTCCATATCTTATATCATAGAAAAAGACCTCGCAAATTGCAAGGTCTAGGCGTTACCGCCATTGTTTGTATCGTCACCTATTATCTTCCTGAACACTTCGTACGAGCTTTTGCCCGCTTCTGCAGAGGCCTTAAAATCCTCAAGTAGCCTTCGGGGTAAATACCCCTTAATTTCTCCCGACTCGGGCAGCATCACGATCTTCAACTTTCCCCAATTATCGGGGTTATTCATGTCGAGTGACGCAAGCAATTGCGCCGCGTCCATGGAGTCGTTAACACAAGCCATATCGACTTTGTCAACGCCGTCGACCGTCGCAACCTTCGCTTCAAGCTCTCTCATGTACTCTTCTGTCGGGCGTTTACCTAGTTCATCAAAAACTATGTAGATCATAAGCCCACCTCCTTTCTAAGCTGTATTTTATGGTGACGATTATAAGGTGCTACTCGGAGCTAAACGCTACCGGATATTTCATTATAGCACACTTTCTCAGAAAAGTCAATATATTATAGATGTCGTCGTCGCTTGCGCGCTGTTTCGATCGCTTTCGTCACCCCATAAGCAAAGCCCTTGATAATCAGGTCATGCGCCGGCAAATAAGCCACCGCTTCGCCACCAAACCCCGCCTTAAACGTCGTTACGCCGGCATAGCGATGATTGGGCGAGTTCGGCGGCGCCGTGCCAAACAAGTTATATCGCTCGCATCCCATCTCCTTCGCGTCATTCATCACCTGCCATTGCAGAGCATATGCCCCAGGGTATTTTCGTCCCGCGTCCGTCGAAGCTGCCTCATGATAAATCGCCTCTGGCGCCTGCATTAGTATCAAGCCCAGCGCCAAAGCCTCACCATCTAGCTCCGCCTTATATATTCGCGCCTTATCGCCAAAAGCCTCACGCTGCGCCAGAATAAACTCCTCAGAAGAAGTAATAAATCCCTGTCGCTCCGCCGTCACTTTCTGAATCTCATAAAACTCCCGAAAAGCCTGCTCGCTCGTCTCATAACTCACAGTTATACCTAGCTTCGTCGCACGTCGCACCTCATAGCGCGTCTGTCGACGCATCTCCGCCATCAATTCATCCTTAGATTTAGTCAAATCCAGCATTACTGTATGTTCCGCGTGCAAATGCATTGGCGACAGCTTCAAGCCACTTCGCGCAAATATCATCCGGTTCCGCTCGTTATCCGCAATGTTTGGCCGCATCCTCACAAAAACACATTTTTCGCGCGTAGCTAGTTCCCTTAGTCCCTCCAAAAACTTCTTCACGTGCGCCTTATTTTCCCAGTCAATCAGCGGTCCTCCAGGAATTTCCAAATATCGCCCACGTCGCGCCGGCTTCAAAATCACCACCGCCGAGCCAAGTATCTCGTTTTTCTCCTTCAGCCCCAAATAGTACACTTTTTCGTGCACCTGCTCGTACACCTTCCCCCAGCCAGAACTCTGCAAGAAATTCGCCTCTTTATGCGCCTTAGCCACATATTTATCCAATTCTGCCGGACTCATTTCCTCCAGTCTAGCCACTTTTTGCTACTCCTTTTCCAGCAACTTTATATACTGCTTGGCAATCTCCGCCGCCAAACTCTCCGTATCTTTTAGATACTGTGAGTGCGGCCAGCCTTTCTTTACAGTCAAAGTCGATCCTTTAATCTGCGCGTGCAATTTCTGCCCCTGTCTTAGTGGTGTTATCGTGTCGTCTTCGCCCCACACGATCCGCGTTGGGGTTTTGATGCCCGAAACATCCAAAACCTTATCCGAAGTCAGCATATTATGCAGGGTTTTCTTCATATTTTCTGGCGCTTTGTCATAATCGCTCGAGCCAATAAACTTATGAAATACTCTGCGCAAAAAACCTACCTTCTTCATTGGCGCAAATATCTTCGCGACCACACGCAAAATGCTGCGTTTTGCGGACTTTTCATACACACCAGCACTATCCAAAAGTATCAAACCGCTCAATTTATCCGGCTTCGCATTTAACAAGTTCAACAAAATCCGTCCGCCATTACTATGCCCCAACGCAATTCCGCCATCTTTGATATTTTCATCTGCCCATTTCACATAATCTTCAATCGTCCAAACCTTCTTCGATGGTTCGGTCAAACCAGGCACTTTCAAAAGTTCCACATTCACTCCAGTTTCGCGCAAATGCTTCGCCACTTTCTCCCATGGAGTAATATCGTAAGACCAGCCATGGATGATATAGAGCTTCTTCATTACTCCAGCCCCCAGCCAGCGCGTCGCTTCTTGTGCGCTGCGTCTTGCCTCGGCAATAGCGACACGTCAGTTGGGTCCGCCAGTAGCTTCTCCACCACCCATTCAAGGTACTGGCTGCCCTTAAACACCACGGTTTCTTTGTCAGTCAAATTCTTCTCAAGATACTTTAGCGCCTCCTGCGGCTTGCGGAAACTCACCACATCAAGATCATTCTTTATTAGCGGGTAAGTATATTCCGCCGTGCGTCGCCCCACTAATACAACTTTTTCTGGCTTAGTCTCCAAAATCAATTCCGCGAGTTTTTTGTGCTCATCTTTTTCTAGCTGCCCCTGATCAATAATATCTCCAATCACCAACCACTTGTGTGGCGCCCTCAAAGTTTTCACCATATCAAGCACGGTCGTCATACTGATAATATGCGCATTGTAGCTGCTGTCAATAATCTTCACGCCTTTTCGCCCAAGAAGATAGTTGCTGCGCCCAGGAGGCATCACAAAGTCAGAAAGATCATAGTTTACCGGCAACTCCAAGTACTTCATCAGCTCCACCAACATTACAAGCTGAATACTAATATCGCGCGGCATTGGATGCCTAAAACTAAAGCTCTTCTTGCCAATTGTAAACTCCGCCTTATCTGGATATACTTCATACCCCGACACCTTACTCTTGCTTAGCCCCACAACTTTCGCACTAATATCCTTTGTCGCCTCACGCATATTCTTATTTTCGCCGTCAATCAACACCAATTTCTTGGTGTACTTTGGCAACATCGAAAACTCGTACGTAATTGCCGCATCCACGTCCGAAAACTCTCCCCGCGCCACCGCACCCTCAAAGAATACCGCATGTGATCGCCCCAAACTCACCCATACAGTCACTTCCGGCCTCAACCACTCAGCAATGTACTCGGTTTCGTGTGGACGCTCGCCATCAATCTCCACAATATAGTATTTCTCACGGTGCTGATAATTCAGCGCCCGAAACGGCGCAACCAAAAACAAATAAATCCACCTAAATTTCGACCCCGTTATGCCCCTCAGCCCCAAAATATCAAAGGCAATCCCATACGCCGAGTTTGCATTGTGCGAATAGTGCGCCTTCACGCCCAACTCCACCTCAATCAGCCCCAGCATGGTAGTCTTACCCGCCGAGCCAGTCACCGCAATTACGCGTGGCTTCCATTTTTTAAATGATATGCCTGCAAAGAATCTAAAATATCCCGCAACTACGAAGTATAAACGCTTTTTCAGCTTAGCTATAAATGTCATGTTGATAAGATTATACCATAAAGGCATAATCTCATTTTTCTTCCGCCTTATCTTTCTTCAGCCACTTCACCCCCGCGTATGTCAGCGGCGTAATCAAGAACGACATCAAACATTTGAATATCCAGTATGGCGCAATCAACCCCAGCAGATACATCACGTTCTCGCCCACACCCATCCCAAAGTCATAGCGCGCCAGCGTCATAAAGATAATCGTATCAATCAATAGCCCCACGATGTTCGAGATATTCGTCCTTAGCCACAAAGACTTCTTGCCAAGTCGCTTCCGAATCTTCTGAAACACGATAATATCCGTGAGCTGCGCAAACGCAAACGCAATCAAGCTCGCAATCGACACCCTAATCGAAAACCCAAACACCATATTATACGCATCGTTCGAGCTCGCAAACCTCTCTGCCGGCGGCAAAGCCGTAAAGAATAGCCCAAACACAGCAATCATCGCCATCATCACGAGTCCCAGTCGCGACACGGCGAGCGCCTTCTTAATGCCGTACGTTTCGATGATCATATCGTTAATCGAAAAAATAAATGGCAAAATAAAAATCGACACCGAGCTACTAAAATGCACATCGCCGATCTGAAAAAGCGGAAACAGCTTAAAGCCCATTACCTCGCTCGCAAACAAGCAAAATACATACAACCCCACCAAAATCTCAATCCGCTTTAGAGGTTTAAAGAAATCTCTAATTTTCATAATTCTCCTTAAGTAATAGTTACAGTAAAATAAATCCCCTCGTCTTAAAATAAATTTACCGCAGCTAGATCATCAATGCTCCTTTTTGAAGTATCCCAATCGTCTTACCCACTCATACATCGCGACTGACGACGCGCATCCCACATTTATCGATCTGGTCGACCCCAGTTGTTCTATATAGTATATATCATCCGCCGCATTTAGCAATTCGTCACTAATTCCGTCCGACTCCGAGCCAAAACACAATATACTATTCTCGCTCACCTCGGCCATATTTAGCGGCTTCGCCTCTGGGCGGTTATTCTCAATTGCCACAATTCGCATACCCCTAGTCCGTGCATCCGCCACAAATTCCGCCACCTCCTCAAAATGATCCATATGCATATACCGATCCGTCACCATCGCGCCCCGTCGATTATATCTGCGCTTTCCCACAATATGTACACGCGCCACATTAAAAGCATTCGCATTGCGCACAATCGTACCAATATTAAAATCATGCCCTAGATTTTCAATCGCGATCTCGAGCGACGCCCGCTTCTTATCTAGCTCCGCCACAACCTCTTCATTACTAAGGCCCTTATATTCGTCCATCAAGTTCCGCGTATCTTCCATCATACCAATCTCGCTCCAATCGCAAAGCGCGCCGTCTTATCACCCTTACTATGCGAAAAATACTGCTCATCCGTCGTAGTATCAATACCCATTTCCTCAATATTCTCTTGGCTCAAGCCAGCTCGCACCAGCTGCTCCCGCGCCGCCTCGGCAATTCCCATGTTCAACTTATGAATCTCGTAGTTTTGCTTACCAGCCACCGGCGAAAAGAACGCCCGCATATCTTTGGGGTCACCAGCCATACATTCTACTGCTCGCACCAGCCCATCCTGCTCCAAATTATGCCGCCCTGCATGCACCAGCATCATTTTTCCCTGCACCTCATCATACAGCACTACGCCCAAGCAGTCCGCTAGCGGCAAAATCAGCCCAACATCGCTCCGCTCTACCAAAATTCCATCACTCAAGTCTACCTCCGCGCCAGATACATAATGCGTAAACTCCTCGCGATCATAGCTGCACCGCACCACCATCAAATCTCGAACACCCATCGCCTCGCCCAACTTCGCCTGATTTCCTCGCACCGCGTCGCGCTCGCTCTCATCAAAAACCCGCATATTGCCATCAAGCTTCTCCGACACGGCAACCCGTACCTTGCCCCCAAAAATATCCAAAACTCTCATATTACCTTAGATTATACACTATAAAAAACGGGAGCCGCATGGCTCCCGCAAAGTAAAGTTCTCCCCCTACATATCAATTCCCCACACATCGATCGGTCGGTCGATATTCAACATAGCAATTAACTGCCCTAGATCATCGACGCCTTTTACGCCAGACTCTAGAAGCAGCTCGGTCTGAAAATTCAGCGCCGCAACCGCCATCTCAATTACCACCTTTAGCGATTCAAACTCACTCGACAAATCAAAACCATAACGCGTTTCGTCTTCCTCTATCCAATTAGGCAGATACCCACAGCGCAAACGTCCTTCCAAATCCTTTAGCTCGCCACTCCATAAGAATGCCAGCAACTCAGACTTAATCTCGCCGCACAGTTCCACCATTATTTCCGCTTTTGCACCTTCCTCAATCCAAGACCAACCCTGACCATCCCAAGTGGATCCGCCAGGTAACGCTCGAATCTCTCTATCGATCTCATCTCGCACATCACGCATAACAATATCTGGAGCATTTAGCCCCTTCAGCGTATTCTCGCGATCCCTCAGCATATATATGCGACGAAACTGTCTTTCGTACCCATATAAACCATACGTCCTCTTCAAAAAAGCATAAAATTGATGCATATCCTCATGGCGTTCAGTTCGGCTCATCCCCAGCCCGCCAAATATTCCCGATATTAATCTTTCCTCTGGAGTAGCGCTCGGCGCTCGGTCTCTCACTACGAAAGACCACGCGTACATTTCATCATCACACATTGCCATTCCGTAATTGCTCTCATCCAATTCCCCGTAAATCAGCGTCAATTTGTCGCTGTCCACGAGAACATTGTAGCTAAACGGTCCAATATTGACCGTTGCATCCTCATATCGCAGCCTGTCTGCAACATCCTGATCCACATCGATCAGCTTTTTTAGTACCGCGAGTTCGCCTTTTTTCGCGAGCATTTGCTTCATCCTACTACGGCGTTTTATATACGCCGCAATGCCAATGTCACAAAGCTCCAGTTCTTCATCGCTAAGTTCTGCGTCTTTTGCAATCGCGCGTAGCGTCTTTGCGCTCACATAATCATCCGATGCAGCAAGAACAAACATCTTTACTGCAGCTTCAGCAAGTTTTCTTCGCATTGTTAAAACCCCCTCACAAAATCTAGGTCGTATTAAAATACGCCTCAAGTGCAGATTATATCACAATTCACGCTTTCAGTCAATGAAGACCACAATATATTCTTGACTTACAAGCACAAGTGTGATATAATGAACTTATGAATATAGTGAAGTATCTAACTAAGTTATACGAAGAACGCCGCGAGCTTGCGCTTTTGCAGTGGACTTATCTTGCAATGGCAGTAGTATCAGTAGTAATTGCTGGTATATTTGCCCTATTTAACCAATCTTTGGGCGTCAGCATCTTGATTGTGCCCCTAGTAGCATTTATCGCCATGAGCATGAATATCATCGCTTGGGCGCTCGTGAAGCTTGCTGCCGACACCTTCAGCAAAAAGAAAAACACCCCAAAGAAAAAATAATTATCCTTTGGTATAATCACTAGATGAAACATACCATCACTTACGAGCCAAAAAAATGCTGGGTAGGCGACCAACAAAAGGTCATCTACCCAGATTTTAATTCTGCCCTCGCCGCCGCTCGTCTTGTGGAGTATGAGCATGGTCTCCCCCCAGACTCACTCACAGCCTACAAATGCGAATACGGCGGTCACTACCACCTCGCAAATGTTAAGCGTTAAGCTTTTCTAGCTCTGCCAAGGTATTATCAATTCGGAGGCGATTGGCAATGTCTGCCATCACACGTGGGTCTTCGAGTTGCTTCATTGCGTTCTCGTCTTTTTTGTAAACTTCTTTGAGTTCGGCAATTTTCTTGGCTACTTCGTTTTCGTCTACCTTAATATCAAGTTCCTTAGATAGTTCCTGCAAAATAATGCTTGCCTTCACACGATCTTCGGCGATCTTGCGAGCCTCTTCTGCCCATTTTTCTTCCGTGCTGCCGGTTTTCTCTAGGAACTCCTCAACAGTAGCGCCGCGCGACTGCACGTTGCGCTCAAGATCTTGCCTCAACATCTGAATATGCTCACCCACCAGCGATTGTGGCGCCTCAACAGTACTCAGTTCAACGAGCTCCACTACCAAAGCATCACGATGCTTGTCTTCTGCGCGCTTTTCAGCCTGTGCGGCCAAGTTCTTCTTGATGTCTACCTTCAGCTCCTTAAGCGTCTCAAATGCGCCAGACTTCTTAGCTAGCTCATCATCAATCTTTGGTGGAATCACCTCGTTAACCTGCTTCACAAGCACCTCAAACACAGTTTTTGCGCCTGCCATGTCCTTGTTATGGTATTCTTTCGGGAAAGTTAGTTCGAGGTTAAATTTGTCGCCGGCTTCGTGGCCAATCACGCCATCTTCAAAGCCTGGAATAAACTCACCAGAACCTAGCGTCAGCTTGAAATCTTTTGCCGATCCGCCATCAAACGCCACGCCATCTTTCTTGCCTACGAAATCAATTACGACTTCGTCTCCCTTCTTAGCCTTGCGGCGCACAACTTTTGGTTCTGCATAAGATTTAGCAATTCGCTCCAAAACATCTGTAACGTCTGCTTCTTTCACGTCGGTTTTTTCGCGTTTTGCCTTGAGTTTCTTGTAATTTCCAAGTTTTACTTCTGGCATAATATCCGAAGTAACAGTAAATTCGGCAGATTCGCCAGGTACATATTTGGTCACATTTACTTGTGGCATCGAGAGCGGCTGCAAACCTTCAGCGGTAAAAATCGCTGGCAATTTGCTACGAATCGCGATGTCCAAAGTTTCTGAAGCTAGGTCATTTGGGTCGACCTGTTGCTCCACTACATTGGCTGGAGCTTTACCCTTGCGAAATCCGGCAATCTTCATGCCCTGCGCAAGCCGCGACAAAGCCTTAAGGCGTGCCGGCTCCAAGTCAGATTTGGTAAAATTAACAGTAATCTCTACTGATGTGCTGGTTTTTTTGCTAGATGTCTTCATATCTCAAGATTATATCAGAGAGGACAAAGATTGGGTAGTTATTCCGTCACCACGCCTTGGTTATAAGAAGTTCTGAGGCGACGCACAACTGCTGGCATATTCGCCTCCAATTTTACCCCTGGGTTCATTACTCCATTTGGATCAAAAATCTTCTTTACCTCAGTATAAAACTCCGCGACCTCCGGCTTCATCACCTGATTTGTGAAGATCGCCTTGAGTCGCCCCTCTGGAGCGCCGCCCACGAGCGAACCACCGCTAAACGTCACCATCTTCGCGTAGTCCCGTATAAACGCCAACGCAAACTGTCGTCCGGGCACCGAAGACAAGTCCACCTTCGGGCGTACACTATAATAACTCGTCAAAGCCGATCCGTAGACCGGCAAACTAATACTATATTTATCGGCCAACATCTGCACCATGTCATAAAAATCCGCCACTCGCTCTTGAGGTATATAGGCGTCATCTACTAGCGGTACGCGAACGCTCTTCACGCCGTCATTCAAATAGATCGACATCAGCGACTCTAGTTCCAAGAACTCTCCATAATTATTCTCGTCCGAAACTGTATATTTCACATTATTCTTGAGCACGCGGTCGAGTTTACGAATCTTTCGCCGCCTCTTGCCAAGGCTCGCGTCATCAAACGCCGCCACCACCAATATCCCCTTTTCTGGTAGCTTCTTATTAAACATCTTTATGTCTTTATTGCCCTCGCTCGCTTCCTGAAACAGCAGCGAATCATAGGTATTTAACTCTGAAGGCTCTAGCTCTGCCATCGCATACGAAATCCTCAGCGCATGCTTGATGTCGTCTGCAAATAGTGCCACATATTGCGGCCTTTCGGTCACAACTTCGCAGCTCAAAATCACTTCCGTCACCACAGCAAGCGTACCCTGCGAGCCATAAAATGCCGGCAGTATATCAAAACCACCTTTTTTGCGCTTACAGTTCTTCATGAATGGATAGCCACTCAAGTTTGTCTTTGCATCTGGAATTAACTCAAGTGCTTTTTCGCTTACGCCCATCAAGGCGTCGATTTTTCGGTATACTTCACCCTCAAAACCGCGAATCTTCTTTTTCTTCGCCAAGTTTCGTTCATTCATAACTGACGTCTGAATCACATCGCCACTGCTAAGCACAATCTCCGCCTGCGATACATAATTCGCAATCGAGCCATACTTTTTTGCCGTGCTTCCCGAAAAATGATTTGCGATCATCCCGCCAATCGTCAAATCTGGATTGCCATTTAGTGGCAACGTCAGACCGTGCAGCGCAAGTGCAGACTTTAGCTCACCGAGCTTCACGCCAGCCTGCAAACGTACCAGTTTTTGTCGCGGATCAATCTCTTGAATTCGGTTCATCTTCTCCATCGAGATGATAATCCCAGAGCCGATCGCAGCGCCCGTCTCATCAAGCCCCGTACCGCGTACCGTCACCGGCAAAGGCACGTTCTTCGTCGCTAGTTGATTTGAAAACCTCACCAACTTTCGCACGTCATCCGTATTCTCTGGCAGCGCCACTACTCGCGGGTGCACCTTCAAAACCGAGCGGTCTGTTGCGTATGCCGTTAATACTAGCGGCGCACTATAAACCGTCCCTACAATATGCTGGTTGAGATATTTCGCAATTCTATTCATTGACCACCCATTTCTATAACTAGTTTAGCATAAGTATCTTGTTTATCCCAGAATTTTCCGCATGATTTCGATCGTTTTATCAACATCTTCTGGTCTGATGTGATAACCCAGCGAAAACCTAATTAGCGGTGGATAATGCTTCACATGATCTAGGTAGTAATGCACGCAAAAATACCCCGTTCGCGTCATGATATTCTCACGACTCAGCGCGTCGCCAATCATATGCGAATCTAACCCCTCGATATAAAACGACATCGTTGCGTTCGGCTCCGAATTTATCAGTCGCACCTTCTCGTGCGAATCTAGAAAATCATAAAGTCGCTGCGTCTGTATCTCAAGGTTTTTGTGATCTGCCTTCGATAGCCCGTTCAACCACTTTATTGCCGCCCCCAGCGCCACTATCTCGCCCCACGCCTGCAGACCAGATTCAAACTTGGTATAGGCATGGTTAGACGAGTCGGCCGACAGAGTATAGCTCTCCAGCTCAACGTCGTCTACCATTCCGCCGCCAATAAATGTCGTATCAATACTCTTAAACAAATCGCGGCGCACCACCATCACACCAAGCGACGGCGCATACATCTTATGTGCCGAAAAACAAACCGCATCCGCCTCTGTTTTCTGCAAGATCTCCGCGCTATGCCCCATCGCCTGCGCCGCGTCAATAATAATCACGCCCTTGGCCTTGTGGACTGCCTTTATCACCTCTTTGATATTCTTAAGTTTCCGCCCGTCCACGTTTGAAGCACAGTTCAGCACCACCAAAGCCCTCGAAAAATCATACGCCTCAATTGGCACCGACCCGTCATCATTTCGTACAATCACCTCACGCTCAACACTATGTTTGCGCGCAAACGCCATCGTTGATAGAAACGGCGAATTGTGCTCAATATCAGAGGTCATCACCTTATCAAAAAGCTCTGGTTTCAGCTGGTCGAGCAACAAGTTTATTCCATAAGTCGTATTTAGCGTAAATGAGACCACATAGTCTTTTGACTTCAGCCCCATATACTTCAGCACCAGCGCACGCGTCTCCTCAACCTTCTCGTCCGTCTCGCGCCCCCAGCAATATTTCACCCGTTCGCCACACGAGTTGTGCTGCGTATAGTACGCATTAAGCGCCTCGATTACCGGTCGCGGCCTTAGCGACTGGCATGCCCCGTCAAGATATACTTCCCCATCACCCAAATAATCAAAATCGTTCATCTATCTATGATAGCATATCGACACGCGCTGATTACTTAAGAGTCTTGATATGCATCTTGATTTTCTTTATCGCCCAATCGTAATGCCCAACAGTCGTAGAGATCGCATATTGCCCAAGCGAGCTACCGCCGACCCAATCATAGTGTTCTTTTTCAAACAGTTCCGTATCTGTAAAACGCCCTAAAACTTGTACAACTTTCGCGTGCGTTCCGTCAACAAGCTCTTTCGCCTGCTCATACGTCGTGCTCTGATGTTTGCGCCATAAACTCTGGTTCATCTCGCCGTAATTTTTCCAGTTATACCCATCCAGCAAAAACTGCCTTGTCGCTTCTCCGCTACTGTTAACCCGCACCCAATCCAAGAACATATCATGCCACTCGTACAAGTGCACTAGCACATCGCGGATATTCTTATCCCGTCCCCAATGTGCCTCTTTCCCCGCCTCCGCACCAAACTTAAAGCTAGCGCGCTGTTCCTCCGGGCTCAAAGAATCAATCAACTCCCATAGCTTCTTATACCCCTCTTCCCCTGCACTAATTAGCTCTGTCTTCGTTTTTGGTCTGCTCATGTACTCTCCCTTTGTTAGATTACGACGAATTATAACATTAAACACTCGAAGGCTAAAGCATAACTAGTATTTATTTCGTCAAAAAGAGACGCGTCATCGACAGCGTCTCTTTTCTGTTCAGACTTACAGATTATTGAATTTCTGCAATCTCATCTTCCGTTGGAGTATCAGACTCTACGGCGTCTTCTTCGTACACGGCCAAAGACTCTACTCCAGTACCGACAGGGATCTTCCTACCGATAATCACGTTCTCCTTTAGACCCTTCAGGTGGTCAACCCTACCCTGAATTGCCGAATTGATCAACACGCGAGTCGTATCCTGGAAGGATGCCGCCGACAAGAACGAATCCGAGTAGATAGCAACTTTCGAGATACCGAGCAACATTTGGTTGAACGTTGCAGGCTCTTTGCCAGTAGCTTCAAGTTCGCGGTTCTTCTCAAGCACAACTGCGCGGCTCATAATGTCGCCAGTTACGAATGGCGTATCACCAGCCTCTTCAACCATCACGCGCGAGAACATCTGGCGCACAATAATCTCAAGGTGCTTTGCGGAAATCTCGTGACCCTGCGCAGCGTAAATTGCTAGAATATCATTTACGATATAGCGCTCGGTCTCTTCGATACCCTTGAACTTCATCAAATCTTGCAAGTTTAGCGAACCTTCAGAGAGGCGATCGCCAGGTTGTACCGCATCGCCAGACTTCACAGTCAAAGCGTAATCTGCTGGTACTTCCATCTTTACTGGTGCACCTGCACCTGCAATCATCACAATCTCTTTTTCGGTTAGCTCTGCAATGCCATCAAATGGAGCAATAATTGGCTCAGCGCCCTTTGGCTTGCTTGCGATCACGTCGCCAGCCTTCACCGAAGCGCCATCTTTCACCTTAGCCTTGCGGCCATCAAGCGAGATTCGCTCAACTTCGCCAGCCTCTGGGGTGATTTGCACAATATTGTAACGGCCATCTTCCCAAATATTGACGATGCCGCCAATCGTAGCAATGTATGCCTGACCTTTTGGTGCACGAGCCTCAAGAAGCTCCTCAACACGCGGAAGACCACGCGAGATTGCACCCGAACCAGCAACACCGGAGCTGTGCTTCGTATCAAGCGTCAGCTGCGTACCTGGCTCACCAACCGATTGCGCCGCGATCACACCAACTGGCTCATGTAGAGCCACCGTGCGACGAGTCGACATATCGATACCGTAGGCCTTTAGAGGCACACCGTTTGCACATTCGGTAGTCAAGATGCTCTGGATAGTCACACCATCGATATCGCTATCAGCTTCAAGCTGGTCTGCAATCTCTTTAGTAATGAGCTCATCCTTATCAAGACCATACTTCTCAATCTTCTCAGCGGAGTAGCGACCAACGATACGGCTTGCAAAGTCGATACCGGTATAATCACTTTCACTCTTGTAGACGCGGAAGCCTGGGTCATTCGCACCATCTTCTACTGTAAATACATCTTGCGACACATCTACGAGACGGCGAGTAAGATAACCAGAGTCGGCAGTACGAAGAGCCGTAGACACCTGACCCTGACGAGCACCACGAGTTGCGATAAACGATTCGAGAGTGTTAAGACCCTTCTTATAGCTAGACTTAACTGGAAGCTCGATCTCGCGGTTAAACACGTCAACCATGATACCAATCGCTGCCGAAGCCAACTTAATGTTACTTGCGGAGCCACGAGCACCAGAGTTCACCATGATCGAGATATTCGTATCAAGCGAAGCAAGGTTAGTTTTCACGATGTCGCCAATCTTATTGTCAACTTCGCGCCACGCAGCCACAGTCAAGCGGTAGCGCTCATCCTCAGTAATCAAACCTTCGTCAAACTGCTCAGAAATCGTCGCCGCTTTGCCTTCGCCCTCTGCAAGCAAGGTATCAACTTCTGGGTATGTTGGGTAGTCGTCTTTCGAGGTCGAGACCGACGCGATTGTTTCGTACTCAAATGCCAAATCTTTCATAGCATCTGCGGTCTGCACAGCAATATCCGAACCAAAGTCACGCATTACGTCCGCCATCACCTTCTTAAGGTGCTTCGAGTTCTGCACTTCGTTATCATATGGATACTCTTTTGGCAGAATTTCGTTGAAGAATACGCGTCCAAGTGTCGTGTCGCGCTTCTGGCCCTTCGTATGTACACGAATTGGCGTCTGCAACTGGATCAAGCCCATATCGTAGGCAAGCTCTGCCTCGTATACGCTCGTATATGCCTTAAGTTCACCCTGAGCCGATGGTTTTTCGTAGGTCAAGTAGTAGTTACCAAGCACAACGTCCTGCGAAATCGAAAGCACAGGTGCGCCATCTGCTGGCTTCAACAAGTTCTTGCCTGCCGCCATCAATTCTTTAGCCTCAGCCTGAGCCTCAGCCGAAAGTGGCAAGTGAACCGCCATTTGGTCGCCATCGTAGTCGGCGTTAAAGCCGTTTGCTACGAGTGGGTGCAACTGGATTGCTTTACCATCAATCAACTTCGGCTGGAAAGCCTGTACCGACAAGCGGTGAAGTGATGGTGCGCGGTTTAGGAGTACATATTTACCCTTAATTACCTCGTCAAGCGCATCCCAAATAATGGTTTCGCCCTGCTCAATCAAGCGGGTAGCTGCGCGGATGTTTGCGGCGTGTTCGCTAGCAATCAACCAGCTAATTACGAAAGGCTTAAAGAGTTCAAGTGCCATCTGCTTTGGCAGACCACACTCATGAATTCGGAGTTCTGGACCAACCACAATCACCGAGCGGCCAGAGTAGTCAACGCGCTTACCCAAAAGGTTTTGGCGGAAACGACCCTGCTTACCCTTCAATAGATCCGAAAGGCTCTTTAGCTTACGGCGACCATTCTGCGAGTTTGCAGTACGTCCACCATGCGATGCGTTGTTGTCGATCAATGCGTCAACAGCTTCCTGAAGCATGCGCATTTCGTTGCGGCAAATCACCTCTGGAGCATTCAAGTCAATCAACTTCTTCAAGCGGTTGTTACGGTTAATCACGCGGCGATAAAGGTCGTTCAAGTCTGAAGTCGCAAAGCGACCACCAGCGAGCGAAATCATCGGGCGAAGATCTGGAGGGATCACCGGAATAACAGTCAAGGTAAGATCGCTAGGCTTAATACCTGCAGACTGCATACCTTCAAGCACCTTCAAGCGCTTAATGATCTTCTTCTCTTTCTGACCTTTTGCCCCCTCTGCTTCTTCGCGAAGTTGCGCAATCAAATCAGTTAGCTCAATCTCGTCGAGCAATTTCTTCACAGCGGTTGCGCCCATACCAACAGTAATCAACTCTTCGTACTCTTCTTCCAAGTTACGATAGTCAACTTCGCTGATAATCGCACCCTTTATAAAGCTCTCAAGCTTAGACTTCCTATCAAGATAGTTAGTCTCAACATCTTCGAGTTCTTTAGTCTGTGCTTCTGCGAGAGCCTTCATATCGGCATTCTCTGCCTTAGATTCTGCTTCGTAGCGAATCTTAATTGCCTGCCTTGCAGCATCAGTTTCAGCCTCAAGATCAGCACGTTTCTGTTCAACTTCTTCTGTTTTTACGTCAACAATAAGATACGCTGCAAAATATACAACTTTCTCAATGTTCTTCACAGTAAGATTCAAGAGCAAGCTAAGTGCCGATGGTGTGCCACGCATAAACCAAATATGCGCGACTGGAGCGGCGAGGCTAATATGCCCCATACGCTCACGACGAGTAATGCTCTTCGTCACCAAGTTGCCTTCTTTATCTACGGCAGCTTCGCGCGAACGCACACCCTTCAGCTTTGAGTCATTAGGGTTGATATCTTTTACTGGTCCAAAAATCCTTTCGCAGAACAAGCCGTCGCGCTCTGGTTTCTGGGTTCGGTAGTTAATTGTTTCTGGCTTTAAAACTTCGCCATAGCTCCAATTATGAATATCTTCGCTGCTCGCCACCGATAGACGAATCGAGTCGAAATCACTTGCGCTGATAAAATTATCTTGCCAAGCCATATTATAGGTCCTCCCCTAAATCTGTTAATGCTTCTTCCGCGTCGGTGATGCTGATTCCTTCATCATCGAGTTGTTCTTTTATCTCTTCGTCATCCATTACGTCCGGATCTGGTGGGGTTTCATCAAGTGGCGCGTAAATTACTGCGTCTTCCTTGCTGCGCTCCACCTCTGCGGTTGCCTTCTCGATAACTTCGCCAGCGTCAGCTGCCTGTCCGTTATCCAAGAGATCCACCTTAAGACCCAAGCCCTGAAGTTCCTTAACAAGAACGTTAAAGCCTTCTGGGAGTTTTGGCCCCTGAATTGCCTCATTCTTAATGATTGATTCGTATGCCTTTGCACGACCATATACGTCATCAGACTTAATCGTCAACATTTCCTGCAGAGTCGATGCCGCACCATAAGCCTCAAGTGTCCACACCTCCATCTCCCCGAAGCGCTGACCACCGTTCTGAGCCTTACCACCTAGTGGCTGCTGAGTCACCATAGTGTATGGACCGGTCGAACGTGCGTGAATCTTATCTGCGACCATGTGGTGTAGCTTGATAATATGCATTACGCCAACTGTTGTTCGTTCCTCAAACGGCTCACCAGTAAGACCATCGTACAACTGTACTCGGCCATCACTTGGGAAGCCAGCTTTTTCAAGCTCTTCAGAAATCTTTTCGTCAGATACAGAGTTAAACGATGGGCTCGCAACCTTATACCCAAGCGCACGTGCCGCCATACCAAGGTGAGTCTCATAGAGCTGACCGAGGTTCATACGGCTTGGCACACCCATTGGGCTAAGTAGCACATCTACTGGAGTACCATCTTCCATAAATGGCATATCTTCTACTGGAAGAATACGCGCAACCACACCCTTGTTACCGTGACGCCCAGCAAGCTTATCGCCAACGCTGATTTTGCGCATCTCTGCTACATAAATCTTAATCTGCATCAATACACCAGCCTTAAGCTCGTGACCCTGTTCGCGGGTAAATACCTTTACGCCAACGACCTTACCGGTGTCCGAACCATTCATACGTACCGAAGTATCGCGCACGTCTTTAGCTTTTTCGCCAAAGATCGCGCGGAGCAGACGCTCTTCCGAGCTAAGTTCTTGCTCGCCCTTAGGCGTAATCTTGCCAACAAGCACATCGCCATGACGTACTTCTGAGCCAACCGCTACGATACCATCTTCACCAAGGTGGCGAAGCACGGTCTCAGATACGTTTGGAATATCACGAGTTACTTGCTCTGGGCCAAGTTTCGTTTCGCGCACCTCTACGTCGAAGTCGCGGATATTGATACTAGTCAAAGTGTCATCTTGTACAAGTTTGCTCGAAAGGATAATTGCGTCATCCATGTTATAACCGCGCCATGGCATAAATGCCACCGTCAAGTTCTTACCAAGTGCAATTTCACCCTCATTTATCGACGCGCCTTCGATCAAGACATCGCCAGCTTTCACCTTGTCGCCACGCTTCACGGCAACGCGCTGGTTATAACAGCGGTCGTCGTTCGTCTTAGCAAAGTGAATTAGGTCGTATTTCTTCACGCCATCTTTGTATTCCACCTCAATAGCTTCGCCGTCTGCGCGTTTTACTGTGCCGGCACCTTCTGCCATTATGAGCTGTGAAGTGTTCTGCGCAACCACGTCATCAATACCTGTCGAAACCTGAGCCGATTCTGGCTTAAGTAGTGGCACTGCTTGCTTCTGCATGGCACAGGCCATCAAAGAGCGGTCAACGCGGTTCTTCTCTACAAATGGGATCATCGAAGCTGCAACACCAAGAATTTCCTTATGAGCTGCATCAATATGCGTCACATCCTTAGCCTCAACCTGAGTTGGCACCAAGTTATTACGTGCTGACACCCACTCTTCAGCAAATGCGCCCTTGCTATCTAGCTTAGCGCTCGCGTCTGCAATCACCATGCCTTCTTCTTGAGCAGCATCGAGATAAACTACCTCGTCAGTCACCTTACCATCTTTTACGACGCGGTATGGAGCCTCAATGAAGCCATATTCGTTAATTCGAGCATACGTTGCGAGGTTTAGCACCAAACCAACGTTCGCACCTTCTGGCGTTTCAACTGTACAGATACGTCCGTAATGTGTTGGGTGAGTATCACGTACTTCAAAGCCAGCACGTTCGCGAGTCAAACCACCAGGACCCATCGAAGATAGGCGGCGCTTGTGCGAAAGTTCTGCAAATGGGTTCGTCTCATCCATCAACTGCGACAACTGGCTCGACGCAAAGAACTCTTTAACTGCAGCCACAACTGGGCGCGAGTTCAAAAGCTGCGATGGAGTTACAGTATTGATGTCGCTCATCGACATGCGGTCAAGAATATTACGCTGCAAGCGCAACATACCTAGGCGGAATTGGCGCTGCACGAGCTCGCCAACAAGCTTAATGCGACGGTTAGAAAGCGAGTCAATATCGTCTGGTGCATCTTGCGTATTGTTAAGACGGATAATTTCACGAATAATCGCGATCAAATCTTCCATCTGGAGAGTGCGATGCTGGCTATCGTTTGGCGTATCAAAACCAAGCCTCTGGTTCATCTTAAAGCGACCAACGCGGGAGTAATCGTAGCGACGATAATCCCAGAAGGTCTTCTCAATCATGGACTTGGCGTTGTCCACAGTAGCTAGATCACCTGGACGTAGGCGGCGGTAGATCTCAATGAGAGCTTCGCTCTGACCACGTGCTGGATCTTTATCAAGAGTATTTTCGATGTATTTGATATCACCGGTATCAATATCTTCAAATTTTGCTTTAATTTCTGAGTTTTTCGGAATTCCAAGCGCTCGAAGGAAAGTCGTAACCGGCACTTTGCGGCGGCGATCAATCTTTACATAGATCACGCCCTTGTTGTCAGTCTCAAATTCAAGCCACGCACCACGGCCAGGAATAATCTTTGCGCCGTATACGTTGTGACCATTATTATTGTCAGCCGTAAAGAATACGCCAGCCGAACGAATCAGCTGCGAAACTACTACGCGCTCTGTACCATTAATGATAAAGCTTGCGCGATCGGTCATCCACGGATAATCGCCAAAGTAAATATCCTGTTCTTTAACCTCGCCCGTAACCTTATTCGTAAGTTCAACCACTACGTGAAGCGGCGCATCATAGGTGGCAAGGTTTTCTTTTGCCGTGCGCTCGTCTTCTACTGGAGACTTAAAATAATAGCTCTTAAATGCTAGGCTCAGTTTTTGACCAGTATAATCCTCAATCGGATTAAGCTCGTTAAATACTTCCTGTAGACCAGTTTTTACAAACTCGTCCCAAGAACTCAACTGATGTCCTATTAGATTTGGTATTGGAAGTGCTTGGTCGCCTTCGGTAAAAAATACCCGGCTACCACTCTTTGTGGTGTTTGGAGATGTTGCCACTTGTCCTCGCTAATTATATTAGTGTTGTTATTATCTTTTTGGCGGAAGATTACCGCCTTTACCCAAAATCCAGCCCGCCAAAGCCAGACTTTTTAGGTAAGGGCACACTACTTCTTATCCTCAATTGTATCATACCAAAAAACCACCTGTCAACAGGTGGTTTATTGAACATATATAAGCTCTCAACTCTTATTGTTTGTTTAAGCTGACTCGCAGTTAGCTTTATGTCCTTGGAAAGACATTACCACTATTATATATCAAGATCGTCTAAATCTGCAAGCTCTGCGCGGGTTTTTTCTGCTAATTCGTTGCTCTTTTCCACAGCATCGTCGATTTCCTCAACTTCTTCCTCTTGAGCAGCCGCAACTGGCTCTTCCGAAGTGAAGCTATCATCAGCAGCTGGAGCTCGCTCTTCGCGGCGCTCTGCAGGCACGTAATCATCATTGTTGACGATCTTCAAGTTGTAGCGCGCGTCGTTCTTAGTACCAAGTGCACGAAGAAGTGTACGGATACTTTGTGCGGTTGCGCCACGGCGGCCAATAATACGACCAACATCTTCTGGGTCAACTTCTAGGCTAAGGAGCACACCTTTTTCATCGATAATTCTATCTACTTTTACTTTGTCTGGATTGTTTACGAGAGTTTTCACGATATACTCTACAAATTGCTGATCTATTGTGGACATTGGATTTTCTCCATAGTTAATGTTACTGGGTTAATTGTAACACGTCGCCCCAAAAAGCGTTAGAGAAAAAGCCCAAGCGTATTGCTTGGGCTTCTCGTCAAAATCTTCCCCGATTAAGAATTCTTACTCAGCTTTTTCTTCGGTAGCTTCTTCTGCGGGAGCTTCCTCAGCAGGAGCAGCCTCTTCTTTTGGCTGGTTCTTTCGTAGCTTGTCAACATGCTTTGGAGCAGCCGTCTTCTTCGTGCCTTCGTCTACCCATTTTGGCAGCTTAACACCTTCAAGTTTCAAGATACGTACTACTCGAGTACTTGGCTGTGCGCCGTTATTCAAGTATTTTTCGGCTTTTTCTTTGTTCAAGTTAATAGCCTTGGTGTGGGGGTTGTATGTGCCGACCTGAGCAACAATACGACCCGAGAGAGGGTGGCGTTGCGCTTCTTGGACGACTATTCGGTATAGGGGCAAGCCCGACCGACCATTACGCTGTAAGCGAATCGCTAGCATAAAATTTCCTTTTCTTTTATTTAATCTCCGAATTATACCCCATTATGCGTCCATTTTCAAGCCCCGAGGCGTTTCTCGAAGCATCCATCAAAAAGCCCGTCCATTTCACCCCCTTGGACGGGCTATTTTTATTCCGTTTTATCTTGGTACTGCTCCAGCGCCTTCGCCGCCGCTTCCACCTGAGCCTGTTGCTTACTGTGGCCCGAGCCTGTGCCCTTTAGCTCACCATCAATATACACACCAAGTGTAAATAACTTGTCATGATCTGGCCCATCTTCCTTCAGCAACTTATATACCGGCGTCTGCCCATGCGTCTTCTGCGCAATCTCTTGCAGATGAGACTTCGCATCTCGCCAAGATTCATTCTCCAAGATATTATCAATCTTCACCAAGATATTGTCATTCACAAACTTCTCAGCCGCTCCATAACCTTGGTCAAGGTAAATCGCCCCAATCACCGCCTCAAAACAGTCCGCAATAATCACGTTGCGCGCCCGCTCTTTGCCATGCTTCTCACCCTTACTCAGACGAATCAACGGCTCATAGCCTAGCGCCAATCCCGCATCAGCGATACTCTCCGTTCGCACCATCGACGATCGCCAAGTCGTCATCACGCCTTCTGTTTCGTCATAATTTCGATACAAAAAGTCCGAGGCAATCAGCTCCAATACCGCGTCACCCAAAAACTCCAATCGTTCATTGTGCTCACTCACGGATTTTTTGTGCTCGTTCACGTACGAACGATGCGTCAAAGCAGTAACCAAGAGTTGAATATCATTAAATTCAAATCCTAATTTCTGCCTTGAAAACTCTTTATATGCTTCTATTTGTTCTTTCATAATTCCCCACTCCTAATTTTCTTCTTAGCAATTAACATTAGTTTTTCGATATCTTCGTACTCAATTGCGTCCAGCGCCTCGCCAAACTTAAACCACTTGATACCATTCATCCATTTTTCTTTCGTCGGACGCTCGTTATCATCCAGCGCGCGCACTAGATAAATCTGCGTCGTCATCAACACCAGCTTATCCATTCGGCGATACTTAAAATGAATCTTACCCAGCCACGTCAATACCTCAATATTCTTGAGCCCCGCCTCCTCGCCAATCTCGCGAATTGCCGTCTGTTTTGCCGTCTCACCTGGCTCGATATGCCCCTTCGGAATCGTCCAACGGTTCTTACTATCCTGAATCAAAAGCACTTCAATATCTTTGCTATCAGGAGTCATACGAAAAACAATCCCACCAGAGGTCGGCTCGCGCACAATCTCTTTGATTTCAGGCTTCTTCTTAAATACGACTTGTTTGAATTTTTCGAGTGTTGACTCTTTATACTGCTTCGTCGGAATCGCTTCCGGAATCTTCAGACTTCCCCTCGCAGTGCGGTAGGTTTGCCTACTCTGCGTCGGTTTCGCTCCCGTCTGTAGCTTTCGAGTCTGGCTGGGACGGTTCGGATTCTGGTTGCGATGCAGCTTTTGGCTCTTTTGGTTCTGCATGCTTCTCTTTCTCTTCTTCTCCCCCAGTAATATTACGATACGCCGTGCCCAGCACGCCGTTCACAAACTTTGATGAATTATCAGAGCCGAAAGCTTTTGCCAGCTCTACGGCTTCGTTGATTACGACTTTTGGCGGCACAGTATCAGCTCTACGCGTCAACTCAAATAGACCAATCCTCAGCACGTTGCGATCAATCGCAGAAATCGTGCTAATTGGCCATTCCGGTGCAAGCGGCTGCAGCTCTTCGTCGAGCTTGTCCATCTCCGCAAATACGCCATTCGTAAGATCTCGTACAAATTCGGTGTCCCCCAATGCTTTAGCATATGGCTCAATATTCTTTACCACAATGCTATCTATATCGGCCGTTTCGTCGCCCGCCTTACTCCGAAATTCGTATTCATACAAACTTTGGAGTGAAATTATCCTCCCTAAATGCCGATTGCTAGCCACCTACTTACTCCTCACATTTGCAAGGCTTTGCTTTGCAAGCTTTGCAACCCTTTAGTTTAACGTTTGGGGTCTTCTTTGCTGTCTCAAAAGCTTTCACTGGAGACTTCTTGTTAACACTACGAGCAAGCTTGAGGCGCAGATGACTGCGGCGCAAACCGGTTTTCCGCGGGCTGCTCTGTTTCTTTGGTTCAGGCATGTAAAAATGCTCCTTTTTGATAGATTATTTAAGCCGAGTATACTACTTTTTCTCAAATAGTACAAGAGATTATTGAAGTTTTTTGCGAAATATGATATAATAGGATAAGCGATAAGTCACTAGATTGGCTATATCCATCTATAAGGAGGGTTTTATATGGATTTTATCGAGATCTTAAAAAGCAGAAATATCTACCCTGATTATCCGCCGCTGGAGTACCGCACCGAAATGGGCAAGATCCGCTACGCAAGCTGGGTCAACAGCGGCAGACCAGTTGACGTCGCCATTCTCCTGCACGACCATCCGAAGTACCTAAGAGGTCTTCAGCTTGGCACCGCAATTGATGACGATTTCGGCAGTATTAACGTATCCGATATCGAGTTCGCTCCGTCTTTTACCGGTGAGTACGCCCGCGACGCCGCTGGCAAACCCGTGCACCCCTATGCCGAGCAGCTCTTTGCAGCTGGCATGGCAATCGAAGGGCCCGGTGCATACTGGGCATACGGCCCAAATCTTTGTGCCGATCCAGTCGTACTTGGAGTCGGACGTGACGGCAAACTCAGAACTGTCATTATCACCCGTGGCGACACCGGCGTTAAAGCATTTCCGGGTGGCCATTGCAACCCGTCGGAAGACCCCAGAATTACCGCCCCTCGTGAATTCCACGAAGAAACCGGCATTAAGATTCTGGAACACGACATCATCATAATGGAATAAAGCAACTGTTCGAGCGCATCAATACCA
Source organism: Saccharimonadales bacterium (SeqCode) (assembly GCA_047974525.1). Taxonomy (GTDB): domain Bacteria; phylum Patescibacteriota; class Saccharimonadia; order Saccharimonadales; family Saccharimonadaceae; genus UBA2834. The sequence continues at coordinate 47,508 of JBKECJ010000010.1, forward strand.
ACCTTTGGCAGGCAATCAGCAGCAGCTTTACCCAGCTCAACGCTTGGCAGCAAAGCTGGCTCGCAGGAGCCTCCAACCCCAGCGCATTTTTGATGATGTATGCAGGTGGTGGCGCCATGCCTCCCGGCATGATGGCCCCTCCGGATACCGGTGCGCTGCGTGATTCCGGTGACGACATCAACAATGCCATCAACCGCGTTTTTGCCGGCACCGGCGTTCAGATTGCCGCCGCTTTGGCCTACGAAGCAGGCGAGATCCGCAAAACGATCGAAAACCCGCGCCTGCCCGGCATGATTGGCGTCGCAAACCGCGACCAGATGCTCAAAAAGCTCCGCGTTGGTGTATCTTCCAACTACGCACGACTGGAAACCAATCTGGTCAAATACGTGCTCAGCTTCATGAACATCGACAGCATTTCCGCCGGCGACGAAGAAGTTCGTTACTTCTCCGCCCTCTGGACTCTGGGCAACCAGATCGATTGGAACCAGCTCGGCGTCAACGTCAACAAAAATAATTAGCAAGATCGCACTTTCCCATCAAGGGGCCTACGGGCCCCTTTTTGCTACCCTTCTAACTTTGGAATAAACACATATTTCGCAAACAGCTCGGTCGCAACCCTGCGGTATCTTGGGTCATAAAACGCACTACTGCCATCAATCGCCTCGTATTGCTTGGTCTCCGCCGAAACGTCATCCACCATCCTCGCGAACCCCTTATGAAGCAACCGGTATATCAACAAGTCCAACTCTATACGTTCAATACTCCTAATTCGACCTTGATCATCTGGCGCCCCCAAGTATGGTCGCACTAATTCTTCGCGACCCTTCTCGCACATTTCCTCATTACCCAACCATACAGTATCAAACACCACATTCGTCAGATTTGGATTGCCGTCCAAGTTTTCTGGCACGCGGTGCACATCATATTTATCATAAAATTCCTGCGTTGCATCGCCACCCCAAATATACACATCCAGATCCGAACTATCACCACCATAGCCCTTCAGTTTTGAGCCACCCACAAAAACCAATGCATCCTCTGGCACCTCAGACCTAATTTCCGCAATTTCTGGCTCCACATATTTCAAATTCTCCGTAAGCGGGCCGGTCAATGTCGCATCTTTTCGCACGCCCACCACAGGGTCATCCTTGTGATCTAGCCAATGCTGGCGGGCCTCAGATATAAATAGCGGCTGTGGTTTTTCGCGTGGTGGCAGCTCAGCCTCAAGCCGCCCAAAAGTCTCGGAAAGCCCATCCGACATCAACCCCCAGTCTTCGAGCAATTCTCGTGTATCTAGCACGCTACGCTTTAGCACCGCGTCATCGCTATTCTCCACCAAGTCCGCTATATTCTCCGCCGATACATATTCTGCTTTCACTAGCCACGGCAACAGATGGGCACATTTCACCACTCGCTCTGGATCGCCCGGTCGCGCCTCTGGTTCAAATACATCACCAATATTAAAGTTTTCGCGCATATCCTTCACGAACAGCAACTCCTGCCAAGCATCTACATACGCCTCTCGAAAATCCGTTGGCGCCGACTCAAGATTATCTAGCGGCAAGTACAAGAGCACTTGGCGACCTTCTGGATCTCTCAAAAGCTCTGCCCCTGCCTCAAAATACTTCTGTTCCAATTCTTCATTATCCTCGTCGCCAAAATATTCCGAGATATTCCGCGCCAGCTCACTTCGCCTTCGCACCTGCTCGGTTAGCTCTGGATTCCCCCAGATTTTCTCTGTTTCTGCTGGGTCGTTAAACACCTCAATCGGCGGTTTCCCCTCAAGAATTGGTGCTTTTTCTGACTCATAATTTGGCGTCCGTTCCATCTATTCAGTATAACATATTGACTTTAGAATATTCCTTATGCTAAATTTAAGCTAAATAGCGCCTAAACCAATACCCATTAACAAAGGCGACACCAAATGAACCAAGGCTCCACTCAAGAAGACACTCAGTCAACATTCAAAAGACGCTCCAAAAAACTCATCTGCATAGGCATACCTATATTAGTTCTCGCTATTGCCTCGACTTTTCTAACTCTCCGGCTTTTTAATATTTCTGTCCACGAAACTACCCTCCAGAATGTCTCTGCGGCTGGCTTTACCTCCGCCGACACCGCAGACGGCGCCATCGAAACCGCCGTCTGCGCCTACAATGACAAAAACGCCCTCGTCTGCGCCCCTGCCGACGCCGAATCTGGCAGCAACGCCATCCCCGAAGGTTATATTATCTGCATTAAAGACACGTCTGGCACGATCACCTGCACCGATGGCAACGGCAACGTTATTCCCGCCACCTGCACCACCTCCGCTAGCGGCACCCTCAGCTGCGTTCGCGAAAACGGCGAACTCATCGAAAACATCCTCACCTGCACCCCAGCAGATGCCAAAAACCTCTCCTGTATTCGCGAGGATGGAAAAACTGTCGAGATTATCATCGATAAAGAAATCATCATTGAAGTCGAAAAAGAAGTTATCAAAGAGGTAGAAAAAGAGGTCATCGTCGAAAAGGAAATCATCGTCGACAAAACCTCCCCAATCTTAACCGCGCGCCACCAAACCCCCACCGAGGCCACGAATAGCGACGTCACTCTCACCCTCTCCTTCAACAAAGAAATCAAGCTACCTGACGGTTGGAACTACGGCGCGTCCAAAAAAGAAATCCGTCGCACGTTCTCCGGCAACGTCAGTACCACCCTTAGTGTCACCGATTTTGCCGGCAACTCCGGGCAAACCAATATTCAAATCAGCAATATCGATAAGGCCGCGCCCTCCTGCTCCTCAAAAGTCTCTGGTAGCGGCGAATCTTTCACCTACACCATCAGTTGCAGCGAAGCGGTCACTATCACCGACTGGGGTAAAATCAGCCCATCCGAATATTCCAAGCATTTCACTTCGTCGCAATATTCAAAACAAGTCCAAGCTACCGATCTCGCCGGCAACAGCGTTTCCGTCGTCCTCTACTAGGTTTTTGGACAGATTTTAGCGCAAATAACAGATGTGGCTAGTCCCCAAACTTGTACAAGTTTCTAACCTTTTACAACCAAGTTCACCAGCTTATTGCGCGGCACCGCAATTATCTTCACGATTTCCTTGCCCGCAAGCTGCGCTTTCACCTTTTCGTCCGACATCACAGTAGCTTCAAGCTCTGCTGCGTCTTGCGCCTTTTCAGCCGCCATCTCTACGCGCGCTCGGAGCTTACCATTCACCTGCACCACAATTTCTACATTCGTCTCAACCAGATATTTCTCGTCCCACTCTGGCCAAACGTCATTCGCTTTCAGCTTCTCCAGCATTTCGCTCGCAAGATGCGGCGCAAACGGCTTCAAAAGTTTTGCCAGCACAATCAAATCATCTGCACTCGGCGTGCTCTTATAAAGCTCATTCACATATTCCATCAACGCCGCCACCGCAGTATTAAAGCTGTATCGACGCATATCTTCTGTGACTTTCTTGATCGTGCGGTGTCGCACGGCAATATTCGCGTCGGTATCGGCAATTTCCTTGTCAAAGCACAGCGTATAGCAGCGGTTCAGAAACCTATATACGCCACCAATCGCCTTCGTATCCCATGCCGCGTCAAGTTCGTATGGCCCAATAAACAGCTCATACGTACGCAAAGTATCGGCACCATAACCCTGATCCATAATATCAAGCGGGTCGATTACGTTGCCCTTGCTCTTGCTCATCTTCTTGCCATCCGGCGCGTTGATATATCCGTTATACAGAAGTCTCTTTACTGGCTCACGGAAATTCAAAAGCCCCTCATCCGCAAAGAATTTCGTCCAAAATCGGATGTAGAGAAGGTGCGCCACGGCATGATCACCGCCGCAATATACGTCAGTTGGCGCCCAATAGTTTACCTTTTCAGGATCCCAAGCCTTTTCGCTATTGTTTGGATCACAATATCGCCATAGGTACCACGAAGAACAGGCGTAGCCGTCCATCGTGTCCGTCTCGCGGGTCATTTCTTCACCATTTACCATTACTTTCGTCCACTCAGGGTGCTTCGCGAGCGCCGAGCGACCAGAGTTGTCTGGCGTATAATCATCAATCACAGGCAACGCCACCGGCAGCTGATCTTCTGGAATCGCATGTGCTTTGCCGTTTTTATCATAAGCAATTGGAATCGGTGCACCCCAATATCGCTGACGGCTAATCAGCCAGTCGCGCATTCGGTAGGTTACCTTCTTCTTACCCCACTTTTGCCCCTCAATCCATGCCACCATTTCTTCGCGCACTTCGCTACTCTGCCTGCCGTTAAATACCCCCGAGTTCACCAGCTCTCCCTCGCCGCCATAGCAAGCGTCGCTATCGTCGCTACTTTCTGGCTTCTCAACTACCTTCACAATTGGCAGCTCGTATTTTTCGGCAAACTCAAAATCACGCTCGTCGTGTGCCGGCACCGCCATAATTGCCCCCTCGCCATAACCCATCAATACATAATCCGCTACATAAATCGGCATCTTCTCGCCCGTTGCTGGGTTTTTTGCATACGACCCCGTAAATACCCCCGTCTTCTCCTTGTTTTCCTGCCGTTCGATTTCCGTACGACGCATTGCCTCTTCGCGGTATTTATCTACGGCACTACGCGTATCGTCATTTACGAGCTGATGTAGCATCGGATGTTCCGGCGCAAGCACCATAAAAGTAGCCCCAAACAACGTATCTGGGCGCGTCGTAAATACCTTTATCTTCGACTCAATACCTTCTACCTCAAATTCAATCTCGGCACCTTCGCTCCTGCCAATCCAATTCTTCTGCATAGTCTTGATCTTGTCTGGCCAGTCCAAAGAGTCAATTTCATCAAGCAGCTCATCAGCATACGCCGTAATCTTGAAAAACCATTGTTTCATCTTCTTTTTCTCAACGACTGTGCCACATCGCCAGCAATGACCATTCTCAACCTGCTCATTGGCAAGCACGGTCTGATCTACCGAGCACCACCATTGGAAATTCTCTGCTTGGTAGGCAAGCCCCTTATTATATAGCTGCAAGAAACACCATTGTGTCCATTTATAATATTCTGGATCCGAAGTATTTATCTCACGCGACCAGTCAATCGCAAAGCCCAATCGCTTCGCCTGATTACGAAAACTATTTATATTCGTCACGGTTACTTCCTGTGGCGGAATTCCCGTCTTTATAGCGTAGTTTTCTGCTGGCAACCCAAAAGTATCATATCCAAACGGCCTAAGCACATTAAGCTCATTTTGCTGATAATAACGCGTTAGCGCATCAACAATCGAAAAATTTCGTACGTGTCCCACGTGAAGCCCCGCGCCAGACGGATACGGAAACATCTCCGCAAGATACATCTTTGGCTTCTTCTCATTATCAACCGCCTTAAACGGTTCTTCTTTTTCCCACCGCTCTTGCCACTTTTTCTCAATTTCGTTTGGATTATATCTGCTCATTCCTACATTTTACCACACCGGCGTTTTTTAATTTGCAGAAGCATTATATATGGTATAATAGAGCACATGGCAAAAGACAAAACTGCGAGTAAAAAGCCTAAAAAGGCTGTTAATAGTGGCTCGAAAAAGAAGAATAACCTAAGCTTATATTCCAATTTGGCATATAAACGTTGCGTCAAAGCAGACCAAAAGGCTCGCAAACAAGCCGAGGACTTGGCTACCATGCCAAAAAATCCATTCCTCCGTTTCTTCGCTCGCCTTCGTCCAGACCGCGTTTTCAAATTCTGGTTCTCAAAAGAAGGTCTTTTCCGTATTCTCAAATTCTTTGCTGCCTGTATTCTTATTGCGATTATCGCCGTTGGTGGCCTTTTCCTATATTTCAAGAAAGACCTTTCGCAGATCGACCCTGAAGAACTCGCAAACCGCGTTACAAATACAGTAAATACCTATCTCGATCGCAACGGCGTCGTCCTATGGGAAGACAAAGGCGATGGTGACTACCGCCTCGTCGTAGACGGCAGCGAAATTTCCACCTATATGCGCCAGGCAACAGTAGCTATCGAGGATAAAAACTTCTACAACCACATCGGCGTAGATTTCACCGCGCTTGTGCGCGCTACACTCAGCACCCTTGGTGGTGGCTCTGTTCAGGGTGGCTCCACGCTTACCCAGCAGCTAATTAAGCAGGTGTACTTTGCCGACGAAGCCGGCGATCGTACCGTCACCGGTATTCCACGTAAGATTAAAGAAACCATCCTCGCTCTCGAAGTCGAAAAAATGTACGACAAAGAGCAGATTATTACTATGTACCTCAATGAATCGCCTTATGGCGGTCGTCGTAACGGCGTCGAATCCGGTGCTCAAACCTACTTCGGTAAATCCGCAAAAGACCTTACCCTTGCCGAGTCTGCCCTTCTTGCCGCCATCCCAAACAATCCTGCAGTACTCAACCCATATAATACCGCTGGACACAAATCATTGATTTCGCGCCAGCAAAAGACTCTCGATGCAATGGTCGAGATGGGCTATATCACCCAAGAACAATGCGACGAAGCAAAAGCCGTCGATATTCTCGATACCATTCTGCCCGAATCCAGCCAGTACGAAAATATCAAGGCTCCTTGGTTCGTACTCGAAGTTAAGAGTCAGCTAGAGGCAAAATATGGCGTCAAAACCATGCGTGCCGGTGGCTTCACTATCACGACTACCCTCGATTACCGCGCTCAAGAGATTGCCGAAAATGCCGTCGCCCAAGGCGCTGCCATCATGAAGAAAACCAACAACTCCGATAATATCGCGCTCACATCTATTGACGTCGAGACCAGTCAAGTCATCGCTATGGTGGGAAGCGTAGGATGGAACGTCGCAGGATACGGGCAGCTCAATGCCGCTACATCGCAGCTCGAGCCAGCCTCGTCTATCAAACCTATTCTCGACTACGCACCGCTCCTTACTCAACGCAGCGGCCAAAACTGGGGCCCAGGCTCTACTCTCCGCGACGAGAACATCGACAGTATTTACTGTAAAGGCTACACCGGCAAATGTCAGCTCCGCAACGCTTCTGGCCGTTTCTACGGCGACGTAACCGTCCGCCAAGCGCTTGCTGGATCTTTGAATATCCCTGCCGTCAAGGCTCTCTATATCAATGGTATCGAAGATAGCCTTGAAATTACTCATGCCCTTGGAGATGTCTCCTACTGCGCCAACGGCGAAACTGCTGGCCTATCCATGGCAATCGGTGGTGGCTGTACTGTGCGCCCTGTCGAACACGCCAACGCATATGCTTCTCTTGCTCGTGGCGGCGCCTACAAGCCAATCACCTACTGGCTCGAGGTCAAGAACTCCTCTGGCGATGTTATCGACGCATGGGAAGACACCGCAGCAACACAGGTCATCGACCCACAAGTTGCATACATGATTTCCGATATGCTTGCCGATGTTGATTCTCGTAAGTTTACCTTCGGAAGCTCTCTCGCAACCGACCCAGGCTTCTACAACAAAGACGTTTGGTACGCAGCCAAGACCGGTACCACCGAGAACGGTGGCGGCAAAGCAAAAGACTCTTGGATCATGACATACTCACCAGTACTTGCTACCGCAATCTGGAACGGTAATCACGACGGATCCACCCTCAGCAATGGTAGCCATACGGTTAAGTTCAAGGTTAACGCAAATTACCTCGAAGCCGTACATAAAGAAGTCTATGGCGCCGATGGCAAATGGAGCACCGGTATGAAGATCGAAGCCCCTGCTGGCATCCAGACTCTTTCGGTCAACGGCAAACGAGATATCTGGCCAAGCTGGTACAGCGACAAAACCTCTGGCGTCAGCAAGCAGACCATTACCTTCGACTCTATCACAAAGAGGCTCGCGACCAGCTGTACTCCTACCGAGACCCGCGTCGAAATCACAGTCAGCAAGATAATTGACCCAATGACTCAAAAAGAAATCTGGTACACCAGCGGCTACGACCGCGAAAACGAAGATGACCTTCACCAATGTACCGACGTCAAACCTGTCGTCAACTCCGTCAACGTCCAAGACAACGGCGACGGCACATGGACAGTAATCGTTGCAGTTACCTCAGGCACGCATGCCCTATCTTCCTACACGGCAACTGTCGACGGAGCAACAGCATCTACCGGCTCTATCACCACCAGCGCCATTCAGTTCACGCTATCAAGCCAGCCAACATCCGTATCGGTTAAAATCACCGACGTTGCCGGATACACCGCAAGCGGATCGCGCAGCTAATAACACGATTATCGTTTAGAAGTTCTCTTTGAATTATTATTACTGTTGTTCTTCGTAGTATTACGCTTATTTGTCAGTCGTCCAAACATCATCTTTCCAGCGTTAGTCTGCAAGTATCGCACGAGCTCAACCTCTACTTCTTTACCCACTAACTTCTCGGCGTCATCTACCACAACCATCGTTCCGTCCGATATATAGCCAACGCCCTGACGTGCGTTATTACCACGTGTCGAAATCTTCAATTTGAATCTCTCGCCAGGCAAGAACTCACTTCTCAATCCCTTGGCCAAGTCATTCACATTCAAAACCTCAATCCCTTCAGTTGCAGCAACTTTTCCGAGATTAAAATCATTCGTAAGTATCATTCCCTTGTGCTCTTTTGCAAGCTCAATCAATCGCTCATCAACCTTCGTGCGATCTAGCTCGTCATGAAATATCTCCACATCAGCCGAAACCACTCGCTCCAACTCGTTCGCAACGTCCATCCCAAAGCGCGCTCTCGAACGCTTTTCGCTATCCGATCCGTCCGCCAGCAGCTGCAATTCGCGAATTACCGAACGCGGTATCAATACCTCGTCTCCCAAAAATCCAGCTTGCGCCACCGACAGAATACGCCCATCAATCAGCGCCGATGTATCCACGAATAACTTTCGGCGTGGTTTTTTACTCCCAAAATTAGTCTTCCGCAAGGCTTTTACAGTTAATAATGTCGTTTCAGCCAAAATTATGGCTAGTATAATAATAAATAATAATTCCATTTAAGGATTATACCATAATTTAAGACCAGCTCGCTTTTACCCTTAAAGGTAGACGAGCTGGTCATCTTACTACGATAGTAAATACTAGATGTTTTCGGTATCTTTGATCGCGTCCTTAATTATGCCGATACTTCGGTTTAGCTTCACCTGTTCATTAGGGCTCAGCTTCAGCGCAATTCTACGCACAATTCCATGCCTTCCCACCACAGCAGGAAAACCATTATACGTATCGCTCATTTCGTCATAGTTACTTACCGATAATACGCGGTTTTCGTCATTCAAAATACAGTTCGTGATCATTGCGAGGCATGTACCGATACCATAATATGTAGCACCTTTTTTCTCAATAATCGAATACGCCTCAGTCCGTGCGAATTCTTCAATCTCTGCCAGCTCACTTTCTTCTAGTAAGCCACTTACGCTCTGCCCACCCACATTCGCCATGCTCCATAACGCAAACTCACTATCACCATGCTCACCAACCTGATAAGTATGTATAGACTTTGGATGCACGCGTAATCTCTCCGCAAGTCGCTTACGAAGACGTGCAGTATCAAGCACAGTACCCGAACCAATCACGCGCTCTGCTGGCAAACCCGAATATCTCCAAGTTAGATAAGTCATCACATCAAGCGGGTTGCTTACCACTATGAATATCCCGTCAAAGCCAGAATCCATAATCTGCCCAACCATCTCTTTTAACATTCCAGCATTTTTCTTCAGCAGATCCATGCGTGTTTCGCCAGGCTTCTGCGGAATTCCCGCCGTAATCACGATAATATCGCAATCATGCGCATCGCGATACGACCCGCTGCTGATCTTTAGATAGCTTGGCGCCACCGAAAGAGCGTCTTTAAGATCCATCGCCTCACCCTCGGCATCTTCGCGATTTATATCTACTAATACTAATTCGTTTACAGCCGTTCGCTGATTTACCAGCGCATAGCCATAGCTCATCCCCACGTTTCCTGTCCCCACAATCATTACTTTATTTGCCATAATAATACCATTTTAGCATAACCGCCATGTATTTGCGCCCAATGATTTCGCGATACCCTTTATCTCAAGCATACTTATTGTTCTGCTAAAGTCTTTCGCTCGCCATCCCAACTCTTCTGCGATTTCATCTCCATCCGTCACGCCCTTTTTTAGCATACAGATCACCGCCTCTTCTTCCGCATCGTCGCCAAACACCTCAAATTTCAACTGTTTAGCATTACTCGGCCACAATACACCTAAGACATCCTCAGTTTCCGTAAACACATGCGCACCTTGTTTTATCACCCTATTGCACCCCACAGACATCGGCCGCGTAATATCCCCAGGCACCGCAAACAGCTCTTTCCCCTGCTCCAGCGCCCACGTTGCCGTAGTCAGCGAGCCAGACCTCATTGCCGCCTCCACAATAACTACTGCGTCGGCCAAACCCGATACAATTCTATTCCGCCGCACAAAGCTCCAGCTCCCCCATTTCGATTTCTTATCGTATTCCGATATTATCGCACCCCGCTCCAAAATCCTCGTCGCAAGCTGCGTATTTTGCTTCGGATATATTTCTTCTATCGGTGTACCCAGCACCGCAAAGGTCACCCCACCAGCATCCATACAGCCTCGATGCGCTGCCGCATCAATCCCATACGCCAACCCACTCACCACCACAGCACCGCAGCCCGCTAGCTCATACGCCAGTTGATACGCCACAGACTCGCCATACTTGGTATTCTTCCTACTCCCTACAATTGCTACGACTTTTGGGCGCTTATTCTTAGGCAAATCACCCCTCACGAACATCCTCGCAGGCATATCCTCAAAATCACACAGACACGACAAAAACTCGTCTTCACAAGTTACGATTTTTCTTATTTTCATGTATCAAAAATACACGAAACCCCCACTTCTACAAAAGCGTAACAATAATTATTCTTTACCCAAAACGCGATCGATGTATTTTTCTGGGTGCGCCATCCTGTATATCCCCATAATCACCCTCACCATTCCCACAACAATCGCCACATAATACACGATTACCGCTGCAAGCATCGTAAACATAGCGGCGTTTCCGCCAGCCAACACTACAATCTTCTTGCTATCGGACATGTCTAGGCAAGACGATAGCCATACGCCAATCGGGATCGAAGCCACGAAAAACAATATCGTCGAAACAATAGTTGTCAAAATACCGCTCCATACTGTTTTTGCCCCAAATCGATTCGCGAGCACCATGCCCTCAAGCTTTTCTACTTTTTTGTCCGATTTCCCCTTTTTCTCAACAGTCTTTGCCGTTGTCATCTTGCCTCCTATTTTATTGCTTAGTCCCTGCGCATCGGTGGGAAAGGAACGCCCTCTCGTGCCGATACACCTTCAAGTAACCAAAAATTTCGCTCGGAATTGCCCCAGCCACAAGTTGGCGGCATACCGTATTCGAGCATCTCTACAAAATCCACATCCATCATTTGCGCCTCAGCATCGCCCGCGTCACGCATCGCCTGCTGCTCTTCAAACCTATTCAACTGGTCTAGCGGGTCATTCAACTCCGAGTAGCCATTGCCCATTTCTGTTCCAAAAATAATTGGGTGGAATCGCTCTGTCACGCGTGGATCTTCCATGTGTGATTTTGCAAGTGGCGAAATCTCAACTGGCTCATGAATCAGCCAAAATGGCCCAGCAGAATTCTTACGAATAATCTTCCATACGTAATCAAGCAATCTTGGAGCGCTTGCGTCAGCATCGAAGCTCATCTTATTTTCGCGCAAAATCTTCTTTAGCTGATCTGCATCAGGATTAAATACATCCACGTCAAATTTTTCTTTCATTATGTCTGCATATGTCACAACTGGCCACTTACAGTCCAAATCCACCTTCATTCCCTCATGCTCAAATTGCAACGTACCCCATGTTTCCTTCGCGACATACTTAATCATTTCCTCGTACAGCGCCATGCCATCATGATAGTCCTGATACGCCGCATAACTTTCCATAGCAATGTGTTCAGGCAAATGCTCTTCATCCATACCTTCATTGCGGAACCTTGGGCCAATATCGTACACTCGCTCGCAGCCGCCACCAATCAATCTCTTAAGTGGTAACTCCTGAGAAATACGCAAATAAAAGTCTTGATCAAGCGCGTCCATATGCGTCACAAAAGGATTTGCGTCCGCACCGCCAGTCGTATGCTCCAATACTGGAATATTGATCTCAATAAACCCATTCTTATTCAAGAACTCACGCGTAGCAGTCCAGAATTTCGCACGGCGCACGAATCGCTCACGCACTTCAGAGTTTACCGCCATATCTACATATCGACGACGTAATCGCTCTTCTTTATTCGTAAACCCATCTCTACCCGGAAGTGGTCTTAGCGCCTTCGTAAGCATTCTCACGCCATCACAGAATATCGATACTTCACTGGTCTTAGATTTGCCAACTTTACCAGGCGCTTCAACGAAATCCCCAGTATCAAGCAATTTCGTGAACTTTGCAGCCTCATCCTTCAGGAAAATCTGCACCTTGCCGCTGCCGTCATCCAGCACTACAAAAGCCAACTTACCAAAACTACGAATACTCGCAACCCGCCCCGCTACACATACGTCTTTATCGTTGTACTTATCAAAATCAGCCAAAATCTCACCAATCTTGGTATCTCGATTCGCATGCGCAGGATATGGGTCTACCCCAGCTGCACGCAGCTCGTTAAGTTTGCGAATTCTTTCGTCACGAAAATCTTTGAGTGTTGCCATAATAATAGATATTATAACAGATATTATCGAATTTCAGCTATCGAGTATACTTTGCCGTTTGGCATAGTCGCTTCATCACCAGCTTTTTTACCCATGATGGCTTTGCCGATTGGCGATTCATTGCTGATCTTGCCCTCAAGCGGGTTCGCTTCAACAGCACCCACGATAATGTACGTCTGTTCTTTGCCGTTACCCTTCAGCACCACGGTAGCGCCAAGCGCTACCTTCTCTTTTTTACCAGTACGGATAATTTTCGCCCGCTTTAGGATTCCCTGAATCTCCAAGATTCGGCCTTCCACAACTTTCTGTTCGCTGCGCGCCGCGCTATAATCTTCGTTTTCACTCAGGTCACCAAAAGCACGAGCAGTCGCAATTCTCTCCGCCATCTCTGGACGCTTCGCAATCAACTCTTCAAGTTCTTTTTCGAGTTCTTTTCGCCCCTCTGCCGTAATACTAACTGTGTTATTCATACCTTTAATTCCTCCATCCTATTAGGAAGATCCTAATATTATTTAGTTAGTTTATTTACGAACTCGTCTATTGTCAATAGTTTCGTCTCACCACTCGCCCGCTCAGTTACTTCGATCTCATTATTCTTCAAAGTCTTTTCACTAATAACCACACGATACGGGATGCCCATTAGCTCAGCATCGGCGAACTTCTCACCAATCCTAGCTCCTGCGCGATCATCCCACAAAATATCATCCTCGTGCCCAGCATAAAGCTCCACGCACTTCTTTTCACCCTCTTCGCCAATTCCAACCATATAGTATTTGTATGGTGCAATTTCTTCTGGCCACACAAGACCTTTATCGTCAGCAAACTTCTCAGCTATCACGCCCATCACGCGGCTAGGCCCAATACCATAGCTTCCCATATAGACTTGCTTGCGCTCGCCATTTTCATCGTTAAACACCAAATCAAGCGCCTCAGAGTAGCGATAGCCTAACGTAAAGATATTCCCAACCTCAGCCGCCTTTACCTTCTCAAGCTCTTCTTTCTTTAGCCCCAGCGTCTTCAAAGTATCGTCATCATACACTTCTTCATTAACCGCAATCTTTTTCTTGCGATCAAGATAAATTATGTCTTCGCCAACTTCGCAAACCGTCTGGAATTCGTCACTAAATCGGCTAAACGATCCACCGCTCGCAAATGTGCGATATGTACCATTGCCAATTCCAAGTCGCTCAAATACCTTGTGATAACTCTCTGCTGCCTTCTCGTAAAATTCGCGGTGCGACTCTTCGTCGCGCGAAAAACTGTACAAGTCTTTCATCACAAATTCGCGCGTTCGCATAATTCCAGATTTCGATCTTAGTTCATTGCGAAACTTATTTTGAAATTGGTACACATAGACCGGCAAATCTTTATAGCTTGATATTTCCGCCGTCATCATCTTGGTGATTGGCTCTTCGTGCGTCGGCGCCAAACCAACCTCGCCACCAGCTGCCAAGTCTGTCTTAAACCATACGTCTAGTTTTTCGCTATCCCAGCGACCAGATTTTTCCCACTCATCCTTTGACTGCAAAGCCGTCATTGTGAGTTCCTGCCCGCCCAGTTCATTCATCTCTTCACGGATAATCTGCTTCACTTTCTCAAGCGTTCGCATGCCTAGTGGCAAATAAGCATATGCCCCTGCCATTTCCTTATATATATAGCCCGCACGAATCAATAATTCTGCATTTCGACTCGTTTCATCTGCACCCACGTTCTTTAAAGTTTTCGTAAACAAGTTAGTTCTTTTCATACTGTTTCCTTGAAATATGTTTTATATAAGTCTGCGTGAAAAATAATCAATTACCGGCAAGCCGGTGGCGTAAAGTTATAGCTATTAAAATTAAAAGCTTTCATAACGTACAGTATAACACATTACCCTGGATATTCTTCCATCGAAGAAATCAGCATATCCCGTGGGCGGTTGCCGTTTGGTGGCGCTACTACGCCCATTTCCTCAAGCTCGTCAATTACCGCCGCTGCCTTGCCGTATCCAATCTTCAAGCGTCGCTGCAAGAGCGATGTCGACATCTTGCGCGCCGCCAGACCCACCTCAGCTGCCTGTCTTGCCAAATCTCCAGCGCCCGAAAGCTCCGTATTCATCTCGATCCCCGGCATACCCTTAATCTGTACCGACTGCGAAATCACGTCGTCATTATACGTAGGTGGGCATTGCTCTTTCAAGAAATCCGTCACACGAGTAATCTCAGAGTCGCTCACATAGGCGCCCTGCACACGCTTTGGCTTACCCATCATGTCTGTCGTCAAGAACAGCATATCGCCCATACCAAGCAGCTTCTCGGCACCGCCCATATCAAGCATGACGCGCGAGTCGATATTGTTATTCACCGCAAAGGCAATTCGCCCTGGGATATTCGCCTTAATCAAGCCCGTAACGACTTTCACTTCAGGACGCTGCGTAGCGAGCACCAAGTGGATGCCCGAAGCACGACCCTTCTGCGCTATTCGCACGATCAGCATTTCGAGTTCCTTCCCAGCCATCATCATAAGGTCTGCCATCTCATCTACAATCACCACAATATATGGCATTTTCCCGCCGTCATGCTTCTGCTCGTTGCCGTCTTCATCCTCAACAGTAACTTTACCACCATCCTTCGCCATTTTCTCGTTGTAGTCGCCGATATTCTTCACTCGCTCTTCCGCCATCAGCGAATAGCGTCGCTCCATCTCGTTTACCGCCCACTTCATCGCCGAAAGCGCCTTCTCAACACTTGTAATCACCGGTGTCAAAAGATGCGGGATATCATCATACTGCGCCATCTCAACTTGCTTTGGATCCACAATAATCAGCTTCAAATCCGCCGGCGAGTTGCGATACAGAAGTGACGTGATTAGCGTATTTGTCATCACGGATTTACCAGAACCAGTAGTACCAGCAATCAAAAGGTGCGGCATTTTCGCCAAGTTTCCTACGACCGCCTGTCCTGAAATGTCTTTACCAACTGCAAATACCAATGGGTTCGCATTGCTCTTCCACTCATCACTCTCGAGCACACCACGCAGCCCCACATCAGCAGACTTATTATTTGGAATTTCTACACCCACCGAGCGCGTCCCCGGAATTGGCGCCTCAATCCTAATCTTATCCTTCGCCAAGTTTAGCGACAAATCGCGGTCAAGCACAGTAATTTTAGACAACTTAACCCCGGCTGGCGGTCGCATTGTATACTGAGTCACCCTCGGCCCGATATTCGCGCCTTCCATCTCAACCTCAATACCAAACTCATTTAGAGTATTCTTAATAACAAGTGCGTTCTGCTGAATATTACCAGCGTCCGCAGGAGATTGTTTCTTCTGTAATAGCTCCAGCGCCGGCATTTTCCAGTTCGGATCGTTGATCGCCACGAGCGCGGTCTTTGGTTCGTCTTTCTTCGGTGGCTCTGCGCCTCGCTTGCCGCCCCTGTCGCTCTTCTTGCCAACTTCCATCACCTCCACCCCAGACTTCACCTTCAATTCCTTCATCTCTGGCGCAACCTTCCCATCGTTCGCCATTTCGCGCATCACCTTAGCATTAGCCACGTCTTCTTTGGTCTTGTTGCTCGAGAGCATTTTGCGCACCGCCCTAAATAGCGCCATCGGCGTTTTACTCAAAACGAATAGCACAGTAATTAGTATCAGCACTATATATATTAATATCGCTACACCTGGGTCGACCAGCTGCGTAATTGCGCTATTCAAAAGCTCGCCTAGCTCACCGCCAGTTGGGTTTCCCGCCCCAATCGTTGGAATTCCAAACATCCCAGCAAACCATATAATCATCAGAATCGACGCCAACCATACTGTTACTGGTACTTTATTGTCGGCGCTTCTGAATATCGACACCGCCAAATACACCAGCAGAATCGGTAATAGATATGTCGCATACCCAATCGCCCATAGTCCGCTATTATGAATAGTGTTAAGAATAGTACCCCCACTACCAAACCACGTCACTACCAATAATATAGATATTACTATCATCAAAAGAGCCACGACCTGCCGCCAAAATCCTCCCGGCAGTTCGTGGACTTTCCCCACTTCTTTATTTTTCTTTCCTCGCTTTTTTGCCATATATACTAGTATAGCACAAGTGTTATTCTAGTAGAAATAATCTAGAATATCTTGGTAGTAATCATAGCCTGACGACGAAGATGATGACGAAGACGTATTGCCATAGAAGCTAACAAGCGTCTGAACAATCACGATAATCAAACCAACGCTCGCGATACCAGTCGCAACTGCACTAAGTACCCTGAGCATTGCAGTCTTGCCACCAGCAATTGCCTTGCCAATATACGCCATCACACCAGCAACTAGCGCCGTGATGAAGTTTGGCAAGAAACTACTTAGCCACAAATCACCATGATCGAAGTTCTTTTTGCCGATCGCAAATAGCGAGTAGAGTGCAAGACCCAACATCGACATTACATAGATACATGTAAGTACGAAGAATACTTTCGATACTGCGTTCCACGATTTTACCAAAGACTCCTTATCGGTAATTTTGCCGATAGTCACTAGGCCAATCACGGCAAAAATTACTGCTAGAAGACCAGTAATTAGTGTACCCGCAAGCCCTACGTTCGCAAACGTAGCGCCAATCAAAGGAATACTAAACGACCAGTCACCCTTCGTAGATCCTGCGATCGCAGCAAAGATCGCCATTGCGCCAAAGAACACCGCAAAACTAATCGCAAAAGCGTTAATTCCGGCAGCCTTATCCCCTGCTATTTTCATTTTTGGTATTTTTACAGGTTCCACCACGGCGCCCTGTGATTGTTGATGATTCGCATTCATCCTTTCACTCCTTTCACTCCTTTATTTACTTAAGCACATTGTATCACACGCTATCGACTACTGGTCAACACCACGCATCGAAAGGCTCAGACGACCCTTTTCGTCAATCGCGTCTAGACGAACCTTCACTTCTTGGCCCGTCTTCAGTACGTCTTCTACCTTATTCACGCGGCTATCCGAAATCTGCGAGATATGCAGCATTCCGTCAATTCCAGGCATAATATTTATGAATGCACCGAAATCTTTAATCGTTACAACTTTACCATTGTAGATTTTGCCAACTTCTGGCTCCTCCACGAGTGATTTCACCCATGCAAGTGCCTTCTCGATACTCGCGCCATCCTGCGACGCAATCGTCACAAGCCCGCTGTCTTCAATATCAATCGAAGCACCAGTTTCTTTCGTGATCTTATTGATCGTCTCACCACCCTTGCCAATAATCGCACCAATCTTATCTGGATTCACCATCAATTTCTCGATACGTGGCGCATATGGACTCAAGCTATCACGAGATTTTGGCATTACCGATACCATGTGCTCCATAATATACATGCGGCCTTTCAGGGCACCATTCACGGCTTCCGCCAAAATTTCTACTGGCAAACCATGCACCTTCATATCCATCTGCAAGGCAGTAATACCCTGAGTCGTACCAGTTACCTTAAAGTCCATGTCGCCCGCAAAGTCTTCTGCGTCCATCAAGTCAGTCAAGACGTATGGCTTTTCGCCATCCATCATCAATCCCATCGCCACACCGGCAACTGGTCGCTTCAGAGGCACGCCAGCATCCATCAAAGCCAAACAGCTAGAACATGTTGCCGCCATAGAAGTCGAACCATTCTGCGACATAATTTCGGTCACGCTGCGAATTGCATAAGGAAATTCCTCAGCCGTTGGCAATACCGCCATCAAAGCACGTTCTGCAAGATAGCCGTGTCCGATTTCGCGACGACCTGGGCCGCCCATCCTCTGACATTCGCCAACAGTATAGCCTGGCGCATTGTAATGATGCATATAGCGTCGCTCGCCATCGTTAACTTCCATCGTATCTACAATCTGCGAATAGCTAAGTGGCGCCAAAGTCACAATATTCAAAGCCTGAGTCACGCCACGCGTAAAGATCGACGAACCATGCACTCGTGGCAACACGCCAACTTGCGAGCTAAGCGGTCGCACCTCATCAAGCTTTCGGCCATCTGGGCGCAAGCCTTCATCTACAATTCCGCGACGTACGTCTTTGAATACCGCCATCTGGAAAGCTTCATCGTATTTATCACGCAGGTTCTTGTCATAAAACTCTACCTTTGCGCTCAAAATTTCTTCTGCGCTAGCATCCTCTGGCACATTTATCTCTTTGTCGCTAACTAGCTCTCCGGCAAACGCATCGTGCATTGACCATTTAATCTCATCAAGCATTTGGTTGCGCTCTGGATTTGCAAGACGCACCTTCGAGCCAAGCTTGCCAGCCACCCATTCGTCTACCTTCGCCTGAATAGTCTCATCTGGTAGCACCAATGTATACTCTTTTTCTTCTACGCCAATTTTTTCGCGCAGCTCATTCTGCAACTTGATTGCTGGCTGAATCATCTTAAGACCCCACTCCAAACCACCAATAATCACATCCTCAGCAACTTCATTTGCGCCAGCTTCCACCATCGTAATACCAGAATCTTTACCCGCAACAACGAGATCGAGATCCGAAGCTGCTCGCTCTTCTGGCGTCAAGAATGCCTTGTACTCGCCGTCCACGCGCCCAATGCGAAGACCAGCAATTGGGCCATCAAATGGCACACCTGCCAACATCAAAGCCGAAGACGCTGCGATCATCGCAATACAGTCTGGGCGGAAGTTTGGATCCATCGAAAGCACAGTTGCCACCACCTGCACTTCTTGGCGATAACCCTTAGGAAATAGTGGGCGAATTGGGCGATCAATCAAGCGGCCAATTAGTACTGCCTCGTCGCTTGGGCGACCTTCGCGCTTGATAAATTTGCTACCCGAGATTTTGCCACTCGCGTAAAACTTTTCTTCGTAATCAATCGACAACGGGAAGAAGTCCTGAATCACCGGCTTCGTACCAACAACCACCGAACCCAACACTACGGTATCGCCATAAGTCACCATGACGGACGCGGTAGCCCTAAAACCTACTCGGTTTACTTCGAGCGTCAGCGGTTTGCCACAGTACTCTGTCTCAATCTTTACAATTTTTTTGCCACTAGGATTTATGATGTCCATAAAATCACCTTTCTCGTGGGGAAAATAATAAGTATCTGCCCCAGCCAAATATCTATCATTTTCCCAACATATTTTTAAATTTCTTACCCCCAATTATACCACACCTTGAGTTAACCCAAAATATTTCTCTCTCTATTGACAAAATGCTTATTGTTTGCTATAATAGAAGTCTGACCCTCTTGTTTTACGAGGAGTCAAGTTCATTCTCAGGAGGTATACGAATGGTAGAAATTCAGCAGGTGGGCGATGATTTTTTCATTGCCAAAGGACAGTTCCCCTATGCACAGGTCGACAAAATCTGGATGCGTATCAAGAAAGGAGAATTGACCATCCCCAAATCGGTCGTCATGACTTGTCAATACGGGTCGGAAGACGACACCACGATCTTCAAGTTTGTGGTAGCTACTAACGTCGTCGAGGATGCGATCAAAAAACGCAAAGCCGTCGGCAAATACAGCACCCCGCTCCATCCGAGCATGGAGATGCTCCACCAGCAACTCATCAATCAAGCTATCACCGCGCTTTCCGACGGGATTATTGCCGAGTGCGATCCAGAACATCGCAAAAAGGCAGAAATCACAGTCGTGCTCGACGCTAGCTTGTCGCTCGCCTAGTTACTAGGCAGCACCATAGACGTAGCATCGCTACACCTCTATAAAACGCACCTTATTTACAAAAAAGGCGCCCCAATCCGGAGCGCCTTTTTACTTTTCTCTAAGTGACTATTTGCGAAGTCCGAGCTTTGCTACTGTACTTTTGTACAGCTCAAAATCGGTGTTCTCAAGATACTTCAAAAGTTTTTTACGCTTTCCAACCATCTGAATCAACCCGCGCTTTGCCATAAAATCATGCTTATTGATCTTCGCATGCTCAGTAACTTCCTTGATTCTCTCGGTCAAGATAGAAACCTGAACTTCAGGCGAGCCAACATCAGCCTTGTCGCGCTGAAGCGCAGAAATAGCCTTAGATTTGTTCTCTTTAGTAATCATATTACACGGATTTTATCACACTTTCGCCCCCTATGCAAGCTATTTGTCCATATATTTTATCAGCGCCGACCTAAGATCCTTCACGGGATATACAAATTTGTCCTTTATGGCCGCTGGCGCTATCGCCCCACTAAAGCCAAGCTTCTTCGCTTCTGCTACGCGTCGATCCGCCGCCAGCACACTTCGCACCTCGCCACCCAGCCCCACTTCACCAAACACCACCGTCTTGTCGTCTAATTTTCGCCCTGCCGTCGCCGAAGCAATTGCCATACATATTGCGAGATCCGCCGCCGCGTCATTTAGCCTCAGCCCGCCCACCACATTTATGAATATATCTTTGTCCTGCAACTTAAGCTTCGTCCGTCTTTCAAGCACCGCAACCAACAAATTCAACCGATTAAGATCAAACCCTGACGCCGTGCGCTTTGGATACCCAAAGTTCGTCGGGTTCACTAGCGCTTGTATCTCGCACAAAAGTGGCCGCGTTCCCTCAATTGTTGCCAAAATCACACTGCCATCGGTATTTTGTCTCTCAGACAAAAGCGCCTCTGAAGGATTTTTTACTTCCGCCAACCCCTTTTCGCCCATCTCGAAAATCGCCACCTCATTCGTCGAACCAAAGCGATTTTTTACTGCGCGCACAGTCTTAAACCCGCCATACCTATCACCCTCAAAATTCAAAACCACATCCACAAGATGCTCCAGCACCTTCGGCCCAGCCAGCGTACCGTCTTTCGTCACGTGCCCCACCAGCACCACCGCCGTATTCGTAGATTTTGCCGCTCGTATTATCAAGTTTCCGCAATTGCTCACCTGCGAAACAGTCCCCGGCGCCGAAGAAATCTCCGCCATCATCAATGTCTGGATCGAGTCCACAATCACTAGCTCGTATTCGTCCGACTCAATAGTCTTTGCAATGTCGTTTCCAGAAGTACTACTCGCAAAATGCAACTTATCGCTCGAAGCCCCCAGTCGCACCGCCCGCAGCTTCACCTGCCCCGCCGATTCCTCACCAGATACATATAGCACCTTATGTTGCTCCGCCACCTGCGCACAAATCTGCATCAGTAGTGTCGACTTGCCGATACCAGGTTGCCCCGCCAGCAAACTCACCGATCCCAGCAATATACCCCCACCAAGCACCGCATTAAGCTCCGAAAACTCCGTCGCCAAACGGCTGCCTGCATCCGAAGGCACAATAGTATTTATCGAAACCGCACTAAGTTTTTTGCCACTCAAATGACCTTTCGCGAGAGCGGTTTTTGCCTCCGTCTCGCTCACCACTTGCTCAAGCAAACTATTCCACTCGCCACAACTATCGCACCGCCCCGCCCACTTAGCGTAGCTCGTACCACAGTTCTGACACACATACCTCGATTTCGATTTTGCCATACCTTTAGTCTACCATATATAGGGCACGACAATAAAAGCATGACCACAATAAATCTTCAAAACTTGTACAAGTTTGCACGTCATTCGCCTCTGTTATTTGCCCAATTCCTCGAACTTTGCAGCCATCGTAGGATTACCCTTTGTCAGGCGCTTAATCGTCAAATCTTCCGCCTTATTATTCGCCAGTCGCAGATTATTTTCCGACGAAAGCAGCGCATCTTTTGTCTTCTGCAAATGGTCAATCGTCTTATCAATTTCGTCAATCGCCGTTTTGAATTTGCGGCTCGCAAGATCGTAATTTCGCGCAAAACCATCCTTAAACGCCTCAATATTTTCTTCAAAATTCGTAATATCAATATTCTGCGCTCTCACCAGCGCCAACTCCGATTTATACTTCAGCGAATTCATCGCCGCATTACGCAAAATCGTAATAATCGGAATAAAAAACTGCGGTCGAATCACATACATTTTTGGATGGCGATGCGACTTGTCCACGATCCCAGAATTATATAGCTCACTCTCCGCCTCCAGCAGCGAAACCAGCACAGCATATTCGCACTTTTTCTCCACCCTATCTTTGTCCAGCTCTTTAAGAAAATCCTCATTCTTTTTCTTCGTCGCCGTTTCGTCGCCCTCGTTCTTCATCTCAAACATAATCGAGATGATTTCATTACCATTCTCATCAAACTCGCGATAAATATAATCGCCCTTGCTCCCACTTCGCGCGTCATTATCCTTGCCAAACTCCGCGTTCTGAAAACCCGTCGCACGTAGTCGCTCAAACTCAATTTCACAATGTTGCTCAAGCGTTTCGCCCACCATCTTGGTCGACAGCTTCGCCTTCATGTCTTTGTAATAGGCAATCATCTCGTCTTTGCTTTTCAGTTCCGTCGCAAACTGTTCTTTGAGCGACGTTTCCAATAATTTCTTCTCCGAGTCCTTCGTTTTTAGCTCGCCCGC
Organism: Saccharimonadales bacterium (SeqCode); assembly: GCA_047974525.1. Taxonomy (GTDB): domain Bacteria; phylum Patescibacteriota; class Saccharimonadia; order Saccharimonadales; family Saccharimonadaceae; genus UBA2834. The sequence goes on from JBKECJ010000010.1 coordinate 70,545, forward strand.
TAACACATCGCGCTCTTTTTCTACGATATTCACAGCTTCCGCCACCGCAAGCTTCTGGCTAGTCGCCGCAACCTCAAGTTGAGCCTTCAGCTTAGTGATTTCCTCATTTTTTTGCCCAGCGTCAGTAGTCGCCTGATTTTTTAGCCCCGCAATCTCCGCGTCTTTCTTAGCAATATCGTCTTTTAGCGAGCTCTTTGCCTTTTCCTCGGCAAGCTCCGCCGCGTTCTTAATTCTCTCATTCAATTCTTTGTCAAATTCATGGTCGCGCACCTGCTTCACGATATCCGCAAAGCCCGATTCGTCGACTTTAAATACCTTACCGCAATTTGGACATTTTATCTCATTCATGTGTCGCCTCCTTCTTACCTCAATTATACACGCACGCCGGATAATCCAGTTTAAATTTCCGCAAAACAATGATATAATTACCCTGCTGCCCGAGTGGTGAAATTGGTATACACGTATGCCTTAGGAGCATATGCCTTTCGGCATGCTGGTTCAAGTCCAGTCTCGGGCACCATATTAGGACGTCACCTTTGAGACAATCTCAGAGGGCAGAAACCCCCTAGTTACTAGGGGGTTTCTGTTATCTAAAGACGCAAATGTGGTCATTATTCCCCGAAAAACTCAGATTGAAGCCGAGCTCAATAAGTATACAAAAGTACACGATGCACCCTGTTGGAGTTATTCCATCGCCCTTGCACCCTCCAAGTTCTATATTGGTGCATCTTGTACTTTTACACCTTGCATACATATGAAAAAGCCCGCGGACTATCCACGGGCTTAATGTTGAAATGTACTCGCGCAAAAGCGCGTTAATTGCTTTTAGATGCTATTATAGAAATCTCTGTGCCATCTCTGAAAATAAAGATCAGAGTTTTGTCTGAACCTACTTACACCGAATCAACAGTCGCGTGCCAAAGGCTTTCCTCAAATTCAGTTACG
>JBKECJ010000011.1:0-27572 GCA_047974525.1 Saccharimonadales bacterium (SeqCode)
AATGTACCATCAATTGAGCGTTTGAGCTGCGACCAGACGCCTTCTATGGTGTTCGTATGGATGTTGTCACGAACATATTCGCCAATCCGATGCTTTACGGTTTCGTGTTGGAAAAGATTAGTTTTACCTAAAACTTTGTAGGCACGCCACTCGTCAGAATAGAAAGTCGATCCAACGAAAGCGTTATTTATGATTTCAGGGATTAAGGCTCTCGATCCGTTACTCTTCACATGCTTGATGTGCGCCCGACCTTTTCTCTCAACCATCCCAAACACGATACTTTTACTTGAAAATCTCTCCTTACTTCTATGCTTGCCACCAATATATGTTTCGTCTACTTCAATCTCGCCATCAAGTGGATCGCCTTCAGGCTGCTCCATCAGCTTACGAATCTGCATAGCCATCCTGTGAGCTGTTTTGTAGGTCACCCCAATCTGGCGTTCCAGCTCTGAGGTACTTGTTGTTGGGGGATAATCGCCAAATATTCCTTTCTGAGAGTATATATAGCAACATCACCTTTCGGGAATAGTTTTATTTCCTCCCGGTGATAGATAAATATATTGATGTGCAATATTATGATAGTATTGCAGCGCAAATGTCATAAAATATCAATTATCACATGATGATTCGATGCTTTTCAAATGCTCTATGGCTTTAATACGCAACGCACTGCAAAGCCGTTATGAGAAGCACTCACATCCGTGCCAGGCCTCAGGTATTTTCCATACTGGTCAAATGCAATATCATATGCTGCATCTGAACTAACTGGACTAGCAGTCCAGTATCTAGCATACTCATATACAAACCAATGATCAGTGAAATAATAACCCGCTAGCACTCCTTTCCATGGGCCTGCCCAAAACCACGATTTTTCCAAATAAGGTAGATTTACTCCAGTAGCAGGGTCACTCGGATCATCGTTATTAGCACCTGTACCTCCAAATGCGATATCTAATCTTGAATAATCTAATCCCGAACCACCAGTAGGCAGCGCAAATGGACTAGGGCAAATTGAACTTTCAGCAGTATCTTCCCAAGTTCTATTTGAGTTACCCGTTCCAGCAGTTGCGCCATACCAGTTATATAGATAGCCGAAGAAATCTTGATTTGCCGAGTTTGTTTGCGAACCTTGAGAAACGACATAGTAGAATGGAGCATCATAATTACCGTTATTGGTATTATTCGTCCCATCTTTCGTCATAAACTTTCCACTCGCGGGCTCACTATACGTCCCTGCTGCATTGCCAGAAGGCAGATAACGTAAATTACTCACCATCCAGCAGTTCCCATCTGCCAACTTCTTTATCGTATATGATTGACCGTTACGATTATCCGTTATCGTCGTAGTCGTATTGAGTGCTAGTGAACTACATTGAGATACAGTATACCCAGTGTCCGTTACATAAGTAATATTTGATGTTGCAGTGCCGAGATTCGTCCTTAGGGAGACCGTACGACTCCCCGCTGCCAGAGTCGTAGGCATAGTACACTTTACTTGCGTATCCGTTACGCTTGTTATATAGCAGGCGGCACCCCCAACAGTAAGTGGCAAAATAATAGCGCTGCTACTTCCACCCGCGAAAAAGCCTGTCCCGGTAATCGTTATTGTATTGCCTCCACGCATCGTCCCAGTAATACTTGTAATTGTTGGAGAAAGCCCCGTATATGTCCAACTCCCCGTCAGTGGAAGCGAAGCTGTATTCCCACTTCCAGTTACGCATGAATAATAGAGAGTATTAGTGCCCAGCGTCGTGGTTCTATTTATGCCAGATGCATTTATGGCGCTACCGCTACTTGTCCCCCATTTACATACCGCCCCTGTGCTTGTAACGGTTATTGTCGTATTTCCAACCGGAACACTGGAACCGTTGGCGGGACTCACTGTTGGCGTTACGGGCGTAACAGCTCGCACGTAAAAGGTGACACTCGCTTCCGCACCATAACTATGCCCCGTAGCGGCTTGGCAACGCACATACCTAGTATTGGTGCTCTGATTTGTTAGCCCTGTGATGCTTTGCGTATGCGTAGTCCCACCAGTCGTAGTCATGGCCGTCGTTGGGCTTGCAGCCGTACCCCAATAACAGATGCCGGGCACATCCGTTGTAACAGTTAGAGTCGTGCTGGTGGTGCCAGCATTGAGAATTTGGCCTGCCGTAGGAGCCGTAATAGTTGGTGTTGGAGCAATGTATGTGTAGCCATCCTTCTTTGTTGCTGTGTTATTCCAAGTGACAACAGCTACGTCTACAGGAGTAGCGGTTGGATGCACTGGGGTGTTGCAATAAATTGAATCCTGTCCGGCGATAGGTGTATTGCTTGAAATAGTTGCATTTAGGCAGTTCTGTCCGCCAATAGCAACCGCAGTAGTCACCGACTGATCATTCACAGTAAAGTTAGTCCCTACTATTTGAACCATGGTGCCTCCAACTGTCGTTCCGTTTGTGGGGGTCACGGAAATGACACTAGGGGTCGGAATGACGCTGAGATTAGGGGTAGCTGTATAGCTCACGGTGTTGCTATATGTTCCTGCGGCAAGATTCGTGTCCGTTTTAGCGCCGTAATATACAGTAGTTATGTCGTTTGTTGCGGATTGGGTCATATTTTTTATTGTGGTAGCTACTGCCGGATTCGCCCATTTACTTGTATTGCTAGGTGTTGGCGTTGTATAACTAATGTCAAAACCGTTCGTAATGGTATTCGCCGCGGTACTGCCGCTCACTCTGTCTAGAGCGAAGCCCCATGTGTTGCTACTTAAAACAACCGGCGAACCTATCGTTCCCGTGCTTGTTGAAAGCGTCGGCGTAGCGGTGGTACTTAGCGAAAGGCTATACCCTGTCGGAACATTTGTGGTAGTGGCTAGAGTATGGGATCCTGAAATCAACGCACCATTTTGTACTGGAGTAATTTCCATATTTAGGTTTGCACTGGAGGTATCAAGAGATATCGAAGAATTACCGACCAGCCCTAAACCGGTAATAGCTTCGCCGCCTTTTGATTGGAGAAAGAGACTTCCGGCCACAAAAGACAACAAGAAACTAAATGTAAAAACACCTGCCACTGCAAATGACAGATCGGTCTTATTGTTGATTAATTTGGGTAGCCCAGACGTACTTTTCCGGAAGCTGTTTTTGAATGCAATTCTTATTTTTTCCAATTTGATTCATATCTAATCCTATTAAATACTAATACTCCCGCGATGCCAATGAAGTTATCGCGAGCCGTTTAGTCTTCGCATGCGACCTTGTGGATACCCAATACCCACTACTCGCCTCAGGCTAGACATTACCAGTATAGCACGCATTAGCGCAATTCAATACTCATTATGTCTTCGTAAAGCTATTGACATAATCTTTTTTATTAGCGTTACCAGGATAAAGTAAAGGTCATAAAAATAAACATTGCCGTGTCTTAGTGTGGTAGTAGAGTAAGCCAATCATAAGCAGCGCGGTACAAAACAAATAAAAATAAACAGGAACACGTACATGCCAAAAACCATCATAAAAGTTATCTCTGGAGTCGGTGTAGTCGCTGGCCTCGGATTGGCTATTCTACTAATAAGTTCATACGCCTTGTCACAAGATGTAATCGTGAGTTTCAAAGTCAATCCAACCCTGGGTGGTAATGGATCAATCTGTACTGCCGCAGATGGAACCAGCAACGCAATCGCAGCGGGCTTAGTGGCCACCGTGGATTGCGTGGTCGGCTATATTGGTATCGATGATATAATTACCGTACAGTATCTTAAGGCAAATTCTTTCGCCTTTGTTATGAGTACATTTCTAGTTTGGAGGAACAAATATGAAAGCTTCAAGTATTAAGCCGAGACGTGTCGTGATCGCCAATTTCGTCGTAGCAGTAGCGGTAATTTTACTGATAGCAAAGATTATGTACGATGATTTACTCGCCAGTTCTGGCAATACGAACGTAGGGTCAAATCACCACATAACTGCTAATGAGCCACGAGCGGACTCAGAGAAGGCGCGAGTTGATCTTGCGCAGGGGTTTGAATTCCGCCCTATTGAAAAAAACGAAATATTAGACTATTTCTATATCGACGACTCTACCCACCGTACGAGTTTTAATTTGGGAAATACGAATTGGGACCAAAACAACGTTGAGTTCAGTAATGGCATAATGGTATTGAGCCTCGATAGAAACAACGATTCGTCGCGTCCAGGTTGGCATGGTTCCCAAGTCGTGGCTCTGTCCGAAACAAGTTATGGGCTATATGAAGTCGAAATGAAACCTTACGTCAGTACCCCGGGAGTAGTAACGGCCTTTTTTCTGTACAACCACACGAGTCATGACGAAATCGATATTGAGTTTAATAGTCGTAATCCCCAGCAGGTTGAATTGAATTATTTTGCCAAAGGAGTAAATGCCGGCTCGATAAAAGGATTAATCACCGTGGAGTTAGAATTTGATGCATTTGCAGAGTATCACACGTACGGCTTTTATTATGGGGTAGACTTAATCATCTGGTATATTGATGGCAAAGAAGTTTACCGTACGGACTGCTCTGAGACGCCAGAAAGTGTTGACTCAAAATTCACTGCAATACTGAGCCTGTGGGCTGGTGGCAACGAATACGTCGAATGGCTTGGGCAAACAGTAGAACCTGAAGACAACACTGGAATATCCGCATATATAAGATCTGTGAGGTATATTCCAGAAAAATCCATTGGTATTGTCCCGAAAAACTAAACGGCCGTTTTCGGTCGTTTTCTCTTTTAACTTAACCTAACTGCAGATTGCCCGCCTCTCAGAGTTAGGTTAATGCTATTTTTGCAAATCGTGTAAAACGTGTTATCTTGCAGGTAATCGTGTAGAAACGTGTAATTGTTGGTGCGACTTCAAAAAATGTCTCAAAAGTGACGTGGAAACACAAGCTGGAAATATCAATAAGCCGCCTAATCTATAAAGATTAGGGGTTTATTTTTTTGCTATAATAATCCCATGAACAGCTATATCGCATTGCTCAGGGGAATAAACGTTGGCGGCAAGAACGTCGTCAAGATGGAGCACTTGAGGCAAAGCTTCGCCGACATGGGCTTTTCCGACATAGAAACGTATATCCAAAGTGACAATATTATCTTCAAAACATCAGAACAAGACAAAAATAAGTTGACCGAGCAAATTGAAGGCTATCTTCAGAAGCACTTTCCATCAAAGGTGAGAACACTTGTTCTTCATGCTGACGACTTGGCGGAGGCTATCGAAGGTGCGCCGTCGGATTTTGGCGCCGAGCCAGATAAGTTTCGCTATGATGTATGGTTTCTCCTCCCGCCAACAACCGCAAAAGATATTACGTCAAAAATTGACCCGCGCGAAGGCGTCGACCAGCTATATACTGGCAGGCACGCCATCTATACGTCACGGCTTACAAGCTCCATGGGAAAAAGTCACTTCTCAAAAATCATGCAAACACCGCTCTCGGATTGCTTCACGATTCGCAATTGGAACACTACTAAAAAACTTTTAGAAATAGTAACTTCTGGATTGGATTCTGGAGGAGAGGAGTAAATATGAATGACGATCAGCTACTACGCGACGCAAGCATCGCCCCAACCGACGAAATTATCGCAGAAGGTCTTGGTGCGGCAAGCGCGACTTACGTGAAGTTCGTCAAAGATTTGGAGAAATACGATATTTCCTTAATGGATTGGCGATATTACAATGATGGAAAAGCATGGCTTTCAAAGGGCGAATATAAATGGACGACGGTCCGAGGAACAGAAAAAGTTAAGCCAATTTTTTGGCTATCAATTTGGCAAGACGCATTTCGAGTGTCCTTTTTCTTCTCGGAAAAGAAGCGAGAGGAATTGTTGAGCTTGCCGCTCAGTGAGGCTACGAAAAACATCATCAGTAATACCGAGCCAAACGGCAAAACTATGAAATTCCTATCAATTGTTCTAAGTATTTCAAGCGACAGCCAACTCAGCGACATATACACGCTCGCGCAGTTCCGAAAAGAAAATATATAGCTTGCGCTAATTCGTATTCTTGACGTCCGAATAGTTCACCCAAACCAGTTCTCTGCCATAGCGCAACATTGTCTTTGTGTTCTTCAGATATTTTTCGGCAATTGATCCGTGTTTGCCTCGTGCGCGTGATCTCATGCTGTCTCCAAACTTCGCACCGATCACATAATCATACGATACCTTATTCTTATTTTGACCCACGGCATTTTCAATTTCTCGAGTCAGCTCTGCGCCATCACTGTATCGCTGCTTCCAGTCAGAAATCCTCACTTTTTGGTCGTCGTAGGTTGCGATTTGTCTTGGCCTGTGCTCGCAGGCGGCAAAAGTACGCGCCCATTTTCTTAAGTCGGACTTCGCGCAAACAAACACCATATTTTCTACTGGCACTTTTACTGGAGTCGCCTTGGCATGCTCCGCGTCAGCCTCGTCTACCCAATACTGAACGTCATTGCGAAACGCACGAACAAAATTTCCGATATTTTTATCACTCAATTGCCCTAATATTTCTGTGGTGTCTTTTCCTTCAAATTCCGTGCCGCGCAGTCTCCCGGTATCCACCATCGCCTGCACGTATCTTATGCCATATGGTGGTAAATCTGCATTTTCGTGATTCTTCACGTTCGGGTCAAATTCAATAACACCCTTCTCGTTGATCTTGTACGCTCGTCTGCCCGATGGGTTTGTGCGTAGTGTGGTTGCTATGTCTTCTCCGGCGTGTCTTTCTGTCCAATTCTGAACCTTCGTCTTGCCTCGAGTCCGCCCTTGATTTGCCGCTGCCGCATGCGCTATCACGCTAAGTAAGTTTGCTTCTTCTTCGTTTCGTTCCAGTTCCTTGAACGGCTTTGCCCGCTCCGAGCCGCCAAGAGCTATGTCTCGCTGCTTTTTTGCTGCCCATAATTTCGGCATATTCACCTCTGACCCCAACTGCTGCATTTCGTATACGGCAGGATTTGACGGCACGGATAATTGTTCATCTTTGCCTAGAATCGCCTCGGGTGCCGCCAGAAACCCCGCTGCGTGGTACCGGTCGCCCGGAAACGCGTCTACCCCATTCATACTCCAAGAAATTCCCTCTTTGCCGCCATGTAGCACGGCATTTGGGTCTGATTCTTGAAGCGCCTTGCCATTCATTAGAGCGCCCGATTGGCATATCTTTATTATCTTGTCGGACCCCGATCCGGTATGGTCTCCAAGCACTCCATGGTAAAGCCAGTTGCCGGATGGAAAATGACGCTTTAGCTTGTCCTTTGAGGTTTGCATTTCGCCTATGTCCACGGCCTCGCGTACCAGTCTTTCCGAAACCGCACGCTGCTCAGCTATTTCCCGTGGGCCTTTTTTCGACGCCTCATTTACGGTCCTAAGTAGTGGCTCTTCAAAGTGATTATCGTATTTTGCCCGCTCATTTTTTATGCGGCTCAGCTCGTCAAACTTAATTTTCCCGTCTGCGTCTGGGGCGGTTCTGCCAAACTCTCCAGCCAAAACGGCGTTTATTACTGCGCGCCCTACTTTTCGCCATCTTTGCGAAACACTTTCCCGTGTTTCACCCTTATCAATATACAGATCGTTGATATTGAAGTCATGAATATCTTTGTTTTCGTCAGTTTTTGGCAGCAAATCTTTTGCGAGTAATGTTGCGTCAACCAAATGTCCCCCAAAATCTACACTCGGTTTATACTTCTCGCTCATATTTATAAGTATATATGCTTTCTTAGTATTTTATAGCTATTTCTTGAGACGGTGCGCGTCGCGATACTGTCCTTTTTTGAGCTCGTTGTAGTAGTTTTCTTGCTCGATTATCGTATCGAGTTCTTCAAGTTCTTTGTCGATGTCGTACGGCAAACGCACAAAGGTAAAATCCAGCGGTGCACCATACTCGGTTGCCCCTACTTCGCCCTCAATTATCAGGTAAAATACTTGCGTCGTCTCCATATAGTCGCTATCAAAACTCTCATCGCGTACGATGTCCGTAGCGCAGCCCACGCTGCCGCAGTTTATTAGAGTTTTATTGTGAAATTTCTTCATCAGCTGCACGTGGATGTCGCCATAAATCGCGATATCGGCGTTTTTCTGAGTCAGAGTTTTGTCGCTTGGCAAGAACGCCCGCAGCATATCCTTCTGATCGCCAATTTCGCTGATTCTATCGCGCACGCCATGTGGCGAAGCGTGAAAAAGTCGCACAAAACTACCGCTAACATACATTTCGTGACAAAAATCCAGCGCTGCCAGTTTTTCTAGTCGCGCAGAATCTAATTGCGAGGTAAAGAAAACTTGTCTTTCGTCGTTTGGGTCGGTTGGCTCGTTCACAAACACTTCCAAATTACCCATCACCACCACTTCGCAATTTTCGAGCACGAGATCCACGCATTCTTTCGCATGAATTCCCTTGCCTACGATGTCGCCAAGACAAAATATCCGCGTAATTCCCCGCCGCTTTATATCCGCCAGAGCCGTTTTGAGCGCCTCGAGATTTCCATGAATATCAGAGATAACCGCAATCTTTTCCATTGCTATGTCCTCTCGTGGAACGTCCGATTGATGATGTCGAGCTGGCTCGCTTTAGAAAGTTTCAAGAAGTCCACCGCATATCCAGAAATTCGCACCACAATTGTTCCGTAGTTGTATTTCTCCGGATTTTCATACGCGTCCAGCAGGCGCTCCTTCGTCACAACATTGATATTGCAATGGTATAGCCCAGCTTCCGTCATGGAATCTAGAATTTCGGCAAGCTGCATAATGCTATTGCCGAGTACCTGTGGCACAATCGTAATCGTGAGTGAAATTCCATCCAAACAATCCGCAAACGGAATCTTGGCGAGACTCGCCATTGAGGCGATCACGCCTTCTTTGTCCTGCCCGTTCGATGGATTGGCGCCCGGCGCAAATGGCTCGCGTGCGCTGCGTCCGACCCTGTCATCTTCTACGCCATCAAGCATTGCGCCGTCCGGTAGCGCTCCAGTTTGTGCGCCATACGCCACATTTGCCGTGATGGTAAGTAGTGACAAAGTCGGGAATGCCTTGCGGTAAATTTTGCCCTCTTCGTAGTACTTCATCAGCTCGTCTTTTATAGTTTTTACGAGTTTTTGTGCAATTTCATCTGCGCGGTCATCGTTGTTTCCGAAGCGTGGGAAGCTATTATTATCTACTTTGAAATCCACAATCACGCCATCGTCAACAATCGGCTCCACCTTTGCGTATTTGATCGCCGATAGCGAGTCCGCCACGTGCGAAAGTCCTGCCACGCCAAAGCCCATCGTGCGAAAAACGTCCGTATCGTATAGCGCCATTTCAAGACTTTCATAGAAATTCCGATCACAAGAATAATGGATGATATTGAGCGCTGCGATGTATTCTTTTACTACGAATTTTAGCATTGGCAAAAGATGATCGTTCCATACGAGATCGTAATCCAGCACCCCATCGTACTCTGGATTATCCAAAATACTCTGCGCCCATACTGGTGGTTTTACGAAGATCGACTCGTGCGAGAATTCTTCAAGTCCGCCATTCAAACCTGCAAGAAAAACCTTTCCAAGGTTGAATCTCGCGCCGAACAACTGGCATGTTTCTTTGCCCTTTTGCGATTTCACCATCGGCGAAACGCAACAACCAATCGTTGTGTCGCAGCTCTCAAATTGCGCCCGAATTAGGCGGTCATTCTCAAACTGCACCGTGCTCGTTTCGATTGAAATTTGCGATGTAAACTTCTTCCAGCTTTTCGGCAAATCGTTATCCCATAGCACAGTAAGATTTGGCTCCGGAGCCGCACCGAGATTATTGATAGTGTGCATAATGCGGAAGGATGTTTTTGTTACCAATGCTTTCTTTTTCTGATTGTCTTCGTCCGCAATCATGCCGCCAAGCGTCAAGGTTGCCCAAATTGGGTTACCAGCGTACATGATGTCAAATTGCGGGTGGCGCAAGAATCGCACTACGCGCAGTTTAATCACGAAGTCGTCAATAATTTCCTGCAATTCCTTTTCCGTAACCGTGCCAGCTTTTAAGTCGCGCTCGGCATAGCAGTCCAAAAAGGCGTCTATGCGTCCTACCGACATCGCCGCGCCGTCTTGTTGCTTTACGGCAGCAAGATATGCGAAGTACAGCCATTGCACCGCTTCGCGGAAGTTTGTTGCTGGCTTCGAGATGTCACACCCGTATTTATTTGCCATAGATTTTAGGTCTTCAAGCGCGTCAATCTGGCTATTTACTTCTTGTCGCAGCTGCATAATATCGTCTAGCGCACCATCGTCAATTTGATCCGCCAGTTCATGCGTGTCGTTTTGCTTCTGCTCTACCAAATAATCCACGCCATATAGCGCCACTCGGCGATAATCGCCAATCAGCCGCCCGCGCGAGCTATTGTCTGGCAATGCCGACAAAATATGCGAGCTACGAAGCTTACGAATCTGTGGCGTATAAAGATCAAACACCGCGTCGTTATGCGTTTTAAACATTGTCATCGCTTCGTTATCTACTTTATCCGAAGTGCTCAAACCATGCGCAGTTAGCGCGTCGCGGATATTACGAATTCCCTCACGATACATTACTGGACGCTTAAACAATTTGTCTGTCTGCAAACCAATGATCAAATTATCATCTTCCGAAATGAAACCAGGCGCAAAAGCATCCACCTCGGCGTTTACTTCAGTTTCTGCCTCGTAAATATCCTGCTCGCGCTGCATTTGCTCGGTATCTTGGCAAGTTTTCCAAAGTCGCTTCGTACGCGCCGTAGGCTTCTCCAAAAAGTCTGCCTCGCCGCGGTATTCCTTATAGTTTCGCTCAATAAAATCAAAAATATTTATCGTGCCGGCCTCGCTCCAGTCGCCTAATTCAAAGCCCTGCCACTCAGGTCTATTTTCCATGAGTTACCTCCTTTTTGTTGTCGTTCTATTCTAGCAGTTTTAGTAGGTTTCTACTAGAGTGACCTCTCCAGTTTTCAATGTATTTTGCACATCAATCACCCGCTGGTTTGAGCTACCACGCCACGCCAATGTGATGTCGCGTTTCGATAATACGAACGGCCCATCTATCATTACATTCAAGCTCTCCAAGTATTCTCGCCAATGATTCTTGTCGTCGGCGTTTTCGAGTATCCACTCAAATTTTAGCCCAGTATACGCCCATACGTTATAATCTGGTTTCAGCTTTTTTAGTTTCTTAATTAGTTCTATGCATGCCTCGGCTTGCCAAATTGGATCTCCCCCACATAGCGTTAACTTGCCCCAGCTAAACTTATGTTTCTGGATTTTCTTCACCAATTCATCGGTCGAAATATGGTAAGAATCTGGCGCATCCTCAGCAAAGCTCCATGTCTCTGGATTTTGGCACCCATTGCAATTACTAATCACACCCAGCGCAAACATCCCGCCACGGCAACCCTGCGTATATATACTGTAACGAATCCCCGAGCCATCCGTAGTGGACTCTGGGTATTCGGTGGACAAATGCAATTTCATATCCGTATCATATCACGACCCTACTATGTGATTTGCATATTTTCTCAGAATAATCTAGAATATAAGCATAAGTAATATAGGACGAACAGTCTATGGCAAAACATCAAATAAAAAAATTAACGAAGAAGATCTGGAATTCTATCATCATTGGTGGCGTTGTTAGTATCGTATTCGGCCTTCTGGCGATGATCTGGACTGGCATCACACTAGACGCTCTAGTGGTGGTATTCGGTATCTTTATGGTCGTCATGGGTATCGTGTGGCTCATGGAGTCGCTCACTAGTATCAAATCCGATCCGCTCTGGTGGCTAGGTCTGCTCTTCGCTATCCTCGCCGGCGCCGGCGGTGTTTATTTGTTGTGCAACCCAACAATGTTGATTGGTATTTTCATCGTACTGCTCGCAATCTATGTGTTCGTACAGTCGCTGATCGACCTCATCATTGCGTCTTACACCGAAAACACTAGCGATAAGCTAATGTGGATCATTCTTGGTCTCCTTGGCATTGCCTTTGGCATCATAGTAGTCGTTCACCCAGCAGAGGCTTCCTTTGCGTTTATTTGGGTGCTTGGCCTCTATGCGCTTATTCGTGGTACTCTTTCAATCTTGTTCGCTATCCGTGCGCGCAAGTACCTGAAAAAAGCCACAAAATCCAAGAAGAAAAAGTAAAACTATTGCACATTTAGCAGCGTTATGCTAACATGTACATGGGACAGCACCGCCCCCCCGGAGCTGTCCCTTTATTGTATCTTAACCCAAGGGGAATTAGCTCAGTTGGCTAGAGCACCTGCTTTGCAAGCAGGGGGTCGTGGGTTCGAGTCCCACATTCTCCACCACAATAAGATATTCCAAACCGCCGTTCTATGTATATAGAGCGGCGGTTTTTGTTTGCTATTAATAGCATCAGATAAGCTCCCTCGGCCATCATGTACCTACGTCTACTATTGCCCCATTAAAATATCTCCCCACGACCGCGTCACGAGGAGATATATGTGTTGCGCCCTTATTATATTATGCGCCAGTATTAGGTACGCCAGGACCCTCCAGATACTCATACCCCTGAGTCAAGACAGTATCAGACCCGCTTATGCCAGTTATCGTCACGTCCACCTTACCAGGTGTGTGTGGCGGCACTATCATTCTAATGGTGTTCTCGTCGATAACCTCAAACTCCGTTACTTCAGCGGAGTTGAAGAATATAGACACTACTTGTATTACTGGCGGCATTGTCAGCCCGAAGTTGTCTGTGATTTCCTGAGGTGTAGTGTAGTTAGTCTTATTCCCCGTGCCTAGCTGCCCATTCGCGTTGTGTCCCCAAGAGAACACTTTGCCCGAATCGGCAATGACCATCGAAGACGTAGACCCGACTGCGAGTTGGCTAATCGTCTCAGAGCCAAACTGCGCTGAAATATCTTGCGGGGTGCTTTGATCAGGCACGCTGCCGTTGCCTAGCGAGCCGAAAACGCTTCGTCCCCATGTAAACACTTTGCCAGATTCTGTTAGCGCCGCATTGTGGAAGCTACCGGTAGCAATCTGCGTTACTGTTTCTGTGCCAAAGCGCGACGTAATATCTTGTGGTGTATTGTAATCAGTAGTAGTGCCGTTGCCGATTTGCCCATTTGTATTTGCACCCCACGTAAACACGCTGCCGGATTCCGCAAGTGCAATCACGGTGTATGCGCCAGTAGCAACCTGAGTTATTTTTTCCGAACCAAATCGCGATGAGATATTCTGCGGTACAGAATAGCTTGTATTGTTCCCCGTGCCTAGCTCGCCGCGGCGATTGTCGCCCCACGTAAATACTTTGCCCGACGCAGTAGTAGCTACTACGTGAACATACGCGTTGGACGATCCATCAACGGATATCCGTGTAACTGTTTCTGTGCCAAATCGCGAGGTAATATCTTGTGGCGTGAGAGAGTTGGTGGTGTTTCCCGTACCGAGCTGCCCGCTCGCGTTTTCGCCCCACGCAAATACCTTGCCAGAAGTGGTTATTGCATAAGATGAATACACGTTTGAATAGATATATGATACTGTTTCCGAGCCAAACTTCGATGTAATATCTTGTGGCGTATTATGGTGGACTGTGTCGCCCGTGCCAAGTGCGCCATAGCCGTTATATCCCCAAGCAAATATCTTGCCAGACTCCGTAAATGCAAAAGTAGGGCCGTTAACTACGAGCTTTGTAACTGTTTCCGAACCAAATCGTGCCGTAATATCCTGTGGCAGGCTCGAGTCGGTATAAGTTCCGTTGCCAAGTGCGCCATAATAATTTGATCCCCATGTAAATACTTTGCCAGATTCGGTTAGTGCCACGCTATGGGCGCTTCCCGTGCCAACCTGAACAATCTCATCCCGCTCGCTTAGTATAAAACCATTTCCGTTGATGTATATTTCATCTCCGCCTTCCGGCATGCCTGCAATTTTAGACAATGAAGTAATACTGATAGCCGTCGCGATGTTTGCCGTGGGTAAAATTACTGCCATTATCGCTGCTACTGTTAAGCTTGCGAATAGTACCCTCAGCGGGAAGACGTTTCGTTTTGTTTGCACTTTTTTTGGTTCCTGATCCTCTCGCATATTAGTGAATTAGAACCACACTCTGCTGCTTATTCTAGCATAAGCACGACAAGCGTCAAGATGTACAACTCAATATGTACGAGTATCTCGCCTATTCTTGTCTTGAAGCCATGATAGTGGGGCGATTGAGGATAAAAAGCTTTTGTTTTTGATTGCGGTAACGTATATTAGTGATAGATGCTAAATTTGAGTGCAGGTGCCAGGTTAAAGATTACAAAAGCACAGTTATTATTCTCGAGTGTTCTATTCTTTGTCCTTGTAGTATTATTAGCAATTTTGAGCCCATTATTTCGGCCAAATCAAGCGAGCGCCGCTGTAAGTAGTTGGATTAATGTGCCTTCTACCACCACTGGCACAGTAACGGTCACGTTCACTAGCGCCACTGCATACAGTGTAACTGGACTCGGCAGTACATACACAGGCCAGAATGCGGCGAACGTTGGCATAAACCTACAATCGGGTACCGCAACTTATGCCCTAGTAATAAATGGCGGAAATTATACAATAAGTACCCCATTAACAGTCCAGACTAATGATCTGACGCTGACCGCCCCAAGTACGACCGGCCCAATATCTTTGACCAATAGGGCTTACGTGCAGATAGATGCAGTTGGCGTTAATACATTTACTCCATCAACTTATGGAGTTACCGGAACCATAGGCGCACCAACCGGCACGTCCGTTAAGATAACTAGCTCTACTGGCGGCACGATAAATGCCAATGCAGCAAGTAACAGTATGGGTGCAGGAATAGGCGGCGGACAAGGGCAGACCGCAGGTACGATTACGTTTTCTGGGAACGTGATAGTGAATGCTAGTGGCGGATCGACGCCTGGAGCCGGTATCGGCGGTGGCGGAGCCCAAAACCAACTATACACCATAAACCAAAATGGAGTTTCCTGGGTTGGCGGTGGCGGCGGGACGATAATCATCGAGGAGAACGCAACTGTTACTGCGTCGGCGAATAGTGCAGCGGCAATTGGCGGCGGCAACTCTTTTCGTTCGATTTATGGCTCTACTAGTACTTCCGACACCATCAATAATAGTACATTCAGCGGCGGAGCCGGAGCTGCATTGACCATGCGCGGCAACGCCAAGCTTCGGGCGGTTACTGGTATTGTTGGTGGGAGTAACGCGTGGGGCGGTTGCTACAGCTGCACCTTAGTCAACGGAACAGGAAACAAAAGAATCGGTGGTAGCGCTGGGTCGGTAAGTATCGAAGGAAATGCAGTAGTAATTATTGCAAACATGCGCTCTGGCTCA
Source organism: Saccharimonadales bacterium (SeqCode) (assembly GCA_047974525.1). Lineage (GTDB taxonomy): Bacteria > Patescibacteriota > Saccharimonadia > Saccharimonadales > Saccharimonadaceae > UBA2834. The sequence goes on from JBKECJ010000011.1 coordinate 15,274, forward strand.
AGCGGAAGCAGTTGGCCAGGCACCGCTACTGGTACCGTTACGGAAGGTGCCGGAGTGACAGCGAGAATTTCTGGCGGTTTTACAGTTGTTTCGGGCTACCTAGCTGGCGCAACGGCGCCGGTTATCTCTGGCGGATCGCTATACGTAGCGAATATTAGCAATATGACGCCAAGCCCAGTTAATGCCTCGAGCGCGCTCGTTTACCCGATGTATGTTCCAGCTTCGTTGCGTGGTACTACTATTACCGTACCTGGACTTTATTCTACGAATACTCTAAGCAACGACTCCGTCATATCGGTATTCGTCGGTACGGCAATTCCGACGGCTCAACTCTCTGCTGTGCTTTGGGCTCCAGCGGCAAGTAGTGGCACAAAATATACCAGCATAAGTGCAGGATCCGTTACTAATGCATACGCGGACATGAGGCAAAATTATGCAGCATACAACTCAAACACCGAGACCAACTGGGTTAGAGTAGCCTCTATCTCATCGGTTTCTCCAGCGCTTGGCTACACTACGGGAGGCGCCAGCATAGTAATTTCCGGCGAAGGCTTTGGGGCAAGCGATCTTGCGAGCACGAGTACCGTTAGGCTAGGCACGGCTGGATCGGGATATTCTACCTGCACGGTAACTTCTTGGTCGACGACGGCAATATATTGTACGACCACCGCGCACGCAGCGGGGATAGTCGACGTAAATATATATAACAGCTTATATAATATAACTGCTTCAGGTGCATTTACGTACTATCCGCCTATTGGCACAATCACAGTTTCGCCCAACTACGGCCCCGTAACCGGCGGCACCACAATCGTTCTTACCGGTAGTAATATCGGCACGCAGGCGCAAACTACCGTCACTCTCGACCAATATGGGACTCCCGCAACTTGCACGAATGTCACGATTCTGACGAGCAATTCCCTGTCATGCAAAACGTCTCAGCATCTGGAAGGCACCTTCGGCGTATATGTATATAACGGCATCGATATAACGGCAGCAAGCGACATGTTTACATACGTAGAGACGTCGCTATCCCTTGCTTCAAACGGGCAAGTCAGTGCTCAATTTACCCCTGGATCAGGCGTCTCTTCTGTTGAGGACGTAGTAAATGTCATGACGAATAACCCGAATGGCTATCGACTGCTCATCTCGGCGATGTCGGACAATGCCGAAGATCGCGCACTGCGAAAAGATGGCACCAGCTCTACCTATAAAATCAGTCCAGCCTCATCTAGCTCATTGAATGTCAATGAATGGGGCGTATCTCTCAGTAATGGCATAAATTCTTGGCTCGATGTGCCCTTTTTGTCTAGTCCTCGGGTGCTAAAAACCACCAGCACGGCCACATCTATCAGCGGCGAAGATACAAGCATATGGTACGGCACGAAAGTCGACATGAGTTTGCCCGCGGGCACGTATAGCGGGCGCGTTTTGCTTACTGCTGTGGCTAACTCGTAGTCCCTATTTCTATCGTTACATCTTAAGCGTGAATTTTGCGTTGTGTCTAATTTGGCGCTACATTATTGCATCACGCAACGAACAGTATATCCGCGGTACTTGTCGTAGGTGGTATTACCTGGGCCGACGTAGTCTAAGTTGAAGCTCGCGCCCCGGGCGTACGTGGCAGCGCGCGCGGTAGACGCCCAAAAGTAGCCGAGCGACCCCTGACCGACTAGACCATCATCCCAGTACCCAGAATACGTGCCACCCCAAGCGCCAGAGGGCAACCATCCTGCATAATACGATGAAGTCGTGGCGCCCGCAGCAAGTGCGCCAGCGTTCATGCTGGCATTGAGAACTGGGAAGTCCGCCGCGACAGCAGACGTGCCGCTACCTGTCGCCGTTGAGCCATCGCTCGAACCCGAAGGCAGTCGGAAGTTTGCTGGGCAAATATTGCCAGTTACGTTCGTGCCGTCTGTGCTTTGTGCATAGGTTCCAGTACCTGCTGTCGCCGCGTACCAGTTATACAAGTATCCACCCACGCTATTGCGCCGCTTGGGTAATTTCTTAGCGACACGACCGATCCCTCGGAAACTTTTTCGCCTCAATTGTATTGCCAGACGCGTCCTGATAAATAAGGTTGTAACTTGCCGCGAAGATGTTTTGGGTGGGCACAATTGCCCCAGCCAAGAATAATGTTGCTAGTGCCAAACTCAACACTCGGATAGCCCTTGCGTGCTGATTGATTTTTTTGAACATATGATCCCTTCCCATAACGAGTATTGCTACTATTATAGCGCTATTGGTTAGTTGTATCAATCCACATATCGCCCGCGCTTGGTATATAATGTATATATATGAGCAAGCCCACCCTCCTCATTATCCGTGGTTATTCTGGTGCTGGCAAAAGTGCCCTCTCGCTAGAGTACGCCCAAAAGCACGACTTTGCCCTCCTCAAACAAGATACCTTTTATTTCGGCATGAATCCCGCTTCAAAACTTCAACAAGTTACTCGTCCAAAAGATACTGAGCTGGGCTGGCGCAATACTCTGTCTGTCGTCGAAAACTACATGAATTCCGGACAATCAATTATCCTCGAGGGCGCGCTAAATCGCTTTCATGATTACGATTCCCTAGATTTCGCACATCTCACAGATCTTTCGAGCAAGTACGGCTACAAAGTTATTCTGCTCACTATCATCGCCGACGAAAAAACTCGCCGCAAGCGCAAGAAGAAAAAAGGCTACGTCACCAAACTCAAAGTAGATCGCATGCTAGTGGAACTCACCGACCGGCAAGCCCTTCCGCAATCTAGTCATGTTTTGGATACCTCAAAAATGAGTATCAAGAAATCTCTCATAGCTATTCACGAAATCGTTACTGCGACAAGTATCTAGTTTGCTACGCAGCGAACTGCAAAGCCGAATCTCTTATCGTATCCGGTAGACGTGGCGTTATCTACTAAACCTACGCGGAATCCTAGTGAGGCGGCATTCGTGCCGCTAAATTGCGTAGACGCCCAGTTGTATCCTAGCGAACCCTGAACGCCAAAGCTGGAGTACCATTGGCCGCTATACTGCCCTAGCTAAGTTGTCAGTAGTCCAGTTGGAGAAGTGCTGCTCCCAGAATTTATTGCGTTATTCAGCGCTTGGTATTCGCCTCCGCTACCAGCCGTTGGCAAGCGCCAGCCGGATGGGCAAATTGAAATGCTCTGATTTGGGGTTGGCGTAGTCGACGAGGTGCATGCCGAAGTGCTAGTTTGCGCACCCATTGCGGCACACCAGTTATATAAGTATCCGTATTGTGTGTTTGTCGCGCCACCGTCTGTCGATGTGCTTGGGGTTGTTGGGCTAGTAGTCGGATTTGCCGATGTCGGAATCATATAGAGCGCGTTGGTATAACTTAGCGGATTGCTATTCGCTATCGTTTTGGTATCTCCGTAAGTATTTGTACCGCCACCCGCATAAGCTAGATTTGTCAGCATCCAGCATTTGCCGTCGGCAAGTTTTTGCACCCAGTAGGTTCGGTTGTCGCGCGCGTCTACTGCCCATATCTTATTTGTAACTGGGCAAGTATCGGATGTAATTTCCTGTAAAAGATCACCATTCTCCGCTTCGGGTGCTTCCATTACGCAGCGCACCGCAAAGGCGTAGCTCTTGTTGTAGATTGAGGTTACGTTGATAGATGATGTGCTGTAATACGCGGTCGCCATATTATTAGTGCCGTCTGCCGTCGATGATATATAGATGCCGCCATTTCCGTAGATATTGAAGTTGTTGCTCCACCCGCCCGAGTACATGCCATTCCACGCGCCAGTCGGCTGCCAGCCTTGGTAATAATTGTTATTGTTCCCCGTTGTCGTTGCGCCCGCGTTCATCGATGCGTTTAGTACTGGGAAGTCTGCCGAATCCCAATATAGTCCACCAGCCGTTGGGTCGTCGACGTCGGAATATGATGATGGCAGTCGCCAGTTCGCTGGGCAAATTGAAGCTGAAGCCTGCTGTCCCGTGCCCAAGTCGAGTGTGCCTGTGCCAGCGGTTGCCGTATACCAGTTATATAGGAATCCGCAGCGCGTGCTATTGGCGCTTGGTATATTTACGCTACCCGAGCAATAGCTGTGAGCTCCTGGATCAACGTATTTCGCCACGTGGTAATTGTATGGAGTAATCGTATTCGTGCCGTCTTGCGTGAGATAAGATCCGGCAGTTTGCGACAATGTTCCGTAGCCAGCGTATTCCAAGTTGTCGACAATCCAGCACTTCCCGTCCGCCATCTTTTTTGCATAGTATAGCTGGCTATCGCGTGTATCGCGGAATAATTTTGCCGTGGTTGTACATTGCGAAAACGCGTCGCTGCCCTGCAACGTTGCAAAACCATTGTCCGTATAATCCACTATCACTGTGCTATTGCTGTCGACATTGGTCTTCGTCACGACAACGCTATTCGCGCCAGTCGTTGTAATTGTTCTTGGGCCCGTACATGCAATTTGCGTATCACTAATTACTGTAAACGACTCGCAAGATTCGCCGCCAATCGTTACCGTAGTCGCACCCGTAAAGCCACTACCTACGATAGAGAACGCTTGACCCGACTCTGTGCCTGGTATGATACTAGCGTAATTTGGAGACACGAACGAGACCGTTGCTGGCGCAATATATGTATACCCAGGTACGTTGTTTGTGGCACCGCTATTCCAAGCCTGCACAGTCACGCCCTTTGTTCCAGCCGTATTTGCTGGCGCATTACAATAAATCGTATCCCGCCCAGCTATCGGAGTATTGCTCGAAATCGAAACATTGCCACATGCAACACCACCAATGGTGACATATCGCGTAACGCTCTGATCGTTATATGTAAACCCAGTCCCCACGATCGTTATTGCTGTTCCGCCAGTAGTTGGCCCCGAGCTTGGCGTAATTGAAATAATACTTAGAGACGGCAAGCTAGTCGTATTCGGCGTAGCGGTGTATCGCACCAAATTTGAGTAAGTACCCGCAGTCTGATTGGTGTCAATTTTTGCGCCGTAATAAATCGTAGTTGAGCCACCTGTTGTGGATTGGGTCGTATTCTTGATTGTTGTCGTTGGCGTAGGGTTTGCCCACTTGCTTGTGGCGCTCGGCGTCGGCACGGCATAGCTTGCGTCAAAGCCGTTCGTAATGGTATTCGCGGCGCTACTACTGCTTACCTGCGTCGTCGCAAAGCCCCACGTATTATTGCTGAGCGGGGTTGGTGAGGCAATCGTGCCCGTACTCGTGCTTAGAGTAGAAGGAATTACTGTAGCTAGATTCAAGTTGTAACCCGAAGGCATATTAGTATCTGCGGTGAGCGTGTGCGAGCCCGAAATCAATGTACCTGTATTCGTCGGCGTAATCTCCATATTTACTTCGCTCGAAGATGCAGTGAGATTCATAGTCGGATCGTCAACCAATCCCAAGCCCGTTACGGCGTTAGATTTTTGTGGTTGCAAAATCATACTGCTCGCCACGAAAGACAAAATCAAACACGCGAGAAAAGCCGAAAATGCTAAGACCGCTGGGTCTTTGAATTTGTTCTGGATAGATAATTTTTCCCCCTGCGCATGTAACCCGTGAACCACTATTGCCCCTTCTTATTGCACCTGTATTACTACTTATGTTATCTTTTTCAGCCTATTTTTGCAATATTTTTTATTCTCAGAATCTGCGATAATTGTATTGACCCTCCTGTTACCGGAGAATATATCATAGGGGTGCGAAAGAAAAGAAAGGAAGCAAAATGTATCGAATCGGCATGTTCTCGAAGCTCGGCCTAGTCACTATCAAAACACTCCATCATTACGATGAGGTGGGGCTATTGAAGCCGGCGCATATCGATGACGAAAACGGCTATCGTTATTACGACAGTAGTCAACTTTTTCGTCTGGGCGAAATCGTGCAACTGCGCCAGATGGGATTCTCTATTCCAGAGATCACCGCGATTATTGATGGCCACAATATCGCAAACATCTTAAAGCAGCGCAAGCTCGAACTCGAAAATGAAATGCACGATGCTTCTGCCCGACTCTCTCGCTTGGAAAATTACATTAACGAACGAAAAGAGGGTTACAAAATGGATTATCAAGCAGTTATCAAAGATCTGCCAGAGTTTATTGTATTTGCGGCAAAATACACAATTCCAAACTACGCAGCGCTAAATACTATCATGCCGGGGCTAGGTGAAAAAGTCAGCAAAGCAAATCCGGATCTAAAATGCGTGCAGCCGGGGTATTGCTTCAATGTTTATCTAGATGGCGAATATCGCGACGCAGACATCAACGTTGAGATTTGCGAGGCGGTCGTTAAGAAAGGTAAAGACGGCGATGGATTTATCTTCAAGACTGTTCCAGCCGTGAAGGTTGTATCGGTTTTGCACCGCGGCGCTTACGGCGGGCTCGGCAAGGCATACGCCTACGCGATTCAATGGGTCGAACAAAACGGATACAAAGTCGTAGACAATATCCGCGAGAGCTATATTGATGGTATCTGGAATAAAGACGACGCCAAAGATTGTCTAACCGAGATTCAGGTTCCTATCGAAAAGATCTAGTAGCGCCCAAGGATCTACGCAAAAAAATACATGCGTCGCGAAAAGTTTAAACGGCGCATGTTTTTTCGTATCAATAATCTATGCCAACAATAGCTAGGTCGCCATGGTCGTACGGATGTTTTAGTTTCCGCATGTCGGTCGCGTAATCCACGAGCGGCAGCAAATCTTTTGGAAAATCCCTGCCCGTCATGCACAAATGCGTCGTGTCATTTCGCGTTTCGATCAGCGCTCTTAGTTGGTCTTTCGTAAGTAGCCCGTCGTGCACGGCGTTATTTATTTCATCCGCAACTACCAAGTCATAATTACCAAGCTGCGCCTCTTTTAGTAACGTGTCGTATGTTTCGTTTGCGATTCGTTTGTGCTCTGCATCGCTAACACCTTTTGCCGACAAATCCCCCGCGTCATAAAAACCTTTACCGCCCTTTACCGTCGTAAGCTTGTCCCCAAATGCTTCGGCAAGCACGCTAAGTGTTTTATCTTCCGAGACCTCCCAAGCTTTGATGAACTGCACAAATAGCACCCGAAAGTCCGCCCCTAACGCCCGCATTGCAAGACCAAGTGCAGCCTCGGTCTTGCCTTTGTTTTCGCCCGTAAAAACAATTACGCTTGATTGAGCCATGCTTGCAGGTTGGGTTTTGTTACGATGCCGACCTTTTGTCCGATCAATTTTCCGTCTTTGTATAGTAGAAGTGTTGGTAGTGAAGTCACGCCGAGCGATTGTCCTAGCTCCATATTTTTGCTAACTTCTAGCTTACCGATTTTTACCTTGCCCTCGTATTCGGGCTGAACTTGCTCGAGAATCGACATCATGCGTGGGCATTGCGTGCACCAGTCTGCCCATGCGTCTACTAGTACTGTGCCAGTTCCTACGAATTCTTGATAATTGTCTTTAGTTAGCACTTTCATTTAATGCCACCTTTCGTTTATTTTTGTTAATTGCGAGTACGCAGGCATATTGATATGCCGCGAAAATAACTAGCGAGTATGCCATGTCTCCAAGTAGCGTCCACTTCAAGAATGGTAGTGCGTTTGTGTAGCTCTGAATCTGTCCTGCGATTGTGTGCGGATACATTACTGGCCCCGCGCCTTGGTATAAGAACACGCAATTTGTGATTAGGAAAAACACCAAGCTGGCAGCGAGCGATGCGCCTATTGTGCGGCCGAGTGTGTATTTTTTTCGCAAAACTAATCCAACCAAATAGCACACGAAAAACGATCCATATACTACTAGGCGCTGTTGCCAAGCATATTGTGGCAGAAAGAAATCTGCTACGATCATACCTACTAGCGGAATTGACGCCGCCCATTGGCGATTGCGAAAGTAGTATGCCGAGAACAATGCTACCGCAGAAACTGGGGTAAAGTTTGGCAAATGTGGAATCAGTCTGGCGGCTACGATTAGTGTGACTAGCCCAAAAGCCACAGCGAGATCAATTAGTAGGCGGCGTCTAGACTGGTGAGTACCCATTTGATCTCGTCTCCTTTTTCTGCCTTATATGTTCCTGCTCCTTCGCTTGCGTAGCCGTCATTTACGTAGAATGCCCAGTAATATTCGTCGCCGGCGTCTTTGTCTTCGATGCCTGTTACGTATTCACCGAGATCCGAGCTTGTCTTTGTGACGTCGCATAGTTTTTCGAGTGTCGCGAGTGCGGTTTCGCCCTCAACGCCGTCGTAATTTACAGTTACTTCGTTGTCCTTTTCGGACATTGGGCAAACCTTACTGACGTTATCGTCGGTCTTATTGTCTTCGGTATTTTGATTGCTGCCCACTAGTACTGCCGCTACGATTATACCCACACCCACTACAATCGCCGCGATCCCTGCAATTACTCTTTGATTTTTCTTCACGCTTCTAGCCTCCTAATTATTTATTATTTTTTATGAACAACCACTTGTGCTTCCACATAGTTCGCAAATATGACACGAACCAGCAGGACGCATTTTTACGCCACAGTTCAAACATAGCGGTGCGTCTGAATCTTCACTTGCGAGGTCTGCCGTCGAATGAACTTCTGGTCTCGCCGTTTCTACTTTTAATTCTAACTTTGTCTGCCTATCTGCGGCAATTTCATCTTCGTCTGTCGTTGGCGCCTCTCCTGCTGTTGGCTCAGGTATGGGCTCATAGACTCCCGAATCTACCGCTTGTAGACGTTCGGCGGTGGAATAAATCCCATATCCAGCACGCACATCAAATGGTAGATGGTCTAACGCCAAGCGCTTGAAGATATAGTCGACCAACGATTTTGCAAATGGAATATCTGGATCGTTTGTCATGCCGGCTGGCTCAAACTGCATATTTGTAAATTTCTTTACATAGGTCTCTAGCGGTACGCCGTATTGTAGCCCAAGCGAAACGCAAATCGACAACGTATCCATAATGCCCGACAGCGTGCTGCCCTGCTTAGATAGCTTAACGAAGATTTCGCCAAGGTCGCCGTTTTCGTATAAGCCCGTCGTGATATAACCTTCGGCACCAGCCACGCTGAACGAATAAGTATTGCCCTCGCGACGGCGCGGCAGGCGACGACGCTGGAAAGTAGGTACCTGTGGCTTCTCTTCCTCTTCTTCATCCTTGTCTTTCTTGTCGCTAAGTGGCTGGCTCGCCTTACAGTTGTCGCGGTAGATCGCCACGGCCTTTAGCCCCTTCTTCCAGCCTTGCATGTAGACTTCTTTGATCTCCTCGATCGTTGCGGACTCCGGCATGTTCACGGTCTTGCTAATTGCGCCTGATAAGAAAGGCTGTACTGCCGCCATCATATCAATATGCCCCATCGGCTTGATTGCTCGCTCGCCCACGGCGCAGTCGAACGTTGCGTAGTGCTCTTTCTTCAAGTCTGGCGCGCCAACTACTGTGCCGTTTTCGGTAATGTGGTTAACTATGGCCTCAATTTGCTCCTTGTTGTATCCAAGATTTTTGAGTGCCCGCGGAATTGATTGGTTGACGATTTGCATGGAGCCACCGCCAACGAGCTTTTTGTACTTCACGAGGCTGAAGTCTGGCTCGATACCTGTCGTATCGCAATCCATCATAAAGCCAATCGTGCCGGTTGGCGCTAGTAAGCTCGCCTGACAGTTTCGGAAGCCAGCCTTTTGTCCAACTTCCAAAGTCTCTTGCCATTGTTCGCCCGCCGCTTCAAAAATATCTTCCAAGTTGACGTGGGTTTCCATGCCGTCGGAATTGATTGCCGTAGCTTCTGAAGCTCCCGCATGCTTCTTGATAACTTTTATTTGATCCTTAGCATTGCGCTCGTAGTTTTTGTATGGGCCTACTGCGCCAGCCAGTTCTGCCGAACGGCGATAAGCCGCCGCCGTCATCAGGCTAGTAATTCCAGCTGCAATTGCGCGGCCTTCGTCCGAGTCATAAGGTACGCCGATCGTCATCAGCATTGCGCCAAGGTTGGCATAGCCGATACCGAGCGCGCGGAAATCTTTGGTGTTCTGCGTAATTTTTTCGGTTGGGAACTCGCCAAATGTCACCGAAATATCCATTGCCGTAAAGATTACTTCTGTTGCCGTGATAAATCGTTTTGTGTCGAACTTGCCGTCTTCTTTTAGGAACTTAAGAAGGTTGATACTGGCGAGGTTGCACGATGAGTTGTCGATCGACATAAATTCTGAGCAAGGGTTGCTGGCGGTGATTTTGCCTTCTTTTGGAATAGTGTGCCAGCCGTTAATAGTGTCGTCATACTGAATCCCAGGATCTGCACATGCCCAAGCTGCCTCGCAGAGTTTGTCCCAAATATCGCGTGCTCGCATGGTGTCTACTGTTTTGCCATTTGTGCGTGCTAGCAGCTCAAAGTCGCCGTCGGCTTCTACTGCTCGCATGAATTTGCTCGATACGCGTACTGAGTTGTTCGCGTTCTGATACTGCACGGAGTAGGTATCTCTACCATCCACACCCATATCAAACCCAGCAGCTTGTAAGGCGCGGATTTTATCTTCCTCGCGAACCTTGGTGCCAATAAAGTCTAGAATGTCTGGATGATCTACGTCGAGTACTACCATCTTTGCCGCGCGACGTGTTGCGCCGCCCGAAGCAATCGTGCCTGCCGAAGCGTCTGCTCCGCGCATGAATGAAACTGGTCCAGAGGCAATTCCGCCCGTGCTGAGCCCCTCTCTGCGCGATCGAATCTTTGATAGGTTCACACCTGCGCCCGATCCGCGCTTAAAAATGCGACCTTCTTCGGTATACCAATTCAAAATATCTTCCATGGAGTCGTCGACTGACAAAATGAAACATGCCGAAACTTGCTGCGAAGCCTCGGTGCCAACGTTAAACCATACTGGCGAGTTGAAGGAGAAATACTGATGAAGCAACATCCAAGTTAGCTCGTCGCTAAATATCTCGGCATCCTTTTTGCTCGCAAAATAATTATTTTCAATACCGCAGTCTACATATTTTTTTACTACGCGGTTGATTAGCTGCTTCAAAGATTTTTCGCGATCCTTAGTGCCGAGCTTGCCTCTAAAATATTTGCTCGTCACGATCTGCGTAGCGTTCATGCTCCAAAAATCCGGAAACTCTACACCTTTTTGTTCAAAGTTTACTTTACCATCGCGCCAGTTTGTCATCACGATGTCGCGTTTTTCCCATGTGACTTCGTCATATGGGTGCACACCCGCGGTTGAGAACGAGCGCTTAAATTTTAGCTTGCCTTGTTCGGGCATTCTGTACCTCCTTCATGCTTACCGTATTTTTGTTTTCCAGTCCCACTCAACATTGGGTTGGAACACTAGATATGGTGTTCTATATATAGTTTAGGACGCTATATATGGGGTGTCAAGCTTTTTCGGTAGTATTATTTACAACACGCAAAATATGCTAATTTTTGACAAATTTCTTCACGAATAGCTTGTGTATTTCCACGATAACAATTGGGATTATGAATGAAACAACCGCCACGATACCCAACGCAAGCATTGGTACCGATACTGTATGTAGGAACTCATGTCCGACGTTCGTAAACAGCGCCGCGACTTGCAGTAGGATTGCTGGTACGAGTGCCGCCCAGAACTTCCAGTTGTGAGTCTTGAGGCGCTTGAAGAGCGAATCATGTAGCGCGCGACTATTAAACGCGTTCGCCCATTGCATTACTACTAGTGCCGTAAACGTTAAGGTGTTTGCCTGTTCGTGCGTAAAGAATTCTTCTGAAACAAAGTACGTCGTAATTGTGATTGCCGCCATCGTGATGGCAATTATGATCATTCGCCCGAGCAGCACGCCGTTCAGAATTGGTGCGTCTTTTTTCTCTGGCTTTTGTCGCAAGAAGTATTCTTCTGGTGGCTCAAGCCCAATTGGCACCACCATCAAAGAGTCAGTTACGAGGTTTACCCACAAAATCTGAATCGGCAGCAGCAAGTGCTCGCCGCCAAGCAGCAGCGCCACAATAATCGTCAGCACCTCACCAGCATTCGTTGCCAAGAGATACATCAACATTCGGCGGATATTCGTAAGTACAACTCTACCCTCTTTCATCGCCGTCACCACGCTCTTGAAGTTGTCATCAAGCAGTACAATGTCTCCCGCGTCCTGCACAATGCTAGGCCCGCTCCCCATCGCAATTCCAATGTGGGCATTAGCTAACGCCGGTACGTCGTTCACGCCGTCGCCAGTCATTGCCGTAATCTCTTGCTTCTTCATGAGCGTTAGTAGGCGGAATTTATCCTCCGGCGTCACGCGTGCGAATACTGTTGTCTCGCCCAAGATTTCCTCAAACTCCTCGTCCGAAACATTGCCCATCTTCGAGCAGTCATACACTTGGGATTCATCTTTTACGAGCCCAAGCTCTTTGCCG
>JBKECJ010000012.1:0-17201 GCA_047974525.1 Saccharimonadales bacterium (SeqCode)
AATGTACCATCAATTGAGCGTTTGAGCTGCGACCAGACGCCTTCTATGGTGTTCGTATGGATGTTGTCACGAACATATTCGCCAATCCGATGCTTTACGGTTTCGTGTTGGAAAAGATTAGTTTTACCTAAAACTTTGTAGGCACGCCACTCGTCAGAATAGAAAGTCGATCCAACGAAAGCGTTATTTATGATTTCAGGGATTAAGGCTCTCGATCCGTTACTCTTCACATGCTTGATGTGCGCCCGACCCTTTCGCTCCACCATGCCAAAAACTATACTTTTGCTCGAATGCCTCTCCCTACTCAAATGTCTACCGCCAATATATGTTTCGTCTACCTCAATTTCGCCGTCGAGAGGATCATCCTCTGGCTGTTCCATGAGCTTACGAATCTGCATTGCCATCCTGTGAGCTGTTTTGTAGGTCACCCCAATCTGGCGTTCCAGCTCTTTGGCTGACACGCCGTTTTTCGACATAGCAAACAAGTAGATTGCATAGAACCAGTCTTTGAGAGAGGTTGAGGATTTATGGAAGATAGTGTCGGCTAGAGGGTGGAACTGACCACCGCAGAATTCACAGGCGAAACACTTTCGCCCAGTCACGAGGTAGAATTTAGATTCACGTTGACAGTGGGGGCAAGTTGGCTTTTCGCCATAGCGATCCAAAAATACCTTACGAAGACACGCCTCGTCATCTGGGTATTCCGTATTAAACTGTTTTACTGTGTATCTCATGATGTTATTCTATCACAGATTATACTTGCTGTAAAGTAGCATATCAACAGATTAAAGTATGTACTTTTCTTTCAAAAGAGATGATCCCCATAATGTCATGATATCAGCAAAAATCTTGTTTTTATGAGGTACTTGTTGTTGGGGGATAATCGCCAACAGATTATTTGTCGCTAGGTAGCGGGAAGCGAAGGGCGAGTTTTTTGACCTCAGCATGGAGAGCGTCAAACTCAGCGGCAAACTTATCGAGGTTTTCTTCTTTCTTAGCCTTAACGCAAATGTCTGCAACGGCGCGCATCCACTTAGCAATGCGCTTCATTTCCTGACGACCAAGACCACGCGTGGTGATGGCTGGCGTACCTAGGCGAATACCGGATGGGCGGAAAGGAGGGAGAGTATCGTTTGGCACGGAGTTGGCATTGAGGTTGAGCCCAACGCGATCGAGGCCGCGTTCCATGAGCTTGCCGTCAATCTTGAAGGATTTTACCATATCGATAAGGATAAGATGATTCTCGGTACCGCCGCCGATACAATGAAAATCTAGAGCGTCGAGTTCGTCGGCAAGAATCGCGGCGTTATTTACGATATTTGTAGCGTAGTCGCGGAATTCTGGCTGAAGCGCCTCGCCGAATGCAACTGCCTTTGCTGCAATTACATGCATGAGCGGGCCACCCTGAGTGCCAGGGAAGACCGAGCGGTCGATAAGCGTTGGGATATTTTCGATGGTTTTTTCGGTCTTGCGGAGTGGATTACCCACAGTACCGCGACTTAGAATCATACCGCCACGAGGGCCACGCAATGTCTTGTGCGTAGTGGTTGTCATGACGTGGAAGCCAAAATCAAATGGATTTGCATGTACGCCACCCGCAATAAGCCCCGCTACATGTGCCATGTCTGCCATCAACAAGCAGCCAGGAATCTTCTTGCCAATCTCGGCAATACGTGCAAAATCTGGCACCTTCATAAACGCAGAATAGCCTACGAGAAGGATTTTTGGCTGGTGCTTGACTGCCATTTTTTCCATTTCTTCGTAGTCGATGTCGCCGGTTTCGGCAACAGTACCATAAGGTATGAAATTGTAGATTTTTGCAGAAAGCGTGACTGGCGAGCCATGCGTAAGATGGCCACCATGACCGAGATTCATGCCGAGCACAGTATCGCCTGGTTCGAGCCAAGCATTGTATACGGCATTGTTTGCCTGCGCGCCACTATGTGGCTGCACGTTGGCATGATCTGCCTTGAAAATACGGCAAGCGCGCGCGATTGCTAGGCGCTCAATACGATCGGTGTTGTCTTGGCCGCCGTAGTAGCGGCGACTAGGCAAGATCTTGGTAGCGATTTCTTCGTCGCTCCAGCTATCAAGCCCCTCAAAATCTGGGTAGCCCTCACTATATTTGTTTGTAAATACTGACCCCATGGCGTCGAGAACGCCTTTGGTTACATAGTTTTCGCTCGGAATTAGTTCGAGCCCTTCGCGCTGGCGCACAGCCTCCGCTTTGATTAGATCAAAAATTTCTTTGTCCATTCTTACTCCTCAAGTTAGTTAAGTTCGTAGATAAAGCGGACGAATGTTAGACCATCGTCGAATTCTCCTTCTCCCACACGGGTTTTCGTATACTTTGTTTTGTCAAAAGTTGGGAAGAAAACATCGGCATCTGGGCAGCTGCCATCAATTTCGGTTAGGTAAAGTTTTTGAGCGTAGGGAAGAGCGGTCTTATACATCATGCCGCCACCGATAACGAAAAGTTCTTCGGGCTTGTCTTGCCAGTCTTTCAAAAAAGCGTCAACGTCATCGACGACATGCACCCAATCGGGTAAATCGGTAGCGTTGCTGGCGACATAGTATTCGCGGCCTTTGAGGCGCTTTGGCAGAGAAACAAAGGTATTGTGACCCATAAAAATCTTGTGATCCATAGTGGTATCGCGGAAATAGCCAAGCTCACCGCGCCCAGTAAAAGCGAGTCCGCCCTTTTTTCCGAGCTCGAGCCCGCGCCCAACACTTGCGATTAAGCTGATCATATATTACCTCCGATTTATTCTATTATAGCATGCCGAGCGTAAGCCGCTAGCCTCATCCTGCTTTTGGCTGTCCGCGCGTCTCATTGACTAAATTACATAAGTGTGGTATAGTGAAAATATAGACCTTGATGGTTGATCTTTTCCAAGGAAGAGGAGGGGCTCATGTTGTATTATTTTCAATCAAGATCCGTAACTCGCGACGGAGTGACGACGCATTATCCTCCGCGCACGGAGGACGAAGCCTTGGCGGATCTGACAAATTTTCACAAAACTTTTGGCCGAGTGCCAGCGAATACCGACTTCAAGAGGGCATTCGCACATGGCGAGAATTATACTGCCGACGAAATGTGTCGACATTTTGGGTGCAGTTGGAATTCGTTACTGAGAAAAGTGGGGCTGAAGGCGATTCGCAAGCCAGTAGTTGTGAAGTCTGACGAAAAGATGCTGAAGGATCTGAAGAAGCTTTATCGCAAGCTAGGGCGTCCGCTGCTTACAGCGGATCTTGATGATTCAAACATGGCGTCGTCGGATTCGTACTGCCGCCGCTTTGGCAGCTTTGCCAAAGCATGCAAATGCGCCGATGTACCTTGTGCGTATAGCGAAAGACACAACTAGACCTCAATTTCTCACCTAGACGCTCCAAAAAAGGGAGCGTCTATTTTTTATGCTATACTGTTTTTATTATGCCAATTATCTTGCAAGTATTTATCTGTTCTTTGGTGGGGGGATTGTTTTCGTTGCTCGGTGGATTAATCTTACTTGCTAGCAAAAAACGCGCCAAACTCGCCGAATATGCAACAGCATTTGCAGCCGGCGCGCTGCTCGCTTCGGCATTACTTGATATGTTTCCAGAGGCTGCTGCCGAAAGTGGCGATGTTGCGCTGACTGCTGGTTTTGTACTGATTGGTATTGTGGCATTTTTCTTGATGGAAGTGTGCTTGACTTGGTTTCATCGCCATAGCGAGCACAACAAACATGGCGAAACAAAGAGCACCGATCCGGTGGTGCCAATGGTGGTAGTGGGAGATACTGTACATAATTTTATTGATGGCGTGGCGATTGCGGCAGGATTTTTGATGTCGCCCGCAAGTGGCGTGGTGGTGACTTTGGCTGTGGCAGCTCATGAGATACCCCAGGAGGTAGGGGACTTCGGGCTGCTGCTGCACAAGGGAGTGAAACGCTCGAAAGTACTGCTTATCAACGTCATGAGCTCGCTTGCGACTGTGGTGGCGGCTGTGGTGTTTTACTTGATTGGCGATGCGCTGACGATTTCTTTTGCACCCGCACTTGGCCTTGTTGCAGGTTTCTTTATATATATTGCAGCGAGCGATATTATCCCCTCAATTCATTCAGACAAGAAGCAAAAATCAAAGATCAGCAAAGCGCTGCTGGTGGTGCTGGGTATTTTGACAGTATGGCTCGCGATCACGACGCTACATGGCTTCATTCACGACGAGAGCAGCCACAATCACGACGAAACTGTGCAGCACGAAGCCGAAGCTGCGCATGACCATGATGATGACTACGATCACGAACACGATTAGGTAATAAAATGCTAAGACTTGAAAATATCAATGTGGCGGTGGAGGGCGACAAGCAGATTTTGCGCGATGTGAATTTGGAAATTCCAAAAAATTCGCTGACGGTAATTACTGGGCAGAATGGTAGCGGCAAGACGAGCTTGGCGAAAGTCTTGATGGGAATAATGCAGCCACAGCAGGGCAAGATATATTGGGATGGCCAAGATATTACGGAGCTTGCAATCGAAAAACGAGCGGCACTGGGAATTGGGATGGCTTTTCAATTGCCAGTAAAATTTAAAGGATTTAAGGTGCGCGAGATACTCGGCATTGCGGCGGGTCGGCGATTAAGCGGCGACAAACTTGTACAAGTTTTGGAAAGGGTAGGACTGCCCGCAACAGATTATATTGAGCGAAATTTGGATGGAGATTTGTCCGGCGGGGAGATTAAACGCATTGAGATCGCAATGTTGTTGGCGCGAAATTCCGACCTGATGATTTTTGACGAGCCGGAGGCTGGAATAGACTTGTGGAGCTTTGAAAATCTAATGCGAACATTTTGGCAACTCAAGGGCGAGCATACGATTATTATCGTGTCGCACCAAAAACAAATTTTGGAGCTGGCGGACAATATTGTCGTGATGAAGCGCGGGCGAGTTGAGGCGTACGGCAAACGTGATGAAATGTTGGAGCGACTATGCTTGAAGAAATAGAGCTAACGCTACTTAATGAACTATTTGGGACGTATGATATTTTTGACGGGGCATATAGCCTGCGCGTAAACGGCAAGGGGCTGAAGGTTGCGAGTACTGAAGAGGTGAAAATTAGCCCGAAGAAAGGCAGCTCGGGGATAAACGTGGAGGTGAAGGCGGGAACGAAGCGGGGGTTGGCACATATTCCCGTGATACTCAGTAAAAGCGGGCTTAAGGACAAGGTTTATAATGATTTCCGGATTGGCGCTAATGCCGAGGTATTAATTTTGGCAGGCTGCGGCGTGCATAATGACGCAACGCATTTGACTCAACATGATGGAATTCATGAATTTTTTGTGGACGAAGGTGCACGCGTAAAATATATCGAGACACATTTCGGAACAGGTAAAGGCAAAGGTAAGAAGGCATTGAATCCAGTAACTAAAATTCATTTGGCGGCTGGGGCAATAATGGAAATTGAGACTACGCAAATCGAGGGGGTCGACGACGCAAAGCGGCTAACAATTGCAGATATTGGCGAGGGGGCGAAGCTCACGATTAAGGAAGTGATTGAGACGCGCGGGACACAAAATGCCACGACGGGATTTGACGTAAGACTGGATGGAAACGATGCAAAAATTAGCGTGGGGTCGCGGTCGGTCGCGAAGGATCAATCGCGTCAGGAGTTTTATTCGGAGATTACGGGAAATGCAGCATGCATGGGACACTCGGAATGTGACGCGATTATTATGGACAATGGCTATGTGAAAGCAACGCCTTGCCTAACCGCTAATCACCCAGAGGCACAACTGATTCATGAGGCGGCAATTGGCAAAATTGCTGACGAGCAAATTATGAAACTTCAAACTCTTGGACTATCTCGAGAGCTTGCCGAGCAGAAAATTATTGATGGTTTTTTGCGTTAGATAAAGCAATGTAATTTTTACAATTTCTATTGCAAAACGCTATATATAGCGTTATCATTAGCTCAATGTACGCTATATATAGCGCACAATATAAGGTCATAAAAAACAAATAAAGATCTATATAAGGAGGTTACTGTGTTTAAGTCGGTCCGTAAACGGGACGGTAAAATCATATCGTTCAAATCAGAAAAAATCGTTGAGGCAATCGCAAAGTCGGGTGCAGCAACAGAAGAGTTTGGATATGAACGAGCTAAGAATCTTGCCGAAAAGGTAGAGCGAGTAGCTTCGGAAACCATCAAATCGAGGATTCCGAACGTGGAGCAAATTCAAGACGTGGTAGAGCAGGTCTTGATGGAATCAGCTTTTAAGAAAACTGCGAAAGCCTATATTGAATACCGAGCGGAACGCGAACGCGTAAGGTCTGCGAAGACCAAACTAATGCAAATCTACAAGACGATTTCGCATGCTGACGCATCAGAAGATTCGGATGTTAAGCGCGGTAACGCAAACGTCGATGGCAACTCGGCGATGGGCAAGATGTTGCAATTTGGTGCGGAAGGCTCGAAGGAATTTGCGCGCGTCTGTATTATTAAACCAGAGTACGCCCGCGCACATGACGCTGGCGATATTCATATTCATGACTTAGACTTCTTGGCGACGGGCACGTTAACTTGCTGCCAGACCGATCCTTTGAAGCTATTTAAGGACGGATTTAATACTGGGCACGGCTTCTTGCGCACGCCAAAATCGATTGGGTCCTATGCGGCGCTTGCGGCAATTATTTTGCAGGCAAACCAGAACGAGCAGCACGGCGGGCAGTCGATTCCAAACTTCGACTATGCAATGGCACCTGGTGTGAACAAAAGCTATGCGAAGGCACTCCGCGCAAACCTCGAGAAATACGATGTGTTTGCAGATAAAAAATTAGACATTACGATTCCTGATGATATTAAATTGGGCGACGATGCACGGCTAAAGAGACTTAAGGTTCCAGAAAAAGTCGTGACGATGGCCAAAAAAGACATCGACAACCAAACATTGCAGGCGATGGAAGGATTCATCCATAACCTCAATACGATGCATTCGCGCGCTGGTGCACAGGTGCCGTTTACTTCGATTAACTTCGGAACAGACACATCACCTGAAGGTCGCTTAGTAAGCAAAATGCTGCTTGAGGCGACGAGCAATGGTCTTGGCAAGGGCGAAACGCCGATTTTCCCAATCTCGATCTTCAAGGTGAAGGAAGGCGTGAACTACAACCCAGAAGATCCAAACTACGACTTGTTTAAGCGATCAATGGAAGTATCGTCGAAGCGTTTGTTCCCGAACTTTACGTTTATCGACGCACCATTTAACTTGCAGTATTACAAACCTGGCGACTACCACTCAGAGATTGCCACGATGGGCTGCCGCACACGCGTGATGTCTTCCGTCTATCCAGAATCGGATGGCACAACAGTTGGGCGTGGCAACAACTCGTTTACCACCATGAATTTGGTACGCATCGGCATTAAGCATGGCATTGCGCTGGGCGCGCGACCAGAGGCTGACTGGGATGGGTTTTATAAAGAACTCGACCAAAAAGTAGACCTATGTGCAGAGCAGCTACTTGAGCGCTTTGAGTTTCAGGGTACGCAGCGCGTCAAGAACTTCCCATTCTTGATGGGTCAAGGTAACTGGATGGGTAGCGAAAATCTTGGGCCAAACGACACCCTGCGTGACGTGATTAAGCATGGCACACTAAGTATTGGCTTTATCGGACTTGCCGAATCTTTGGTGGCGATGACCGGCAAGCACCACGGCGAAGATGAAGATTCGCGCGAAATTGGGCTAGATATCGTAGCGCGCATGCGCGAAAAGTGTGACCAATGGGCGAAGAAATATCGTTTGAACTTCTCGCTACTTGCAACACCAGCGGAGGGAATTTCTGGACGCTTCACCAAGATCGACCGACAGGAATTTGGCAATATCAAGGGCGTTACGGATCGCGATTTTTATACAAACTCGTTCCACGTGCCAGTATATTATCCAATTAGCGCATTTGAAAAAATCGAGATTGAGGCGCCACATCACGCGCTAACTAACGCTGGACATATTACATATGTAGAGCTAGACGGCGATCCATCCGACAATATCGAAGCGTTTGAGGCGGTCATTCGCAAGATGAAAGAATCGGGCATTGGCTATGGAAGTATCAACCACCCAGTAGATCGTGATCCAGTATGTGGCTTTTCGGGAATTATCGAAGGCGATGTTTGCCCAAGCTGCGGACGCAAAGAAAGTGATGGCGAGTACGGATTTGAGCGACTACGTCGCATTACCGGCTATCTAGTTGGATCTTTGGAGCGCTGGAATGATGGCAAGCGCGCCGAAGAAGCAGCTCGCGTAAAACACGTAGTGGTTACCGAAAAATACGACGGCAAATCAAAGTCCGAGCGCGAACTCAAAAAGGCAGGAGCTGCCAAGGCGACCGGAAAAGAATAATGAGCTACGCAGAGCTATACGAACCCCAGCTGGATGTGCCTTCGGGCTATATCCGGCTGTCGGGGGCGATTGAACACGATAATATCGTAAATGGTCCTGGGCTACGTGCGGTGATTTGGACGCAGGGCTGCCGACAACGTTGCCCTGGATGCCAGAACCCCGAGACTTGGGGCGAGGAAGCTGGGAAACTAGTAAAAATTGAAGATGTAAAAGAACAGTTGCGGAACTTAAAAGGGCAGAGCGGGCTAACGTTTTGTGGCGGCGAGCCACTACTGCAGGCGGAAGCTTGTCGTGAGATTGCGGAGTTTGCGAAGAACGAGCTTGGCTGGAGCGTTTGGTCGTTTACGGGACTTGTATTTGAGAAATTGCCTAAGGACGGGCCGGTAGGAGAATATATAAAATCGCTGAATGCGCTAATTGATGGCCCGTTTATTCAGGCGAAACGAGATTTGTCGCTAAAGTGGCGGGGCAGCAGCAATCAACGACTTTTGCATCTCGATAACGGCACAATCACAGACATCGAATAAATAAGTTATAATAGGAGCACTATGGCAACATCACCAGAATTTATCGAATACGTTTGTGAGCAGATTAGGGGAACGGGCGACGTCAGCTCGAAGAAAATGTTTGGCGAATATATGGCGTACGTAAATGCAAAGCCGATACTATTGGTTTGCGACGATACAGTCTTCGTAAAAATGCGCGACGAAATCAAAGAGCTAATGAAGGATGCAGAGATTGGCGAGCCGTATAAGGGCGCGAAGCCACATTATATTCTTGATATAGATAATGCAGACTTGGCGCGCGAAGTTATACAAGTTTTGGAACCGATTACGCCGCTTCCAAAACCACGCGAGAAGAAATCTTAGCATTACTAGACAAAACGACTAATATATGCTAAACTATGTCGCAATATCAAGGTTACAAGGGAGATTTGTATGGAATCTACACCTTCGGTTACGCGCAGCAGGATACTAGCGCATGCGCGATCTAAGCTGAAAGAGGGGGAATTTCAACGCGCCACAGTAAGAGGAATTTGTGCAGAACTCGACATTAGTCGGGTTACTTTTTATTGTCATTTTAGAAGCAAGCAGCACCTGATGGACGGCTTGATTTTGACCGTACAAGAAGAAGCGGTGGCGCTCATGACAGGGTGCGAATACAAAGAAGCGATTGCGCGACTGGTGGACTTTATTGATGAAAACCGGATGATTTTTCGGAACCTTCTTATCAATAGAAAGACCACGCTGGACGCTTTGGTTTTTTCGCGAACACTCGCAGCGATAATATTACGAATGTATAAAAGGCAAGAAAAAGAAGGTCGAAAATTCGCCTTCAACAAAGATCTTGCGGCGGTTTACGTGGCGGGCGGCATTATATATATCTTGGCGTACTGGGTGAATGACGGCACGCAAATGACGCGCGAAGAAGTAGAAAATTGCCTACTCACCGAACTTAATGGCGGTGTGCCGTTATTTGCTGTGGCGACGTAGCGGGCGTGCGGTTTTCGGTGTTGCTAAATTCGATGAGAGATTTTACCGTACTACTTATTATATGTTTGTCGCCGCGACTCATAAAATGCGCTGCGCTATCGCAAATCCGGATTAGGCTTTCTGGAATTACGAAGTTTTCGTTGAGCGCAAAATAGAGCGTCATTAGGTAATGGATGATTTTTCCAGCAAATAGGTTGCGGATTTTCTGATTGGAGGTTTCGGCAAGAAAATTAGTGCGGGCAGCAATCGCTTTGCCGAGATTTTTTGAATAGTACGAACATTCCCATAAATCAAAGACGGAACTAATGTCGGTGAGCGACTTGCGGATAAGTCGATCGAGCCTATGCTCGGCTTTTTGATACTCGTCGCGGCACCTTTCTTGGTTTTCGCTGATTTTGATATTCTTGCCGTAACTTTCGTAACGAGTGTGTATTTTTTGTACAACCTTTCGCGTGATGGCTGGCGAAAAATACGTCGTGATGAAGAAATTTTCATTCAAAAACTCTGGCGAACTCAGCATGGTCGCCACGGCACCACCACTACTCGGAATAGAAACAACGGCATTCTGCCAATCCTTCGGGATGGTCTGGTCGACGATTTCGACGTGCGAAATCGGCACAAATTGCAAGTCAGCAGCAGAGCCCATATCGGCATGCGCCTCGTCTTCCATCACGACAGCCTCGCAGGTTCCTCTGTCGAAATGGAAGCAGGCGCCATCGAGCGGGGTGATAATGCCCAGCACCCGATAAAGTTTGTGTTTGCTAAGTCCCGATGTCTCCCCCAAAAAACTCGGCTTTTTATATTGTATTAGCATGGCCCCTCCTCAAAATATTAATTTGATATGGCTCCCACCCTGTTGTATTACTTGCAATCGCTTTTTTACAGTATGCGATCTAAGCACAGTATACGGGCCATGCTAGGATAATTACATTGACATTTTGCTTAAAATGTAAAGTAATAATTTAGTATTTATCGACGAAAGTGAGGGCAATACCGGTTGCGCTGCCGCGACCAGTTCTACCAATGCGGTGTACGTAATCTTCGTAGGTTGCTGGCTGGTCGAAGTTGATGACGTGACTGACATTTGGAATGTCGAGACCGCGAGCAGCAACGTCGGTTGCGACCATGACGCGGGCTTTGCCGGTGGCAAATTGCCTAAGTGCGTTCTGGCGCTGCGATTGCGATTTGTTGCCGTGGATCGCTACCGAAGCGATGTCTTGCTTGCAGAGGCGCTCGGAAAGTCTTTGTACGCCGAATTTGGTTTTACCAAAAAGTAGTACCTTCTCGAATTCAGATTTCTGAAGAAGATTTAGAAGTGTCGTCATTTTGTCTTCTTTTGAGTAGGCTTCGATAATATCTTGGTCGACGCGCTCGCTGGTGCTGGCCGTAACCACCGAAATAGTTGCGGCCTTTACGAGAAATTCTTTGGTGAGCTGCTCAACGCGGGGCGTCATCGTGGCGCTAAAGAATAGAGTCTGTTTTTGCGCCGGCATTAGACTTGCGATCTTGCGAACGTCGCCAACGAAGCCCATATCGAGCATGCGATCAGCTTCGTCCAAAACAAAAGTACCGACATTATTTAGTGGAACTTTTTTGCGATTGATTAGATCCATAATGCGACCTGGAGTGGCAATAACTACGGCTGGCTTGCGCTGCAAGTAAGCCATTTGGCGATCAATATTGCTGCCGCCAACTAGCAGCACGGATTTCATACCAAGATTTGTGGAGAAAATACGGAATTGACCGTCAATTTGCTGGGCGAGCTCACGGGTTGGCGCGAGAATGACCACAGAAAACGGCTCGACGTTCTGGCTGTGTTTTTCAATAATCGGCAGTAGAAATGCTGCGGTTTTTCCAGTACCAGTATTTGCTAGACCAATAACATCTTTGCCTTCCATAATGAGTGGAATTGCCTGATCCTGAATAGCGCTCGGCACTTCGTATTTTTTGCTGTAGATATTTTCGTGAAGAATCTTTGAAAAAGGGAAGTCCGCAAAGCGATGTTTCGCCTGATAAATTTCGGCGGTCTGCTCGTTGATCGTAGCTTTATTTACGAATTTGTTTGGATTGATATACGCGGTTTTGCGTGCGCCCCCACGATTGCCGCCGCGGCTGCCGCCACGATTTTGCCCGTTTTTGCTCGAGCGCTGTTTCTTGCAATATGACACTTTATGTCTTTCTGAGTTATTGTTGAATGGTTAATTATACCACAGTTTATTTATTAAGTCTAGTGTTAGCTTTATGAATTTATGATAGCCTAGGCAAGCTTCTCGAAAATGACGGTTTTTTCTTTCAGAGAGATGGGACACCCAACAGGGAACAAAAAAACAGCCGCGAGGCTTGTTTTTGTAGGTAAAATTTCATGGGGTGCGACGTCACCTTTGAGACAATTTATGCTGTACGCACCACAAAAGTACACGATACGATAACTCCTTCCTCGTCTAAACACGATTTCAATAAACGTGTAAACTCGGGTGCATAGTTGAATGAAAGGTTCGATTCCTGTTGCTCCGACTGCGCGTAGAGGTCACCTTTGATCCATTAGATAGCGTCTACACAGGATAAGCCATGTTAAGCATCGTAACCACAAAACAATGGCGGCTAGGTTCGCGGCACCAACAAAGGCTGAAAGTGTTGTCGCTATCTGTCGGAAGAAATAATAGTACCAATTTAGTCCGCAAAGTCTTTGACTTGGCACTTGCTGGCAGGGAAACACGAGGCCTGACGGCACATACCGATCGCGGAACGCCGTATACTTCATGCACTATGCGAGAGATTTTGAAAAAGCACGGCAAAAACAGTCTTTCTCGCATCCAGGCAGGCTACATGATAATGCGGTAATTGAATCTTTCTTCGCATCGTTGAAGCGAGAAGAGTTATACCGTGGAAGCTACAAATCCGAATATGACCTGCGAGAATCTCCGAAGAAGTACATACATTTCTATAATACCGCTCGACCGCATCATCACATAACCTTCAAGACGCCAGACCAGCATGAAGGTAGTAATTGGAATAATCTAAGAAATAAAGATTAGTTGTCCAAAAGTCCGTGGTCCGAGAACCATCATTCTAGATTTTTACTCATAAATTCTAGTAAAATCTCGTTGGCCTTCGAATAAAAACGCAATTCGTTATATTGGAAAATTCCAACTTTTTTGTTAGAATTGCGATATGTAATTCGATACCGCACAATTTATAGTATCGGACAGGGTTCATTTTGCGGCGTTACAATAAGAGCGCTTTGTTTTGCCCGTGTCACGGCTACACGCAAAACAAGTCTGGCTTTTTCAACATCATTATACGATACAAACCGCTGTCCAGCGAAAGGACCTTCATAAATGATTACTTCATCAAACTCTTTACCTTTAGATTTGTGTATGGTCATTACATTTATGCCGCCCCATACCCTCTTCGACGTTGCGAAGTGTTCTTGTGTAATGGCATTTTTTACTGATTCAGTTGCGCCAACATAATTGCCCCCTACCCGCCACAATTGCGCCAAACCATTATTCAGCAATGAACCTTTACGAAGTAGTCGGATAAAAAGCGCATCTTCGTATAGCTTTTTTAGGCAATCACTTTCGGCATCTTTCAATGCGTTCCTAATCATGACCCAATCAGCAGAAACTTCACCAGTAAATTTGAATGTATTGCATGATTCCGCGATTTGTGAACAGTCCGTAATTATCTGTTGTCTGATTTTACCTCGTATTGGCTTTGAATAATCGTCGGCAGAAAGATAGTCTGACAGGGCTTTCGACAAATCCTGATCGCCCTTCGGAACGTTTTTTTCTCCACCGCGCCGTCCTAAAATGTATCCACAGAGGGCCATACCAATATCTTCCATGCGACATGCCTGTTGTGAAGATAGCTCAAGAATCCTTGCGATAACAGTTGCGGCAAGGGCTGGTCCCGTTACATCTACGGAAACCTCATGAGATATTGGCGGCATAGTTTTGCCATTCGTAAAGTGATTTTGCTTGCCTAGCATATCAGAGACGTCCATCATTAGCCTGTTTGAGGGAACCAATACGGCTAGAGACCAATTTGGATTGTTCTCAATTTTTTTCAGCCGTCCAAGAATGTATGCTTTAATTTGAATAACTTCTTGCTTTCCTTTTCTTCTGGGATAACGGGCTATCGTTACATCAGCATATTCCTTTCCTATGTTTCGCCCAGACAACAAGTCGTTTCCAAATTGCACTATATCTGTGCCGTTGCTACGATTGTTTTCCGTTCCAAAATTAAATTCCTGCGGATGGAACGCTTCGATAAATTGACCTAATCGCGCTGGATCAGCACCGCGAAAATCATAAATGCGCTGCTCGGGGTCAGCAAGCGCAATAAGCGTGCTTCGCTGACCAAGGTGTTTCACGAGCATCCATTGATCAAGGTCTGTATCTTGAAACTCATCTAAAATGATAATCGGATAAGCATCCGATACTATTTCAGACAAAACCTTACTGCCAGCAAGAAGTTGCAGGCAATTTTTTGCGAACAAGTCAAAATGCAGCAAACCCTCGTCCGCAAACAGGCGTGCCTTTTCTGCGTCCTTTTCGTCTGATTCGGCAAAAGTGGATAGGCGAGCCGATGCATCATGTGGCGGCAAGAGGCGTATCATGTGCGGGATTAGTAGCCGCCCATGGCTTCGCAGAATATTCCATGTAAAGCCGTGGTATGTGTTTATTTCTATGGCGTCGCTGTCGTTACCGCTCAAGACAGACTTCGCATGTTGCTCCACTCGAGCTATTGTTGCGCGCGCAAAGCTCAGAAACAAGATTTTTTGACCACGGTTCAACACGCCAGCTTTTGTTACATGGTCTGCTTTTAGTAGTGCAATCGTAGTTTTGCCGGAGCCCGGGCCACCCATAACAAGCAGATTGCCTGTCGCATCTAGTACTTTTTGTTTTTCGTCTGTAATGGTGAGCATGGCTAATCACCTGTTTCTTCTTCGGCAGCGCTTTCAGTTTCTTCGGGTAGCGGTGGCGCAACGACAATTGTATTATGTATTGCCTGCAAAGTATCACGGATATACTGGGGTATTTCATCCTCGGCACACATGCAAAGGCAGTCGGCAATTGAGCTCTCTGCTTTGTTGTTTTTGAAAAAAATGCCTAGCGTTTCTTTAACTTCTTTAAGAGGTGCGGAGTCCGCATCAATATCACCGAGATGCTGTGGCCATACGCCATCGCCAACGACCTGGCTTAGGTATCTTCTAAGCACCGTCTCGCTGGTGTTTTTAAGAACTAGATTTTCAAATCCTTTTTCTTGCGATTCGTAAGGGTAATCCACGCTTTCAGTAATAAGTGCGGAATCCGCGGCACTTTGTTTATCGAAAATAGCATAAGTAGTCTTGCCCAAGCTTTTGAAATATTTCCCAAGCGGGGCAACCTGGCTGTCAGAATCGGCACTTATTACGGCAATTCCCAAACTTTCAAGCGATGAGTAAATTGCGGGATTATTCTTTTGCAACTGACGCGCCACTCTTGAGATCGTGTCGTACTCCGTTCGCCCTCCTACGATAAGCACTCTCCGTGCAAGTAGGGCTTCGCAGAATCTCCGCTTAACTTCATCACGATACATTTTCTGTTTAACATTAGGCGGCAACTTAGCAGGATATCCCGTGAGCTCGCCGTTTTTGCGGTCTATTACGAGAATATGCGCCGGATCAAATTCTTCAAGCACATATGGCGAATGAGAAGTAAAAATTGCTTGTGCCGATTTCCCGATCACGCTATTTATAATCCGCTTTTGTGTGTGTGGCGGTATAGCGATCTCGGGCTCCTCCATTGCGAAAATTACGTTTTGCTTCAGTTCGGCAATCATTGAAAGCAGCGACAGCACCAGGGTATTTATTGTTCCTGTGCCTTGGTGATTAAACGGTGCCGCGTATTCTTTCCCACTATCGTCACAAGAACCTGTGCCAAGAAAAACCGTAAGGATCTGCCGCAAATGCTCGCGTGTCATTTGGGAGACTCGAATGGCAGGCGCATCAGCACACTCCACGGGAACCAATTCTCTGATCGCTTTTTGAACACTAGTTAAAATTTCCGAGACGCCAAGTTCAGGATCGTCGGCAACGGGAATATCACGTAACTGAGTAAGCACATCCTCCCACATACGAGGTTTTAACTCGCGTAGTTTTAATATGATGTCAAGCAGCGAGCCACGCTCTAAACTCAGAGCACGTGTTCCAGTGCGCAGGGTTCTCAAATATAAAAAGCCGCACATGCGCTTATCCCTAAGTCTTAGTAGATCGTGCTTACCTTCGTCTAGTTCCGGAGATGAAAAAAAGGTTTCTCCAACAAAGTCGTCCTCTTCGGCATCGTAGTAGCCTCGAAACCCTAAACGTAAGGCAGGAACAACTCCATCTCCGTCAGTTGCCTCGGGAGGAGGGCCCTGCAACAAGGTTTGATTGTTCGTATCCCACCACTCAAGATTATTCATGAAATGAATCTTCTGCTCTGCGTCAAAGCCCGCGACGATAATTTCAATGTTAATTTCCTTCGGATTATTCTCGGCATCCAGATATTGCCCAGCATAGAAATCATGCTCATCAATAACTGGCCTTCTGGAGAGTCTCTCGGGGCCAAGTACTAAGTCGATCGCTTCAAGAATCGTAGATTTGCCCGTGTTGTTATCGCCAACAAGAACCGCTCGCGCAGGAAAATTGAGATCACAATGCTTGATCCCGCGAAAATTGTTGATTTCTATTTTGACCAATTTCACTAGTGTTTCCTCCGCATGTTCATTCTCTTATACCAGCCCCAAATATTTCTCAAAGAAAGCCAGCAGCTTATCTATAACCCCTTGCTTCTTAGCTGCCCGATTGTCACTACCGCCGCCGAAGCGCGATACCGGCGACAGGATTTTATCCACGTCTGTGCCGGTAGTCTTAAGACCACCATCGCGGAATGCATTGGCCACAAAACGCCGTGTTCCTGCTGGTTTCAATTTCTCCGCATCAATCAGGGCTTCCAAATCAGTTTCCTTCTGTTCGTGCACGAATTTCTGCCAATCGACATCAATTTGTGTGGACGTATTGACCCGTGCGATAAAGCCCTCGATAAGCTCTTTCTTGCTGCGAAGCTCAATGCTGGAGCTGACGGCCTTGTCAATGGCGGCGAGGATGCTCTTGTCGGTGCAGTTGGAATCATGATACTTGGCTACCAGCATAAGGATATAGTCGATATTGACCTCGATTTGCTTAATCAGTTCAATTTCAAACACGATATCGTCATTGATGTTCTCTTTATCTGCATCCTTGCCCTTGGTGAAGGATTGGTGCAGATCAAGATACATGCTCTGGTAATCCTGAAAGTCTCGCTGGGAAAGG
>JBKECJ010000013.1:0-1526 GCA_047974525.1 Saccharimonadales bacterium (SeqCode)
CGTTAAGACGTAATTGCTGCGCTATTTTCATATGAGTCATCATAAGAAAATTCGTTCTTGACAAGATGAGGTATTTTTGATATTATAGGCTAGTTACGCTTCTGACGAATAGATTTCGCGTAGCGTAAAGCCAAGGTGGGGCACCATAGATGTTCCTATTGAACCACTACCTTTTTACTTTTGTAGCAATAGTGGTTTCGGAATCCAGTTTGTGTTTTCCAGAATATAGGTTAGATCTAAAATTTATAAATACCTCAACATAATTTATTTAGTGATTTCATTGAGAAGGCACCTTTAGTTTGGATAGCGGTCTAGGCAGCAATGCCGCAAATGGACTGGTATGAAACGAGGTGTCTTATTGATATTTACAGATAAATCACTCGCAGTACTTTGCCTTACACATTTTTTTTATGATCTGGCTCTGACATAGAGCATCCTTGCTTTAGAGCAGATCGAGCAGTCCCTCGCTTCAATTATCTTAATTATTTTTGATTCGGTTCAAAACTCAGGGGTAAATCAGATGACGATGGCTTCAATGGCGGTCGGGTCGCAAACCCGACGGAAAACGTATGCCCGCACACCAACTATTTTAAACTTACCCAGACTTACAGAAATACAGCTTCGCAGCTTTGAATGGTTTAAAGAGGAGGGTTTAAGGGAGCTTTTTGAAGAAATTTCGCCTATTGTTAGTTTCAACAAAAACTTGGAACTACACTTCGGCGATTTTTATTTTGGCGAACCCAAATATCCAGAGGCTGAATGTCGCGAACGCGATATCACCTATTCGGCACCACTGTGGGTCAAAATCAAGCTCGTTAATAAGGATACGGGCGAGATTAGCGAACAAGAAGTCTTTATGGGCGACTTTCCGCTGATGACCGAAGCGGCTACCTTTATTATTAATGGTAGTGAGCGCGTGGTGGTCAGCCAGCTTATTCGCTCGCCAGGTGTCTACTTTTCCGTCGAAGAAGATCGCAGCACAGGTCGCGAGTTGGGGAGCGGCAAACTGATTCCCAACCGAGGCGCATGGCTAGAATTCGAAAGCAGCAAGCGCGATGTCATTAGCGTAAAAGTAGATCGCAAGCGCAAATTGCCTGTAACCATTCTGTTGCGGGCTGTTGGCTTTGGGACGGATGATGAGATTCGTGAACTCTTCCAAGATGTGGACACGAACTACGATCATCCCTACATTGAATCGACCCTGGAGCGCGACCCAACCAGCAACCCAACCGACAACTCGGAAAAGGGTGTGGAAGACGCGCTGTTGGAGTTCTATAAGAATCTGCGCCCAGGCGACCCGCCCACCTTGGATAATGCCAAGAGCTTTGTCCAGAACCTCTTCTTTACCCCCCGTCGATATGACATGGGGCGTGTGGGTCGATATAAGCTCAATCGAGCATTGAGCTTGGATTCGGACCAAGAGACCCGCGTTCTGACCACAGAAGATCTGGTTGCAGTTATCCGCTACATTGTTAATATTAATAACGGTCTGGCAGGCAAAACAGATATTGACCATCTGGGAAACC
>JBKECJ010000014.1:0-6533 GCA_047974525.1 Saccharimonadales bacterium (SeqCode)
CCCGTCTCTTCTTGAAATTCAATCAAGCGCTCACGCATATAGTCAAGCACCTTCTCGGCAAACGCTCGGCCTTTTGTGCTACCAATATCAGTCCCAAGCAGATTTACGATCGCTTCGTTCATGCCAAGAATGCCGATTGTCGAAAAGTGGTTCTTCCAGTAACTGCCAAAACGTTTTTTGATATCACGCAGATAAAATTTTGTGTATGGGTAGAGGTTTTTTTCAGTCAGCTGTTCAAGTGTCTTGCGCTTCGTTTCGAGCGAATCGCGCGCTGACACCATGAGCGTATCAAGCCCCGCCATAAACTCTTTTTCGCTTTTCGATTTGAGCGCCAGGCGCGGCAAATTCACGGTAACAATCCCAATGCTTCCCGTCATCGGACTCGAGCCAAACAGTCCACCGCCGCGATATTCCAGCTGGCGATTGTCGATGCGTAGTCGGCAACACATACTCCGCGCGTCCTCTGGACTCATGTCGCTATTGACGAAGTTCGAGAAGTACGGAATCCCATATTTTGCGCTAGCTTCCCACAGATTTTCAATCACCGGATTGTCCCAGTTAAAATCTGGTGTGATATTGTACGTCGGAATCGGGAACGTAAACACGCGACCATTTGCATCACCCTCGCTCAGCACCTCGAGCAGCGCTCGGTTAAACATGTTCATTTCGTCTTGAAACTGGCTATACGTTTCGGTCTGGTACTCGCCACCAATCACAATCGGATTGTCAGCCATGTGTTTTGGGCATTCCAAGTCCAGCGTAATGTTGGTAAACGGCGTCTGAAATCCAACACGGGTTGGCACGTTGGTGTTAAAGACAAATTCTTGCAGCGCCTGTTTGACCTCGTCGTAGCTCAGATTATCGCGCTTGATAAACGGTGCAAGTAGCGTATCAAAATTGCTAAACGCCTGCGCGCCCGCCGCCTCACCTTGTAGTGTATAAAAGAAGTTCACCACTTGGCCAAGCGCGCTACGAAAATGCTTCGCTGGCTTGCTGGCGGCTTTGTTTGGCACACCCGTGAAACCTTCGCGCAGCAGATCAAGCAGATCCCAGCCCACGCAGTACACGCTAACCAAACTCAGGTCGTGAATATGATAATCGCCAGACCTGTGGTGCGCACGAATATCTGGCGTGTAGATTTTGTTAAGCCAATAGGTTTTACTTACCTCGCCCGCCACATAATTATTGAGGCCTTGCAGGCTGTAGTCCATGTTTGAGTTTTCATTGACGCGCCAGTCGAGCCTGCCGATGTATTGATCTATCAGGTCGAGATGAGTAGCGTCGGCAATTTCACGGATTTTTTTGTGCTGGTCGCGGTAGATTATGTAGGCTTTGGCAGTCTTTTTGTAGCCGCTGTCGATGAGCGTGTCTTCGACGACATCTTGAATCTGCTCAACGGTTGGCGTCTTGGCTGTAATTGCTTTTTGGGCATTTTCGAGTACTTTCTCAGTCAGTGCACTCGCCTCATCTTCGCCAAATTCACCCGTCTCTAGCCCGGCTCGCTCAATCGCGCTAGTGATTTTTTCAGAACGGAACTTTAGCATGCGTCCGTCGCGTTTTTTGATTTTTTGGTACATCGTAGTCTCCCACTTTACGATATCGCCGCACGACGAAACAGACCCTAGGCCTCCCCGCTCTAGGATTTGACGTTCACGACTGTTTATTTTCTTTACACTATATGTAGTGCCTAAGCTTAGCTTACGCCTACATATCTAGCGTGTCAAGCGATAAACGCAAAAATCTCGAATCTATTTCCAGCATAATGGCGGCCGAGCCGTGCAGGCTCAGCCCAGGCGGCTATGCGGGCAAGCCCGCGCTCGCCCCACCAGAAAAACCCTTTGCCTTATTTTTTTGAATTTCCCCCGCCGAGATTTCTTTTTAGATGTAAAGGGTGTTTTCTGGTGGTTCGACTGCCACACATGGCAGAGGCGTTGGGGCTTCGCCCAGGCGGCAGGGTCGCCGCGCTCCGCGCCCTTGACCCGCAAGCTATGCGACCAGCTCACACAACTGATATAATAAAAGAAGTATGAAGCTCCATTTATTCCTTGACGAGTCGGGTACAAGCGACCTGACCAATATCGACCCCAACTTCCCGATACTTGCCCTCACGGGCGTACTAATTACTGATGACGCATATACGGAGCTAAAGGCACAAATTAACGCACTAAAAGCCAAGTACTTCCCCGGTAAGCAAGTTGTTCTACACCGACGCGATATGCGCAAGTACGAGCGTGGATTTGAAATATTCTTTGACGATGCTGTAAAGCGGAACTTCTACAACGACCTCAACAGAATCTTCACAGAGGCGGACTACACCCTTATATCTTCTGCTATCGACAAGAAAAAGCACATTGAGCAATACGGAAAACTAGCCGATGACCCGTATGAAATTGCCTTGACGTTCATCATGGAGCGAGCGCTATTTGAGGCTGACGAGCGAGGTGCAACTAACGCCCACGTCTACATCGAAAGTCGCGGTAAACGTGAGGATAGAGTCATAACCAGTCGCTACAACCAGATTATGTATAGAGGCTCACAAATAGACGCTGCGCGCTTTCAGCGATTGTTCGATACAAACGCAAGTCTACGGCGCAAGACAGACAATGAAATAGGCATCGAGATTGCCGATTTGTGCGCCTATCCGATTGCGCGTTATATCTTGAATAATAACGAACCAAACCAAGCATTTGACGTCATAAAGCCAAAAATCCGTGCCAATGCACGCGGAGAAGTAATAGGCTATGGTATTAAAGTTTTTCCACGCTAACGCACGCAAATAGAAAAATAAAAAGCACCACGAAGTGATGCTTTTTATCGACTGGGGACGCCCCAATCCTTACTTGCAATATAACATTGAGCGGCCGCTTATGTCAATACGAGCGGCCGCTTTGCTTATTTAGATATCGTCTACAATACCCATATCGATGACATCTGAAAAAATCATTAGTTCCGAGCCGACCCTTGAATTGTGATGAGCCGAGTATTTGAGGTCAAAAGTCCTGTATTGTCTATCGGGGTAAAGGTCGAGAATATCTTTTTCGTTGTCGTAGCTTAAAAGCCATTTTGCTTTGTTGTGCTTGTTTAGTGAATTTGCGAGCTTTTGGTGGTCTTTTAACTTAAAAGCGTTCAGGTAAAGGTCTGCACCTTTCACAAAGTATGGCGGGTCAACGTAGAAGAAACTCTTTGGGTCTTTTGCATATCGCTCGATGACGTCTGCGCCGTCCGCGTTTAGTACAGTAATTCTATCGCTGTAAAGTCCGATGAGCTTGATTTTCTCGATGAGATTTTGTTTGTTGTACCGCGCGTCAATTTTCCATTTACCGAGCTGCTGCTTGCCGCCAATCGGCCCAGCGTTCAGAATACCTGAACGGTTAGTGCGGTTTAGGAAGAAAGTAGCAAACCCTAGCGACAATCTATCAGACGTATCGGCCGCTTTGTAAACCTTTTTTTGTCGTTCCCACTCCTCGATCGTTACAGGTGTATTCGCTACTCGCCCTACGAACTCTGCATTGTGCTTGGTTATGGCGAGCCAAAACGAATATATAGCAGGATCGTAGTCATTGATAACAATGCTGCGTACTTTTTCAAGCAAAAGAAGTGATACGGCTGCTCCAGCACCACCTGCGTACGGCTCGATATACGTAATATCTTGCCACTCATGCTCTTTAATTACTTCGTCGAAAAACTCAAATAAAGAGGTCTTGCCGCCCGGATAACGAAGCGGAGTGAACAGGTGCTTTCTATGGGTTTTTGTTTTTATCATTTTCTTCTGCTTCAATTATACCCTGAATCAGAAAATTGAATACAACTTCGATATTTTTCCAGAACTTTCGAATATTAGACTCATCGGCAAAATAACCGATATTGTGTACAACTTGATTGAGATTTTGCGTGTAAAGCTGAGAGTTCAAGGCGCTGATGACGCCTTTTACATTCGCATTATTGGTAGCATATGTTGCTGATACATAGTTTATCTTTTCTTTTAGCTGCGTCTTATTAGAGCCGCCACTAGTAACTATCAGATTGTTATTACCGTCAAACTTTTCACCCTTGGACTCAAGATACCTGTGTACCGTTACCTCAAGTAGAGTGCGAACCAGTATCGAGGTCGCCGTCGGACAGTCTTTGACGACTATTTTTTGTAGCTCTTTGTGGATTTCGTTAATTTTCTCTGACTGCTTGCCGAGCTTTAGTCGTTTTGCAGTCGGCTTGATAAGCGTTGGGTACACTTTTTGCTGTGAGTTAGTGTAGATTGTCTTTCCTTGCTGTTTGATGTCAATCTCTTCTTCGCCGAGCAAGTTTGTCGTCTTGCTATTCTCTATATCTTTGCTGATATTGTCTATGCGAGTGTCATCAAAGTCGAGTGCGCTAAGGTACGCCTGCTTTTCTTCGGTTTTATTGTATGCGCGCGACCAGCTCTCGCCGCTGGCAGGTTTATTCGTTAGTAGGTCGTAAACGAAAGCCTTGAGCTTCTTTAGTAACAAGCCCTCGTCGCTTATGTCTAGCGTGCCGTCATCAAGAACGCTGTAGCCAAAGAACGCCGCACCCGGATTACTATCAATAATACGGTAAAAGTTAGTTACTTTTCCCTCGCCAAGCGCGTCTTTTTTCATTTGGTCGGGCAAGTCAATCTTGTCAACCAAGCCAGCGATTGCGGCTCGTTTCGTCCTCTGCCTATGAGCGGCGTCGCCATGCTTCTTGGTGCGTACGCCGTGCCTATCTCTTTCTACCTGTCCCCATGATTTTTCGTTGTTGTTCTTCAAATGTTTACGTTCAATGTAGCGATTAGCTGTGTCGGTGCTGTCGGTTACGATACAGTCAAGGGTTTTTGCGGGAGTAACACTCTTGTCCGCGTTTAAACCTTTAAAGAAAGCTGCATGATTACCTGTGAGCGTGGGATCGGCAAGACATTTGTAAGCAACAAGCCGTCGGTTGCCCTCATAAACAACATACTGGTCATCTTTGCTGATTACGACCAAGCGTTCTAATTGAATTAGATCGGCATCGTTAGCAATTTCCGTGGCAAGGCTTTTGATTAAAAACTTCTTTTCATTGCCCAAGAAGGTATCTATTATCTCCTGTTGGTTCTTCCCAAATAAGTCATCAGTTAAACGAGAGTTTTCGTCCCATAGCAATAAGTCCTTGACTTGAATTTTTTCCTCAGTCAACATATCTTATGCTATTATACAATACTTTGTGCTCTAAGCCGCCCCTCTCGTTGCAGGTATGCCCTTATATCTTTGCAGATATTATTGCTAATCATTGTGTTTGGCGCTTCGAGGTGCGGCAGCAGAAGTCGTAGTGTCGCGCCAGTCGGAAACAACACAGGCAATATCTGGCTCACAATTCGCTCATCATCAAAGAGTTTGCGGAATATGCGGAGTGGCAGATCTTTTATCTCCTCGGCCGACTCTTCGGGGTTGGTGTCAAAATTGACGTTTGGCAAGTCGGGTATATCGTGCCGCCATTTTTGCAGGTTTGCCATGATGTCGAGCCAGATATTCGGGTAGCCCAGCTGGTCGAACATGTCTTGTCCGTATGATACCGACAGGCGCACACCCCACGACTCTTGCAGTTTTACCAGCTCTGGTTGGTAAAAGTTCCTGTTCTTGATGAGGCTTGGGTCGATGAAGTAGAAAAAGCCCCACGCGACTTTATCGCCGTAAATATCAACAAGCGCCTCAAGTTTCTTTTCAAAGTTGCTAATCTGCCCGCGCTTTTTCGTCGAGTCGTGATCGTCGCGCACTTTTTGCTCAATGAATAGCACTCTGTCGTCCTTCATGAGTAGTTGGTCAATATCGAGCGCGTCGCCCTCTTTCGACATTATCTTTTGCGGAAGTGGCTGCCAGCCCGCATTGATAAAGTACTGCCTGATTGCCACCTCGAACGCGTCGCCAAAACGGATTTCATTTGACTGCAACAGGTTTTGTAACAATTTTGCCTCTGGCTTGGTCGGTCGGAATAGCCCTACATACCTATCGGGGTACTCAGCAACTTTCTTTAGTAGGTCGGGCTTGGACTTTGCGAATATCTTTTCGTCAAAGATATCTTTGAACACTTCGTACTCAAGCATAATTTTGCTCCAGATACTTTTGACGAATATCGTCAATCAATGTGCCGTCGATATGCCAGAATGTCCAGCCGTTGCATGACGGTTGGCCTTGCAAAACTGCGCCGACCTTATGAATTGAACCCTCGATATCGCCACTTTTTAGTGAGCCGTTAGCAGTAACAATTGCCGAATACTTGCCGTCTTTGCTCGTAAGTGTTGCGCCAGTTTTGATAAGTTCTATATCGACTAGCAAGCCAAAGGCGACGCGCGGGGCTTTTGCTTCAAGCTTGCCCGACACCAGCGTTTCATCAAGCGGTTTTGTGTTGTCGAGTCGTTGCTTCGCAACCTTGACGTAGGTGTCATCGCGCTCAATACCGATATACTGCCGTCCGAGTTCTTTTGCGGCAACGGCGGTTGTGCCGCTGCCGAGAAATGGGTCAAGCACAATATCGCCAGGACTAGACGTTGCGTTGATAATCCG
>JBKECJ010000015.1:0-3779 GCA_047974525.1 Saccharimonadales bacterium (SeqCode)
CAGCGCACGTTCTCAAAAGCGGCCGCCAGCAGTTACACCTTTATTCACAATAAGATAGGAGCGCCGCAGTGGAAGCCTACGCCGATTACCTCACAGCCGCCTTACGGTACTGGCCTACAGCCTTAGCTATTGTCGCCTCGGTTGCTGGCGTGGTGGCGCTTGTTATGCTCATGCGGCTGATTGCAAATCGTCGCTATTTGCGCCGCCGTAATATGGTATGGCTCGAAATCACGCCGCCAAGCAATATTGCCAAAACACCGCAAGCTACCGAGCAATTATTCTCGGTACTGCACGGCGCACGCGCAGCACGATACCTCAAAGAAAAGCTCTACGACCGCTCGCCAGTAATGAGCTTTGAAATTGTATCGACGCGCAAAGACGGTATTCGCTATCTATTGCAAATCGAAAAAAGCCGCTCGGCAAACGTGCAAAAAACAATCACGTCGTATGTACCAGACTCAAAGGTAAAAGAAGTTGAACGCGAGAACACCGACGCAGATAGCGTCATAGAGTTTCACGAAGTCGGCCATTATGTACTACCGCTTACACTCACATCAGTTTTTGAACAGCACGACCCACTCGGTTATGTAACTGGCGCGATAACAAAGCTAGCCGACAACGAAGAAATAACCTTGCAACTGGTAGCTACGCCTGTCCGATTGCGCGAAGCTGATGTACTCTCGCACAAAATACTCGGCAACGAAAATATCTTGCAGCAAGTCAGCAGCAAACAGTTTTCAATCTTTGGTATTTTCGCCAATATCACCAACTCTATCGCGTCGGGTATTATCGACGCGGCCGGCGATGTCTACATGGACGCACCCTCGCACCGCAGAGCGCAAAACGCTACGACTGGCAAGCAGACGCGCAGCACCACGCACGACCGACCCTCGCGCGTGCTGGTGAAAAGCCCTCAAGCCAGCGCTCATATCACGGCGCTCAAATCTGCCCTCGACGGCTACAGCGTGCCGCCATATCAAGCCCTCAAGACAAAAGTAAACGTGCCAGTCGTAAAAACTTTGAGGCGCAAAGCCGCTATTCACCGTATGCCGTCGCTTATGCGTCGCTCGTCGGTTATTTTGGCTGCGTCAGAGCTTGCGAGTTTGTATCATTTTCCCTCAAGCCAAGTTAGTAAAACTGACAACCTCATCACGTCGCTTAGTCGCACGCTGCCAGCGCCTATATCACTCAAGCAGAACAAACAGCTTGATGTGATTATCGGCCAAAATGAACATCACGGCGATATTACGCCTATCGGCCTCACGCAACCAGAGCGCGAGCGCCACATGTATATTATTGGTGGTACTGGTAGCGGCAAAACGACCAAGCTACAGTATGAGATTGTCCAAGTCATGCGAAACGGCAAAGGTATCGCCGTCATCGACCCTCACGGCGATATGGCCGAAACGCTGCTGCGCCATGTGCCGCCAGAGCGCGTCAAAGACGTGGTGTATTTCAACCCCGACGATCTTGAATACCCCATAGGGCTAAACTTGCTTGAACTCACACCCGACCTCAAAGGCAACGAGTTACTACGCGAAAAAGACATTATCACAGAATCGGTTGTATCGGTATTTCGCAAAATCTTTTCAGAGGACGATAGCGGCGGCCACCGTATTGAATATGTGCTGCGTAACGCCATACATACCGCGCTCACGGTTGAAAACGCCACACTGTTTACAATTCTCAAGCTGCTACAAAATGACAAGTTCCGAAAAGAGGTTATAAAGAAGCTCGATGACGAGGACTTGATAGACTTTTGGAAAAACGAGCTAGGTAAAGCTGGCGACATGCAGAAAGTCAAAATGGCGGCTGGTATTACCGCCAAGATTGGCCGTTTTAATGCCAACGCTTCGGCGCGACTGATTTTGAGCCAAAAGAAGTCCACCATAGACTTTGAAGATATTATGAATAGCGGCAAGATACTGATTTGCAACTTTTCAAAAGGGCTACTCGGCGAAGATGCAGCAGAGCTATTTGGTATAGCCGTACTTGCGAAGCTACAGCTCGCAAGTCTGCGACGCGCCCGACTGAAACAGTCGGAGCGTCGCGCTTTCTATCTCTATGTTGATGAGTTCCAAAACTTTGCCACGCCGTCATTTGTCCAGCTATTAAGCGAGGCTAGAAAATATCGCCTCTTTCTCACGATTGCGGAGCAGTCCACCAGCCAGCAAGACGACCAGCAAATGGTCAATGTGATTCTAGCAAATGTCGGCACAGTAGTATGTTTTAGAACTGGCAACCCACAAGATGAGCGGCTACTTTTGCCGCTGTTCAGTCCTTTCATCGAACAGGGCGAGATAAGCAACTTGCCAGCTTTCAACTTTTACGCCAAATTGTCGGCCGTCCATGCTCAAGAACCGCTGTCGGGTCAAACGCTGCTACTAGACGGCGACGGTAGCGATGAGGTGGTAAAAGCGGTTATAGGCCACTCACGCGCTGCATACGCGACAAAACAGGAGGAAATTGCCCAAGAGCAAGCCAAGCAAGAAGATATCCCCAAAAATACGTCGAGCAAGCCTAACTCGAAGCGCCGTAAGTCATCAAAAAATACCAAGAAAGTCGAAAAACAACCAGAAACACAACCAAAGAACACTCAATCTAAAACAAAACCTCCCGGGTTTTAGTCGTCGATATTTTCTATCGTTTTGCTGATCTGATCGGCAGCTAGTCCAAAATCTTCGTCGGGCTGAGCTGGTGTATCTGGTGTGATGTCGTGAACTTCTTTATAGAGGT
The DNA here is from genome assembly GCA_047974525.1 of Saccharimonadales bacterium (SeqCode). GTDB lineage: Bacteria > Patescibacteriota > Saccharimonadia > Saccharimonadales > Saccharimonadaceae > UBA2834. The sequence continues at coordinate 2,737 of JBKECJ010000015.1, forward strand.
CAAGAATCTCAACGGCTTTTGTTGGCCGCTTTGCTGCAATAAGGTCGAGGTTGAAAGCAACGGCGTCAATATTTGCACCATGAACTCTACTAGCTATACCAGTAGCTTTGCCAGAACGAACGCCTACATCTGTTTTCTTTGAGTCTATCATTAGTGCCTATTATACGCCATTTATGCAACAATACGCCAGACATGCTAAAATGGGGTTATGACTACCCCTGATGGCACGACGAAGAAAGTAGCAAAGAAGCTCAAGGAGCTTCGTCATGGGCGTAATTTGACGCAAGCTGAAATCTCAGAAAAGGCGAAGATGAGTACAAACTACTATGCCAAGATTGAGCGCGGTGAGGTTCGCCCATCAGTCGATATCTACGAACGGCTTGCGAAAGCTCTAAAAGTAACATCATCAGATATTTTTCCTTTCTAGCGCGCTAATGCGTAAAGACCAGCGCGGTCAACTAGCACGCAATCGTTGCCGTCGGCTAGACGCTTTGCGACGTTACTAAACGTACTATTTGTTATTACCATTGCGCGGTCACACTCATATAGTTTTAATCCTGTTACGACTTGGCGAACAGCATCGGCTTTTACAAGGTCAGAGTACCGTTTGGCTTGAATACCCCAGCGAATGCCATCTTTTTCGGCGATGATATCCACACCGTAGTCGTAGTGTTCGGTCAGAGAGACGTTTGTATATCCTCGATCTATGAGTAGTTGAGCTACGTAGTACTCAAAACTGGTGCCGTCCATTGAGTCTGCACCTCGGAGGCGGTGATTTTGGAGTAATATATAGATTTTCCTAACGATTTTGACGACCAGCTTGATAGAAAACAGTGCAAGTAAAGCTACGATAATGTAGTCGATATATTCCCAATAGGTATATACCGCGCCTGCAAGTAAGGTCATAGAGATCAAGCCGCCTCGATGTGAACGCCTCATTGCGATATCTCCGTATCATCGTCCTCGTATACAATATCCAGCTCGCTAGGGTCAAAGTCTAGCTCTTCTGAAAAAGTTATATTCCCATACCCTAGCTCCAGCCA
>JBKECJ010000016.1:0-1570 GCA_047974525.1 Saccharimonadales bacterium (SeqCode)
GTGGTTCGATTACGACGACTATTCCGAGTTCTCTTAGTGCTGAAATTACTTCGTTTACACCGTCAGATTTGGAGCTTAGCTTAAATAGTTCGCTTAAACGTTCTTCCGATAAACTGTTTTTATCATAGGCAGGCACGTTATTATCGTTGATAATCTGAAGTGCTTCACCAAGCACCTTACTCGTCCACGCTTCCATGTGGTACTTATCAATATTGCTTATATCGCGATAATTAGTCTGGCGCAATAGGGCGGTTGACGCAAGAGATTGTCCAGAAAAGAGCGTTTTTAGCAGTCCCATGTCGAGTATCTTCTTTGGCTCAAGATCAGTATGATCTTGGCCAAAATAACCACGCTGCGCCATGATTGTTAGTGTCTTTGGACTCCACCTCTTGCGACGCTTTTCGACACTAGACCCTACTAATATTGAGGCGGGTATTCCTAGTCCTTCCTCTACGTTCTTAATCATAGGAACAGTCAGTGGTCGCTTGCCAGACAAAACCTCAGATACGCGGCTGCGAGAGCCAAAGTAGTCAACAAGGTCTTTATCCTTGAGTCCGAGCTGATCCATGCGTAGCTTGATAGCTTCAATCGGGTCAACTTCGTAGTCTGGGAGAGTTGCATTTTCAAAGTCTTCAATGAGATTTGTGAGAACACGAATCTTTGTATCTTCGGGTGTGCCAACTGCTGGATTTGCTTCAATGAGGTCAGTCAAAAGAGCGACTGCCTTATTGTAGTCATCTCGATTTCTGATTGGTTTTATATCACTCATTTTATCCTCCAGGTGTCGTATTCGCTATGTGTTCCTGCTTTCTCGATTACCACCGTTCCGCGCTGGTAGTCAATTGTAGCAAGTATGCGATACTTGTTACCCTTGATATTAAATATGGCTTTGTTGTCTCCTGGGAAGTCTGCTGACCCATAGCGTTGTTTGACATCGTGCGGGCTGTTCCACGAGCAAGCTTCTACGTCGACACACCAGGCGTCAATTTGCTTTGCTACGTCAGAGTGCTCCCGCTTGAGATCCTCCAATGTCATTCGTCCTATTAGCCGCATACTTTGATTTACTTTTTCCCATTTTGGTAACAAACTCTATTGTAGACGTTCTTTTTGCCTACGTCAACACATTGAGTGATTTTTTGCCTGTAGAGTGCTTGTCGTGCCGTTGTTACTACTGTTAAGTAACGCCGCAAGGCGTTTTACACCCTCGCTTGCGAGGGTGTGGCGGCTTTGCCGCCCGAGCGAGGCCCTGCCGCCTCTACCATTTATGGTAGTCGAACCACCAGAAAATCCGACCTTTTCAACTAAAAAAGAAAAATACGGCGGGGGGAATCTTTGGAAAATGAATCAAAGGGCGGATTTTCTGATGGGGCGAGCGCGGGCTTGCCCGCGCAGGCGGCAGGGCTGAGCTTGCAGGTTTCAGCATTGGTCATCTTTTGTTAAAATAGGTTCGAGCTTTGGAATACAGAGCCACCAATTCGGAACTGAAACGGAAACGGTCGCCCTGTCGGGCGGCTTTTTTGCTGGTCGCGCGCAGCGCGAGCCAGCTGTCTTCTTGGGGGGAGTTGAGAAA
>JBKECJ010000017.1:0-1500 GCA_047974525.1 Saccharimonadales bacterium (SeqCode)
ACCCCGAAAAACTTACTCGCGCCGAAAAATACTCGATTTACTTCCAGCTTCACAACGCCCCGAACAACACTATTCGTACCCGCCGCACAGCAAAAATTATCAGCAAGCTTCATCAACAGCACGCGTGGTACAATAGGCATATGAAATACGTCGCTCTGCTGCGTGGGATAAATGTTGGCGGCAAGAATAAGGTCGATATGAAGCAGCTGGTCGCCGCGCTGATTGAGGTGGGGCTGGAGGGTGTGTCGTATTATCTGAACACTGGCAATATATTTTTTGCCAGCGATGCCTCGCAGCAGGAGCTGACAACAACTATTCACGACGTCATCGAGCGTGAGTTTGGTTTGGATATAAAAGTCCTGCTACGCGATGAAACTTCGATACAAAAAGTTACTGCCGAAATCCCAAGTGACTGGCAAAATACGCCTGAGATAAAATGCAACGTAATGTTTCTGTGGGAAAAGTACGACACGCCAGACGTGCTAGAGCAGTTAAAAATCCGCCCTGAAATCGATGAAGTATTTTATGAATCAGGCGCAGTTGTTTGGCGCACCAAGCAATCTGACTTCAATCGCAGTGGTATGAGTAAACTCGTCGGCAGCGATATTTACAAACACATGACTATTCGCAATGTAAACACCTTCCGCAAAATTGCCGAAAAGACTAAATGATATGCCTGATATACTAGATGGTAGAATCATAGCAAGAACAAAGGACGCATATGAATAGTTACGTATCAATTTTTGAAATACCGGCGACAGACATCGAGCGAGCGATAGGTTTTTATCAGACAATCTTGAATCTAGAGATTGAAAAAATGAGCTTCCCGGGCATAGAAATGGGGCTACTGCCATACGAAGACCAAGCCGTAACGGGTGTTATCATGCAAGGTGAGGGGTATGTGCCATCTAGCAGTGGCGTGACGATTTATTTAAATGGCGGAGATGATCTGCAGCCGATTCTTGATAAAGTAGAAGGGGCTGGCGGAAAGATAGTTACTCCGAAGACTCCGCATGCCGACGAGAGTGGATACTTTGCAATTTTTCACGACATAGAGGGCAACAAGCTAGGGCTACACTCGCCGAATTAGACAGCTAAGGCCATGGCATTTAACCACTACGCAAAGCTAAAACGCATTCTCGCCAGCGAGCCTGACGGCTGGTTTATCCGCCGTATCGACGAACCGACGGTAGCGCAGAACTTCAAGGGCGAAAAGATCAGGTACGATTACTACTACCGCCTCTACCACGCCGATGGTTCGCAGATCAAATACGGCAAATTCCAGAAACTCGACAAACTCGCTAGTGTACTGGATGTGCCACCCGAATCTCTGCCGCTTTTGTAGTAAAATAAAGCTATATGACGGACATCGTATTCATCGCAGGTGCAGGACAAAATAAGACATCCTGGGACGGTGTGGTGGCTACATTGCAGAGTGATTTTGTCGCGCATACATTTGCGGTCTACGATCTTTTGCCGTCTGCAGCAGATACTTTTTCG
>JBKECJ010000018.1:0-1728 GCA_047974525.1 Saccharimonadales bacterium (SeqCode)
GAAATCTTGGGGAGGTAAGAAATGAGTGATATAACCATTAACAACGAAGAAAATCAAGACAACAATCAAAAAACGAACCCTGTTACAGAGTCGCTTATTGAGCTACACGATTCGAGTTCATCTTCTCTTGGCGGTATTTTGCAAATTTGGCTACCGTCTACGAAAAATCTCGAACCTATTTCCAGCGTACTGGCGGCTGAGCCGTGCAGGCTCAGCCCCAACGCCTGCGCGGGCAAGCCCGCGCTCGCCCCACCAGAAAAACCCTTTGCCTTATTTTTTGAATTTCCCCCCGCCGAGATTTCTTTTTAGTTGTAAAGGGTGTTTTCTGGCGGTTCGACTGCCACGCATGGCAGAGGCGTTGGGGCTTCGCCTAGGCGGCAGAGCCGCCGCGCTTCGCGCCCTTGTCCTGTGTTATACGACTAAAGAGAAGGCCTAGCGATAGCCGAAAGTACGCAAAACACGCTATTTAAACTCAACCACTCTGTCGCGCCTAAACTTAACAGGGTAATCTCTGTCTGCCTGCTGCGCTTGAATATATGTATCGTCAAAATCAATGAGGTTAAGTTCTCGCCAGTACCTTGCGCTGCCTGCGCGCATAGACTGATAGCGGATTTGTATTTTACCGTTCTTATTGGCCTGCAGGTATTGAGCGAATCTAGTTTGGTCAACCTCTCTGTCGCCTATGCTGAAAGTATTGGTAACTTTTTCTTTACGCGGCTTTGTCGCCGCTGATTTAGGTTGACGTATTTCTTCTTTAATCCTAGGACTTACGTTTTCGGTTGGCTTAAAGTCTACGCCTCGAACAATCGAATCTATCATCTGGACAGGCTCTTTGCCATAAACTGGAACGACAAAGCCGCTGCCACTGCTCCACGCTTTACCAGCATTTATACCCATCCGTGAAAGAGACTGACTCAACCGATTGACATCGGCTTCATCTTTGACGCGAAGACGCGCCTCCCACCCTTTGTTGGTTTGTGCGTCTGGCTGACGGATAGAGATTGACTGGGTGTGTAGCCATTCAGCGAGCTTGTTTGGTTCTTCTGGTACAGCTTGAGCTACTTTACTCTCGATTGGAGTATATTCTAGCTCTGGCAATACTTGCTGCCTCGAGGGTTGCTTCGTTTCTTGCGGCGATTGCGACTCCACGACGGGTTCTTTTCGCCTACCAAACGCTGACCGAGCAGGGGTTGCCGCCATGGTTTGCTTAAGCGACGCGACAAAATCTTCAGGTACTTCGACATCAAGCGGTACATACGTCGGTTCGTTTGTTATCTGTTCATCGTGAGTTATCGGTGCAGCCTCTTTCATATATTTTTTGATATACTCGACAAGCTCTTGCTTTTGCTTCGCTTCTTCTTCGCACCACTCCGAGTAGACAATGCGATAAAAGCGCCAACCAGCCGTCTCTAAAATAGACTGGCGCTCGTAGTCGTTCGCTACGCGAACTTGACCATCGCCCATTTCAAAATGTGTCGGGCCGTCGCACTCGATAGCAAGCTTTTTGCCTGAGGCGATATTGCGCACCACAAGGTCAATCTTAAAGCCGCAACTTTCTACCTGTGTCGTCAGCGTGTACTTTGTACTATCGAGGCTGTTGAATAAGAAATCATAGACGTTTTCTTCAAACTTCGAGTCAAAATGCTGCTCCGTCTTACTCAAACGAGTTACTCGACCGCGCGTTTCGACATATTCGAGATATCGCTTAATCCAAATACCCTCTGGCCA
>JBKECJ010000019.1:0-2189 GCA_047974525.1 Saccharimonadales bacterium (SeqCode)
CCCGTCTCTTCTTGAAATTCAATCAAGCGCTCACGCATATAGTCAAGCACCTTCTCGGCAAACGCTCGGCCTTTTGTGCTACCAATATCAGTCCCAAGCAGATTTACGATCGCTTCGTTCATGCCAAGAATGCCGATTGTCGAAAAGTGGTTCTTCCAGTAACTGCCAAAACGTTTTTTGATATCACGCAGATAAAATTTTGTGTATGGGTAGAGGTTTTTTTCAGTCAGCTGTTCAAGTGTCTTGCGCTTGGTTTCGAGCGAATCCCGCGCCGACACCATGAGCGCGTCAAGCCCTTTCATAAACTCGGCCTCGTTTTTTGACTTGAGCGCCAGCCGAGGCAAGTTGATCGTGACAATACCGATACTACCCGTCATTGGGCTCGAGCCAAAGAGTCCGCCACCGCGATATTCGAGCTGGCGATTGTCGATCCGCAAGCGACAACACATGCTGCGAGCATCTTCAGGGCTCATGTCGCTATTCACAAAATTTGAAAAATACGGAATGCCGTACTTTGCACTCGACTCCCAGAGGTTCTCGATGACAGGATTGTCCCAATTGAAGTCTGGCGTAATATTGTACGTCGGAATCGGGAATGTAAACACGCGGCCGTTTGCGTCGCCCTCGGTCAACACCTCGAGTAGCGCGCGGTTAAACGTGTTCATTTCATCCTGGAACTGCCCGTAGGTTTCCGTCTGGTATTCGCCGCCAATGACAATCGGGTTATCCGCCATGTGCTTTGGGCATTCGAGATCGAGCGTGATATTGGTAAACGGCGTCTGAAACCCGACACGAGTTGGTACATTGGTATTAAAAACAAACTCTTGCAGCGCCTGTTTGACCTCTTTGTAGTCGAGATTATCGTGCTTTATGAACGGTGCGAGCAATGTGTCGAAATTGCTAAACGCCTGCGCACCAGCCGCTTCGCCCTGCAATGTATAAAAGAAGTTAACAACTTGACCGAGCGCACTTCGGAAATGTTTCGCAGGTTTGCTGGCAGCCTTGTTTGGAACGCCAGTAAAGCCCTCGCGCAGCAAGTCGAGTAAGTCCCAGCCAACGCAATACACACTCACGAGACTCAAATCGTGGATATGATAATCGCCCGATTTGTGATGCGCACGAATCTCGGGCGTATAGATTTTGTTGAGCCAGTATGTTTTGCTAACTTCACCAGCGACATAGTTATTGAGCCCCTGCAGGCTGTAATCCATGTTTGAATTTTCGTTGACGCGCCAGTCAAGCTTGCCAATGTACTGATCCATTAGGTCTAAATGTGTGGCGTCGGCAATTTCACGGATTTTTTTGTGCTGGTCGCGGTAGATTATGTAGGCTTTGGCAGTCTTTTTGTAGCCGCTGTCGAGCAGCACATCCTCAACAACGTCTTGGATTTCCTCGACGCCTGGTGTTTTTTTGCTAATCGCTGCGTGAGATTGCTCGATAACTGTTTTGGTCAAATGTTGTGCCTGATCTTCGCCAAACTCGCCCGTCTCGAGCCCTGCGCGCTCAATCGCACTAGTAATTTTTTCAGGACGGAATTTGACCGTCCGACCATCTCGTTTTTTGATTTTTTGATACATCGTATCTCCCCCTTGCTGTATCATCGCATCACGAAACACACCCTACCAGCTCTCCTCTGGTGACTTGACGTGATCGATTTTTTATTTTCATTTACACTATATATAGTGCCTACGTTTACCTTACGCCTACATATATAGCGTGTCAAGCTATTTTACTTTGTGGAAATTACAATAAACAAGCACTGTCCAGCTCCACAGCTCACGTTCACGTATTTGAAGCGATACCGGCACGAAAACACAAAATACTCTGAATCAATTTCCGGCACAGTTGTGGGCACAATGCGCGTAATCAAACTACCAGAAAATACGTCTTCATTCCTCATAGCATATAAAAACGAGTCCGTCTGGACTCATTTTTATATGGCTGGAGCTAGGGTATGGGAATATAACTTTTTCAGAAGAGCTAGACTTTGACCCTAGCGAGCTGGATATTGTATACGAGGACGATGATACGGAGATATCGCAATGAGGCGTTCACATCGAGGCGGCTTGATCTCTATGACCTTACTTGCAGGCGCGGTATATACCTATTGGGAATATATCGACTACATTATCGTAGCTTTACTTGCACTGTTTTCTATCAAGCTGGTCGTCAAAATCGTTAGGAAAATC